>JAGWNY010000062.1 GCA_028872915.1 Verrucomicrobiota bacterium
AGACTCCTTACGTCGTCTCCTACGGCACCTGAAATTGCCGTAGGAGTCGAGGTGACGAGACTCAAATTCATCGCCGTCGCGGGATAATGGACCATTTCACAGACTCCTTACGTCGTCTCCTACGGCACCTGAAATTGCCGTAGGAGTCGAGGTGACGAGACTCAAATCCATCGTCGTCTCGGAGATCATGGACCATTTCAGAGACTCCTTACGTCGTCTCCTACGGCACCCGAAATCGCTGTAGGAGTCGAGGTGACGAGACTCAAATTCATCGCCGTCGCGGAGATCATGGACCATTTCAGAGACTCCTTACGTCGTCTCCTACGGCACCCGAAATCGCCGTAGGAGTCGAGGTGACGAGTCTCAAATTCATCGTCGTCTCGGAGATCATGGACCATTTCAGAGACTCCTTACGTCGTCTCCTACGGCACTCGAAATCGCCGTAGGAGTCGAGGTGACGAGACTCAAATTCATCGTCCTCGCGGAGATCAGGGACAATTTCAGAGACTCCTTACGTCGTCTCCTACGGCACCCGAAATTGTAGGAGACGAGGTAACGAGACTCTAATTTTTCCCCCGATTCCGAACACCGGCTGATTTGATAACCTGACAATCTGACAATCTTCCCGCCCTCTGTGCCCTCCGTGCCTCCGTGGTGAATACTGGCCTTCAGCCATCCTGTCCAAAAATCTCCCTCCGCGATCAAAGACGGGATGACAGGATTTACAGGATAAAATCCTTTGGCAGGGGCCTTGTATCGAATCGGCGGTATTCTGAAGTCCGCGTGCCAGTCCCCTGGCTGACGTCTGGTTTGGCCCGCCGGCTCTCTTCTTCATCCTGTCCATCCTGTCCTCTGAGAAAAACCAAACCCCGCTCTTTTTCAAGAGCGGGGCTTATTGAGAACACACTAACAAACGGCGCACTGCGCCGCGGGGCTGTAACCGGTTATTTCCGGCGACGGAACAACAAGAGCGACAGACCACTCAAACCCGCCAACACGAATGAGCCGGGTTCGGGGACCGGGACGGCATACAGCGTGAAACCAGGAATAGGTGTAAACTGGCCACTCGCCGAGGTTCCCCAGATATGGGGGGTGGGCAGCGATGGGCTACCACCACCCGGCTCACCAAATCCAACCGCTGAAACACCGTAGTATCCTTCTTGGGCCCAATTTCCGCCACTGGCAACTGAATTCGTCAAGGCGCTGTAAATGGCACCCCAGCTGTTTCCAAAGTTGGCCGACCAGCCGACCACAAAAAATGCGTTGGTCGTGTTAGGAGCCCACATCGAGTCGGGCACCGCAGTGCCTCCGCTAACAAATCCAGCAGCGTTGTTCAGGTTGGTTAGGTACAGGCCACTAAACTGCCAAGTCGATGTGTCGGTGGGATTGGCCGATAATCCAGTGACATTCCCACCCGTAACAGTAGGGCTGTTATCTTCAAGCAGCGCAAAGTAGTAGCTGCCTACACCGCCACTATTCGGGCCGAAGGTCGAGCCTGTCCCTTGGCCAATTGACGCACCATTGGTGCTGATTAGCAGGCCGGCACCGTTCAGCGTCCAAAGCGTTCCCTGCGCAAAAGCACCGGAAGCCATGATGGCGATTGATAATGTAGTTAGTATTTTTTTCATGGTTGATTGTTAGTGTGTTGTTTTTACTCGGTTCTCGTTTAAGGTGTTGTCGTTAAAGCTTAATTGCTAGGCAACGTTTCCACCCAATTCGTTGGATTCGGCTGATAAAAGAAAAATCCTTCGCCGACCGTCAGGGAAGGCTCCGGCACCGAAGCAAAGGTGTTTGGATCCAACCAAGGAGTTGGATCACCGAACGCACCCTGCAAGCTCGGCGAATAAAGAACCTGATCATAACTGGACCCATTCCAAGTAACGAAGGTCTCGCCGTCTTGCGTTGGCACATTGAAGATGGAATTCGTGACACTGCCCTCTCCCGGAATCACCGAACCCACCATGGAATATCCGGCGACCAGATTCATCGTATTCGTTGCGCCGACATTCACCGCAACAACACCGCTCGGAACATTGGTGCCTGCGGCCGGGCTGTATAGGAAATAGCCTTCGCCGGGGGGAAGAGTGGGTACCGGCAGTGAGGTAAAGCTGTTTGGATCCAGCCATGGAGTCGGTTGGCCGAATGCTCCCTGCAGGCTTGGTGAATAGAGCACCTGATTGAATCCCGAACCATTCCATGTAACGAATGTCATGCCGTCCTGCAGATTGGCACCGTAGATTTCATTTGCACCATTTGAAACACCCATGTTGAACGGCGTCTCAAACATATTGTAGCCTGCGACGTAAGTTGAGGTGGCATACCCCACCACATTTGCCGAATAAACCTGTGCGTTTGCGTAAAAAACGCCCGCTGAAAGTGCGGCTATGGCCGCAAGAATTGTTTTAGTTCTCATGTGTCTGTTTTCGTTGTTGTTACCGTGTGTAATGCCAGTATCACAGAAGGCAAGGAGGGTGTCAACAGTTTTCTAAAAAAAATTTGAACATTTTTTGGGGTGTGTTTCGGTCAAAATCCCGGCAAAACAGCATGTATAAGGCCCTTATTTTCAACAATTTGCGCCAATATGGCCCGTTGGAAACGTTCGGGGAAGGCCGATGGCTATTCAAAAAAAGCGAAAATTGTCGCAAAAGTTCAATTGAATGGCGGAAAAGTTCAATATTAACCACGGAAATTACCACGGAGACACGGAGAAGGAAGCCGGAATCGGTGGAAAAGCGCCTTACGCGGCGGGCGGGCGCGGCGGCTCCGATAACGGATTCAGCGTGGCGACGCCCATGTCCGCAAAGTGTTGCTTGTCCGTGGTGAGGACGCGCAAACCGTCCAACTCCGCCACCGCGGCGTGAAATCCATCGCCCAGCGGCACGGTTTTTCCGCGGCTCCTGGCCAGCAAAATCAAGGCTCCGGCCTGCCGGCAAACCCGGGCGTTAAGGGATTTAACCGGAAGGTCCAACGATTCCCAAAACTCGCGCCAACGCTTCCGCTTGCCTTCATCGTTCAACGGCTGACCGGCCATGAATTCAGCAACCGTGGCGCCGCAGATGAAGATTTCGTCGTCCGGCGCAAGCCAGAGATCGAGCGCAAAATTTTCGCGCTCGGCGTGGACGAGCAGGGAGGTATCAATCAGATATTTCATCCGGCGCGGTCGAGGCCATCAAGGGCCTTGACCATTTCATCGCAGGTTTCCCTGTCCATTCGCTTGCGGTTGCGCCAGGCGCGGGCAAAGTCCGCGCCGCTCATGCCGCGATGGGCGGGTTCAATCTCGGCGATGGGCCGTCCGTGGCGGGTCAGGCGCACGGATTCGCGCCGCGCAATGGCTTGGGCCAAGCGGCCGGCCTGTCTTTGCAGTTGGGTCAGTGTTGCTTCCACAATGGTAATAATACGTATTTTACGCAATAATGCAATGGGTTTTTTGGCAGATTTTTTGACAGGATGAACAGGATGGCGGAAAAGGCCGGTATTAACTGCGGAGGCACGGAGGACGCACGGGAAAAACCGGGAATACCGGAGATTTTCCG
Source organism: Verrucomicrobiota bacterium (assembly GCA_028872915.1). Lineage (GTDB taxonomy): Bacteria > Verrucomicrobiota > Verrucomicrobiia > Limisphaerales > UBA11358 > UBA11358. The sequence continues at coordinate 3,534 of JAGWNY010000062.1, forward strand.
CGTGCTTTTTTCGGAGGTTGGCGTTTAATGTGGGCATGACCATTTGGATTCTGGCTTTGATATTGGTTGGAGGATCGGTCGCGCTGGGTCACAAGATGGGCGCCGTTCGGGCGGCGATCACGTTTGCGGGCATCTTTTTTGCCATGCTTCTGGCCGGCCCGTTGGCCGGCCTCGCGCGCCCGCTGCTCCCGCACATGGGCGTTCGCAATCCAATCATCGCGTGGATCGTGCCGCCATTGGCGTTGTTCGTCGTCGTCCTGGTCATTTTCAAATCCATTGGGTCGTTTGTGGACCGGAGGATCACCGTGCATTATAAACATCACGCAACGGAGTTGCAGTGGGGCTGGTTCGAACGCCTGAATCACCGGCTCGGTTTGTGCGTCGGGGCGCTCAATGGCCTGGTTTACCTGGTCCTGGCGGCGGTCCTGATTTACAATTACAGCTATTGGACGGTGCAAATGGCGTCTTCAAACCGGGAAGCGGCGGCCATCCGGCTCTTAAACCGGGCGGGCCGCGACCTGGATGCCACGGGAATGTCCAGCGTGGCCCGCGCGGTGGACCCCATGCCCGCGCGATATTACAAATTGGCGGACCTGGCCGGTTTGCTGTATCAGAACCACGATTTGAAGGAGCGGCTGGCGGATTATCCGGCGTTTCTGGGCCTGGCTGAACGCAGCGATTTCAAGCAACTGGGCAAGGACGAGGCGTTTCAGGAGGCCTGGCAGGGTCATGCGCCGCTTGGAGAATTGCTCAATTCCCCCGGCGCGAAGGCGATTTTGGACACCCCAAGCGTCGCCGGCATGGTGCTGGCCATGGTCGAGACAAATCTCGACGACCTCCAGACCTACCTGAAGACCGGAAAATCGCCGAAATACGATTCCGAACCCATTCTTGGACGGTGGCACGTGAACGTGCCGGCCTCGCTGGCGGTGGAAACGCAATCCCAAACCAACATGCCCCTGCCGGCTTTCCAGGGCCTGGAGGCCTTGTGGGAGCGGGCTTACGGCAACACCCGCCTGGTGGCGGACGCGCGGGGCGAAGTTTTTCTGGACAACATGGCGAATATCAGGACGGCTCCCAAGCGGATGCCGACCGTCCAGATGGAAAACGAGTCAGGCCAATGGACCGGCGACGGCCTGGACTATCAATTTACGTTTGGCGGAAACAAAACGGCGGCCGGGAAGACGGACGGACTGCGGCTGAGGTTTATCATGGCCGGAAAAACGCTCATTTTCGACCGATGACAAACCGAAAAGGGGTCAGTTGGGGCGCAGAGGAGACGCCGCCGAATTTTTTGAATCCAACATTTCGCGGGCGATCGTTCCCTCGGCGACCCGGGTCACGGCGCCCGTCATGCGGATGTCAAAGAGTTCTCCAACCTCGATGGTGATGCAACCGCCGGGCATACGCACGGTAACGTGCCGGTCGCACAGGCCGAGGCGATGGGCCACCGCCGCCGCCGCGCTGCTGCTGCTGCCGCTGGCGAGCGTATAACCGGCGCCGCGCTCCCAGATTTCGATCTGGATGTTGCGCCGGTCAATCACCCGCATCAATTGCACGTTGACGCGGTTGGGAAAGCGGGGGTGGGTTTCGAGTTGCGGGCCAAGTTGCCGGGCAAGGTCGGGGCTGATCCTGGGGAGAAGAAGGACGCAATGCGGGTTTCCGACGGTGGCGGCGCAGAAACGGTATTGCAGGCCGCGCAAATGGATTGGCTCGTTGATGACTTCGCGCCGCGGACCGGCGACGGGGATTTCATCGCTCCAAAAACTGACGCGCCCCATTTCCACGCGCACCGTTTTGCCTTTGTCCAAAACAACGGCGCGGACAAGGCCGCCGGCCGTTTCCACGGAGAATTCGGCGTTGCGGACGATCTTCTTGTCCCACAAATAACGGGAAAAAATGCGCAATCCATTGCCGCTCTTTTCAGCCTCGCTCCCGTCGGGATTAAAAACGCGCAACGCGCACAAGGCTTTGCGGGAAGGCAGCGGGCCGAGCAGGATGCCGTCCGACCCGACGCCGAAATTGCGGTGGCAAACGGTCCTGACATGGTCGGCGGCGAGGGGGTGCGGCCAGTCTTTGGGATTGATGACGATATAGTCATTCCCCAAGGCGTGATATTTTGAAAAGGCAAAACGCATTGGGATCAAATTAAATCAAACCGGCGCCGCATTCAACCCCGCGGCCGCGCGGGTATTGTATCGGTTTGCTTTTGGAAATTTTTTCGAGCCGCCAACGCGGGTTTTACCCCGCTGTTAATCGAAACAGCAACCAATCTGGCCGTGGCGCGGATGCTGCTTCCGTCAACCAGACAACGAAGAATCCGGACTCGTTTTTCGGTGTTCAATTTATTCACAGAAACGGTCTATGCGTGCGCGGGCAAGCAGTCAACTAAAATTATGAAAAATAATCAAAAAAGCGTGTTGACACGGAAGCCGGGAAAAACGACCTTGGCGCGGATGCGCAATCGGAAAACTACCACTGGCGCTCCACGTCGAGGGCCGTCGAGGGCGAGAAGGGTGGCGATTGAAAGGCAGTATGGAAGATTTTTTGTCCCCACACCGCCGCCCACTGTCCCTGAAAGCGATGATATTTTTTACTTCGACCAGCCGTCCCCGTTGAGATGGGTGCCCAGTGAAACCACCTACGGCATTGTCGTATAACAATGCCCAATAATTGATGCCAAACTGGGGCCAGGTTCTTCAGGAAATTCAACAGGTCCAGGCAGAAGAGCTTACAAAGGCCGCGCAACACCAGCAGCGAGCCAGTTCAATTAACTGCATCAATCAGGTTAAGCGCGGTTATTTGGCGAAGCTGCATCGAAACACTGGGCGAAATGTCATCGCGTATTATTCTGGATTCATGTCCAAACCGGGCATCAGGGGAACCGAGATAAACGATGAGGACAAGAATGGCTTCATGATGGCCATTCACACCCTGAAGCGCAATGAGGGGCTGGATATTATTCTCCACACACCGGGGGGCGGAATCACCTCAACACAATCCATTGTAAATTACCTGCACAAAATGTTTCGCGCCGATAGAGGTTCAGTGTCGAATATCCGTGCCATTGTTCCGCAAATAGCAATGTCCGCGGGGACCATGATAGCCTGCTCGTGCAAGGAAATCTGGATGGCAAAACACTCAAATCTTGGCCCCATTGACCCGCAGGTCAATGGATGGCCCGCCTATGGGGTGTTGGAAGAATTTAAGCGGGCTTGTAGGGAGGTAAAGGCTGACAGGAGCAAAATTCCACTGTGGCAGAGCATTATCGGTCAATACCGCCCTGCTTTCCTAGGCCACTGCCAGAACGCCATTGATTTGTCGAACTCATTTGTCAGAAAGCAGCTTGCCACTGTGATGTTCAAGGGTCAGCGTGGTGCCAGAGAAAAGGCGGCAAAAGTCGTTAGGGCCTTGGCGCACTATGGGCGCAACAAAACCCACGACCGGCACATCCATTTTGACGAATGCCTGAAGATTGGGCTGAACGTGAAGCTGATAGAGGACAAGCAAGATTCGTTCGGGCGTAAGGATGCCGATTTCCAAGATTTGATATTGACTGTGCATCATTGCTACATGCATCTCCTGATGAATACACCAGCCTTCAAAGTCATCGAAAATCATTTGGGCATCGGGTTCTGCAAGAACCAAGCCATGAACCCACCGACACGACCTAATCAGTCGCAGGCGGGTTTCGAGTCCATCTAGCAGTTGCCGCCGCTCGTGCAATTTCCTTCCGGCGTTTTTTTGAAAGAGCCCGCGCCCGCGCTTTGCCGCCCTTGCTCGCACCAAGTTTGCCCAGAGCAACAGCAAATGGGTTTTTGGCTGGCTGTGTCGGCGTCTGGCCCGTGATTTGTGCCACAGCACGAAAAGCCCCTGCGTTTGATTCCTCAAGCTCGTCCAAAACCTTCTTTTTGCTTGCGCGGCCAGGCATGGGCAGAATTTGCACCATGCCAAGTGGAATTGCCAGCGGAAAGTGGGATTTACGATTTCAAACTGATACAATACCGCGCCCCCCGCCCCCGCGCGGCGTTCCGGTTTGCGAGAAACGGGCGGGGCGCCTCAAAAACATGTTCCGGGCGGCGCCTTTCCGATTCCGCCGAAATAAAGAATTGATTTGAACGCCGGATTCTGACACGAATCGAAGTTCGCATGAGACGGCATTGTATCAAGGCATGTTGTGGATTGATGGCGGCGCTCGCGGTATTCATGGGCATATCGGCCGCCGCCCAGGTCATCACCTTTTCGAACGCGCCGGCGCCGCGGGCCATTCCGCGCCGCGCCAGCATCATTTTAATCCTGGCGCACGGGCTGGGTTGCAACGACCTGAGTTGCTACGGCCAGACGAATTTTCAGACGCCGAACCTGGACAAGCTCGCGGCCGATGGCATCCGATTTACGAATTTCACGGGCGCAGCAACGGCGGCGGAGGCGGAAGGGGCGTTCATGACGGGCGGCAAGGAGGGCTTGACGGCGCGGAACGGCGCGTTCCGGGCGCAAAGCCGGACGGTCGCGCAAGTTTTGAAGGACGCCGGGTATTTCACGGGCCTGTTCGGCCAATGGGATTTGGGCGATGAAAACTCGAGCGGCGCGCCGTGGAAACAGGGCTTCGAGGATTTCGGCGGTTATTTTGGGGAGCCAGACGCCGAGGATTTATACGCCGATTACCGGTTTCGATACGCGCCGGACAGCATTTATGACGCGACGAACCATGTATTCCACACGTTCATCGGCCGCGAAACGATCCTGGCCAATGAAGGGGGCAGCCGCGCGAAATACGTGCCCGATCTTTTTGGCCAGGCCACGGCGAATTTCATCCTGGCGCACCAGCCTGACCGCTACAACCATTACCAGCCGTTTTTCCTGGAATTGAATTACGCCATTCCGGGGGACCATCGCACCGCGCCGCCCAGCGACGCGCCGTTTTCGGACGAGCCGTGGACGCGGGCGCAAAAGAACCGGGCCGCGGTGGTTTTCCGGCTTGACGGTTACATCGCCCGGCTGCGTCAGGCGGTGGCGGCGGTGGGGATGACGAACAATCTCCTGATATTTTTCACGAGCGACACCGTGCCGGAGAAGGGCAGCGGTTATTTCGGGAAATCGCCGGCGCGGGACGGACGGGTGCCCATGATCCTGGCCTGGCCGGGAATGATTGCCGGCGGGCAGGTGAGCGGGTTGAAATGGTCGGCGGCGGATTTTTTGCCGACGGCGGCCCGGATTGGTTTCGCGCGGACTCCGAAACAGGCGCGGGGAAAATCCATTTTACCCGCCATATTGGGCCGAAAAGAAGCGCAAGAGACGTTCTTCTGACGGGGCAGGAGACGAGAGCCACTTCTTTTGCGCCAGGGGCCTGTCCCATTCCCGTCCAAAAAATCCCCGCTCCGAACGGCCACATTATTTTTTAAAACGCTCTATCGCGCGCGGGCCGCGGGGCTGAAACCGCGTTCCTGCCGGACTTTTTGAACCGCAAACCCCATCCAGATGATCGCCAGAATCACGAACAGAATGACGGCGGCCAGAACGACCCACGGCCACTTGTAGCGGGGCGGTTTGGCGGGCGGTTGCGGGTCGGACATGGGGCCACTTTAGACCGAGGCGGCCCATTTGCCAATCCCGCGCCAATTCGACAAGAAATTTCCCCAAATTTCCTCCCACTTCAACTTGACACTGGCCGCCGCAAACGGTATTGTGCCCGCCTTTTGAAAAATTTATGGCAGTAAAAATTCGCATGAAACGGGTGGGGACAAAAAACCTGCCGGCCTTTCGGATTGTGGTCGCGGACGGACGCAGTCCGCGGGACGGCAAGTTCATCGAAGAAATCGGGACGTATCAACCGCTGAAAAAAGACTCGAATTTCACGCTGAAACTGGAGCGCGCGCGCTATTGGATGAGCAAAGGGGCGCAGCCGAGCCAGACGGTGGCGAGTTTCATTAAAAAGGCCGCAAAGGAAGCCAAAGCGGCCGAAGGGGCCACGGCAACCTGATGCCATGCAGGGATTTATCGAATACGTGGTCAAGGGCCTGGTTCAAAATCCCGCGTCGGTGACCGTGACGCCGGTGGATCGGGCGGGAATGACGGTGTATGAATTGCGGATGGACCCGCCCGACGTTGGCAAGATCATCGGGCGCCAGGGCGTCACGATCAACGCGATCCGCTCGCTGCTGTTGGCGGGGAGCGCCAGGAAGGGCGCGCGGTGTTCGCTGGAAATTGTTGAAGCCAGGTAACACATCCTCCGCGCGGGGATGATCCGAGCCGTGAAAATTGACGTGCTGACGCTGTTTCCGGGCATGTTTGCGGGGCCGCTGGATGAGAGCATCATCAAGCGGGCGCAAGAGAGAGGGCTGCTGGAACTGCGGATACATGATTTGCGGCGCTGGACGCATGACCGGCACAAAACCGTGGATGACCGCCCGTTTGGAGGCGGGCCGGGCATGTTGATGAAGCCCGAACCGATCTTTGAAGCCGCGGCGGCGCTGCGGCGCGAGCGCACGAAGGTGATTTTGCTCTCGCCCGCCGGACGAAAGTTCAGCCAGGCGGCGGCGCGCGAGCTGGCGCGGCCGGATAATGATTTGCTGCTGGTCACGGGCCATTACGAGGGATTTGACGAGCGGGTTCGGGAGGCGCTCGCGGACGATGAATTGTCCATTGGCGATTACGTCCTGACCAACGGCGCCCTCCCGGCAATGGTGGTGATAGACGCCCTCACGCGCCTGTTGCCGGGAGTATTGGGCGACGACGAGAGCGCGCGGGACGAATCGTTCAGCGAGGGCCTGCTGGAATATCCGCAATACACGCGGCCGGCGGAGTTTCAGGGGATGAAAGTGCCCGCCGTGCTGGTCTCCGGGGACCACGCGCGCATAGAAAAATGGCGGCGTGAACAAGCGGCGTTGCGGACATCGAAGAACCGCCCGGATTTGTTGAAATGATTTTTTGGGCCGGGTCGGCCCCGCGAATTTATGAACCAGGTATTGTTAAAGAAAATCGAGTCCGAACAGTTTCGGAAAAACGAGGCCCGTTTCGCCGTCGGCGACTCGGTGAAGGTCCACACCAAGGTGGTGGAGGGGGACAAGGAACGCATCCAGATTTTCTCCGGGGTGGTGATTGGCAAGCGCGGAGCCGGGTTGAACGAGACGTTTACCGTCCGGCGCATCAGCTATGGGGAAGGCGTTGAACGGATATTCCCGCTGCATTCGCCCCGGGTGGAAAAAATCGAGGTTGAACGGCTCGGAATCGCCCGCCGCGCCAAGCTCACGTATCTGCGCAAGCGGCTCGGCAAGGGCGCGACGCTGGTGCGCGAACGCGAGGAAAAGCCGGCGGCCGCCGCGCAGCCGGAACCGTCCGCCGCCAAATAAGCCCCGCGACGTTTTTCGCGGCGGACCGGGCAACGAGTCCCCGACCCCGCGCCCGATTCCGAACACCCATTTCGATTGCCCCGCCATCCCACCGCGCCCGCGTCGCGCGCGCATCTTCAGAAGCATTCGCCAGCCGCGCGAAATGTGCTATGTTTAGCAGAATACCCCGTTTGTCTGGAGTATCATTCAGAAGCGTAATTCGGAATTTTTTTAAGAATCATGATGACAACCGAGCAATGCCAGTGGTCTGCCGAAAAAAGCTGGCAACCAGCGCCTTCGTCCACCCGCCTGGGCGCCGCGGCGCAAGTCGTGTTTCTTTTTGGCGGCGCGACGCTGCTTCAAAAATCGGGCGGCCTGGAGCCGCTGCGCAAGGCGTATCCCAACGCGCATTTGTTCGGCTGCAGCACCGCCGGCGAAATCCAGGGAAACGGGATTCGGGACGACACCATTGGCCTCACGGCGGTGGCCTTCCAGCGAACGCGGGTGGCGGCGGCGCGCGCGCGGATTGAGAGCGCGGCGGGCAGTTTTGCGGCCGGGCAGGCGCTGGCGCGCCAACTGCCGGCGGAGGGTTTGCGGCACGTCTTCGTTTTGTCGGAAGGTTTGCGACTGAACGCGAGCGAATTGGTCAAGGGCCTCAATTCGGTTTTGCCGGAAGGAATCACGATTTCAGGCGGCTGCGCCGGCGACGGCAATCGCCTCGAGAAAACGCACGTGTGGTGCAACGGCGAGCCGGAGGAATCCGTTGCCGCGGCTTTGGGCTTTTATGGCGAGGGCCTGCGGGTTGGCGTTTCCGCCCTGGGCGGCTGGAAGCCCTTCGGCCCCGAATGGTTGATCACCCGGTCCAAACAGAACGTCCTTTACGAAATGAACCATCGCCCCGCGCTGGCGCTCTACAAACAATACCTGGGACGGTTTGCGCGGGGCCTGCCCGCCAGCGGACTGATGTTTCCGCTGGAACTGCGGGCCGGCCACGACGGCGAACGGGTGCTGCGGGCGCTGCTGGCGGTAAACGAAGAGGAGCAAAGCATCACGTTTGCCGGGGATGTCCCCGAAGGCGTCCGGGCGCGCTTCATGCTGGGGCAGATCGAAGACTTGATCGAAGGCAGCCGGCAGGCGGCGGCGGACAGCCTGGAAAGGCTTGGAACGGCGCCCGGGCCGGCCGGCTCGCAATTGTCGGTGTTGGTGAGTTGCAATGGACGGCGGTTCGTGTTGAAGCAACGGACGGATGAGGAGATAGACGCGGCCCGGGAGGCCCTGGGAGCGATGGCGACCCTGACGGGATTTTATTCCTACGGAGAAATGGCGCCGGCCCGGGCCGGAAGCCATTGCGAGTTGCACAACGAAACCATGACGATCACGTCCTTCGCGGAAGTTTAACATGGATGAAATGCACAGCCTCCTGCGCCGCCAGCTCAAAAGGCGCTTCGGCGGCGACGTACCGGACGCGGCCCTGTGGCGCCAGTTTCTGTCGGATGTCAGCGACGTTTATTACGACTTTGACGTTCAACGCGAGTTGATCGAACGCTCGCTGGTGCTCAGTTCCGAGGAACTGCACCAGGCCAACGCCCAAATGCGGGCAATTTTTCAGGCGATTCCCGATCTGCTGCTTCGATTGAACGCCAAAGGCGTGATTCTGGATTTCCAGTCTGGCGCCAGTGATGAACCGCTCAAACCCGGCCGGGCATGGGTGGGCCAGGCCGTCCAGACGCTGGCGCCGGCGCCGCTGGGGGCGCAAGCCGGGGAGGCCCTGCGCCGCGTGATCGAAACCAAATCCCCGCTCGCCATCGAGTATTCGCTCACCCATCCCTCCGGCGAAAATCTTTACGAGGCGCGCCTGGTTCCGCTCCCCAAGGACGAGATTTTCGCCATTGTCCGCAACGTCACGGCCCGCAAACGCGCCGAGGACGAATTGCGCCGCAACGAGGAACGCTTCCGTTCCCTCATTGAGAACGCCTCGGACATGATCACGGTGATCAATGAGTCCGGAACCATCCGTTTTCAAAGCCCCTCGTCGGAACGCGTGTTCGGATTTCCGGCGGCGGACATGGCGGGCCGCTCGATTTTTGACTTCATTCATCGGGAAGATTCGGCGCGCTTCCGCGACACCTTGCGCCGGATACTTCAGGCGGCCGCGCCCGTTGCCGCCCAGTTCCGGATGAAACATCGCGATGGCGGCTGGCGGGTTATTTCCTCGATGGCTCGCAACGTGCCCGGCGAGGCTCCCGACGGGTACGTGATCATCAATTCGCGCGACATCACGGAAAACATCAAGCTCGAGGAACACCTCCTTCAGGCCCAGAAAATGGAGGCGCTCGGACAATTGTCCGGCGGCATTGCCCATGATTTTAACAACATCCTGACCATCATTCGCGGCCACGTCTCCCTCATGGAATTCAATCCCGCCATCACGCCGCAGCTTGGCGATTCCATTGCCGAAATCCGCCTGGCGAGCGAGCGCGCCGCCAACCTGACCCGCCAGTTGCTCGCCTTCAGCCGCCGGCAGCGCATGCACGCGGCCACCATTGACCTGAACGAAGTCGTCTCGAACATGACCCGCATGTTGCAACGCATCCTCGGCGAGGACGTTTCCATGTTCATTCATTGCGCGCCCCGCCCGGCCATGGTTCACGCCGACCTGGGCATGATTGAACAGATTCTGCTCAATCTCGCCGTCAATTCCCGCGACGCGATGCCCCGCGGGGGCCGGCTCGTCATACAGACCGCGAACGTGCAGATCAGCCCCGAAGCGGCCGCCCAGTCGCCATCCGCCCGCGCCGGAGTGTTCGTCTGTTTGAGCGTGAGCGACACCGGCTCCGGGATTCCTCCCGACGTGCTCCCGCGGATATTTGAGCCATTCTTCACCACGAAGGACGTTGGCAAGGGCACCGGCCTGGGATTGGCCACGGTTTACGGCGTCGTCGAGCAGCATCACGGCTGGATCAACGTCCACAGCGAACCCGGGCGGGGGACAACCTTTCGCATTTATCTGCCGCGTTCGGAAAAGGAAGACGCCATCGAATCGCCCATTCCCACCATGCCGTCCGTCCGCGGCGGCAATGAAACCATCTTGCTGGTTGAAGATGAACCCGCCGTGCGCGCCCTCGTGCGCTCCATCCTCACGCGCGCCGGCTACCACGTCCTCGAAGCGCCCAACGGCGCCCACGCGCTCGACCTGTGGAGGCAGCATCACGACCGCATAAAGCTGCTTTTGACGGATATGATCATGCCCGGCGGCATGAACGGGCGCGAACTCGCCCAGCAGTTCGCCCAGGAGAAGCCCGGATTGAAGGTCATTTATGCCAGCGGTTACAGCGCCAATGCCGCCGGCGGCGATTTGATCGAGGGAACCAATTTCCTGGCCAAGCCCTTCAATCCCCTCAAACTCGCCCAGGTCGTCCGCTCCCGCCTCGACGAAAACGGCAAGTGACCCCATGCCGTTTACCCTTCTTGTGAGTGGAGTGGACGGGTTTGAATGAGGCGGGTGATTTCGAGCGCGAGGTCGAGGGCGCGTTTGGCGGATTCGCCGCTGACCATGGGCGCCTGCTTCTCGCGGATGCAGGCGATGAAATGCTGCAATTCGAGCTTGAGGGGTTCGTCCTTGGCGATGGGCACCGGC
>JAGWNY010000017.1 GCA_028872915.1 Verrucomicrobiota bacterium
GTCGAAGTGCGCCGCCGCATCCGGACGATGTGCGCCTTCACCACCCGCAACAGTTGTGAACGCATCCTTTTCAGCGTCTTTGACCGTATGAACATTTACTGGGATCAACACCCTCTCAAACCTTTTACACAATTGTCGTGACACTACCACGTCCGTCAGCCAATAAACGCCGCATGAACGGCTTTCATGGCCGCCTCGCCCCTGGCCACGTCCATCACCACCGAAATTTTGATCTCGCTCGTCGAAATCATGTCTATGTTCACGCCTTCCGCGGCGAGCGTCTCAAACAATTTTCCCGCCACGCCGCTGTGCGATTTCATCCCCACGCCAACGATGGACAATTTCCCGATCTTCTCCGAAGTGATGCACTCCTTGAATCCGGCTTCCTGTTTCAAGCCGTCAATCACCTTTTTTGCCTTCAGCAGGTCCGCCTTTTCCACTGTAAAAGAAATGTCCGTCTGCCGTTCGCCGGCCCCGTGGCTGATGTTTTGCACAATCATATCCACGTTCACCGCCGCCCCGCCCAGCGCTGTAAACACTTTGGCCGCCACGCCCGGCCGGTCCGGCACGCCCACCAGCGTCACTTTCGCCTGGTTCTTGTCGAACGCCACGCCGCGCACAACCACTCCTTCCATGTTTTTGGTTTCTTCTTTCACAATCGTTCCTGGATTCTCGTTAAGGCTCGAACGCACTTCAAACACAACTCCAAATTTTTTTGCGAATTCCACCGAACGGCTCTGCATCACCTTTGCCCCCAGGCTCGCCAGTTCCAGCATCTCGTCGTATGAAATCTCCGGCAGCTTTTTTGCCCCCGAAACGATTCGCGGGTCCGCCGTATAAACGCCGTCCACGTCCGTGTAAATCTGGCAAAGGTCGGCCTTGAGCGCCGCAGCCAGCGCAATCGCCGTCAAATCCGATCCGCCGCGGCCCAGCGTCGTGATCTGCCCTTCGCTGGTCTCTCCCTGAAAGCCCGCCACGATCACCACGTTTCCTCCGTCGAGCTTTTTGTGGACTTCCCGGGGGGTAATGTTATTGATTTTCGCCTTCGTATGGACGCCATCCGTCACAATTCCCGCCTGTGCGCCGGTCATCGAAACCGCCTGCACGCCCAGTGTATGCAGCGCAATGGCCGTCAGCGCGATGGTTTGCTGCTCGCCCGTGGCCAGCAACATATCCATTTCCCGCTCACTGGGAAGCGGGGCGATCTGCCGCGCCAGGGCAATCAACCCGTCGGTTACGCCGCTCATTGCCGACACCACCACCACCACCTGATCGCCGCGGGAATGATATTCCTTCACCCGTTGCGCGACATTTTTGATGCGGTCCGTGTTGCCCACGGATGTCCCGCCGTATTTTTGAACAATCAACGACATGGCGCCATGATTAACGTTACCGGCATCCACCGCCGGCGACCATTCAAGAAGGCAAAGCATAACGGAATGAAACACCTTTGAAAAGAGGCGAAAACCGACGCCTTGACAGCGGTTTAAACGGCAGGAGCGGACGTAAGTCCGCTTGGAAATCCGCAGGGAGGCAGCCTATGGCGCCATGCGCCTTCTTCCTCCACCTATTTCGCACCGGCGCGGATCATGTCCTCGCCCATGGCGCGTTCCAGCCTCGCGCGGGCGGTGTCATAATCGTGCAATGCCTGAATTTGTGTGGTGCGCGCCTGGGTCAAGGACGTCTGCGCGTCCAGCACGTCCAATTGCGTGCCGGTGCCGGCCGTCGCGCGCGCTTCCGCTTCACGCAGGGCTTCTTCCGCCTCTTCCTGGACTTTTTTCTGGGAATCCAGGACTTCCCCTGCTTCGACAAACTGTGAATAGGCCGTCCGCACTTGCAGTTCGATCTGCCGCGCTTCATCCGCCAGACTGATTTGCGATTTTTTGTAAAGCGCCTGCGCTTGAACGACCTTGCCACGAGTCAACCAGCCGTCAAAAATGTCCCAACTGACCTGCGCTCCCGCGTTCCAGCCGTGGAGGGTATAGGCCAGATCGCCGGGGTCCACAAACTGCGAATTCTTCCAGCCGTACCCCGCAAAAACCGATACATCGGGCTTGTAACCCGACCGCGCGTTCACCACGTTCAATTGCCGCAGCCGTTCGGTTTCGCGCAACGCCGTCAATTCAGTACGATGGGCGAGCGCCTGCCGGATGGCGTCGGGGAGGTTCACCGGACAGGGCCGATCATCCAGTGATCCGCTCAAATTCAGCGGAACATCCTCCCAAATATCGCGGGGCAGATTATAACCGAGGAGATTGGCCAGATTGTTTTTGGCGATGCGGAAGTTGTTTCGGGCCTGGATGAGCGCGGGCTGTTCGTTGGCCAGGGCCACTTCGGCGCGGAGCACGTTGAAGTGCGGCACCGTACCGGCCTGATAACGATTCTGCTGGTCCTCCAATTCCTTTTGCAACAACGTGACAGAGGCTTCCTGCACGGTGATCTGTTGGTTGGCCAGCAGCACGTCGTAATAGGCAAGCCGGGTGTCGAGCAGGGCGCCGGCCACGGCCGTATCGTATTGCGCCGCCGCCTGTTTTCGCGTCACGCCTGCCGCCTGCCAGGCGGCGGCGAGCCTTCCGCCGCTGTAAATCGCCTGAACGAGTTGAACGTCGCCGTTCCAATTTTGGACCGGAGGCGAAATACTGAAGGCCGGCCCGCCTGACGAAGCGGGCGGGCCGAAGCTTTCAATGGCGGTCCGCTCCGTGTCCTTGTATTGGCCGTTCACGCTCAGTTGCGGCAGCGCAACCGCGCGCGTCTGAATCACGATTCCCTGGGACGCTTTTAAATCGCGCTGAGCCTCCAAAATGGACGCGTTATGCCGTAGCGCGATATTGAGGCAGTCCAGCAGCGACAGGGGCCGCGAGATAAAATTGGTATTGTCAGCCTGTGCGACGGCGCCGGGAACGGCGGCCAGACACGCCGCCGCAATTGGCGCTATTATTTTCAGTTTCATTATTTCCGTGGTTTCGAAGATTTCGAACGGGACAAATGGGCCATTGCTGCCAATGAAAAATCCGTAATGTGCGCGGCCAGCCGCCCCACCGAGGCCGCGTTTGCCGGCAGCGTGTTGGGAAAAAGCCGGGATACAATCGGACGGCAATGATGATAAAAAACGCACTGGCTGATGACGCTCAATCCGCACAGTCGCACGCGTTCATCGCCGGCGGGACGGCCGAGAATTGCCGCAACGATTTCCAGGAGTTGGTTCGCCATGGGCCGCAGGCGCTCCTCCACCAGGGGGCCGAGCGCCGTTGTCGGTTCGATCATCTCCCGGGACATCAATTTCCCCTGCCACGCCCCCGGCCCCGTGTCAAAAATCCGCAACAACAGCGAATGGATGAACGCCCGGAGTTTTTGTTCGGGCGGCGCCTCCCCGCCCAAGCCCGGAAGGAGCGGATATTTTTGCAGGGCTTTGCGATGCGCGTGGACCAGCACCTGGCTGTAGAGCGTCTTCTTGCCTCCAAAATGATAATTGACGGCCGCCACGTTGGCGCCGGCGCGCCGGCAGATTTCACGAACGGTCGCGCGCCGGAACCCCGTTTGGGCGAACACCGCGCCGGCCGCCTCCAACAACTGGCGGCGCGTTTCATCACAGCCCTTGACCGCGGGATCAACCGGCGTTTTCATCTTCAAATGAATGATTAAAACAATTGTTTGACACGTCAACGTCTTTCTTGCAACGTTTCGCCGAGGATGAAGCCGCGACGGAAATTTCCCTGGATCGTTCTGATTTTGGCCGTAGTCGCGGCCGGAACGTTTTATGCCGTCACGCGTCCGCCGCCCCGGCTTGTTTTGACGGGCGTTGTGACCACGGACGAGGTCATTGTCGGTTCCCAAATTCAAGGGCGCGTGCAGCGCCTCATGGCGCAGGTTGGAGACACCGTCACCAATGGCCAATTGCTGGCGTTGCTTCAATCCGACACGGAACGGGCGGATGCGGCGTTTTATGAAGCCACCGTACGCCAGGCCGAGGCGTCCGTTGCCGCCGCCCGGGCCGATCTTGAAAACGACCGCCTTGCCTTTGAACGGGCCACAAATCTGTTCGCCGCCCATTCGGAATCGGCGCAGGGTTATGACGCGGCGCGGACGGTATACGAAGCGGGCCAGGCCCGGCTGGCGTCGCTGAAACAGGAGGTTCGGGCGGCGGCGGCGCAGGAAGACAAGGCCCAAGTCCTGCTGGGATACACAAAAATCGTGTCTCCGACCAACGGCATCGTGGACACGCGGGTGACACTGGCCGGGGAAGAGGTGGTTCCGGGCCAGGCGATTGTCACCCTCATCAATCCAAATGATCTTTGGGTGCGGGCGGACGTTCCGGAAACCTATATTGACAAACTCCGTCCGGGCGAAACGCTTCGGATCGCCCTGCCATCCGGAGCCG
The DNA here is from genome assembly GCA_028872915.1 of Verrucomicrobiota bacterium. GTDB lineage: Bacteria > Verrucomicrobiota > Verrucomicrobiia > Limisphaerales > UBA11358 > UBA11358. Next base: position 4,379 of record JAGWNY010000017.1, read on the forward strand.
TGCGCGAAGGAACGATTTTTTACCGCGGCGTGGACGCCGGTTATGCAACCCAGCGCGACGTCAGCCGCACCAAACGGGACATCAAGACTTTTGAAATCCGTCTCCGCTGCAATAACCGCGATCGCAGCCTTGCCGTCGGAATGACGGCCTACGTGACGCTGCCGTTCCCGCCGTGACGGGAAATTCCCAAGAGCCGAATGCTCTGGAAAAAAACATGTTTGACGTGGAAGTTGACAATTTAACCAAGCGATTCGGCGATTTTACGGCCGTGGACGCGCTGAATTTTTCCGTTCAACACGGCGAAATTTTCGGATTGCTTGGACCGAACGGGGCGGGGAAGTCCACGCTCATCCGCATGTTGACGACACTGCTGCCGCCCACTTCAGGGACGGCGCGGGTGAACGGCCACGACGTTTCGCGCGACCCGAACGGCGTTCGCCAGTCCATCGGCGTGATTCCCCAGGCTATGACCAGCGATCTGGAGCTGAGCGCCCTGGAAAATCTGACGATCTTCGCAAAACTGTATGGAATTCCGCGCGAAAGGCGTATGCAGACCATTCCGCGCCTGCTTCAGGAGGTGGATTTGATCCAATGGGCCGACAAGCCTGTAAAGATGTTTTCGGGCGGAATGCGGCGGCGCCTTGAAATCGCCCGCGGATTGGTCCATGAACCCAAAATCTTCTTTCTGGACGAACCCACAACCGGCCTCGACCCGGTATCGCGCGTGGCCGTGTGGGAAATGCTTGCGCGCCTGAAGCGCGAACGCGACCTGACCATCCTGGTCACCACCCATTACATGGATGAGGCGGACAAACTATGCGACCGGATCGCCATCGTGGATCATGGCAAGCTGGCCGCCTTGGATTCGCCGCTGAAATTGAAGGCATCGGTCCCCGGCAAAAACGTTTTGGAGGCGGCGTTTGTGGGCGCGCCGCCCCATTGGACGGAGATTTTGAAGGCGCTGCCGGACGTGGCGGAGGTCCGGAGGGAGGAGAACATTTGCCGGCTCTCCACGCAAAACGGCCCGCGCACGACGGTTGCGCTGCTGGAAACGGCGCGGCAGGCAAATGTAACGGTGGCTTCGCTTTCAGTACAAAGCACGACTCTGGATGATGTCTTTGTTCACTACACGGGCCATCAATTGCGGGACGCATTGCAGACGCCCACCGCCGCCGACAGTCCCTTTCTCTTAAGACGCGGATGAGATCGGGCGTTCCACATCGTTGAGATGATATGAACCGCGTATGGGCGATGATTGAGCGTGATCTGCGCCGCTTCCGGCGCAGTCCCGTGTTGATCTTCATATCGGTGCTCATGCCGCTCGTGCAATTGGTGGTGCTGGGCTACGCCTTTGGCGGGAAAATCAAAAACCTGCAACTCGGCGTGGTGGACCAGGACCATGGCGTTCCAGCGGTCAAACTTGAGGAAATGTTTCAGGCGATTGCCGCCAATGCGCGAACGTTTACGCCGGTTTATTACGATGACCGCGACGCCGCCCTGCGCGATCTGCGCAACGGAAAGATCGGCGGCCTGGTGGAAATTCCGCCGCGGTTTTCACGCAAGCTTCTCGCGGGGGCAAATCCGCGCATTGCCCTGATGGAAGACAACTCGGATCAATTCGCTTCGTCGGCGCTCAAGGGCGCCCTGGACGGGCTTTTGTCGGCCTATAATGCCCCGGCTGTGGCGCCGCGCATGACGGCGGCCGCCCGGCTCGACATCGTCGAAATTTATCCGTATGTCCCCTACATTCAATTTCTCCTGCCCGGCGTGATTGTGCTGGCGATCTTTGTTTCGGCAATGATTGGCGGGGGGATTATTTTTATTGACGACAAGGCGCGCGGCCTGCATGAGGGCTATCTGGTCACGCCCATTCGCAAGCTGGAATTGATTCTGGGCTTCACCTTTGCCGGCGCCATCAAGGCCATCATCGCGGGCGCGGTGCTTATCACCGCGGGGTCCGTGATTGCCGGGATTCCGGACCCGTTGAATCCATTGCGCCTGGCGCGGATGTCGCTCCTGGTCGTCGCCACCGCGCTGGCCCTCATCAGCATGATGTTTTTGATCATGGTGCGGGTGAGCGATCCGCTGGTGCCGCGCGCCATCTTCGGAATGCTCAACACGGTGTTGTATTTTCCGAGCGGCGCCGTTTATCCCACACAGTCGTTTCCCGCCTGGATGAAAGCGATTTCCATAGTGGACCCATTCACCTATGCGGTGCATGGATTCAAGCAATTGGTGCTCAAAAACACCTCCTTGGCCGCCGTTGCCGGCGACCTGGCCTTTCTGACGCTTTTCACCGCGCTGGCGATGACAGCCGCGACATTCTTGTTTCGCCGAACGCTGTGAGGTTGGACGCGGAAGCCGCCAAAGGGCCGACTCACCCTCCGTGCGCAAAGTCAGGGTAATCCGTCATGCCGCCGTCCACGTAGATGGTGCGGCCCGTCACATAGGACGCAACGTCTGAAGCCAGAACCACCGCCATGCGCCCGATTTCATCGGCTTCCCCCATCCGATTCATCGGAATCTTTTCGATCAAATCCCTGAGACCCCGCGGGTCACTCCAGACGGAGCGATTGATGGCCGTCTTGATGGCGCCGGGCGCCAGGGAAAGCACGCGCACATTGTAAGGGGCGGCTTCCTGGGCGAACGTTTTGGCCATCATTCCGATGGCCGCCTTGCTCGCCGTATAGGCGCTGTAGCCGGACCAGGCAATGATTTCATGAACCGAACTGATGTTGAGCACCACTCCGCCCTTTTGCGCAACCATGCGTTTCAAGGCTTCGCGCGAACAATTGAAGGCGCCGAAGAGATTGATTTCAATGACTCGTTTCCACGCCGCCGGGTCCGCCGCCCAACCCTCCGCGCGCGAACCATCCACGCCGGCGTTGTTGACGAGAATGTCAACGCCGCCCCACGCCTGGTCCATTTGCGTGAACATGGCCGCCACGGTGTCCGCCTTGGAAATATCGCCTTCAATGGCCAGGGCATCCGAGCCGGCAGCCTTGATGCGTTGAACCACGGCGTTGGCATCCGCGGGATTGGCCAGATAATTGACCACGACTTTTGCGCCCGCCTGGCCGAGGGCCAGCGCAATGGCTTCGCCGATGCCCGAATTGGCGCCGGTAACCAGCGCGCGCTTTCCACTCAATTTGATCTCCATGCCCGGAAGCTGCCACGGCGCCGACCGGCCCGGCAAGCGTAAACTCCTCCTCCACGCCCATTGAATAACATTTTCGTGTTCATTTGCGCGCAAAATTGAATTGTCCGTTTCCGCCTTTGGCCGCAAACTGCCTGCTTCATGCAACAGGTCAACGCGGGCATTATCGGACTGGGAACGGTGGGCAGCGGCGTGTTTAACGCCCTTCAGCTCAATGGCGGCCTGCTGTCCTCGCGCATCGGCATTCGCGTCGCCGTAAAAAAGATCGCCGTGCGTTCATTAGCCGCCTGCGCCTCAAAAATTTCCCGAACGTTGTTGGTGGAGGATTGGCGATCCGTCGTGGACGACCCCGATATTCATATCGTGGCCGAGTTGGTCGGCGGCGCCACCGTCGCCCGCGACATCGTCCTGGCCGCCCTCAAGCGCGGCAAAAGCGTCGTGACAGCCAACAAGGCCCTGATTTCCGCGCATGGAGAAGAATTATTCGCCGCCGCCAGCCGTCACGGCGCAAATTTTTACTACGAAGCCAGCGTTTGCGGCGGCATTCCCATCATCAAATCACTTCGGGAAGGCTTTGTTGGCAATCGCATCGTTGCCCTTTACGGTATCGTCAACGGCACCTGCAACTACATCCTCACCCGCATGAAGCTCGAGCGCGCCGCGTTCGCCGATGTATTGGCGGACGCCCAGCGGCTTGGCTACGCCGAAACCCCGCCGGACCTGGATATTGACGGCCACGATGCGGCGCACAAAATCGGCATCCTCGCCTCGTTGGCGCATGGCTTCTGGGTGAATCCGAAAAGCATTTATATGGAAGGTATCCGGGACATCACCGCGCTGGACATCCAGTTTGCGGAGAAACTCGGCTACACGATAAAACTGTTGGCCATCGTGAAAAAAACCGCCGGACCGGCAACGAAACAGTCGCCCCGCGCGCGCGGTTCAGACTGTCCGCGGGGGATTCAGGTTTCGGTTTACCCCACGGCGATACCCAGTTCGCATGTTTTGGCCAGTGTCAATGACGCCTTCAACGCCGTGTTTGTGCGCGGTGACATTGTGGGCGACTCGCTCTTCTACGGGCGCGGGGCGGGCAAATCGCCCACGGCCAGCGCGGTCTTGAGCGATTTGGCCGATGCCGCCCTCGACCTGAAATTTGGCAATAAACATCGCGTGCCGCCTTTCGTTCCGCACGAATGCGCCGGGGCCGTGCTGCCGATGGAACAAATTGTTTCGGCCTATTTCGTCCGGCTCAACGTCGTGGACCGTCCCGGAACACTGGCGAAAATAGCGGCGATCTTTGGCGGGTTGAACATCGGCATTTCATCGGTCATTCAACCCGAAGGCCACGAGGGCCGAAGCGTGCCGCTGATTTTCATGCTTCATTACGCCGCCAACGGCGCCGTCATGGCGGCGCTGAAAAAAATCAGCCGCCTGCCGGTCGTCAAGGGCAGGCCGATGATGATTCGCGTCGAAAATTTTGAGTGATTCCGGGAATGGCTGCGCTTCTTTTTTACAGCACAAACGGCCAGTCGCCGCCCGTGACCCTGCGCGAGGCCTTTCTCCAGGGACAGGCGCCCGACCGCGGACTGTACCTGCCGGAAAAATTCCCCGCGCTCACGCCCGCCGAAATCGCCGAATTTCCGGGCCTGCCGTATTCGGAACTCGCGTTTCGCGTGCTGTCAAAATTCACGGCGGACGTCGTGCCGGACGACGAACTCGCGGCCATCTGCCGCGAGGCCTATACCTTTGCCGTGCCGCTGGAAAAAGTCCATGATCGTGTTCACTTGATGCGGCTGGACCAGGGGCCGACGGCGTCGTTCAAGGATTTTGCCGCGCTGCTCATGGCGCGACTCATGGGCAGATTCATCGGGCAGGACGGACGGCAACTGACCATCCTGACCGCCACCAGCGGAGACACCGGCGCGGCGGTGGCGCACGCCTTTCATAACGTGCCGGGCATTCGCGTGATTGTGCTTTTCCCGTTTGCGGAAGTGGCGGCCAGCCAGCGCAAATTGATGACCACATTGCGCGGCAACGTGCGCACCGTGGCCATTGACGGCAAATTCGACGATTGCCAGGCCATGGTCAAACGGGCCTTCGCCGACGACGCCCTCCGCTCAATTCCGCTTTCCTCGGCCAATTCCATCAACATCGGACGGCTGCTGCCCCAAAGCGTTTATTATTTCCATGCCGCCTCGCGCGTGGCGCAAGCCGGCGAGCCAATTGTCTTTTCGGCGCCCAGCGGAAATTTTGGCGACATGATGGGCGCCATCGTGGCCGCCCGAATGGGTTTGCCGGTGAAAAAAATCATCGCACCCGTCAACGACAATGATGCCTTTCCCCGTTTTCTTCAAACCGGCGCCTATAAAAAAATCGTGCCCTCGCGCAATTCCCTGTCCAACGCGATGAACGTCGGCCACCCGAGCAATCTGGCCCGCCTGATGGCCCTTTACGGCGGCTGGATGGATGAAACCGGCGTGATTCATCGGATGCCCGATCTGGCGGCGTTGCGGCGCGACGTGTTTTCCAGTTCTGTTTCCGATGAGCGGACCCGGGAGACATTCATCCGCGTCTGGAACACGCATCGTCTGCTCCTGGAACCGCACGGGGCGGTCGCGTGGCGCGGCTTTGAAGACTGGTTGGAAACGGAGACGCTCGACGGGCTGCCGGCTGTCATTCTGGAAACGGCCAATCCGGCCAAATTTCCCGAGGAAATTGAAAAGTGCTTCGGATGGTCGCCGGACGTGCCGCCGGCTATGGCCGCGATGATTGAGCTTCCGGAAGATTATGACCGCATGAAACCGGATTATGAGGCCTTTCGCGCTTATTTGCTGGAAAATCACCGGTCAGGCCGGCGCGAGTGACGGCTTGTCCGCCGCCGCCGGTTCCACCCATTTGCCGTGTTCGCGGATCAAATCCACCAGGCGATCCACCGCTTCGGCTTCGGGGATGTTGAACTTGATGGGCGTCTTGCCCACGTAAAGGTTGATCTTCCCCGGCGCGCCGCCCACGTAGCCGAAGTCGGCGTCCGCCATTTCACCCGGCCCGTTTACGATGCAGCCCATGATGGCAATTTTCACGCCCTTGAGATGTTCCGTCCGCGCCTTGATTCGCGCGGTGACGGTCTGCAAATTGAAGAGCGTCCGCCCGCAGCTTGGGCAGGCGACATAATCGGTTTTGAAGGAGCGGCAACCGGCGGCCTGCAAAATGTTGTAAGCCAGCCGCAGACCCTGCCCCGCTCCGGGTTCGCTCCGCGCCAAAATCGCATCCCCAATGCCATCAGCCAGCAGCGAACCGATAACCACCGCCGCGCACAGCAGGGCGATTTTGGGCTCCAATGGCGTTGGGTCGAGGACAAGGCAATCCTTCAGGAGGATCGGATTGCTGCGACCGATCCGTTTCAGTTGGGCGGCCAGCAACCGAAAGGCGGCAATGGCAGGCAGAGGGACGCCATCCCTCACGGTGACCAACTGCGTATCGCAATTGACTGAAAAATCCTCCCGCGGGTCCACTTCCGCGATATTGAGGTCTTCATAGACGGCTTCCGGCCTTACGTCGTCTCCGGGCCGGATTTTCGGGGCGACTTTGTCCCACGTCGCGCACGTCACCACGACACGAATCAATTGTTCGCCGCCGCACCGGATGTCTTCGGTCAAATGGATTTCCGGCGTTTTGCGCCGTTCAAATTCAAAGGGATCAAACGGCCATTTCGCGTCATCAAAAGCGCCATCCGTGTCTCGAACGGTGAGTGCCGGTATCTGGGCCAGCAAATCGCGGCATACCTCAATCTCCCGCGGCGAGTCCTCGGTCAGGGAAACGCGGATGGTGTCGCCCAGGCCGTCGCACAGAAGGGACCCAATGCCAATGGCGCTTTTGATGCGGCCATCCTCGCCTTCGCCCGCCTCGGTCACGCCCAGGTGAATGGGATAATTCCAATCCGGCCCTTCCTGTTCCAGGCGGGCCACCAGGAGGCGATAACATTCGATCATCACCTTCGGGTTGGATGATTTCATCGAAAATTTGAAGTTGTGGAAATTGTGCTTGCGACAGATGCGCGCAAATTCCAGGGCGCTTTCCACCATGCCCAGCGGCGTGTCCCCGTAGCGGTTCATGATGCGGTCGCTCAAGGAGCCGTGATTGGTGCCGATGCGCAGGGCGCGCTTCAAGGCCGCCGCCTCCAAAACGAGCGGCGTAAAGGCCGCCTCAATTCGGCCCAATTCCGCGGCGTATTCGGCGTCCGTGTACTCCTTTACCGCAAACTTCTTCTTGTCAGCATAATTGCCTGGATTCACGCGCACCACTTCCACCCATTTGACGGCTTCCATGGCCGCCTCCGGTTTGAAGTGAATGTCGGCCACGATGGGGACGTGGCAGCCGCGGCGATGCAATTCGGCGACGATATTTTTCAGGTTTGCGGCGTCCTTTACAGTGGGGGCCGTGATGCGGACAATCTGGCAGCCTGCGGCAACCAGTTCGAGCGTTTGCCGCACGCATTCGGCGGTGTCCATGGTGTCACACGTCAGCATGGACTGCAAAACCACGGGATGATCGCCCCCAATCACCACGCCGCCGTTGCCGGGGTCGCCGATTACAATTTCACGCGATTTCCGGCGCTGATAAAAAAACGGAGATTCGCAATAGCGCACCCTCACAGTTTCCAGCGTTAAGTTGAAAGTTTCAAGCTTGATTTGGCGGTCAGCTTCGCGGCGGGGCGAAAACCAGGGGCTGTTCGCGATTGGCGCTGGCGCTCCGCAGCCAGTCGCCAGTGTCGAAGAAGGCGATGTAGAGCATGAAACCGATGATCAGCATGGCAAAGCCGGTTTGGATCGTGTTAAGGAGCTTTGCGCTCATGGGCCGGCGGCGGACGGCCTCAATGAGCGACAACAGGATATGACCGCCATCGAGCACCGGCAGGGGAAGCATGTTGATCAAGGCCAGGTTGACGTTCAGCACGACACTGAACCAAAGCACCTGGCGCCAGGCATAATCGCTTTGGAGCAAATAATAATACACACGGGCGATCATGACCGCGCCTCCAAGCTGCTGAACGCCGATGTCGCTTTTGGGGGCGGTAATCGCCCGCAGGGTTGCCGTAATTTGATGGAGGCTGGTCCAGATTTGTTCCTGCGGCGTGGGATGCGAAAGGAGCATGTTCGTGTCACCCATCCAGTCCCGGATGCCCATGGAAGGAGGGTTGCCCGCCGGTTCAACCGGTCTTTCCGGTGTGATGGAGCGCACGAATTCCCTGTGGTCGCGGACCACGGTCAGCGCAATGGGCCGGACGGGGCCGTTGCTCATGGATTCCTCCGCCGCGCCGACGGCGAGCGGACTGTAAATTTTTTCTCCGTCCAGCGCGATGATCCGGTCGCCGTTGGTCAATCCGGCCAGCGCGGCCGGGCTGTTGCTGGCGACGTCGCCAACAATGGCCTTGGCGGCGGGGGCCACCAGGATTTGGCGCAGCGCTTTGCGTTCCCACGGTTTGGTCGGAGCATGATAGGCAATCGGGTAGGCCGTATGGAGCCGTCCATCGCGCACACTGGTGTATTGGATGGGAATGTTCGTTCCTTCACTGGTAATGATGCGCCATTTGACGCTGTCCAGCGGCGGCGGTTCGAAATAGCTCACCGGATGGCCGTTGACTTTCCGGATCACGTCGCCGGGCCGCAAGCCGGCCTTCCACGCCGGCCCGCCGGGAAACACCCAACCGATTTCAGTGGAACGGTTTGAGGCGTCGCCCGGTTTGCCAACGCCCCAGACAATAAAGGCGAAGCAAACCGCCAGCCCGAAGCTGAACAACGGTCCTGCGAAGGCAACGATGATTTTATCCAGGGCGGAAACCGGTGGAAGCGCTTCGGCCTTCGCCCCGCTTTTGCCTTCGATGGCTTCCATCGAGGCCATTTGCGGGAGGGCCACGTAGCCGCCGGCAGGTATCCAGCCCAAGGCGTATTCGATGCCGCCGATTCGGGCTTTCCAGACAGGTTTGCCGAACCAGATCGCGAACCGGTCAATTTTGAGGCCGCGCCATTTCGCAGCCAGAAAATGGCCCAATTCATGCACCCCAATCAGCAGGTTGAACACCAGCACAACTTCGAGCGCAACCAAAAAATAATGAAAAGCAGTCATCGCAATGCGTCCGGCAAAGGAACGAAAGATTATATCAGAACATCCTTATTTCACAATTTTTGAAAATGCCGGCGTATGGGACAGGATGCCGGTCTTTCGAATATTCAACATTTTGCAGCTTCGCGTCGCGCCCATGCGTCGGCCTTCAAAATCTGTTCCAGCCCTGGCCGCTGGATGACGGCGTGGGCATCCATGGTGCGGCGAACCGTTTCGGTAATTTGCGGAAACGTAATCCTTCTGTTCACGAACCGTTCGACCGCAATTTCGTTTGCCGCGTTCAAGACTGCCGGAAGGGTGCCGCCGATTTGGCCCGCGCGGCGGGCAAGGTCAATGGCCGGAAAACGTTCCGCGTCCGGCTCCTCAAAGGTCAGTTGGCCTAATTTCGCAAAATCCGTGCGCACACGATCATTGGCCGCCCGATCCGGGCACGTCAGGGCGTACTGAATGGGCAGGCACATATCGGGCGCGGACAATTGCGCCAGGATCGAGCCATCCACAAATTCAACCATGGAATGGACCACACTTTGGGGATGAACCAGCACGCCCACCCGGGCGATTTCAATATCAAACAACCAGCGTGCTTCGATCATTTCCAATCCCTTGTTGAATAAAGTGGCTGAATCAATCGTGATTTTTCGTCCCATGACCCACGACGGATGTCTGAGAGCATGCTCAAGCGTAATTTCCGAAAATCGTTCCCGAGGCCAGACCGTCTTGTCACGAAACGGGCCGCCGCTGGCCGTGAGCCAGAGTTTGCGGACGGCCGAAGACGGTTTGCCATCCAGGCATTGAAAAATGGCCGAATGTTCGCTGTCCACTGCCAGCACGCGCACGCCGTATTTGCGGGCCTCGGCCATGACAATTTCACCGGCCATCACGAGAATTTCCTTGGAAGCGATCGCGATATCCTTGCCGGCCCGAATGGCCGCCAAGGCGGGTTTCAAGCCGGCCGTGCCGACGATGGCGATCAACACAATGTCGGCGCCGGGCAACGTTGCCAGTTCGATCAGGCCTTCCTCACCCGAAAGGACACGAATGGAACCGCCCAACGTTTTTCGCAGTTCCGCGGCCTTTTCCCGGTCGGAGACCGATACGGCCGACGGCTGATGCCGGCGCGCCTGCTCCAGCAGCAGTTCACAATTATTGCCGGCCCCCAGGGCGAGTAAACGAACGCGATCGGGCAGATCTTCCGCCACTTTCACCGTGCTGGCGCCGATGGAACCGGTGCTGCCTAAAAGAACGACGTTTTTCATGGGCGATTCCGGTCGGGGATCAATCGGTCAGGACGTGGCGCAAATAGAGATACATGATGGGAGCATTAAACAACAAGCTGTCCAGCAAGTCGAGAATGCCCCCGATGCCCGGGAACAACCCGCCCGAATCCTTGGCGCCGGCCTCGCGTTTGAACAGCGACTCCACCAAGTCTCCCACCACGGCGGTTCCTCCCAACACAACCCCCAGAATGACTGCGTGAAAGGCATTCATGCCATCCATATGGGCGCCGAAGAGTCGGACGAACGCAAGGCTCGCGCCCGTTGCCACGAGAATGGAACCGGCGAATCCTTCCCACGTCTTGTGCGGACTGATGCGCGGAACCATCTTGTGCCGGCCAATGACCGAGCCGATGGCGTAGGCGCCCATGTCGCTGAATTTGGTTAGAAGGACGAAATAAAGGAGGAAATATTTCCCGTCCACGCGCGGAAAAAAATAGATTTTCTGAAAAAAATTCAGGAGCCACGGCACGTACATGAGGCCGAAGAGAGTGATGGCAATGGCGCTCATGCGATGATTGCTTTTGGAAACGAACATGCGCACGCACAGCCCCAGGACAAAGAGGATGATGAAACCCGTTTCGAAATCATTCACACGGGCGGGGGAATCGGAAAGCCCAAGCCGCCCGGTCAAATTCAGGTAGGTGCCCACGGTCAGCAAAACGGCGCCCAAAAGGCCGCTCCATTTGAAACAAGCCAGCCCGCGCATTTCGGCCAGCTCATAAAATTCGATGAGGCCGGCGAGGGCGAGAAAGAGGATAAGGAAGATGAACGCGCCGCGCGAAACGGTCGGGTTCTCAAAAAACAGGACCCCGATCACGACCGTCCAGAGGACCAGTGAGGTGGTGACGCGGCGGAAAAAGGCAGTGGCCTTCGAGGACGAAGGCTGCGCATCGCTGGCGTCGGGCATGGCGCGCGAAAGTATCAGGCAAACCGCCCGATTTCCAATGGAAAGTTCGCCGCCCATTTCGGGCGGCTATCCGGAAATCGAGGTTCCAAAAAATGAGTTCCGAATCCGAAAACAAAAAATGATTGGCCGACCAGCCCTTGAGCCTATTCAACCGCGGGCGGTTGCGCGACAGCGGCGTTTTCCTGATTCGAGCGGTAATCAATGACGCGGACTTTTTCCAGCGTCGCCAAACCGCCCTTCATCATTTCATCCAGCTCGGGCAGAAAGGCGCTGATTTTTTCCTCCGTGTCCACAATTTCGATCACCAAAGGCAGGTCAAACGACAGCCGGAGAATTTTTGACGTGTGCATCAGGCTCGATTTGCCGAAACCCATTGGTCCGCGCAACACCGTGGCGCCGGCCAGATGCATTTCGCGCGCTTTAAGCACAATCGCTTCGTAAAGCGGCTTATGGCGCCAGCGATCTTTCTCGCCAACGAAAATTCGCAATAACGTCGCGTCATGAGGCGGCTGCATGATTTAGATTCCTTTCATCGGTTTGAGGATTTCAGCCAGGACGTGTCCCAGCCAGACGGCCATCAGACACAACACCACGTTCAAAACCGCGTTGCCGCCCGCCTGGAGCCATTCATCATCCTGCGCCAGATTCAATGTTTGCAGGCTAAGCGAGGAAAACGTCGTGTAGCCGCCGCAAAAACCGCTCATAAAAAAATTTCGTCCAGCCGGGCCAACCAGCCACCGGCCGTCGGGCGCCGTCATGGTCGCAAAGAACCCGATAATGAAGGAACCCGTGACGTTGACAAACAACGTGCCAAATGGAAATGAATGGCCGAAACGGTTGGCAACCAGGCCGGACGCCCAATAGCGCGAGATTCCGCCCATGGCGCTGCCCAGCCCGACAAGTATGTAATTGAGCATAAAAAAACCTACCAACAATTTTTATCTTGGTAGGAGTCATTAGCCCGGAAATTGTCGGGCAGTTTTCCCTTTCGGGATGGGCAAACCCCATTGCCATTTCCTTTTTACCATATCGTGAGCATTGGCGCAAGTCTGATGCCAGGTTGCTTTCAAAGCGCGCCACGGTGTTCAAAACATGGTCAAGCTTCTTGCCCACGTCTTCCGCAAGGAATCGCAATGCAAAATAACCGACCGGCCGCAATAGCCGGGTTCTTTCGCTGTGTCCTTTGGCTTCCGTGGCAATTTTTTTGCTAATTCCCGTTTAATCCGGGCTTCAATGAATCAGAGCTGATTGGCGTCCGGCGAGCCATTGGCGGGCTGCTGTTGAAAAGCCCATGTCATAAAGATTTCTAAACCATTATATCAATAAAAATCGTCTTGCTTTTATGGGCCGCTTGTGAAAAATTTCACGAACTATGGCACACGTCAAATTGCACATTCCCGGCCCGGTTGAAGTCAGCGAAAAAACCTTCAAGGCCTTTTGCTCGCCGATGATTGGCCATCGCGGACAGGGTTTCAAAGACCTCTACGCGAAGGTTCAACCGCAACTCCAGCAACTCCTTTCCACAAAACAGCTCGTTTATCTCTCCACTTCCAGCGCCTGGGGCATCATGGAAGGCGCCATCCGCAATCTGGTCTCCAAAAAAGTCCTCAACTGCATGAACGGCGCATTTTCGGACAAATGGTTTGACGTCTCCAAGCGATGCGGCAAGGCCGCCGAGCCGTTGCAGGTGGAATGGGGCCGGCCCATCCGCGCGGAAGAAATTGACAAACGCCTTGCCACCGGCGCTTTCGACGCACTCACCGTCATTCACAATGAAACCTCCACCGGCACGATGAGCCCGATTGCCGAAATCGCCGCGCTCAAGAAAAAATATCCGGATGTGATGTTCATTGTGGATTCGGTGAGTTCCATGAGCGCCGTGCCGTTGAAGTTCGACGAATTGGGAATTGACGTGCTGCTTGCCGGTTCGCAAAAGGCCTTTGCGCTGCCGCCGGGCCTGGCAATCTGCGTTGTTTCACCGGCGGCATTGGCCAAGGCGGCCAAAGCCGCGGACCGGGGTTATTATTTTGATTTCACCGAGTTTCAGAAAAACGCGGAGCAAAGCATGACTCCCAGCACGCCCAGCATCGGCCACGTCTATGCCTTGAGTTCCAAGCTGGACGAATTTTTTGCCGAAGGCCTCGAGAACCGTTACGCGCGCCATCGCAAAACCAATCAGATGACGCGCGATTGGGCGGCACGGCACGGTTTTACGTTGTTCCCCGAATCCGGAGCCGAATCCCTCACGTTGACGTGCATAAACAATGGCGCGAAAGCCGGCGGGCGAGCGGTGGACGTCCCGAAACTTCAAAAACTGGCGAAGGATGGGGGCTTTCTGATTGACGGCGGCTACGGGAAAATCAAGGGCAAGACGTTCCGCGTTTCCAATATGGGCGATGAAACCGAGTCCAGCATGGCGCCATTGTTTGCAGTGTTGGATACGGCCATTGCGCAACTTTAAGAGCGTGTCTGAAAAATATTCCTGGCGGTCTTGCGGCGGGGCTGGCTGCCTGGCCAGGCGCGACAAGGGGGCATATTCGGGAGAAATCTGTGGCCGGGGAGCAACAAAGCCAGCCAGCCGCGCTCGCCATCCCATTGCCGGCCTGTTTTTCAGACACACTCTAACGGGTTGGCCGGACCATTTTTGACTTTAATGCCGTCCCGGTTTTTTTCATAGTCCCGGCATGAACGTTCTTGTCACCGGCGGAGCGGGGTATATCGGCTCAAGTTGCACGGAGGAACTGCTCAACGCCGGTCACCAGGTGACGGTTTATGATAATCTGGCCGGGGGCCATCGTTCCGCCGTGGACCCGCGGGCCTGTTTTATCCTTGGCCGGCCCGAACTCGACGGCGACATCTTCAAAGCCGTCCAGTCCGCAAAACCCGACGCCATCATGCATTTCGCCGCGGACGCGCTGGTCGGCGAGTCCATGGCCAATCCCAAAAAATATTTCCACAATAATTTCGTCAACGCGCTCAAACTGGCCGACGCCGCGGTCGAATGCGGTGTTAAAAAATTCGTGTTCAGTTCCACCTGCGCCACCTACGGCCCGCCCGACAAGGTCCCCATGACCGAGGAAACGGCCCAGCGGCCCATCAATCCCTATGGCGAATCGAAGCTGATGTTTGAAAAGGCGCTGACGTGGTATCAGCGGATTTACCAGCTCGAATTTATCGCTTTTCGTTATTTTAACGCAGCCGGCGCCAGCGAATGCTTTGGCGAGCATCATCGCATCGAAACCCATCTCATCCCAAACGTCCTGTTCGTTGCCCTGGGGCAAAAACCATCTGTCGAAATTTTTGGGACCGATTACCCCACGCCCGATGGCACCTGCATCCGCGATTACATCCACATCCGGGACCTTGCGCAGGCGCATATACTGGGATTGACCCCAGGTAAAGGCGGTTTTTACAACCTCGGCAACGGCGACGGCTACTCCGTGCGCGAAGTGATCGCCACCTGTGAGGAGGTGGCTGGAAAAAAAATTTCCGCGGTGGAAAGGCCGCGCCGGGCCGGCGATCCGCCGCGCCTGGTTGCATCCGCCCAAAAGGCGATGCGCGAGCTGGGCTGGAAGCCCCAATATCCCAAACTAAAAGATATTGTCAAAACGGCCTGGGCATGGCATAAAAAACATCCGCATGGCTACCCCGACTGAAGCCACGAAGACCATTTTGCTGGCGGACGACAACCTCGTGATTGTCACGGCCTATCGGACCATTTTGGCGCGGGAAGGTTTCAAGGTGGTGGTTGCGGAAGATGGCGTGGCCGCTGCAAAAATGCTTGCCGCGGAAAAGCCAGACCTTGTGGTGATGGACCTGATGATGCCGCGGTTGACCGGGACCGATGTCATCAAATTCATTCGCAACACGCCCGCCACGTCCACGCTGCCCATTGTCGTTCTTTCCGACGCCAGCATCGCGGACATTGGCCAGGAGGCGATCAAGCTCGGTGTCGAAAAGGTTTTCCTAAAGGCCCAATGCACGCCTGCAGCGCTGGTGGCCGCCATCAAGGAATTACTCGGCGGGCCGTCTCAAGCTGCGGCGTAATTCTCCTCCCCGGCGGCCTGCTACACCTCGGCCGTCTTGAATTCAGCGGGATTCCAGGCCGTTTGGCCGCATTCGGCGGCCAAATGATTGAATTCCTCGATTTCCGCCTTCGTAAAGAGCAATCCGCCATATTTCTTTGAAAGCGCGCCTGAATTGGCTTCAGGCTGGCCCGGCAAAAGGCATTTCTCATTGCCATGGCCCAGGATGTCCGCGATGACCGCTTTGACGTTTTGCGTCTGGGTACGGTTGTTGGCAAAGCCATTGCCATTCACGGCATCGGGATGGATGACCTGGAAGAAGAAAATCGAAGCGCGCTTTTCCTTGGGGTCGCCCAGGGCCGTGCCGCGAATTTGCGGCAGGCCGCCGCCGATGTACGCGGCGTAAAGTTCGTCAATCAAACCCAGGCCATAACCCTTGTGCGCGCCAAATGGCAGCAGCGCGGCGGCCTTGTTTGGATCCGTCGTCGGGTTGCCTTCAGCGTCCACGGCCCAGCCCGGCGCCAGCGGCCTGCCTTCGCGTTTAAGTTGTTGGACCCGGCCCATGGCCACGGTGGAAGTGGCCCAATCAATGACGATGGGAAATCCTATGGCATCCTGTGTCGGGAACGCCCAGGAATGGGGGTTGGTGCCCATCGTGGGCGTTCTGCCCCCAAAAGGCACCACCTCCGACGTCGCTGAAGTACAATTGGTGTAGGCGATGTAACCCTTGAGCGCCGCCTCCATCACGTAGCCGCCGCCCCAGAGATAATGCGTCGCATTGTCCACGCTCACGATGCCCACGCCGAACTTATCCGCCAACTTCATGCACGTGTCCATTGCCTCGTAGGCCACCGCCTGGCCGAGCTTGAAACGCCCGTTCCAGATTTCGGCGGCGGCGAAGCGCGACGGCAGCTTTTCGATTTCTGCGCCCGGCTTCCAGCGTCCCACCTTGCTGCCGAACAATTCATCCAGATGCAGGGCCTTGATGCCGTTGTGCGTGCGGATGCCGTAATAGGAGGCGCTGGAGCAGAAACGCGCTCCTGCGGCGGCCTCTTCAGGCGCATATCCGCGAGCCAAATACGCCTTCGTGACGAGCGCGTCGTGTTTTTCCCGTGGAACAATATGATACGTTTCAGGCATAAAATGACATTTGAGGTTTCCCCGGTAAATGACGCCGGCTGCGCATTTGTGGGATGATTCAAATCTTCGTGCAATCCACTTCAGGATTTACCTGAGCGATCGGTTTTTCGCCCTTCATGGCCAGGATCAGATTCTTCACGGCCGTTGTCGCCTGGCGCGTCACGCTCTCGCAGGTGCGGGACGCCACGTGCGGCGTGCAAACGACGTTCGGCAGTTTCAACAGTGGATGATCGGCTGCCGGCGGTTCATGGTCCAGCACGTCCGTGCCGTAGCCGGCCACCCGCCCCGACTTGAGCGCCTCCACCATGTCGGCTGTCCGAACGATTTCCCCACGCGCGCAATTGAGGATGATGACGCCCTTCTTCATCCGGCCAATCGCGGCGGCATTAATCATCTCACGGGTTTGGGGAGTCAAATTCGTGTGCAGCGAAATGTAATCGGCTTCCTTGAAAATCTCATCGAGGGATGCGGCGCGCCGCACGGCATGTTCGGCGGCGAATTTTTCATCCCAGTACACGTCAAACGCGATGATCTTCATCCCGAAAGCCCTGGCGCGAACCGCCACTTCCTTGCCGATGCGGCCCAAGCCGACGATGCCGATGGTTTTGTCCAGCAACTCGTGGCCCGTCTTGCGCTTCCATCCGCCGCTCCGGGTGGAGTCGGTGTGAAAGAGCAGGTTTTTTTCCAGCGCCAGCAGCAACAGAAACGTATGTTCGGACACGGTAGTGTGGTTGACACCCGGGGTGAAGAGGACCGGGATGCCGAATTCCGTGGCCGATTTCACATCAATCTTGTCCACTCCAATGCCGTATTTGCTGAGCACTTTGAGTTTGGGCCGCGCTTTCTCGAGCACGGCTCGCGTGATGGCGTCATCGCCGCAAATGTAGCCGTCCACGTCGCCAACCAGCCTCAAGGTCTCGGCTTCGTTTAGGGGACCGCGGGCGCGCACAATTTCCCACCCGGTTCCGGCCAGGAGATCGTGATGTTCGCCGGGGGTATCTTGAAAGGAGGTCGTTGTCAGCAGGATTTTCATCAGGCCGGATTATAGGACTTTTTGCGTGGGAATCAAAAAATTAATCCCGCGCAGGCGGGTGGGAATGAATTTCCACACTCCTGATTGGCGCAAATGAGCTAAAATAGCTCAAAATTGGTCAAAATTGCTCAAAATGGCGCTCGCCCGGATCAGCCGGCGCCCAGGTCGGAATGGGCCATGGTGTTCAACTGGGCTTGGGCCTGCTTGGAGAGGCTTGTAAAAATCATCGAAACATTATAGCCGGTGTGCTTGTTGCCGGAGCAAGCCACGATGATTCCCGCGCAGTGCAGCTTGCGCCCGTTGCCCGGAGATTGCAGCGAGACGGTCATTTCCGTCCAGACGCGAAACGGGCCGGGACTGCGAAACTCGATGCCGTTTTTGTGGATGACAACCGTATCCACGGACAAAGCCAGTTGGGCCTGGCGTCCTTCAATCGTCAAGGGCTGGTCAAATGCACTGGGGCCGACAAATCGCTTTGCGCTCATAGAACTAGTTTATATTAGCATGTTGCGGTCATCCGTCAAATCTGGAGGGGCGTTTTTTTCAATCATAATGGCGGTTGATGGCTACCATTCGACAACCGCGGCTCCCCAGGTCAATCCGGCCCCAAAGACGATCAACAGCACCAAGTCGCCCTTGGAAATGCGGCCCGAGGCGACGGCTTCATCGAGCGCAATGGCCACGGAAGCGGCGGATGTGTTTCCGTACTTGTCCAGGTTGATAAAAAGCTGTTCGGGTCTGGCTCCGAGCCGTTGGCCCACTGCCTCTATGATTCGCTGATTTGCCTGATGAGGAATGATGCACTTGATTTTTCCGATGTCAATCTCACAGCGGCGCAGCACCTCATCGGCCGCCGAGAGCATGGCTTGCACGGCGTTTTTGAAGGTTTCCTTGCCTTCCATGCGCAGGAAGTGGAGGCGGCCATCCACGGATTCCCGGGTGGCGGGGCGGCGGCTGCCGCCACCGGGCATGAAGAGAAGGTCGGACTTTTCGCCGTCCGCGCCCATGGCCACCGTCAAGAGGCCGTGGGCGCGATCACGGTTTTGCAAAATGGCGGCGCCGGCGCCGTCGCCAAACAGGACACAGGTGTTGCGGTCGGTCCAATCGGTAATGGATGAGAGTTTTTCGGCGCCAATCACGAGCACGGTGTCGTAGGTGCGCGACATGATGAATTGCTGGGCGATTTCGAGGGCGTAGATGAAACCGGAGCAGGCGGCTTCCAGGTCGAATGCGGCGGCGCGCCTGGCGCCAAGCTGCTTCTGGATAAGGCAGGCGGTGGCGGGGAAGGGCATGTCAGGCGTGATGGTGGCGACAATGATCAAATCAATCTGGTCGGCCGTGACGCCGGCCATTTTCATGGCCCGCTGCGCCGCCCGCGCGCCCATGTCCGACGTCCATTCATCCTTTGCGGCGATGTGCCGTTCGCGGATGCCCGTGCGGCTGCGGATCCACTCATCCGACGTGTCCACCATTTTCTCAAGGTCATGGTTGGTGAGCACCTTTTGGGGCACGTAGGAACCGATGCCCGTGATGGAACAGGTGCGGCCGATGAAATTGTGCTTGGCGCGCGGATTCTTGAATTTTGGGTTCATGGGGAAGGGGAGTTGAGAGGGGCGAGGTTTTTGTTGGCGCGCGCGATTTCCGTTGCGATGACGTGATTGAGGTGATGCTGGACGGCGTCGGCCGTCACGCGGATGGCGCTGGCAACGGCTCGTTCGCGGGCGCCGCCGTGGGCTTTGCAGACGAGGCCGTTGAAACCCAGGAGGGGCGCACCGCCATAGACTTCGGGGTCCATGCGCTTGCGGATGGCGTGAAAGGCGCCCTTGGCGAGAAAGGCGCCGATTTTGCGCTGCGCCGTGTGCATCAATTCCCGTTTCAACATGGAAAACATGGCCACGGCCAGGCTTTCGGAGGTTTTGAGCACAATGTTGCCCGTGAAGCCGTCGCACACCACGACATCCACGTGGTCCTTGAAGAGATCGTGGCCTTCCACGTTGCCAATGAAATTGATGTCGAGGCGCTTGCATTGCTTGAAAGCTTCGAGGGTCAATTCATTGCCTTTGCAATCCTCCCTGCCGATGTTCAGGATGCCCACGCGGGGATTGCGCCGCCCCAATACTTCGCGCGAATAGACACTGCCCATGACCGCAAACTGGGCCAGGTGAAACGGTTTGCATTCGATATTGGCGCCGGCGTCCAGCAGAACAAATTCATTCCCCTGCCGTGGAATGACCGTGGCAATGCAGCCGCGGTCCACGCCTTCGACGCGTCCTATGGCAAGGGTTGCGGCGGTAAAAATGCCGCCGGTATTGCCAAGGGAAACGAGGGCATCGGCCTTGCCCTCGGCGACGAGGGCGGCGGCGCGGGCGATGGAAGAATCTTTTTTGCGGCGGAGCGCGCTCGCGGGTTTGTCGCTCATTTCGACGACTTCGCTGGCATGGACGACGCGCACCCGATGATCTCGAAACCCGCGCTCCGGCAGGGCGGCGTGGACCGCAGCTTGATCGCCGACAAGGTAGAGGGCGGAAATTTTTTTATTGGCTTCGAGAGCGAGCTTGGCGCCGGCGATGACCACGCCGCAACCGTAGTCGCCGCCCATGACATCCACTGCAATTCGCATGCAAAAGCTCTACGTTTTCCTATGCCGCGCCTTCAGGCAAAAAGCGGCGCCGGGCTTTCTTTCGCCCGAAACCCAAACATTGAAAAACTCACGCGCCCGCGGTGACGGTAACGATCTGGCGCCCCTTGTAAAAGCCGCAGGCCGGGCAGACGCGGTGCGGCAGGCACGGAGCGGCACATTGCGGGCAGATCGCCAGTTGCGGCAGTTTCAGCGCGCTGTTGTAGGCGCGGCGCATGCGCTGCCGGCTCCGGGACGGTTTGCGTTTGGGGACACCCATAAGTTTTTCAATTACAATTTCAGCTTGTTCAGTTCAGCCCACGCGGATTTGTTTTCCTGTTTGCCGCGGGTTTTGGGACTGAATTTTTTTAATCCGGCGCAACCGGGTTCGCACACCGGATGCCGCGGCAATTCCAAAAGAATATCCTCCCGCACAAACGGCGTCAAGTCCACGCAATCGTTATCCACGGGCGCCTTGTCGTCGCCCTGGAGAGGCACGTGAACCGTCCAATCCTTCAGCACGAGCCGCTGCTGGAACGGTTTGAGGCATCGGACGCACTCGCAATCGAGGATCATCTCCATCTCTCCCTGGACCAGCAGCGCGTGATGCAATTCTTCCACGCGCAGATCGTATTTCAAGGGTCTTTCGGCCCGGATCATTTCGTCCCGGATTTCCAAATCCAGTTCGGCGGCGGGCATTTCGCCTTCCAGGCGGAGGTCCCGTGCTTCCAAATGACGCAGGTTGACTCTCAGCGGCATGTTTCAATCTACCCCAAAGCCCGGCCGCGGCGAATAAAAAGAGAATCGGGAAATTTTTTGCGCCGGGGGCAATGGGGGATTGAAAAAGCCGGGCCTACTTTTTCTGCCCGCCCAACTTTTTGATCAGCGCGGCCTCCACGTGTCCGGGCACGAAGGGCCGGATGTTGCCGCCCAGCCGGGCGATCTCCTTGACAATGCGCGAGCTGATGAAGGTGTAACTGTCCTTGGGCATCATGAAGATGGTTTCAATGTTTTCATCCAGGTTGCGGTTCATGAGCGCCATCTGAAATTCAAATTCAAAGTCCGATACCGCGCGCAGCCCGCGCACGATGGCCTGCGCGCCGTGCCGGCGCGCGTAATCCACGAGCAAGCCGTCGAAGGCGTCCACCTCGACGCTCGGCCATTGCGAAACGGCCTCGCGCAAGAGGCCGACGCGCTCGGCGGCCGTAAACAGCGGATGTTTGCTTTCATTTTTGGCGATGGCGACGATGACGCGGTGAAACAACTTTGTCGCGCGATGCAGAACGTCCAGGTGTCCGTTGGTCAGCGGATCGAAACTGCCGGGATAAATGGCGGTGCGCATTGGCCCATGTTCCGGGTCCAATTTCAAAGGTCAAGAGATTTTGGTGCATGGCAAGACGTAAAAATCCACTTGCAAATGAGCTTGTTTTTGCGATTTTGATTGGACGGAATTGTGGCATGGCTAAAGCTGCTCAATCGCGTATGAATTATTACGAACAACTGGTCAAAAGGATGAACCAGTCAATGAAAGCTCACCCGCGTTCCGCGATGGCCATGGACATGGGCAGCTTTGAAATTATTGCCAAAGCCCCAAACTTCAGGATATTGGCCGGGCGGCTGCAACGTTCTAAAAACGCTGGCAGGTCCGTTATATTCCAGAAGCCAGGCGAAAAGGTGACGTGGATTCTTTGAATCCAAACGTGTGACAATCGTTTATCCGGGAATTGGCGGAAAGCCACTCATTGTGGCGTGCGCTAAATGTGTGCTGTCAGATTTGGCATGGCATGTTCCAATGCTCTTGGATACGGGGGCGGATTCAAGCTGCTTCCCGGCTCATATGGCGGGCAGTTTTGACCACGACAACCTCCATCCAGATGTTGTAAGGCTTAAGAACGAGGTTCACGGAATTGGAGGAACCTCGGATGCGTTTATCCATAGCGTATGTGTTGGATTGATCCATCCATCCAAATCAACCCGGCAAAAAACAGTTTTGGCATGGCAATCACCAATTGAAAAAACGCAGTTTGTTGAAAAAATGGACTGCAAACATGGCTTGATTGGAATGGACATTATGCGGCAATGGAAACAGGTCAAGTTCGAGCGGTACAAGAAATCTGGCATCCTAATCAGTATTACCTTTTAGGTCCGATTCCAAACTATACCACCACCGGGATTTTTCGACCGTATTGCCGCGCCGGCGCAGGTTCGCCGAAGCGCCGATTGATATCGAGAACAGTCGCACAAAAACGCGAAGGCGCCGGGAAATGCAAAATTTGAAGATCGCGGGACTTTTACCACGAATCAAACGGGCCGCTCGGACGTATCAACGCGACCGGGAAGTTGCCGCTCACGCTCCTTCGCGGCGGGCGATGCCGGTGAATGAGGTGCCTTCGGAGGGTTTTCCCGAAAAGAGTTCCTCGTCAAAGGGCGAACCTTCCGCCGGTCGCCACGGCACTTCATAAATGATCACTTCGGCGGCAATGCCCTTGACCTTGACGGGCGGCAGGGCAACGCACGCGCGCGCCAGGGCGGGATCGTGGCGAAGCAGATGGCGAAAGGTGGTGTCGCTGATGATGATGCGTCCATGTCCGGACACGGTTTCCAGGCGGCTGGCGAGGTTTACCTCGCGGCCGAAGACGGTGTAGTTGAACAAATGTTCATTGGAACCCATCAGGCCGACGGTGGCCATGCCCGTATTGATGCCGCTGCCGAGGGTGAGGATGGGCAGCTTGTGGCGGGGGACGCCGGCGCCGGCCACGATGTTCTGGAGTTCGCGCCGCTGGTTTTCAGCCACCCGGTCCAGGTTGAGGCGATAGATGGCGCGTTGGGCCTCGATGGCGGCCTCCACGCAGTCCACAGCCTGCCGGTCGTTTGAGACGGGCGCGCCCCAAAACGCCATCACGCAATCGCCAATGTATTTGTCCAGGGTGCCGTTGTGGCGTTTGATGACGCCGGCCACGGCGCCCAGGTAAAGATTGATGGTGCTGAGCGCCTCGCGCGCCTCCTCATTGACGGCCGCCTCAACGTCGGCGTCGGACAGTTGGCGGTCGGCGATGTATTCCAGCAGCCGGGCCTGGCTTTGATCGGTAAAGCTCGTAAAACCGCGAATGTCGGCGAAGTAAACCGTTACTTCACGGCGCGTTCCCCCCAACGCCAGTGTCTTGGCTTCCAGCAGTTCATTGACGATGTCCGGCGCGACGATTTTTGAAAAAACCGATTTGACGCGGCGTTTCTGTCCCTCCTCAAACATGACGCGGTAAGTCACAAGCATCAAATGCTCCATGAGCATCGCGCCCACAATGGGAAAAACCAGCGGCAGACAGAACCGGAATCGAATGAAGGTCCAGAATGCGGCGGCCGTGTAGAAAAGCATAAAGAGGACGATTGCCCCTGATGCCGCCAAAGTGCGCAGTCGCCATGTCAAAAATGCCGTTATGAGACCGGCGATGATAATGACGGCCAGTTCCAACGGCAAAGAGGCCCGGCGGATGAACCGGCCGGTCAGCACGGAATTGGCGATGTTCCAATACGCGCCGGCCAGCAGGGTGCTGCGGCTCAGGGGCGTGGCGCCGCGGTCGGCCAGATCGTTGCCCTGGGCGGCCGAGCCGATCACCACCAGCTTTCCCCGAAATGCATCCGGCAAGCCGTTGGTCCGGCCCTGCAGCCGCAAAAAATTCTCCGCCAGCAGCCCTTGAATGGGTTCACGCAAGAGATGGGGATCATTCGGCGTCATCCTCCAGTTGATGTAAAAACGGCCGGCGGCATCCACTGGAATGACACGTTGGACGCCGCCTCGACCGGATAAAACGATTTGCCCGCGTGCGAGGTCAACCCGGGCGTGAGCGAGGTCCAGGTGGAGCGCCTGGGCGGCCAGGACGATACCCATCTGCCAGACGCGCTGCATGGTGAAGGCCCTGGCGGTTGCCGCCATGCCCGGCGGAAGGTTCGTGCCGATGAAATTGGCAACGGCAAAATCGTCCTGCGCGTCCACCGGCACGACGACCACATTGGTTGTGCCAATCTGCGGCAGGATGATTTTGCCCGGTTCGATTTTTGCGCCGTCCAGGTCCAGGCCATATTCGGCGGCCGCGTGCTGGAAAAGCGGATTCCAGCGGCGATAATCCGTGAACGCCCTGGCGCGGCGGAGACGGCCGTCGGAATCATTGTCGGTGGAGGCGTCGCCCAGCGCGAGGGCGTTCGTTGTAAAAAGATCGGGAAGGGTGGCGTCGCCGGTGTCGGCGAGGATGACGTTATGGGCGCGGCGCAACTGGAGGGCAAAATAACCGTCGGAGTGAATGAAGCTGCCGTCGGTCATTTCGACGAGGGGATGGTCGGGGCGGAGGTCTTTGAAGAGAACGTCGAACGCGGCGGCTTTGGCGCGTTGTTGGGCAAGTTCGGCGACCACCCTGCCATAAACTTCGCGCGGCCAGTAGAGGCCGAAATGGAAACCCACGCTGCCGTCCTGCACGGCGCGGATGCTGGATTCATCCATGAAAACAAAGGCGAGGTTGGTGGCCGTCTGCGCGGGAAAATGCAGGGCGGCGCGCATTCGCGCGTCGTAGGTGATGTTTTCGAGCTGGGTGAAGAAGTTCAGGCGCGCCAGCCGCAAGCCGCAGACGGCTGCAAGGACCAGCAGCGTCAGAAACACGGGAACGGGCTTGAACCGCTTGAGCTTCACGCCCACGGATTAAACAAAAAACCAGAGCAACTCAAGGCTGCTCTGGTTAAATCGGTTGGAGACGGCGATTGAACCGTTTGACTACTGATTGTTGTTGTTTTGACCCTGGCCGTTTTGGCCCGTGGGCGAAATGCGGATCAGCGTGCGGTCATCGGCAAAAGTGATAATGCCTTGCCAGGAGGTCACATAGGCTTTGCCCATCTTTTCTACCGCGGAAAGCTGGAGCGGTGTCAGATGAGTGGTGCGGCGCGTTTCAGGATTGAAAGAATCGCCCCGCCCCAGCACCACCGTCACCGTCTGCCCATTTGCCGTGGTGCAGGAAAGCACCATGGAGCCGGAAACCACAGTGATGGCTCCATTGGCGCTCATCTTGAAGATCGTTCCGCGCACGCCGGCGATACCGGTCGGAAATTTAATGAGATACTGCGATTCGGCTGAAAGCTTTTTCACGCTGCCGAAGATCGTTCCCTGGCGGAGGTCCAGTTCGGTGTCGCTGACGGCATCCACGCCGGTATCGGCAATCGTCAGCTTGTCAATGGCCAACACAGTTCCGCTCTGCATGTGAATGACGTTTTGGGAGGCAACCGCTTTGTAGGAAACGTAGCCCAGCACGTTGGGGTCCGGCGCAAGGCCGATGGGGCCGGGCGCGGCGGAAATGTGATGGCTAATCTTATGGCCAAGCACCATGTCCACAGTCCCGTCCGCCGAAGTCTGGATCACGTCGCCAGGCGACAGCCGGGCGCCAATCACCAGCGCGTGCCAATGCTGGCCGTCGTTCGAGTAGCGGGCTTCGCCGGTGATGCGAACGATCGTTGCATAACCCGGAGTGGACTGGGCCATGGCGGCAACGGCTGAAAACAGAACGCCACAAAGGACGGTAAACGCAAAGGTTTTGGTGAGTTTCATAGTATAGTTTTTTTCAGAGTTTTGGTAAAAACCAATAAAAGTATATGTTTTCCAGAAAAGATGTCAACAGGGAAATGATGAAAATTTATTCGCAAGCACCTGTCCCATTTTTGGACACTCATTTTTGATCGGCGTTGGTCCCGCGCGAGGCTGGGCGAATCCATTTTTCATGCCGTCTTCAACTCAAGGCGAGGGAGAATTCGTTTGAACGATTGGCGCTTTTTGCAATTGCTTCCCCGTCCGATTCGGGGTCAAAGCAGGCGCATTGGAGGAAGGGGCATTGGTTTGGCTTGCCCTCTTACGCTTCCACTTGCATGGGCCTGGGTTATGCCACTTATTGGGCGAAGATGGCGGATACTTTGCCGGCGGCAATTCGCATCATTTTTTTCCTGGTGAGATCAAGATACGTTGAGGCGATCACGTTATCAGCGGTTTGAAGGCGCAGGGAACGTTTGAACCATTGGCACGCGGCGGCGTCATCGCCGATTTGCAGGTAATGCCAGCCGATATTGGCGACCATATAATAACCATTGGGGTCCAACAGCTCGGCTTGGCGGTAAAAGAGGCCGGATTGGTCCTGCTCTCCGAGCCAGTCCAAGCACATGCCGATGCGGAGGAAGGCATAACCGTCATAATGGTCCAGGGCAATTGCCTTTCGAAACCAGCGCATGGCATTGGTGGCTTGGGCGGCATAATCCTGATCGCCGGCAAAGCTTTGCATCCGCAATGCCTCGCCAATGTCGTATGCCGTTTGACCGTTTTTTGGTTCCACGGCGAAGGCGTTCCGCAAAAGGGCGGCCCGTTCCAGCAGCATAAGCCGGGGCGAATCGGCAAGGCGCAGCCAATGCGCCTCGCGGTCCCGCCGCCAACCCTGCCAGCCCAAGTATAAAATTCCCGCGGCCGCCACAGCGGTCATGGCGGCTTTCAAAGCCGGGGGCGGCGCGGCCCAGTAACGGTCGGTGGCAAAGCGGAGGTTTGTGCCGACCAGGGCCAGGAGGGTGACGCCGAGGATGGCGTTGGCGGGGATGTGAAGATTGAAATCAATGAATGAATGGGCGGCCAAGGCCAGCAGGCCGCCGCAGGCGCCCGTGAAAAAGGCGAACCGATTGCTCATGCCCTTGCCCCCGGCGCTGCTTTCGCCGCGTTGGACGTGCTTCCAGGTTTGCGAAAAGCCCGCGGCAAAAAGCGTCATGCCGGCCAGAACAATCATTCCGCCGGTTGCGCCCCACTCGGCCAGCAGGTTCAAATAATCATTGTGCGCCCAACCGGGCTGGTTCTGCACGTGTTCGTCGCGATATTCACGGAACCGCCAATTGTAGTGGGCAGGCCCGACACCGAACCAAAAATGGTCCCGCCACATGTCAGCGGCGGCCATCCACATGTCCCAGCGTGTATTGAGGTCAACGCGGCCGTTTATAACGGTTGGCTCCTTGTGGACGATGTCATAGTTCGATTTCAGATAATATTGGCCGGCAAATCCGCCCGCGCCGGTAATGAGCGCCAGAATGAGCAGCGCAGCCATGCGGTGCTGCCGGCGCGACGCGAGAGTCAAAAGGACAGCAAAAACACCAAGCGCGGCAGCGACCCAGCCGCCGCGGGAAAAGGTAACGGCCAGCCCCGCGCCGATGACCAGGGCGGCGTAACCGACGAAAACCCGCATTAACGGATGCAGGCGCCCGGCCACAAGAAACGCCAGCGCCAGCGGCAGAAGCATTTCCAGAAATCCGGCCAGGTCATTGGGCGAGATATAGGTGCCGGAGGCCCGTCCGGAGTAAGGTGAAATGAACCACCAGACATGGCTTGAATGCGTAAAGAACTGAAACATGGCGTATCCGGCGATGCCCGTGGCCAGAAAAATCATCGTAAAACCGATGGAGTGGACGGATTCCTGCCGGTAAAGATTATTTACGACGGCGAGGAACAGGACGGCATAAACCAGGACCCGGATCATTTCCTGGCGCGCGACGTATTCAATGTCCGCGGTCAGGTAACGAATGACGGCATAGACGGCAAATGCCAGCACGACCCAGCATAGGGGTGGCCAGAGGAGGCGGGTTTTGGGAACAAGCCAGAGCCTCAGACCCCACAGGGCCATGACGCCCATCGCCAGCCCTTGAACCACGACAAATGCCCACGCGTTCACAGCCCCCAAGGCCAGCGGCGCAAAGACCAGAATGGCCAGGACGAGCGCCAGAATGCCGCGCTCAAATAATTTATCCAGGTTTTCGCGGCTCATCGGGTTCAATATGCCCGAATGGTTCCTTCATGACTTAAAGGAAGGAAGGTTCCACTGCCAATGTAGATCAGTTGAATGGCGCTGTGCTGCGGTCCGGCCAGATAGCCGGTTGTCCCCGTTGTGGTGCTTCTTTGAGAAGAGACATAAATGTTGCCGCCGTAAGGAACAGCCGCCAGCACGCTGCCGTCCGCGGAGGAAGCGGCGCCGGCCCAAGAAAGCTGCGGGGCGGCGGGCGCGGGCGTCCATAAGACGCCGGAATCGGAGGATGTGTAAAGAGAAGAGTTGACGCCCGAGGCGCCCGTCGCAGCCAATATCCTGGAGCCGTCGGCGGACATGGCCAGGCCGGTCACGCCGGCGCCCAGCGAGGCGACTTGAGACCAGTTGGCGCCGGAATCGGTGGAAAGATAAATTTGACCGGCGTTGCCGCCGGCAACCAGCCGCGTGCCGTCCGAGGATGAAGCAACAGCGGACCAGGAGACCGTTGGATTGGTGTTGGTGGCCACGCCCCAGTTTGCGCCTGAATTTGAGGAGGTAAAGATGCGACCGTTGTTTTCCGCGGCCACAACCCTGGAGCCGTCCGATGAGCAAGCCACGGCGGTCCAATTATAGCTCGCGGTTCCCGAACCGAGGCTCCAACTGCTGCCCCCGTTTGCGGAGTAACCAATTTGTCCGCCATCCAGCGCGGCGAACAGCTTGGAGCCGTCCGCGGAGGAGGCAACCGCAGTCCAGGAGTAGGCCGTGGGATAGCCCAAGCCGGCGATTCCCCAGGTGACGCCTGAATTGGACGAAAGGTAGATGTATCCGGATGAACTGGCGTTGTAGGGGGTGGGGCCAACGCAGGCAATGAGATGTGTGCCGTCCGCCGAAGAAGCGATGGAGGACCAGTATTGGCTGCCGGCCTGCGTTTGCTGCGTCCAGGTGGCGCCGGCATCGGTCGAGGTGTATATGTAGCCGACGGTGGTTGCGGCAAGTTTGGTTCCATCGGAAGACGAGGCGATGGCCGACCAGTTCAAGCTCGAACCCGCCGGCTTCCAGCTTTGACCCACGCCGGAGACAAGATTTCCAGCCAGAATGTTCTGATTTGCGTTTTGTCCGACGTGCCAGCCGGCGTCACCCACTCCCGCGATTTTGACCACGTCGCCAACTGCGGGCGACGGCGGCAATAGGACCGTTACCGGAGTTGTGTCGTTTTCACAGAGATAGCCGACGTTGGGATAGGATTGGATACTGGAGGCGGAAGTGGTGACCCAAAAGAAAGCGCCGGGAACGTTGGTGAGGCCGTGGCCGGCGCCCACATAATTCGTGGCCGTGACCGTGCCTGCGAAGACGATGTTTGGATTGCTTTGGAGGGCGACGTTTGCGGAGAGGCGGGCATCGGGCAAGGTGCCGGTGAGGCTGGTGGCCGGAACGTTCGTCAGGCCGCCGCCATTGCCGTTGAAGGCCCCGGAAAAGGAATTGGCGGAATTTGCGGCGGTGACGACACCATTGAAAGTGTTGGCGGCGGTGAAGGTCTGATTGCTGTCCAGAAACGCCACGTCGCGCGGCAGATTGGCGACTGGAATGACGCCGGAGACATTCGTGGCCTGGAGCGGCGCGGTCAGCACCATGGCGCTGGCGGCGGCCAGGGAGCGGATGCTGTAAGGCGTGGACGCGAGGCGCTGAAGGGGTGACAGCGCGACGAAGGCGTTGCCGGAGCCATTGGTGCGAACGGCCACTTGCAGCCAGCGATCGCTTCCATCAAATACGGAAGCGCCAAAATCCAACGAAACGGTGAACAAACCGTTGGTGACGGCGACGGCGGAATTGGTCACAGGCCCCGCGACGATGGTTCCGGACACGTTGGTGTTATAGAGGGCGAAACGCAAATCGTAACCGCCATTGGCGGGGCTGCCGCCGTCGGAGAGCGAACCTTGATACGTGAAGGCAGTAGTCTGGGCGCCGGCGTGAACCATGCAAAAAAACAGGACGGCAAACAGGGTTCCGAGTCGAAATTTCATGCTTATCATTTTAGCAGGATTTGACGGCTGCTCAATCCCTATTTCCGGCGGCCGGCCCGACTATTGACGCGCCGCGTGCCTTTGCGTCCTTTGCCGCCGGCATCTCAATATTCGTTGCGAAAACCGGCAAGTTTTTCGTAGCGCGAAATGATTTTTTTGGCAGACTGGAGGGTCACGGAGCGATGCGCGCAGCCCCCGTGACGGACAAAAACAGCGATAACCGCAATTAACTATGACACGAGCACTTGGCGAAAAAAACACGACACATAAGAAACTGGTTTCCTGGATTGATGAAATGGCGAAGCTGTGCGAGCCGGCAAAGGTCTTCTGGTGCGACGGATCGGAAATGGAGAACAAACGCCTCTGCGATTTGATGATCGAGAGCGGCACGTTCACGCCCTTGAAAAAGCGGCCCGGATGCTATCTGGCGCGGTCGCATCCCAGCGACGTGGCGCGCGTGGAAGACCGGACGTTTATCTGCGCGCGGACCGCGGAGGAGGCCGGACCGACGAATCATTGGGCGGATCCGGGAGCCATGAAGGAGAAGCTGATGGGGCTTTTCAAGGGCTGCATGAAGGGCCGCACGATGTTCGTGATTCCATTTGCGATGGGGCCGCTGGATTCGCCGATTTGCAAAATCGGGATCGAAGTGACGGATTCGCCGTACGTGGTGGCGAACATGCGGATCATGACGACCATGGGCCAAAAGGTGATGGACAAACTGGGCGCGGACGGAACGTTCGTTCCGTGCATGCACTCGGTGGGCGCGCCGCTGCATCCGGGACAAAAGGACGTTCCCTGGCCGTGCGAACCGGACCCGAAAAACAAATACATTGTCCATTTTCCCGACGAGCCATCCATCTGGTCCTATGGCTCCGGCTATGGCGGAAACGCGTTGTTGGGGAAGAAATGCCTGGCGTTGCGGATCGCGTCGGCGGTTGCGCGGCGGGAAGGGTGGATGGCGGAGCACATGCTCATTTTGTGCCTGGCATCGCCGGAAGGCAAAAAGCATTATGTTGCGGCGGCGTTCCCCAGCGCCTGCGGAAAAACGAACCTGGCCATGATGCAGCCCACATTGCCGGGATGGAAAGTGACAACGCTAGGCGACGATATTGCGTGGATACGGGTTGGAAAAGACGGGCGGCTTTACGCCATGAATCCCGAAACCGGATTTTTCGGCGTGGCGCCGGGCACTTCGTTGAAATCGAATCCCAACGCCATGGCTTCGATTTCAAAAAACACCATTTTTACAAACGTGGTGCTCACGCCCGATGGCGACGTGTGGTGGGAGGACATGGGCGTGCCCGCGCCGGAGAGGGGAATTGACTGGGAGGGCAACGAATGGACGCCGGGCAGCGGCAAAAAAGGAGCGCATCCCAATTCACGCTTTACAGCGCCGGCGTCCCAATGTCCGGTGATTGACCCGGACTGGCAGAATCCCGAAGGCGTTCCGCTCTCGGCCATTTTGTTTGGCGGGCGGCGTCCCTCCACCATACCGCTGGTCAACGAAGCGTTCGACTGGGAGCATGGCGTGTTCATGGGTTCGGCCTGCGGTTCGGAGACAACGGCGGCGGCGCTGGGCAAGGCGGGCGTGCTGCGCCGCGATCCCTTTGCGATGCTGCCTTTCTGCGGCTACAACATGGGCGATTACTTTGCCCACTGGCTTTCCTTCCCCCAGCGGACGGACCGAAACAAATTGCCGAAGGTCTATTTCGTCAATTGGTTCCGCAAGGGGGCGGACGGAAAATTTCTGTGGCCCGGTTATGGCGAGAATTCGCGCGTGCTGAAGTGGATATGCGAGCGCATCGCGGGCGCCGGCAAGGCGCAACGAACCCCCATTGGCTCTCTGCCCGCCGGCGATGCGCTGGATTTGTCCGGTTTGAACCTGTCCCCGCAGGACGCGCAGGCGCTCACATCGGTGGACAAGGAGGGCTGGAAGAAGGAAATCGAGGACGTCGAAGCCAATTACAAAAAGTTTGGCAGCCACCTGCCCGCGGCGTTGGGCGAACAGCTCCGGCAATTACGGCAGCGGCTGGAGCAGGAATAACGGCTTCGCCACCCTCCCGGCTCAAGCAGTTGAATCCGTGGCTAAAATTTAGCCCGCGTTGGCCATTATTTCGCCAGTCATTGGGTCCATTATTTCCCTTTTCGCCCATGGCAATCTGATCAATTGATAATCTGAAAATTTGAGAATCAATCCTGAAAGGCTTCAATGCGCCCCATCATTGGACAATGAACAACGAAAAAGCCAAAAAACGGGCAGTTTTGGCCGCCGGAACCGCCCTTTGCGCCCGCTTGGGGAAATTTTTTTCCATTCCGATGCTTCCATCCGGTTCAGAACTACTAATTTTTTCCATTCAGTTTCTTTGTTCGGAACGATGGCATATAAATAGCTTTGTCTGTGTTGTTTAAAAGAATGAACAATTCCTACGCATCGCAGGCCAAAAACGGCCTTAATGAACGCGAGCCGTTGCTGAAACGGGACATGGCAACCATCAGTCCCAATGGCGGCTATCCGCGTGGAACGGCGAAGCCGAAATCATTGAAGATTGTCGTGCGCGATGGGCCGGAGGAGACGCCGGAAATCCACTTTTTAATTTCGAAGCCAACCCGGACACCCAATCGCGCGGTTGCAGCTGCTGCGGCAGTTACCGCCGGCCGCCCGATGGGTTCCTGAAACCGCCGCGCGCCCGCCGCCAAAACGCGAACCTTCAGAAGGGTGCGGCGGCAGGCGCGGGCCGGAGATTGAATAAAACGACAAGCCGCCCCTCACTTGACGGCTCCTTATTACTGCTGCGAGCCTGCAAATGCTCGCTCGCTATTCTTCCGCATCGCTCAAGACAATCAATCACCATAATTTTGGGGATAAGCAAGATAGGAAGGAGGAGAGACAGCCCGCGCGGCCCCGAAGAAGGGCGGATGGGCTTGTTTCCTCCAGTTCACGCCGGTATCGTGGATGGGCCATGAAAATTGACACGGAAACCTTTCGGGTCAGGGAAGGTGACCCGGTAAAACTCAGGAAATGGCCGGCCAGAGTCAAGCCGTTTTACAAGTCCGATCACGACTGCCAAAAAATCCTGGCCCAACACGTCAAGGCATTGAGACGGCGGCAGGGATTGCTTTACGCGGACGGCCGGTATGCCGTGCTGCTGATTTTCCAGGGCATGGACGCGGCCGGCAAGGACGGCGTCATCAAGCACGTTTTGTCCGGCGTGAATCCGCAGGGGTGCGAAGTGGTGAGCTTCAAATCGCCGGCAGCGGAGGAATTGTCGCATGATTTTCTGTGGCGGACAACGCGCCGGTTGCCGCAACGGGGCCGGATCGGCATTTTCAACCGTTCCTATTACGAGGAAACGCTCGTCGTGCGGGTGCATCCCGAACTTCTGCATGCGCAGCGCCTTCCCGGCGAATTGCTTGACCGCAAGACGATATGGGAAAAGCGGTTCCGTTCCATCACCGATTTCGAGAAGCACCTGCACCGCAATGGAACGCGTGTGGTGAAATTTTTTCTGCACCTCTCCAAGGAAGAACAGCGCCGGCGCATCCTGGAGCGCATGGAGAATCCGGATAAAAACTGGAAACTCAGCCGGGCCGACATCGCCGAACGCAAATTCTGGAAGGATTACACGAAGGCCTACCAGGAATGCCTGGGAGCCACGAGCACCGCCCACGCGCCCTGGTACGTTGTTCCCGCCGATGACAAACCCAACGCCCGCCTTGTCGTTTCACAAATCATCCTCGAAACCCTGGACGGGCTGAAGTTGAGCTATCCCAAAACCGGCAAGGCGCGCCGTCGCGAACTCGAAGCCGTCCGCAAAATGCTCATGAAATCGTAAGCCGGCCTCTTCCCGTTTTAACCGGCCTTCGGCAAAATCACGGTGACGCGGCCGATGCGGACCAGTTCGCTGCTCTTTTTCTTCTTATTTTCAAGGCCGTTGCCCAGGCCGCTGGAGGCCACTTGTTGCTTGGCCTGGCTGGCGGCCTGCTGCGCCGCGCTCTGGCTGGAAGCCATCGCCGACACGGACGTGCCCAACGTGGAATGAGCGCCGCTGCCGGTGTTGACGTTCTGCCCCAACAAAAGGGCGGCACCCAGGCCCTGTGCTGTGATACTCTGACCGCCGATGACCGTAATATCACGACCGCCGTTTTGGGCCGAAACGTCGGCGCGGCGTCCCGCCAGGACCGTGAGTTTGTCAACCGTCTGGCTCGTCACGTCGGCGTTCTGAGCCGCGATGATCCGGCCCGATATTTTGCCCGTGGCCCTGGCAATAATGGTTGCTCCAATGGCCCCCGCGTTGCCAAGTGATATATTGCCGATATAGGTTGGCGGAAGTTGTGATTTCCAATCGTCCGGGGGATTCGGCGTCCCGGCTTCCAACAAGATGAATGGCCCGGACGGAATGGGTCCTCCCAAGCTCAACTGAAGGATGCCCCCTTTGTCAGCACTGATGTCGCCTTCAGGCGTCAACACGGTAATGTTGCCCGGCGCCGCGGCGGCTCCCGGAACAGCCTGGCCGGGCAACTGCAACAAGGTTTGCGCGACAATTCCGTTGCCAAAGGAAAATTCGTAAGCATAGTTGTTTTGGGAAAGGGCCGGGTCGGAAATGGGGAAAGTCTCAATGGGAGCCCCAGTCCCACTGATGCTGCCGGCATTCACGTCGCCTTGATCGGATCGAACCAGGATGTCTCCGCCGTCGAACGTGCCGATGCGCGATGCATCAACATTAATTGAACCGGAATCGGGGCCTGAAGCTGTTATGTTTACATTGCCGCCCGCGGAAGTGAAAATCCCCAATGCAACAGTGTCGTTATCGGCCAGAAGATTTGCCAGGGTTACGAAGTTTGGGTCTGAATTGCCCAAATCCATCGAAACACCGATGCCCCGGCCGTTCAGCGGGCTGCCTTGAATCGTGCCGGTGGTGGTCACGTTCACACCGCCGCCGCCCATCGAGGCAATGGTTGAGCCGGGCATTTCGATCGAATTGGCCACGACGTTAATGTCGGCGCCGGGGTGTTTCGCGGCCGACATGTATGGGGCCAAAAAGGAATAATTCACGGCGGAAATCTGGCCCTCGCCCAAAGAAAGAATTCCACGGGATGTGCCCAGGTTGATGGAACAGCCCGCGGTGACGTTAAACGTCCCCGGCCCGCCAACAATCAGGCCGCCGAACGCATCCAATCCATGCTGGTTGCCTTGGCTTTGTGCGGCAAGACTGGCCATGGCGGACTGGTCGTCCGCTGGCAGCCAGTTGACCTGATTGATTACGAAATTGCCGCTGCTGTCCAGCAAAGGAACGCCATCTTTATAAACCGGCAAATACAATGTTCCCGATTCGAGAAGGGTGGCAAAGGTGGTGGTCGTCGTGGCCGGCGAGTAGCTCGAATTCAAATCGCCCACCACGGTAAGCTCCCTGGTGGCCGGATTATACAACAACTGGGAGCCGGATACCTGAAGTGAAGGAAATTCAAGGTGCTGACTGAGAACGTTTTTGAGTTCCGTGTATGTGGTGAAACCGTCGGCGCTGATGGGAGAACCGGGAGAATAGTTGACGGCTGACAGCAGCATCTCGTACCAATTATCAGCATCTTTCGGCCCCAGAAGGGAATAGCCGGCGCCCAGATTTTGCGAGAGTTGAAGGAGATCGGGAAGACCGTCAGGCAGCGTGACCGAAGTAAAGGCGCTGTCATAAGCAATGTTGCCATAGACGTGGATGGTCGTGGCATCCTGGGCATTCAAATTTTCCCCATAAAAACCACAATTTTCCCAGTTGCCATGCACTGTAATGTTCGCCGGTTTGTTGACCTGAAGATAAACATTATTCATATCTCCGGAAATATCGAGCGTGACAGGATTCGCGGTCATGGGAGGATTCGCGTCCGCCGGCACTGCCGCGTGGTCATTGGCACTGAATGAGTTGATGTCCGTCCATTGCGTCGCGCTGCTGTCGGACATAAGCAGAGTGGAAGCCGGGCCGTGGCCGGTGAAGTTGCCGCCGGCCATCGTGGTGATTGACAGATTTCCATAAGGGGACGGAAATAACGCGATGTCATTGTCTGAGAAGACGCCCTGGCTAATCGCATTGCCTGTTTGATCCACGGCGTTCGCCCCGCTGAAATTGACGCCGCCCGGACCGGCGACGATAGTCAGAATGGGAGGCAAAATTACTGGAATCGGGGCTGGACTGGAAGTAGAGGATATCTTTCCCAACGCTGGAGCGGGACGCGGGACATCAAAAGGGACTAAATTTACCGCGTTACCTGCTTTCAAAGTCACGTATGCATTAGGGTCGTAGTCAAAGAAATGGTTTCCGGCGGTAGGCTGCTTATGAATGAATCCAGTGTAGGTGCTGTTGAACAGACCGTTTGGGTTGCGGACTTCCTGCAAATAAATGCTGCCAACGCCGCTTTGCACTGCCTTGGTAACCGGGTTCCAGCCGGCATTCAACGTCCAGCCTCCCGTGATCAGGCTCAAAGCCACGTTTTTTGCAGGCGAGTCGGGCGAGCCGATGTCCCCAACCGCATTGATCGTTCCCACGCCATTGACCAGGACAAAATTCCCATAAACGCTCCCGCCGGCATTTATGGTGACGTTCCCTGCTTCCGAACCGAAGGCACCCGTGCCAGGATCCGCGGGTGAGACCGTTGTGTTGCCGCTGGAATCAACGAATTTGAGATCAGCCGGAAAACTAACCACATTGCCGCCGGCCGTGATGTTGACATTTCCGCCCGCAACCGTGCTGATGCCGCCAACGGTCGGGGAAGGCTCGAAATAGGGCGCGGTAGCCAAATACTGGAACCCGCTGGAGCCGCTGCCAGTATTCACGTCGCCATAAGTCGCCGTCACGTCAATCTCGCCGCCATTGAGCGTATTGATATAGCCCGTCCCGGAATTGGCCGAACCGGTGGTGGCCGCCGTTCCCGACCAGCCGACTTGGACCTCGTTGGCCGCCGTCAGGCTGATCTTGCCATCTTGAGCTTGAAGATAGGCGTTGCCATCCAGGTATATTCCATAGCTGCCGGAGGCTGGCTTCGGTTGCCCGGCGACAAAACTGGTTCCCGCATTCAGGCTCACGTTCCAATTCTTTCCGGCACGAATGCCTGAACCGGACTCAAAAATGATGTTTTTGCCGGCGGATAGGGTCAAACTGGCGGGTTTGGTCAGGGCGAATTCATCGGGCAAACTCCAGATTGTATTCAAAGCAATGTTGTCGTCCGCCTGAACATTGATTATGGCCATCCCACTATAATTATTCACATTGAGGACCGTATAACCCGACTGCGCACCGGGATCGGTGTTGGCTGAAGCCAGCCAGACGTTCACCGGGTCAATCGTAAGGTTTCCGCCGCTGAACCCGTCCGCTGCCTGTCCGCTGACGACCGAATTTATTGCTCCCATCTCCGGCGCGCAAATTTCCACCCGCCCGCCGTCGCCGCCCCGCGCGCCGCCCGCAACGCTGATCGCCGAGCCGGCCGTATCCGCGAAACTCTCGCCCGCCTTGATGGTCACCGAACCTCCGGCGCTTGGGCTTGTCGCCATCGAATCACCGTTCGCCGAAATATCTGAACTGGCGCCCAGGCTGACGGATTTGCTAGCTAGCAGTTCAATCGTCCCGTTCACGTCTTTGGCCGAGTCGGCCTGAATCACTCCGTCCTGATTGACCATTTGCGCCTGCAAAGCAATGCTGCCGCCGTCGGCGGCCAGGCGCCCTTCATTATCCACCGAGCCTTGCGGCAGCGTGACCTTCGCGCTCAATCCGCGGCCATCCGGCGCCATGGAAACGAGCACCTCCTCACCGGCGTAAAGGCCCACGTTCCCTCCGGGCGCGGAAATGGTCCCGTGGTTTTCAATGTCATCGGCAATCACAAACGCCGACCCGCCGCCATCAATGTTGATTGTGCCATAATTAATGATTTTGGCGGTCGGCGGCGGGGCTGAGAACGCCCACGGCCCGCCGCTGCCCAGGTTGAGGGCCGGCGCGGAAGCCGTGGTCATGACCAACCCGTGCGCGCGGATGGCCGCCTGCCCGCCCACGTAAAAACCGGCGGAATTTTGCAAAATTACATAGCCATTGGCGTTCAGCGAACCCAGGATTTGCGAGGGGTTCGAGTCGTTGATCTGGTTCCAAATCACCGATGCGGCCGTTGGCTGGTTGAACGTGGTCGTTTCGCCCAGATCAATATTGAAACTTTGCCAGTTAATAAAGGCTGTCGGCGATGTTTGATGAATCGTCAATTGCGATCCCGAAGTGGTGAACGTGGCTGCCCCCTGCGCGACCGTGCCGCCAGCCGGATTGGCGCGCGCCTCCAGGCCAATCCCGCACAAAATCAGCATTGGCAAAACGGCAGGCGCCAGCCGCCGAATAATTGAAAAAAACTTCATGAACTTTCCTGGCGGCATCATTTTAGCACCGGCGTCCGTTTCTTCATGTGACGTTTTGGTGACAAAGACGGTCCCGGTTAAAACTGTGCGCTGATGGAAAAATTGAAATAGGGAGCAAACGCGGCGGTGAACGGCGTGCCTTCCAGCGGCCAGGAAAAGAGAAATTGGCCCTGCCAATGCGGGCCGGCCGAAGCGGTAAATCCAAAGCCCGTGCCCCAAAGTCCGGTGCTCGCCTGCCGCCCCATGGGGTCCAGCAAATAAACGCGGGCATAATCCACATAAATATCCCCCTGTACCGTCAGCGGCATTCCGGCGCGGATGGCGCCCACAATGTACGGCGGCGTGAATTGATCGAGTGAAACATGCCAGCCGGTGTCCCCGAAAACCTCGCCTTCATTATAGCCGCGGACGCTGGCGACGCCGCCGGCGCCAAATTGTTCCGGACTGATCAATGGCTCGGTCGCCCATTGGCCGTCGGCGCGGAACGTCGTCGTCCAGTTCGGATAAAAGTCAAGGTTCTGCGTGTAACTGGGCCGCAGGGCGACCCAGTAGCCTGAAGACTTCGTGGAACCGGTGATCTGCTGGATGGACGCCGCGCCGCTCAAGGGGGCATTGGTGCCAATCGAGGTGTGGCTGTTGAACCAAAGGTCGGCGCTGATTGCCAGGCCGAACGTTGCCGGTCCCATAAAGTTATTCACGCTGCCGTTGTAATTCAAGTTCAACGGCAGGTAATCAATGGTCGGGAGGGTTGCCGGCGTTGGATCATAAACGCTGCTTGTGACCGGGACGGCCGTACCGGTTCCATTGGTTTCAATTTCCAGAAAAATGAAGGCGTTTGTCTGAAAGTTCGCCAAAGAATAGACTTTGAAATCCAGCCCGCCGGAAATCGTGGAATTCAAACCGTCAATCGGTGGCAACGGTTTGCTCAACTGAAATCCCAAATCATCATTGATGCTCGTGTCGTGTTGGAGGGTCTGTTGGGAAACGTTGCCGCCGTTCGAAAAAGTCACCAAGGCCTGGCTCAACAGGGTTTGCGGGCCGGTGTCAATGGCGGCCCGGCTGCCATACACCGTCAACTCCGGCTGGCCCGTGGGCGGAGGCAGGCGGAATCTGCCGGTGGCTTCGCTGTAGCCGAAACTGCGCGGTTTGCCTTCCACAATCGTCCCAATGGATTCCGGCGTCCCCAGTGGCAGCCGGTAAAAGGCGCTGTAATTGGCGACCGCCGGCTCGTCGTAAAGATCCCATTGGCCTTCCGGCTTGTAAAGCTCCGGCGAGAAGCTGTATTGCACGCCCAGCGAATTCTCGAGTTGCCACAGATTGTCGTATTCCGCCGAGGCGTTCAGGCGCATTGCCGGCGTTCCCGGCGAGGCCTGGTTGTTCAGTTCCAGTTTTCCGTGCAGCGGCAATTGATCCTTGACAGTCAGGGACAGTTCGCCCGTCCCGGGCAGGGGGCCTGGACCGAGCAGCGGATAAATCTGGCGGTCCCGGTTGGCGTTCGCCAGGTTCAATTCCTCGTTGAAGACGGGGCCGTTGAGCACGATGCCCGGGCGCAGGTCGGGAAGCGCGCGCATCACGTTGTTCGAGCTGAAATAGCGGTTCCCAATCACTTTGATGTCCGCCAGCCGCCCTTCGAGCACGTCCAGCTTCACCGTTGCGTTCGTGAGTTTCTGCTGCGGCACGTCCACGTTCACCGTCACGTAACCGCGATCATGGTAGGCCTTGCCCAATTGGCTGACGATTGTCGAGACACCCTCAAAGCTGACGTTCGTGCCAAAGGCATCCACGTTTGTCAGCGCCCCGGCAATTTCCGCCGGAGTCAGGACGGTGTTGCCGCTCACCACGTAATGCTGCACGTCAAATCGCGGCCCGGCATTGGTGGAGACCACGTGGATGCGCCTGTCCTTTTCCATGGCCGCCAGTTCAACCATCTTTCGGCGCAACGCGCGGGTCGCCAATTCCATTTCCCGCGGCGTGTCCGGCATTGTCCGGGGTTGAAAAGCGGCAATTGCATTGGTCCTGGCCGCCGCGATGCCATGGGCTGTCGCCTTGCCTGATGGAATGGCCATCGTTGCCATGC
Source organism: Verrucomicrobiota bacterium (assembly GCA_028872915.1). Classification (GTDB taxonomy): domain Bacteria; phylum Verrucomicrobiota; class Verrucomicrobiia; order Limisphaerales; family UBA11358; genus UBA11358. Next base: position 44,929 of record JAGWNY010000017.1, read on the forward strand.
CGTTGCTGAAACTCAAATAGCGTTGGCCCGATACGACAATCTGCGGCAATGGCGCCTGAAATACGCTCAATATGACCACGCCGTTGCTGATTTCGTCCGGCGCAACCGCCACGCTCACGTCCGGGTAGCCGTGCTTTCGATACGCCGCCTGCACGTCCGTTGCCGCCTGCACAATTTCCGCCGCGCTAATATCAGGCCCGATGTGCTTCGAGAGGACCGGTTTGAACGCGCTGGAGGGCAGAATCGGGTTGCCCTCCACCACATAAGCCTGAACATTGAAATGCCGCTCGGAATCCGCGGTCGCTCCGGCTGCGCTCCTTGCCGGCGTAATGGCCGCCAGCCAACAACAAATGGCCGGCAAAATCCGGCGAAGCGCGCGTGCGCCAATCCGGAAGGCGGGAAAAGGATGCCGTTCGGTCATGGCTGCCGGACGAAATGATCGGGCTGCCGGGGCGCTGCAGGCGCATCAATGGCCGCGGCGAACAGGTTTGCTAAGATGGTCAAATTCATTGGATTGCAGCAGCGCAGGGCTGCTTCAGCCACTGGCGCCGGCATCGGCGTCATCAAACCCGCTCGATCAAACAGCCATGGCACGGACAACCGCGTGGTCCTGAACGGCGGCTGAAAGTTACGCCCGAAGAAACTGAATGGTATTTATTACAGATTTTTGTCGGAATTGTGACAATCCTGAAACAATAACCCGCCGACCCTTTTCGTCCCGTTTGAAGAATTTTGTCGCGCGCTTCCCATTCAGGAAAGCTTTTGCGTTGCCATGCGGCGGCGCGCGCGGTAGGCTTTTGGTTTCATCGAATGATCGGAACAATTCGCAAACATTCAGCATGGCTGTGGTGGTTCATCGCGGTGGCCACCGTCGTTTCCTTCATTTTCTGGGGGCTTGGCCCGTCCGCGCGGGTGGGCGGGGGCATGGCGCCGGGCGACCGCGGCTCGCTCTATGGCCAAAAAATCACCGACGAGGACTACGAAAACTGCAAGCGCGAGTTTTATATTTTTTACTGGTTTCAAAGCCATAATTGGCCCGACAAAAATCCCTCTTTCACGGCGGCGGAGATGGACCAGCAGATTTACCTGCGCCTGATGCTGAGCCGCAAGGCCAAAAGCCTGGGCATCCATGTTTCCGATGATTCGGCGGCCGGCGCCGCCATGACCATGTTGAACCGGGTCAACGACAACGGCCAGCCGCTGTCCGTGCGGACGTTCGAGCAACAAATCTTGGAGCAGGAATACGTTGACGGCCGGCCGCTGGACGATTCGGATTTTGAACGATTTATCCGCGATGACCTGGGCATCGAACAATTGATGGAGATCATGGGCATGGCGGGCAACTTCATCACACCCGGCCAGGCGGCGGACATGTACCGGCTCGAACACCAGGAATTCCGGACGCATGCCGTGTTCTTTTCAGCCTCAAACTATCTGGCCAAAGTCCCCGTCACGCCTGCCATCATCGGACGCTATTACACCAATTACATGGCTCAATACCGGTTGCCGGACCGCGTGCAGGTGCGATACGTGGAATTCAGCGCGACCAATTTCATGGCCCAGGCCCGGCGGGAGTTGACCAACATCAACGATCTGGTGGAGTCCGCTTATCTGCGCGTCGGTCCTGATTATTTCGCGGACGCCAAAACGCCGGCCGCGGCCAAGGCAAAAATTCGCGGCATTTTGCTTCAGAAGCAGGCCCTGGCCGATGCCGCCGCCGTGGCGAACGGCCTCGCAACCGAAGTTTACAACATGCAGCCCCAGCGGGCGGCGAACCTGGCGACTCTGGCAAAAAAGAAAGGCCTGGCGGTTCGCACAACGCAACCCTTTGACCGCGAATATGGGCCGTCGGAATTTCCCGCGCCGGCCGAATTCGTCAAGGACGCCTTTGATCTCACGCCGGACAGTCCCTTTGCCGGACCCGTTGCCGGCGACGACGCCGTTTATGACATTGCCCTGTATCAAACGCTGCCCGAGGAAATCCCGCCGCTCGATTCCATCCGGGACCGTGTCACCCTGGATTACCAGACCATGCAAGCCACGTTGCTGGCCCGGCGGATGGGGGCAGATTTTTACAAGGAGTTGACCAATCAGCTTTCGTCGGGAAAGACTTATTCCGCGGCCTGTGCCGCCGCCGGCCTGCGCGCGACCGCCCTCCCGCCCTTTTCCTTAAGCAGCCAGGACGTGCCCGGCGCGGCGGAGCGGACGGGATTGTGGCAACTGAAGCGCACCGCCCTCGCCACGCCGCCGGGAAAAGCGGCCGATTTTCAAGAAACCCAGGACGGCGGCTTCATCCTCTTCGTGGACAAAATTTCGCCAGTCAATCAGGCCACGATGGCTGCCGACATGCCCGAATTCATCGCCCAGGCCCGGCATGAACGCGTCAATGACATCTTCAACGAATGGCTTCACCTTGAGGTCAACCGGCAATTTGTCACCACTCCCATCTACAAGAGCCAGGCCAACGCCCGCCCGCCGGCGGCGCCTTGACGCCTTCCCATCATTGCGCCACCGCCCAATTTAAAATCGCCTTTTGGACGTGCAGCCGGTTTTCGGCTTGCGTGAAAATCGTGTCCGCATTGGCCTCGAAGGTTTCCTCGTCAATTTCCTTGCCGCGATAGGCCGGCAGACAATGCATCATCAGCGCGCCCGGATTCGCCAGCTTTTTCAGCGACGCGTTGATCTGATAGCCTTGAAATGCCTTCAGGCGCGCCGCGCTTTCGCTCTCCTTGCCCATGGAAATCCATACGTCCGTGTAGAGCAAATCCGCGCCGCGGGCCGCCTTTTCCACGTCGTCTGAACAGGAAATTTTTCCGCCCGCGCGTTTCAAAAGGTCGGCGGGCGGCTGGTATTTCCGGGGCGCCGCGATGTGCAATTCAAATCCCAGCTTGCCGGCCGCCCACGCCCATGACCGGGCAACGTTGGACGCGCCGTCGCCGATGAACGCCACCGTCTTGCCCACAATGGGGCCGTGTTTTTCCTTGAACGTAAAAATGTCAGCCAGAATCTGGCATGGATGCTCCCCGTCGGTCAGCGCGTTGATCGTCGGAATTTTTGCAAACGCGGCGAATTCCTCCACGTCGCTTTGCGCAAAGGTGCGGATGACCGCCCCGTGCAACATGCGGCCCAGGACACGGGCCGTGTCCTTGACCGGTTCGCCGCGGCCCAACTGAATGTCGTTCGTGTTCAGGAACATCACCTGGCCGCCCAGTTCCCGGATGCCAACTTCAAAGGAAACCCGCGTGCGCGTGGAAGGCTTCGAGAAAATCAACGCCCAGGTCTGGCCGGCCAGCGGTTTGCGGTCCACCCGCGCCCGTTCGCGTTTGTAAATGATGGCGTCGCGCAGGATTTTTTCGATGTCCGCGTTGGCGAGCTTTTCCAGTGACAGCAAATGTTTCATGTTCAAAATGAATTTTCGACCAAAGAAAGGTGTTTAAACCAAATCGCGTCCTCCGTCACTCCAAATTCTCCATCTCCTCGTTTTTTGTGCGCCTCATGCCAGGGCTTTGACGCATTCCTCAATTAGCGAAATTCCTTCGCCGGCTTCCTGCGGTTTCAAATTCAGTGGCGGCAACAGCCGTACCGTCCGCGTCCCGGCTGGAATGACCAGCACGCCGGACGCCTGCAGCCGGTTGGCGAATTGAACGGCGGGCGATTGCCGGGATCGGGCAAACGCCGGGATGTTCTCCGCCAATTCCAAGCCAAGCATAAGCCCCATGCCCCGGGCGTCGCTCACCACTGCCGGATACAGTTCCGCCAGGCGAAGCAACTCATTTTTCAGCCAGGTTCCGAGTTTGCGCGCGCGCCCGGCCAGATCCTCCCGTTCGATCACTTCCAGAATCTTCAGGCCCACCGCGCACGCCAGCGGCGTGCCGCCAAACGTGGATGCGTGTGTGCCAGGCTCCAACAAATCCGCATAAGGCTCCCGCACCCAAAACGCGCCCATGGGAAAACCACCTCCAAGCGACTTGGCCATCGAAAGGCCGTCCGGCAGAAAATCATCCGGCAAAGGCAACGCGCCCTCCGCCGGCGGGATTTCCAATATCCGTTGAAAACTTTGAAAGCGGCCCGTGCGATAGTGTCCATCCTGCACGCCGTCCATCAACAACAGCAGGTTTTTTTCGTCGCAGAGCGCGCGCAGTCCGGCCAGGTAATCCGGCGTTGCCGGCGTCACGCCGCCTTCGCCCTGCACTCCTTCGATCAGAATGGCCGCGGTGGCTGGAGAAATGGCCGCGCGCGCCGCTGCCACGTCATTAAAGGGAATGTGGCGGAAGCCGGCCGTCATGGGGCCAAAGCCTTTTTTAGCCTTGTCCTGCCCGGTCGCCGCAATTCCCGCCAGCGTCCGGCCGTGGAAGGAATTGACGGCCGTGAGAATTTCAAACCGGCCCTGGTCATGCCCGAATTTCCGCGCCACTTTGAACAAACCTTCGTTGGCCTCGGCGCCGCTGTTGCAGAAAAAAACTTTTCCCGCGCCGATGCGCCCCGCCAACTCAGCGGCGAGGCGTCCTTGCGGTTCGGTATAATAAAGATTCGAGACGTGCATCAGCTTTTGCGACTGCTCCGCCAATGCCGCCAGGATGTCCGGATGCGCGTGGCCCAGGCAACAAACCGCAATGCCCGCCCCAAGGTCCAGGTAACGCCCTCCCGCCGTGTCAAAAACATAACTGCCGGCCCCACGGCTCAGCGCAAGGTCAAATCGTCCGTAGGAAGGAACCACGTTTTTGTCGAATAGCGCCCGAATCGTTGCAAATTGATTCTGAATCAGCGGGGGCGACTGAAAGATTTCTTTCATCCGTTTTTTTACCGAAACTAGCCGCAAAGGGAGGCGATGAACATAAAATTTTTGGGCCAATGAACGTTGCCGCTTGCTTTTATATGTCATTCAACCCCAGGAAAATCAGCCGGTTTCACAAGCCTTTTGCGAATTTTTTTCTTGCTTTCTCATCCCAACTGTCGGAGATTCCATCAAGTTTCTCACGTTGTGATACCTCGCATGACAGCGGCGGGGACGGCAGCAGGCTTGGCGCCCGTTCCAGTCGGGTGGTATGGGCAGGTCCGACTTGCCCCGCTGCCAATGATTTCTTCGATGCCGGTCATCCAAACCAAGATCCAACCTTCACGCCGCATCCGCGTCGCCCTCGTGGATGATGACGCGAGCATCCATGCCGCTGTGCGTCTGATTTTCGAAAAACAGGCCGCCAATTGGACATTGGAGGATTATCTTGACGGTCGGGCGGCCGTTCGCGGCATTCCGCAGACGCGGCCGGACGCCGTCTTGATGGACATTTCCATGCCGGAAGTCACGGGCATAGAATGCACCCGCCAGATCAAGGCATTGCTGCCACGGTTGCCCATCATCATGTTTACCGGACGTTCGGACAACGAAAGTTTTGTGGCGTCCATGATTGCCGGCGCCACGGGTTATTTGATCAAGCCGGCCGCGTCGTTTGACATCGTTTCTGCCGTTTCCAGAACGTTGGATGGACTGCCCGCCCTTTCAGTGGAAACGCAGACGGGCATTCTGGAGTGGCTGCGTGGCCTGGGAGAAAACATGGCCTCCTGGGACCTGACTCCGCGAGAGCAGCAAATCATGCTGCACGTCTGCGCCAATCGCGACGAAGATGAAATCGCCCGCCTTTTGGGCATCAGCCCTGGAACCGTGCATGGACACATGATGAAGGCGTTCCAAAAGCTGGGCGTCCATTCGCGGGAGGAAGCCCTCCGAAAATTCGTCGGCTTGGCCGGCGACTGACGCCGGGGCGACTCCGCACCGGCCGAAATTCAAAAGCCCAAGTCCTGTTCCTTCGGCTTGAGACTGAAGAGATAATCCACCAGATCGTTCAGGTCGCTGTCACGGATGATGCCGCCCCACGCAGGCATGAACCGCGGCGGCGCCGGACCGTTTGGATTCAACCGCGGCACATCCCGCTCGCCCTTCATGATAAACGCCTTCAGCTCCGCCTTGGTGTAGCCATCGGCCACGTGGATCAGCGACGGTACCTGTTCCGCCGTTTTCGCGTTGGGATTGGCCACGCCGCCCTGGCCGTCGGAACCGTGGCATTGAGCGCAATTATATTGCACAAAAACGTACCGGCCGCGCTCAATGGTCGTCATTTTTGCCCAGCCAGCCGGCACGGGTGCATTGCCGCCGATCCGCGCGCGAGCCTGGCTCACCTCTGCCGCGGAAATCGCACTGCTCCGGTTCCCCCAGGAACTCCGAATGTAGGTCAGCACCGCCGCCAGCCTGGCGTCGGAAAGCGCGGCGCCCATCGGCGGCATGGAAAGGTTCCATTGAACACCCTTGACCTCCACCGGCCCGCTTAAACCCGCCAACGGAATATGCGCCAGCACGCCGGCGTCCTTGGCCACCCAATCAGACCCCGCCAATGGCGGCGTCTGATTGGGTCTGCCCAGCCCATCATTCCCGTGGCAGACGCCGCAGACGTTTTGGTAAACGTTCCGGCCTTCCGCCAGCAGCATGGCCTGGCCGCTTCGCGGCTGGTAGAGTGCCAATTCACCTGTATTTTGGTAGGGCGCATAGACCTGCGCGTTGAACCAACCTCCGTGCCGGTCAAAATAAACCGCTCCCAGGTAGAACAGCGCCAGCAGCAGGACCACGGGCCACACCGGCGTCAGAGGACGCGGCGCCACCACTACGGCGTCGCGCCCTCTTGAAGCAGCCGGTTTCAATTCGCCATTCATTGCCGCGGGCGCCGCTCGGCGTCAATTTCCGCTGGACGCAAAATTTGCCGGCGTCGGAGCGCCGTATTTGCCGCGGATGGCGTCAATCTTGGCGATTTCGGCCGACTTTTGTTTCGGGTCCAGCGTGGCCAGCTTCTGGTCGAGCAACGCTTTCTTGCGGACGCTCGAATCATAGACCAGGAATTCGTAGATGTCCTTCGCCTCCGAACCGCTGATATTCGAGCCGGGTTTATACATCATCCGTTTGACATACCGGGCCCACTCGTCCGGGAGCACAAAATCCGAGTTGATCGGACGGCTCAACTTGTGGCATTGCGAACATTTCTCGCTGAACACCTGGTAGGCGTCCTGGATGTGCTGTGGATATTGCGACACGTCCACCGTCGAGGGACCGCTGTCGAACTGCGCGATGCGTGCCTTGGTGGCCGCGTCGAGATCGCCGGCGCGCGCCACGCCCGCCATGAACAGGACGAGCGCGGCGGCGCCGGGGAGGAACAGACATTTTTTATTCATAACTTTAATTGGGTTGGTTCGTTTGTTGGTTTAGAATCCATATTGGATTTGCAGTAAAAAGTCGTTGGGTGCCAGCGCCGCCGGCCCGTGGCTTGAGCAGTATTCGTAATCACCCTCGAACAACAACGTGTCCGTGAAGTAATACACGAAGCCCGCCGTGTAACGGTCGGTTTTGGTGCCCTGCCCGTCGTTGAGCCGGTCATAACGGCTCACCAATTCCACGTCGTTGACGACTGGCAGTTCCAGGTTCAGACCGGCCAGCTTGTAGGCGGCTTCCACCCACCAGCCATGTTGATGCACCATGCCCGCATCATCCGAGCCGAACCACGTATTCGCATATTCGCCTTTAACCTCGATATTCGGACCAAAATGCGCCGCAGCGTCCAGTACCGCCGCCGACCACAGGTGATTGCCAATGATCCCCCATTGGCCGGATTGGCCCGACAATCCCAACTCGATGTCGTGATGGAGCTCCCATGGATAGAACCATCCGATGCGACCGCCGCCACTGGGATCGGTATGTTGATTTGCCTGGCCCACATTCGCGCCGGTATCAAGGTCGCCGACGTTATCCACCGGATCGGTTTTGTTCGAACCCGGCCCGTTCACCCCGAATACCGAATATGTGACCATCGCGCCGTTGTCATTGATGGGGAGGGAGCCGCGCAACTGCGCGCCGATCTCCGCGCCTGGCAGAATCTGATCATCAATCAAGGGCGCGTTGATCAGCTTGGTCAGCCAGCCGGCGCTGCGCATGTTGTAAGTTCCCAAGGGAACCAGCATGTCGCCGGCCACAAACGTCATGTAGTCGTTCAAAACATAATCCAACTGCCCGAAGCTCATGCTGAAGGTCGTCGAATCGTTGCTGTTGAGCGACGTGTCAAAGCCGGCTTCAAACAGTATATTGTCATTGGCCCGATACAGAAAAATCGGCGCAAAATCAGCCAGGGCGAATCCACTGTGCTGGCCGGCGTATTTGCCGAATTGGACTTCGGCGTCACCCACAAGCATGAAATTGTGCGTGGCGCTGCGGCCGGAAGCGGCCGACGATGCCGCCGTTTGCGCCTCTTGCGCCTTTTGCGCCGCGCTCGCGGCGATGTGGCGTGTTTGACCCAGTTGCCGCTGGAGTTCCTGGATCGTCTGCTGGTCCTGCGTTTCCTGCTGTTGCAATTGCTGAATCGCATTGGTCAGGGAGCTGAAGTCCGCGTCGCTGATTTCGGCCGATGCGGTCGAAGGGAGTGCCATGCCCACGGCGCATCCAGCCGCTGCTGCTCCGAGAAAAATCGTTTTCTTTTTCATTGTCGTTTCTTTTTGGTTTTTTTTGGGGGTTCCTCTGTTATTTGCCGCTGTCTTCCTGGAGATATTTCAGAATCTTTTTGGCCTGGGGCGGCGGAAGGTTCGCCCGCACCTGCATGTGCAGCATGATGGTTTGCCATTGGCCGGCCGTGAATTCGGTGGGATACCGCTCCGGATGGCAGCGGTTGCAGTGGATTTGATACAGTTCGGCCCCCGTCAGCGGCGGCGGGTCCGACTTCTTGACGCCGCTTTTTTTGCACGCGCCCTGCCCGGAGGCGGCCGTTTTGCATTGATCCTGTTTGACGGGTGCCTTGGCGGCCGTCGGCTGGGCCTGGGCCAATGTCAGCCCCAACCCAAGCGCGCACGCGCACGCCGCCACCGGCGCCGCCCATCCACTGTTCCTCGTTTTCATTGTCATTGTATTTCTCATACTGCTGGTTTGGTTGTTGTCTCTCACTGCAAGCCAAGAATCGCCCAGGCGACGTTTTCCGGCTTCACATGTATTGCTCTTTGCGCAACAAATGTTGTTTCATTATTATTGCTAACCCAATGTCCATATTGGATAAGCGTTGTCCGACTCTGATTTGGTTCGGCGCTTCTGATTCGTGTCATGCCCTTGTTTACGCAGACGCGGTGCCAATGTTTCGAATCGTATCGTCGAAAGAAAATCGCGTGGATGCCCAATCGCGGTAAGAGCCTTATATTCAATCACCTGCGATGTCAAAAATAGCCCAATCTTTTCCCCGACGCCCATGCTGCGTGGTTTTATGCAATCACTTTTTGTCACGTCGCTGTGACGGCGGAAGCGGATGGGGAATCGGAAATCGGAAGCAAGAGGCGGAAAAACCCGCGGACCCACAAATAACTGGCATCGCCACGCGTTGCGGCGCCAGTCACATTTTTGTGACAGTGTGAGCCTTTGGATTCACGCGCGCGTGACAGTATTTTTCAACCGTTTCACGCCGCAGGGTCGGCGCGGCGGTAATCGGCTGGATTCAGCCCGTATTTCTTGAAGAGGCGGTACAGGGTGCCGCGGGGCAGTTGCGCTTCGGCTGCCGCCGCGGAAACATCGCCGCGGCAGCTTTCGAGCAATCCGCCAAGATACTCCTTTTCAAAGGACGCCAGGCGGCGGTGACGCTGTTGAAAGAAGCCCCCGGATTGGCCGGCGGAATCGCCGGCGCGGGCGACGATCTCATCGGGCAAATCTTCAGGCGAAATGACCGGTTCGCGGGCCAGCGCCAGGACGCGCTTCAACGTATTTTGCAACTCGCGCACGTTTCCGGGCCAGGCGTAGCCGGACAACACTTCCATCGCCTCGGGGCTGAGTCGCGCCGGACGGCCCAGTTCGCGCGCGTAAAGATCCACGAAGAAATTGGCGAGGATGGGAATGTCGCCGGCGCGCGAGCGCAACGGCGGCAGTTCGAGGCGGACCACGTTGATGCGGTGATACAGGTCCTGCCGGAATCGGTCCTTGCGCACTTCCTCTTCCAAGTCCATGGACGATGCGGCGATCACGCGGACATTGAGATCAATTTCCTTGTTGCCGCCCACCCGCCGGATTTTGCGCTCCTGGAGCACGCGCAGCAGCTTGGCCTGAAGGCGCAGCGGAAGCTGGCTGAGCTCGTCCAGAAAAAACGTGCCGTGATTGGCGTACTCAAGAAGGCCGAGACTGCGCCCGGACGCCCCCGTAAACGCGCCGCGTTCATGGCCGAAAAATTCGCTTTCCATCAATTGATCGGGAATGGCGCCGCAATCCACCGGCACAAACGGCCCGGCCTGGCGCGGGCTTTGCCGGTGAATGGCGCGCGCGGCGAGTTCCTTGCCCGTGCCGGTTTCGCCCAGAATCAAAACGTCAAAATCGGTTTGGGCGACCCGAACCAGGTTGTCCAGGACACGGTTCATGGCCGTGCTCTGGCCCAGGATTTCTGCTCCCGCGTAGGAACGCTCAACCTGGCGTCGAAGGAGGCGGTTTTCGTCGCGCAGCCGGCGGGCTTCCAGAAGCGAGCGGACATTGGCCAGCAGGTCTTCCGGGAGGAAGGGTTTGACAATATAATCGGCGGCGCCAAGTTTCATGCTGTCCACCGCGGTTTCGACGGTGGGAAAGGCCGTGAGCATGAGCGCGGCGAGGTCGGGATCGTGCTGCCGGGCGGCCCGAAGCAATTCGATGCCGTTGAGTTCAGGCATGCAGATGTCGGCGATGAGCAGGTCAAAGCTTTCCTCCTTCAATCGCTGGGCGGCGCTTGGGCTGCGCCCCTCAACGACGATCTCCGTGTCGGGTAGTCTTTGGAGCGTGTCGGCGCACACTTCCAACATTCCCGGCTCGTCGTCCACAATCAATATGCGGGTCTTAACCATCTGTGTTCTTCGGTCGCCCCGCCTCATCCGCCGGAAATTGGACGATGAAGCGCGACCCTTTCCCCGGTTCGCTTTCCACCCGTATTTCCCCCCCGTGGCCGCGCACCACGCCCAGGCAGATGGAAAGTCCCAGGCCGGTGCCGCGGCCCTCCTGTTTTGTCGTAAAAAACGGTTCGAAAATCCTGTCGCGGACAGACGGCGGGATCCCGACCCCGCTATCCTCCACCGTCACCGCCACCGCGCGCGGGCGACCAGCCGTCCCCTCCAAAACCACCGCCGACACCCTCAGTCGGCCGCCGCCGGACATGGCGTCCAGGGCGTTGAGAAACAGGTTCAGAAAAACCTGTTCCAATTCGTTGGAGTTCGCGCTCACTGGCGGCAGCGCGGCCGGCAGTTCATCAAGCACGGCAACACCCGCGTTGCGCGCGTTTTGTTCCACCATGGCAAGGGATTTGCGGATCGGTTGGCGCACGTCCAGGGGTGCGCGCGTGCCCGGCGAGGGACGGCAATAGGAAAGCAACCCCTGCGCAATCCGGGCGACGCGGTCCGAGTAATCGGTGATCTTGGCCAATTCTTGCGCGATTTTCGGCGACATTTCCGACCGGTGATCGGCCAGCAGCAGCCGGCTTTTCGTGCTAATGATGGCGATGGGGTTATTCACCTCGTGTGCGACGCGCCCGGCCAGTTCGCCCACGGCGGCGAGTTGGCCGGCGCGCGCCATTTGTTCCTGCGCCCGTTTTTGCCGCGTCACGTCCTGCGCCAGTTCGACAATCCGTTGAACGCGCCCTTGCGCGTTCGCCAATGGCGCCGTCGTTACCTGCAATATCCTTCCCGGGCATTGCTCCGGCGCCGCTCCGGGCGGGCAGCCGCCCCCCGGTTCCATCACCACTTCCGTCACTCGAATTTTTCCGTCTTCCAGCGTTTGCCGGGCCGGCGAGCCGGAGCCGTTCAATAATTCGAAGCTGGCGCAATCAGGACCGGTTGGACAGGCGCACCATTGCCGCCACCGCGCGTTGTCCCAATAACCTCTAAGCTCGCCGTCCAGCACCCGCAACCCGGCCCCCGTGGTTTCAAGCGATTGTTCAAGCAACTGCTGCCCGGCGGTCGCCCGTTCGGCCAGCGTTTCGAGCCGCCGCTCATTTTGCCGCAGACGTTCCGCCAATGTCGTCACAAAATAAGCCGTCAGAAACATGACCACCCCCTGCAGAACGCTCCGGCTCATCACATACAGCGATTGTTCCGCCGGGTGAAACAGCTCGCCGTTGGCCTGGCGGACGTGGGGATATAGCTGCAGCGTATAATGAGTCAGCAAATCCGACCATTCCCCCCACGCAAGCGCGGCGAATAGAAAACTGGCAAACGCCGCAATCCAATAACACTCCCGCCGCGAGAGCAAAATACCCCCAATGATCACGTGAAAAATCATCATCATTGAAAGAGGGTTTTCAATTCCGCCGGAAAACTGAAGCAGCACTGTCAGGATCACCAAATCCACGTACACCTGCGCGGACAACAGCCGCGGCCCGACGCCATGCCGCCGTGCGAGGATCGTGTAAAAAACGTTCAAAACCGCTAAAACGGCCACGGTGGCCATCAACGGCCGCCAGACCGTCCCCGGGAGCCAGGCGAACACCTGGACACTGATAAATACAAGCACCGCCGCCAGCAGAACCGCGATCCAACGCATGGCAATGAACCATTGCGCATACATCTTCGACCGCTCCAGCGGCGTCACGCCCGGCCGGCACAGATCCGCGTCGTCCATCGCAGGCTGCGTCAGAAACGCCGGCGACGACCGGATAATCATCCAACTGACCGTTCCCGCCACGACAATCGAGCTTAAAATACCCTCGATTTGAAAAAGCAGGTGCAAGACCGGCATCGGCACGTTGCCGAGCCACAGTCGTTGGATGATGTCGCCGCACCCAAAAATAAAGAGCGTCATTCCCAGCGCCAGCAACAGGGGCCGAATCAGGCGACGCCAGGGCGGCGGGCCGGTCTTTCCCTGTTGTGACCCGCCATCGTTATGGGGTTGGGCATCCGTCATCGTAGCGTGGTTTGGCCGCAGATTACCCCGGCCGCAAAGATTCAAAAGCAAAAACTCGCCCTTGCGGCGATGGCCGCCGCGGCTGATTCATCTGGTTTTGGGAAGCGGAATGAACGCTGAAGTTGGCGCTGAAAAGTGAAGAACCATCTTTCGTGAATGAACCACTCGCTGCGCGGATCACACAGCCGATTGACCACCAGCAGTTCCACTGGCTCTCCACGAACCCAAAAACCCAATGAATCACGCCGACCGAACCGCAAAAAAATCAAAAACAATCGAAATCTGCGAAAGTCAGGCTAGGCTCCTCTGATTTCTGCAACTCGTTTTCAGTTGGAGGCGGGGGAATCCTTTTGGCGTCCGTTGCTTCAATACGATGTTCTACAAAAGGGTTCGCAGTGCCACAGCTGTTCAATATAGCGTCAGATAAAAAAGACGGCTATTGACTTAACGTTTGAAATACCTGACATTATCGCCAATGTCAAAATCAAGTTCCATGCCGTTGCCTGCCGCCCATGCGCTCCGCAAATTGGGCCGTGACCTTGCGCTCGCGCGGCGCAAGCGCGGCATCTCCACCAGCGACATGGCTACTCGCCTTTTTGTCAGTCGTGACACGCTTTGGCGGCTGGAGCGTGGCGATCCAACGGTTGCCCTTGGCACGCTCGTAACCGCAACCTTTGTTCTGGGATTACACGACCGCCTGGCGAATCTCGCCTCCCCCGCCAGCGATGAACTCGCGCTTGGTCTGGATGAACGCCGCCTGCCGCAACGTATCCGTCGCTCACGCTCATGAGTATTGAAGTCCATATTGATTGGCGGGGGCAAACCCATCTTGTGGGGCGGCTCCATCCAGCGGAGCGTGGCTCGTTCGTTTCGTTTGAGTATGCGCCCGAATGGCTTCAGCGCGAGGATGCCTTTGCCATTGACCCGACGTCGTTGCCACTGCAACGCGGTGCTCATCATGGCAAAGCACTCTTTGGGGCGATTCAAGATTGCGGGCCGGATCGCTGGGGACGAATGCTCATCGAGCGTGCTGTGCGCAAGAAAGTCCTGGCGCAAAAACCCTACCGTGACGTTGATTATGTCTTGGCGCTGGATGACGTGGCGCGCGTCGGCGCCCTCCGTTTTCGCCTCAACGCCGAAAGTCCTTTTCTTGCCGCCGCTACAGGCAAGTTGCCGCCTTTGGTGCGTTTGAACGCGCTGCTTCGCGCCACGGACGCCATTCACAGCGAAACAGAAACCGCCCAGGATTTGCGTTTTCTCCTTGGCGCCGGTTCGCCGCTGGGCGGCGCCCGCCCGAAGGCGGCGGTCGGTTTGGCGGATGAACGGCTCGCCATTGCAAAATTTCCCAAACCTGATGATACGCGGGATATTGCGGCGGGTGAAATGCTTGCGCTGGCGCTGGCGGCACAGGCGGGTATTCAGGTTGCCGAACATCGTCTCGTGCCGGCAGGTGGGAACAGCGTGGCGGTCATCACACGATTTGACCGGGTGGGCGCAAATCGCATTCCTTTTATCTCCGCGGTGACCTTGCTGGGCTTGCCTCAAGGTGAACCGGGCGCTTACACCTTGTTGGCCGACGGCATCCGTCAATTCGGCAATGATGTCCCTGGAGACCTGCGCGAATTGTGGCGACGCCTTGTTTTCTCGCTGCTCGCCAGCAACTACGACGACCACCTCCGTAATCACGGTTTTTTGATGCACGAACCCGACCGGTGGTCGCTCTCGCCGGCCTACGACATCAATCCCGTGCCAGAAGTAGATCGCGTCCGCATGAACCAGACCGCCATCACTGAAGATCATGACGAGCCAAGCGTTGCCAATGCGCTGGCCGCCGCGCCGCGCTTTGGCCTCAAAGCAGCCGAGTCAAAGAAAATTCTCCGCGAAGTTTTTGCGGCGGTTTCCGGCTGGCGAAAAATCGGACTACGACTCCGCCTCAAGGCATCCGTCTTGGACACTTATGCCAGCGCTTTTGAGCATCCACTCATGGATGAAGCCAGGCGTCTCATACGCAAATAGTCTCTTTGCAGCAGGGTTGTTTGCCGCTTCTTGATTAAATTCGGAAAGGCAGTTCAAGCCATGCCTGAACAATTGCGACTGGACCAAGCGGATGGCGCGACGCCGCGACGGATTTTGGCGAAAAGTTCATTCCGGAGACGGCATCAAGGACTGATCAACCTGAAGAACCTGGTTCCAGCCGTATTGGTGATGGTAACGGTGTCGAGGATTCCATTATTTATCGGCGCGTCCGGCACATCCACCCATTGGATCGGCGGCGACAAGCTGAATGTGTAAAGGGAGCGGACTTCAAGTTCGCCCGCGCGAGTCAATACCTCGCGCTGGTTGACGGGGAGATTCAGCTCATCGCCATTCTCCAGATCGGTATCCATTTGCAGTTCGTTTTCCGGATTGGGATTGTTCTCTAGTGTTGGCATAATTTAAGTCGTGTGTATTTGACTCGTTCCGCTCTCATTGGATACTACTTTTGCCACCACCGCTTCGCGTTTAATTAGCCCCCACAGTTCTTTGAACAGGAAATGATCAAATGTTTTGATGTGGTCCTTCAAAATATTTTCGGTGATCATGTTTGGTCGGATGTCGAAATAATAGACGCCGTCCAGTGGGTTTAATTTGACTGTATAGCCTTTGAAATGACCTGGTAGGAACGTTGCACTAACGCCATACTGTTTCGGAGTTTTCCCTTTCCGTTGCACGTCATTGAGGAAAATTGCGACATGGGGAATATCCCTGCCCGTAAGTTTTGCGAGCAGAAACTTATCAACGAAAATTTTATCCAGCCTGTCTTTGCTGCTTGTTTTTACAGACCCAATTATTTTTACAAGCTCTCCGGAATTGATAATCAGGTCGTGCTGGTAGCTCATTGTAAATTCTTCTTCGCCGTCCACCTTTACAGGCACTTTCACAACGCCCGACGTGCATTCGATACCAACACGAGTCAACAGCAATCGGATGAACCTTTCGAATAAATCTCCATTGATTTTGCGTGCCGTGTTGGATTGCCCCGCAGGCAAGGCATCCAGAGCCGCGCCGATTGATTGCTGTATCGTGTAAACTGACCGATTGACAATCTCGCGATTGGCGGATGTGTCGCTCGTTTTAACGGCATCCAAAATTTTCAAGAATTGCCGCAAATTGACCCTGGCAACCTTGCTGGAGTAAAGCAGGTTTGAGTTTAGGGGCCTTGAAATGCTAAAATTCGCGTTCTTAAACTGGGTTCCTCGACGTTTCTAGTGGGTAGCCATGAAAGCATCTGAACAGAAGGGCATTTATGGAAAAGCGATGCATTGAAGGGGATGTTGGCATGATTCGTTCCGCTGCCGGTGGCCTGCGGGCTTTCAGTGCATCTATGAATGGCATT
>JAGWNY010000018.1 GCA_028872915.1 Verrucomicrobiota bacterium
CGCGCTGGCCAGCGCGGGTTTGGTGTCCAGTCCCGACGAAGCATTCGACCGGTTTTTGAAAAAAGGCCGTCCGGCGTGGGTGCCCAAATCCAAGATTAACGCGATGGAGGCGATTGAACTGGTGCAGCAGGCGGGTGGGGTGGCCGTGATGGCGCATCCGGGGCTGAATCATAGCGATGACATCATCCCGGACCTGGTCGCGGCCGGCCTGGATGGCATCGAATGTTTTCACACGAAGCATTCCACCGCCATATCGGAACATTATTTGAAGATTGCCGACCAGCATGGGCTGTTGGTCACGGGCGGCTCGGATTGCCACGGTTTCAGCAAAAGCCGGCCCCTCATCGGCACGGTCAAACTGCCCGTCAGCCACGTGGAAGCCTTGAAACGGCGGCGGGATGAAAGGGCCGCCGGGCGGGTGCCGGCGCATGGCCGATAAGGCGGGTGTTTCGGGCCAGCGTTGATGATCCGTTAACCCATGAACTTGTTGGAGCGATTCAAAGCCGGCCTCGCAAAAACGCACAGCCGCCTGGCGCACGAAATCAAACGCATCGCCACCGGGTCGCCCCGGCTGGATGCGGCGGCGTTGGAGGAACTGGAGGCGGCTCTTATCGCCGCCGACCTGGGCGTGGCGCTCACCCAGCGAATTGTGGACGCCGTCCGCAAAGGTTATGAAACGCAGGGGGCAGCCGGGCTGGACGTTTTTGCGGTGGCGCGGGCGGAGATTGAAAAAAGTTTTTACGGCTCCGCAATCGCCGCCGCCGGCGCAATTTCGCCGAAACTGCGGGAAGCGGCTGGCGGCCTTTGCGTGGTGTCCATCGTGGGCGTCAATGGCGTTGGCAAAACCACGACCGCCGCGAAGCTTGCCCATTTCGTAAAATCGCAGGGCAAAACCGCTACGCTGGCGGCGTGCGACACCTTTCGCGCGGCAGCCATCGAACAACTCAACCTATGGGGGCGCAAATTGCAGGTACCCGTCATTGCCGGCAATTATGGGGCCGATCCCGCCGCAGTGGCGCATGACGCCTTGACCGCCGCGCAATCGCGCCACGCGGATTATTTGTTCATTGACACCGCCGGCCGGCTGCACACGCGGCACAATCTGATGCAGGAACTGCAAAAGCTGCACCGCGTCATCGGCCGGCAATTGCCCGGCGCGCCGCATGAGGTATTGCTCGTGCTCGACGCGACGACCGGCTCCAACGCCTTGAACCAGGCGCGCGATTTCAACAAGGCCGCGCCGCTGACCGGCTTGATCGTGACGAAACTGGACGGCACCAGCAAGGGCGGCATGGTGGTGGCCGTTCACAACGAATTGTCATTGCCGGTCAAATTCGTCGGCTTAGGGGAGCAGGCGGACGATTTGCAGCCGTTCGATGCCGCCCAATTTGCGGCGGCACTATTCGAAGAATGAAAAGCGGAAACGTGGCAACCAGAAACGACCTGAAATTTCTCAGCCTGGCCCTCCAACTCGCCAGGCGCGGACGCGGCGCGACGTCGCCCAATCCCATGGTCGGCGCCGTGCTAGAAAAAAGTGGAAAAATCATCGGACGCGGATGGCATCGGCGCGCCGGAGAAGCTCACGCGGAAATCGCCGCGCTCCGCGACGCGCAAAAAAGAGGCCATTCCGTCAAAGGCGCCACATTGTACGTGACGCTCGAACCGTGCTGCACCCATGGCCGCACCCCGCCCTGCACGGCCGCCATCATCGGGGCCGGCATTAAACGGGTGGTTGCCGGCACGACGGATCCCAATCCGCGACATTCCGGCCGCGGGTTTGCGATTCTGCGCCGGGCCGGCATCGAGGTTATTGAGACCGGGCGCTGGCATGATTCCGCCTCCGCCCGGCTGGCCCGGCGCTGCGCACAATTGAACGAGGGATTCAACCATTGGATCAGGCATGGCACGCCGTTCGTGACCCTCAAGGCGGCGATGACGCTGGACGGGAAAATTGCCACGGCACAGGGAGAATCCAAATGGATCACGGGCGGGCAAGCGCGCGCCTTGGGCATGAAATTGCGCGGCGATGCCGACGCAATTCTTGCAGGTGTCAATACGATTATTGCCGATGATCCGGGCCTCATGCTCCGGAAACGCGGGGGCGGGGCGGGGCGGATGGGAAAACGGCGGTGGCGCATCGTTCTGGACCCGCTGGCCCGCACGCCCCTGACCGCCAGGGTGGTGAGCGATGAGTCCGCGGCCCTGACGATGGTTGTGGTGAGCAGGGCGGCGCCGCGCGAGCGCATCGCCGCGCTGGCAAACCGCGTGAATATCCTCGCCGCACCCGCTCCGGTTGGCGCGGCGCGGTGCCGGATTGATTTGCGGTGGCTGGCGAAAAAGCTGGCGGCGGAGAACGTCATGAGCCTTCTGGTTGAAGGCGGCGGCGAGACCCATGCGGCTTTTTTGGACGCAAACCTGGCGCATCGCGCGGCCTTTTTTTACGCGCCCAAAATCCTGGGCGGGCGCAATGCGCGGAAAGCCGTCGGCGGCGATGGCGTGAATAAACTGTCGGAAGCCATTCCCTTGCGCGACGTTCACTGGCGGCGAGTTGGGAAGGATTTATTGTTGACGGCAAGGATCGAAAAATAAATGAGCCGCTCTGGCGGCGCCCGCCAAAACGCTTGCCCTTTTGAACCGGCAGGCAGCAATATCCACGCATGTTTACGGGCATTATCCAGGAAGTTGGCGCCATTGACGACATCGCGGCTGGTGGCGGCGGGTTTTCGGCAATTGTTCGCGCGGGGAAAACGGCGCGCGGCATCAAACCCGGCGGCAGCCTGGCAGTGAACGGTTGCTGCCTGACGGCAACCAAAATTTCACGACGCGGCGGCTCCGCGCTGGTCCGGTTTGACCTGCTGGCCGAAACCTGGTCGCGGACCACATTTCCATGCCTTAAGAAAGGCTCGCTCGTGAATCTCGAACGCCCATTGCGGGCGGGCGAGGAGTTCGGCGGCCACTTTGTAACCGGGCACATTGACGGCATCGGAAAAATTGTGCGCTGGGAAAAAGCCGGCGGCGATCACGTGCTTCACGTGGCTGCGGCGAAGGACATCATGCGCTACGTGGTTGAAAAAGGTTCAATTGCGGTGGATGGCATCAGTTTGACCGTCGCCGGCGCCGGCAAGGAGCGCTTTCGCGTCCGCATTATTCCTTACACGCTCCAGCACACGGCATTGAAGGAAAAAAAACGCGGCGACAAGGTAAATTTGGAGGCGGACGTCATCGGTAAATACGCCCTGGCAGGGCGTTAAGAGGATCATTTCGCCGGATTCGCGCCGCGCACGTTCATCCGAATGCAGTAAAGCGATTTGCTGGCGGTGATAAAGAGCGTCTTGCGGTCAGGACCGCCAAAACACACGTTCGCCGACCATTTCTCGGGCACGGCGACGTGGCCGATGCGCCTGCCCTCCGGGTTAACAATCGTCACGCCGTTGGTCGGTCCTGTCGCGCACAAATAAAGGTCGTCGTCCGCATCAATCGTCATTCCATCCGAACCTTTCGGATAAAACAGCGTTTTGTTGGTGAGCGAACCGCCGGGCAGGATATCATAACGCCACGTCCGGTTGCCTTGGATGTCCGCCACGTAGAGCGTTTTGCCATCGGGTGTGCCTGTAATGCCGTTGGGCTTTTTCAAATCCTTGGCCACGGGAAAGAATCGTTTCCGGCCCGGCGACAGGTAAAAAACGAATTGGCCGGGCAAATCCATCGTGCTGTGGTCCCACCATTTGCGTTTGTAAAAGGGGTCGGTCAGGTAAATGCCCCCGTTGGGGGCCACCCACACGTCATTCGGTCCGTTCAAGTATTTGCCCTGGAAATTGGTCACCAGCACGGTGACCGTTTTGTCCGGCGCAATCGCCCAAAGCTGGTTGTGCTCGTCGGCGCAGGCAATCAGATCGCCTTTCGCGTCAAAACACATTCCGTTCGCGTGGCCGGAAGGCCGCATGAACGTGGATAATTTGCCGGCCACGCTCCATACCATGATGCGATTGTTGGGCTGGTCCACGAAAAACACGTTTCCATGCCGGTCGCAGGTCGGGCCTTCCGTAAAGGCAAAGCCGCCGGCAATCTTTTCCAGCTTTGCGCCGGGCGCAATGACCGTCCGCGCGCCCAGGGAAACGGCCAGGGACACAGGGATGAGGAATGCAAGCGCGGCTTTCACGGAGAGTTTGGGCCTCCACAATTGACCCCTGATCGCGGTCTTAAACGAACAGCCTTGCTTCGGACGTTTCATTTATCGCTGCCGCAGATAGTCTTCGATGCGTTGCGCTTTCCGCAGCAGGAACGGCGTGTGTTCCTTGGACAATTCGATGAATTTCTTGAGCGCCTTCATCGCCAGCTTGAATTCCTCCCCGAATTTTTCATGTTCCTGGTCCTGCCAAGTGTCGCTCAAGGCGCTAAAACGGGATTGCAACAGAACCAGGCGGTTTTCCAGGTCCGTATTGAACCGCTGCAGTTCATCGGCGAACCGCCGCACTTTCTCCGGGTCCATGATTGCCTGCGCCATAAATATCCTGATCACATTGACCGGCGCCGCAACTCCGCACCGGGCGCCCCGACCGCGAGGACGGTGCGATTGCAGCGTGGTCCTGGCGTCATCATCGCCCATTTTTGGATCACAGACCATCAAAAATTTGAGGGGTTTGCCACTTCACTTTTCGCGCGTTGCGCGCACTGCAACGGCTCCGCTGTCAAATGCAGAATCATGCAAATTCTGCATTCCAAAAAGCGCGCTGTTTGCGCGAGTGTGCTGGCGGCCAGCTTCAATTTTTCCCCGGCTTCGAGAGGCATGGTCGTGGCTAAGGGGACGTGATGAAAAGAATGGAACAGACGTTCAGACGCCTTTCAAAGGCGGGCAAGACTCGAAACTGTAACTGAATTGTCACACGTTCGCCACTTGTTTGTAATGTCATTGTCTAAAAATGCGCCTGCTTGCACATCCAAAAACCATGAAAAAATTACATAAACAAATCCCAACTGCCCGCGTGGCAGTATTCGCCGGCGCCGCGGCGCTGATGGCATTGGCTCCAACCACTCGCGCCGATTCGTCCGTGGACGACCTTTTGAACAAGCTTGAACAAAAGGGAATTCTGACGGAACAGGAAGCGCAACAGTTGAAAAGTGAAAACGACCAGGAGTCAGCCGCCCAATTCAACAAGGCGCTCAATTCCAAATTCCATATCCCCGGCTGGATCAAGGATTATTCTCTCTATGGCGATTTCCGCGGACGGTTTGACGACCGGACCACTCCCAACCCCGCGCAGGAAGATAATATCCGGCTCCGCTACCGGTTGCGCGTGGGGTTGACCGTGGACATGAAAGACAACCTGGAGTTGGGCTTCCGTTTGGGGTCGAGCGACCCTAATGCCAACGGTTACGGCGGCAGTCCGCTCTCAAATAACACGACGCTTCAGGCCAATGCGACGAAGAAATTCATTTATGTGGACGAGGCCTATGGCCGATGGACGCCGATTAACGATGGATCATGGACGGTGGCGGCAACCATGGGCAAGATGCCCAATGACTATCCCTTCCAAGTCACGCCAATGGTTCTCGATCCGGATTACACGCCGGAAGGTGGCGCGGTCGAATCGGCGTACAAATTGAACGATGACAATTCGTTGTTGTTGAACGCCGCCGGTTTTGTTCTGGCATACAGCGGGAGCAGCGGGGAAAACATGTCGTTCCTGTACGGCGCGCAGGCGTTATGGAACGCCAAATGGAGCCATGGCCTGTCCAGTTCGCTCGGAGTGGCGGCGTTCGACATCGTTAATCGCGGTCTGCTGACGACCGGTGCGGCGGGCGCGGGCAATACCGGCAATGCCGTTGACGCCGGGGGCGCGCCGATTTACAACATGAATCCGATTGTGTTGGACGCCAGCCTCACGGACACGCTGGACAGCTTCCCGGTTTATCCCGGCAAATTTCCCATCAAACTTTGGGGTGAATACATTGTGAACCCAGGGGCGCCCGGATCGGGCGGCATGACGGCGGGCCAGCCCAATGGAAACCAGGGCTATGAGGTCGGTTTGACGTTTGGCGCAGCCAAAAAGAAGGGGACATGGGACATTGGCTATCGCTACGAATCATTGGATGCGAATGCGTGGTGGGCGCAGGTTGTCAATGACGACAATCTGGCCTATAACGCCGGTTTCAAGGGCGGCACCAACATCAAGGGCCATCTCGTTACGGCGGATTACGCTTTGAGCGACGCGCTGGTCTTTTCCTTCACCTGCTACGTCAACAGCATGATTGGGAATACCAATCCCGGCGGGTCAAGTTCTTCCGCAATCCATGCCATGGCGGACTTGATGTGGAAGTTTTAACCTGAATGTAACATCGAACAAACCACCAAAACTGATAGTCTCCATATGAAAATGAAAAGAATTATTCCATTCATTCTGGGCGGCGCGATGCTGATGGCCGCACAAACGGGCGCCCATGCCCTTACCATCACGGGCGCTGGTTCCACCTTCGATTACCCGGCTTTCACCAAATGGTTCCAGGCCTACTACAAAATCAAGCCGGACGTTCAATTCAACTACCAATCCATCGGCTCCGGCGGCGGGCAGCATTTGTTGCTCAACCAGACGGTGGATTTTGGGGCTTCGGATGGTTACATGACGAAAGCATCCATGGCGGGGGCGCCGGGCAAAATCCTGCACGTGCCCATCGTGTGCGGCGGGGTGGCCATTGCATACAACCTGCCGGGTGATCCCCAACTGAAGTTGGATGGGCCGACGCTGGCCAACATCTTCCTGGGCAAGATCAGCAAATGGAATGATCCGGCGATTGCCGCACTCAATCCGGGCGTCAAATTGCCGGATATGCCGATCATCCCGGTTCACCGCACCGAAGGCAGCGGCACGACCTGGATATTTACTGGCTACATGAGCGACATCAGCCCGGAGTGGAAATCGCAGGTTGGCCACAGCGTGTCGGTGAATTGGCCGGCCGGAGTGGGCGCGGGGGCCAAGGGCAGCGAAGGCGTGGCTGGCGAAGTGCGCCAATTGCCCGGCGCAATCTGTTACGTGGAACTGTCGTATGCCATCGAGACGCACATGGCTTACGCGGAAATGAAGAACGCGGACGGCAATTATGAATTGCCAACCCTTAAGACGGTCAGCGCGGCGCTGGCCACGGCGCATATACCGGCGGATTTCCGGTTCCAATTTCCGAATCCTCCGGGCGCGCACGTTTATCCGATAAGCGGCGTGAGTTGGGTTTTGGTTTATCAGCATCAAAAGGACGCGCAAAAAGGGAAGGCACTGGTCCAGTTTTTGAAATGGGCCGTGACGAAAGGCCAGAAGATCACGCCCACCCTGGATTATGCCCCGCTGCCGGCCAACGTGCAAAAGCGGATCCTGGCTGAGTTGAAGACAATTACATACTGACTTATGCACGTTCGCCCGATAAGATTCGGGCGCGCAGGACGAAGAGCGCCGTTCCTCCCGCTCTTCGTCCTTTTGATTTAACCATGGACAACATCAAACGCCCCCACGCGATGATGGAAGCGCAACCGGGAAGAGTTGTCCCTCCATCGGATACACAGCGTCCCATGCCGGGCATGGGACGTTCCGGGCGGTTTGGCGACAGGGCTTTCCGGTGGCTCACGTGCGTCATGGCCCTGGTCGTTCTGGGGCTGGTTCTGTTGATCGTTGTCGAATTGGTCCGCGGCTCTCATTTGAGTCTCCGGAAATTCGGCTGGCATTTCCTCGTTTCGAGCGATTGGGACCCGCTTAACGGCAAACTGGGGGCGCTCACATTCATCTACGGCACCCTTGTTACCTCGGCCGTTGCCCTGGTCATCGCCATACCCGTGAGCGTGGGCGCGGCTGTTTT
The DNA here is from genome assembly GCA_028872915.1 of Verrucomicrobiota bacterium. Lineage (GTDB taxonomy): Bacteria > Verrucomicrobiota > Verrucomicrobiia > Limisphaerales > UBA11358 > UBA11358. The sequence continues at coordinate 7,840 of JAGWNY010000018.1, forward strand.
TCTGACCGAGGTCGCGCCTCTGTGGATCCGGCAGCCGATCGTCATGTTCATTGAGCTGCTCGCGGCCGTCCCCAGCGTGGTCATCGGTCTCTGGGGGTTATTTATCCTGGTCCCCGTTCTGCGCGACTACGTTGAACCCTTCCTCCAAAAATTCTTCGGTTTCCTGCCCATTTTCCAGGGACCGATTCTTGGCTTTGGCTTTTTGGCCGCCGGCGTCGTCCTAGCCATCATGATTACTCCCATCATCACGTCCATCTCCCGCGAAATTTTGCGCTCGGTGCCGAGTCTCCAGCGCGAAGCCGCATATGCGCTGGGCGCAACACCATGGGAAGTGACGCGGATCGCGGTGTTGAGCTATGCAAAGAAAGGCATATTTGGAGCAGTGATTCTGGGGCTGGGCCGGGCGCTCGGCGAAACCATGGCCGCGACGATGATCATCGGAAACGTTCCCAATATATCAAGGTCGCTCTTTGCGATGGGCTACACGCTTCCCAGCGTCCTGGCCAGTGAGTTCACCGAAGCCGTTGATCCGATGTATCTAAGCGCGTTGTTCGAGCTGGCCTTGGTTCTGATGGGCATAACGCTGATTGTCAATGCGCTCGCTCAATTGCTGCTTAAGACCTTTGCCGGCCCAACCGTCAAACCCCAACACTGAAAATGAGGCACCCATCTGAATCATACGTTGGTGTCGGGGCCGGGTCAAAGACTGCCAACCATCGCTGGCGACAGTTTAAGCACGGATGGATGCGCGCTCTTACACTCGCCTGCGCCATCCTGGCCGTGCTGCCGTTGCTGCTCGTTTTTTATTATCTGATCAAAGAAGGATTCAGTTCCATCAATTGGGCTTTCTTCACGCACTTGCCCGCGCCGGTCGGCGAAAAAGGCGGCGGAATGGCCAATGCCATTGTCGGCACTTTCGTCCTTCTGGGCGAGGCGGCGCTGGTCGGCGTTCCCATTGGGGTTCTGGGCGGCGTATATCTTTCGGAATACGGCGGATTGCGGCTGAATTGGTGGATCCGTTTTGGCGCGGATATTCTCAATGGCGTCCCGTCCATTGTCTGGGGCGTCGTGGTTTACGAATTGATGGTGCTACCGATGCACCATTTTTCCGGGCTGGCCGGCGGCCTGGTCCTGGGCTTGATAATGATCCCGCTGGTGATGCGAACAACCGAGGAAGTTTTGCAATTGGTGCCCCACGGATATCGCGAGGCATCGCTGGCCTTGGGTGTCGCGCAATGGCGGACGGTCGTCCAAATCGTCATGCGCACGGCGCTCAAAGGTATTGTCACCGGCGCGCTTCTGGCACTGGCCCGAGTCGCCGGCGAAACCGCCCCCCTCATATTCACAGCCCTCGGCAATCTTAACTGGGCAAACCCCACCCAGCCCATGGCCGCCCTTCCCCTGCAAATCTGGGAAGATGCGATTGGGCCTTTCCTGGAGGGGCATCGCCTGGCCTGGGCGGGCGCTCTCGTGTTGATCTTCCTGGTGCTGGCCATCAATATCGGCGTGCGCTTTTTGACGCGCGAACGGTTTAAACAGAAAATATAATCATGCCCGACGCCTCCTCCAGCGCCACAGCCTTGACGGTGAAAAATCTGTCCGTTTTTTTTGGCAAAAATCAGGCTGTCAAAAACGTGTCGCTCGACATCCCTGCGCGGGCAATCACGGCCATCATCGGCCCCAGCGGCTGCGGAAAATCCACCTTCCTGCGCGCCCTGAATCGAATGCACGAACTGAATCCCGAAGCCCGCATGGAAGGCGAGGTCCGACTTTTTGGCGAGGATGTTTATTCGCGGCAGGTTCCGTCCGTCAGTATTCGACGGCGCATTGGCATGGTTTTCCAAAAATCCAATCCGTTCCCGACGATGTCCATCGCCGAAAATGTGACAGTGGGCCTGCGGCTCAACGGCATGCGTGACAGGAAAGCCCTCGCCGAGCGCACCGAGCAAACCCTTCGCATGGCGGCGTTGTGGGACGAAGTCAAGGACCGGCTCCAGGCGCCGGCCATCAGCCTTTCCGGCGGCCAGCAACAGCGCCTGTGCATCGCCCGCGCCCTGGCCGTCCGCCCCGAAATTCTCTTGATGGACGAGCCGGCGTCGGCGCTCGATCCCCTCGCCACCTCAAAGATCGAGGACCTCATCCTCACCCTCCGCAAGGATTACACCATCATCATTGTCACCCACAACATGCAGCAGGCCGCCCGCGCCTCCGATTTCACCGCTTTTTTTTACCTGGGTGAATTGATCGAAGTGGGCGCCACCACAAAAATTTTCACCAGCCCTTCGCAAAAACGGACCGAGGATTACGTGACCGGCAGGTTTGGCTGATGACGGCGGTTCGAAGCGCGCGGCAATTTTGCCATAATCGCATTTGATAACCATGAACAACGGGACTAAATTCCTTTCAAATACCGGCAAATATGGATAACCACTTTGAAACGGGCCTGGACGAATTGCGGCAAAAGCTTTTGACCATGGCCAGTCATGCGGAGACCGCGGTGAACCGGGCCGTGCAGGCGCTCGTGCAGCGCGATGCCGATCTGGCCAACCGCGTGAAGGAAGACGACCGCGTGATTGACCATTTCGAAATCGAGATTGATGAATTTGCGATCCAGCTTCTGACCAAGGCGCCGCTGGCCACGAATCTGCGGATGGTGACCGTGGCGATGAAAATTTCGCAGGACCTTGAACGCATCGGCGACGAAGCGTCGAAAATTGCGCGGCGGGCCCGAGACCTGGCCTTGGAACCGCCGATCAAGTTGAACCTCGATTTGCCGCGCATCGCCGCCCTGGCCCTGGACATGCTCAAAGCAGCCCTCGACGCCTTCGTCAATCGCGACTCGACCGCGGCGCGAGCCGTGATTCCCCGCGACAAGGAAGTGGATGCCCTCAACAAACACATTCACAATCTCCTCGCCCAATACATGGTCGAAAATCCCTCCGTCATCGGCTGCTGTCTGCACTGGATGGTCGCCTCCAAAAGCATTGAACGCATTGCCGATCACGCCACCAACGTGGCCGAAGACGTCGTCTATCTCTGCGAGGCGCTGGACATCCGCCACAGCGGCATGAAAAGCCAGCCCGTGCCGGCCTGATTTTGCTTTATTTCTTCTCTCCCGCCTTCAAGGCATGTCCCGTCAGAAACGCCGCCGCGCTCATCCGCCGTCCGGATTCAGGCTGCAATTCCAAAATTCGCAGTGTGCCCTCGCCGCAGACCAGGTCAATTCCCTCCTTGTCCGCCTTCAAAATTTCACCCGGAGCCGGCCAGGCGTTCCCGGTCTCCATCCGGCGGTCCCGCGCTTGCGCCTTCCACATCCTCACGCGCCGAAGTCCGGCCGCCGTTTTTAACGACGTCCACGCTCCCGGCCAGGGCGTAAAGGCGCGAATCCGGTTCACAATGCCCGCCGCCGGCAGATGCCAGTCAATGTCACCGTCTTCTTTTCGGACCTTCGGCGCGAACGTCGCGCCGGACGGTTGCGGCCGCGGGACAATGCCGCCCTCCACATAACCCGGAATCGTCGTGACTAAAAGTTCCGCTCCGAGCCGGCCGAGCCGCTCATGAAGTGTTTGAGAATCGTCATCGGGCAAAATTGGCGTCGCGGCGGTGGCGAGCATATCGCCGGTGTCCAAGCCGGCGTCCATCTTCATGATGGTGACGCCGGTTTCGTGTTCGCCATTGGCGATGGCCCATTGAATGGGCGCGGCACCGCGATACCTGGGAAGCAGGGACGCATGAACGTTCAAGCAGCCCCATTTCGGCAAATTGAGGATGGCCGGGGGCAGGATGTGCCCGTACGCCGCGACGACAATCAAATCAGGTTCCAAGCTGCGCAACGCGGCGATGAAATCCGTATCGCGCGCTTTCGGCGGCGTAAGGATGGGCAGGGCCAATTTTTGCGCCAAAATTTTCACCGGCGACGGATGCGGCTTGAGCCCGCGACCGCCCGGTTTGTCCGGTTGGGTGACCACAGCCACGACCGGAAAACGCCGGTCGCCCGCCAGTTTTTCCAGGCAGGCGCACGACAACTCCGCCGTGCCCATGAAAACGATCTTCATCGCAAAGACGATTTATATGCCGATCAGCCGTAACCATACAATTGGCTCGGACGTGTTTGCTTGATCTTTTTGTGCCCGCCTTCATTCGCGAAGGCGAATTACGGCGAGACGCGCAAGGACGTCGTCGTTCGCCGCTTACAGACCCACATAGGGTATGCTCGCGGCTCACTCCTCGTCATGCCCAAAAATCCGCGGCGCAATCACTGCCCTTCCAACTGCATGGATACGGCTCAGCCGAACCGGACGATCTGCTCAAGAACCTTCAAAAACGTGGCCGCAGGCGTTTCATCCGTATTGACGCGATGGACCCGTTTTTGTCCGTAGAACCGGAGCACCGGCTTGGTCTCTTTTTCGTAAGTCTTGAATCTCCGGCGGATCACGTCCAGGTTCGCGTCATCCAGGCGGTTGTCCTTGAGCGCCCGCCGCTGCATCCTCGCGATGAGATTCTCCTTTCTGGCGGACGTCATGTAAAGGACGGCGACGACATCCAAGGTGTCGCTCAACATTTTCGCCTGATGCACGTTGCGGGGAATCCCATCGAGCACGAGTGTGTCCGCGGCAGGATGAAACCGTCCATCCCGCGTGCTGTTTTCAATGGCTTGGCGCCACAACTCGACCGTCGGCTCGTCGGGGACCAATTCGCCGCGGCTTGAATATTCCAAAAACGTTTTTCCCAGCGGGCTGTCCGCCCGCAAACTGCGAAAGACGTCTCCGCAGGCGCAATGGAAAAATCCGGGAATGGTCCCCAGAATACGCCCGTGGGTTCCCTTGCCCGAACCGGGTGCGCCAAACATGAGAATCGTCCGGTATTTCACGCTACGTAAGCTAAATCAAGCCTTGGATTTGACTTGGACCTGCTGGATGTCGCCAAATGGCACCATTACTTCCTGCACCTGCCCTCCCTGGATGACTTCAAAATGAATGTCGCCGGCGCCCACCTGCGAAATCCTCTGCACGGTGAGGAGCGCGCCAGCCGTCTTGACCAGGAGTACCTTGCTACGATCCCCTTCCGCCCGGGCTATCCCGAAAAATCCCGCGAATTTCGTCTCAAAAAAACGGCGGTTAAACATGAACTGGCCGCGCTGGAATATCTCCGTTTGATGCGGTTTCGGCGGCGGTTCGCCGGAAAATCCGCCGGCCACGATTTGAATTTCCTCTTGCGGCTGTTCCGGCTCCGGCGCTCCGGCTGCCGCGATCGCCGGCGCCGCCGGTTGGGGCCTGGGTTGGGGCGGACGTGGAGGAGGGGGCGCCACGACGCCGGGCACGGCAAACCGGTGAGGCTCCGCCGACGACGCGGCCTCGGCTGTGGAAAGTTCGTCCGGCGCCGCCTTTACCGGCACCGTCGGCAGCGACAACAGAACCGCCGGGCCAATGATTGGCAACACGGCCGCCACACCAATTCCCATACCGAGCGGCCGGGCCCGAAAAGCCGCGATTTCGCTGCCGGCGACAATATTGGCCCCATACGCCAACAGGACGACCACCAGTCCAACGGCGGAAGAGAACAAAGCCCCAAAAAAAGAACCGGCCGGCTGATTCGCCAGATGCGGAACGGCGGCAATCGCCACGGATGGAGGACGGCGCGCCGCGGCGGCCGGCTCAATGAACGGCGCCACGAAGGGCGCGACCTTCGGGTTTTTAGCCAGCACCTTCAGGCTATCCTGCGAGAATTTAATCCATGAAATCCGGTCGCTGTAAGTATCTTGGGCGATGCGTAAAATCACGCCGCGTCCGTCGAACGTAACAATATCGCCGCTGGCGGTTGTGCCGTCGGCCAATGAATACGTTTCGGAGCCGACGGCCGCCGGAAGGCAGCAGCCAAGACACAACGCCAAAATTGCTCCCATGGTCCAACGCACCCTGGTCCTTTAGCACATTTCCAACCCCGGGAAAAGAAAAATCAGGCTACAAGCCCGTGGGATGTTCAATGAAACTCCACGGTGCCCGGAACTTTTTTGAAATTTCGGCCGCCAGCGCCTTGACCCCGAACGTTTCGGTTGCGTAATGGCCCCCATAGAAGACATTTAATCCCAGCTCCTCAGCCCGTGCAAAAGTCGAATGCGGCCCTTCGCCAGTCACGAACGTGTCCACGCCCTCCGCCGCCGCCTGTTCCAGATGCTCGCCGGCGCCGCCGCTGACCACTCCGATGCGTCGGCAATGTTCATTGCCGCCGGGGATCAGAACGGCCGGGGCGCCGGTCGCGCGTTCCAGCCGGCGCGCCAGTTCCGTGCGGGAAATTCCGGTGGCGGATTGAAATCCGATGAAACGGTTTTTTGTCAGAAAAAAGGGCTTCAATCTCTTTAAGCCGAGCGCCCCGCAAAGGAGCGCGTTGTTGCCCAATGTCGGATGCGCATCCAGGGGTAGATGCGAGCTATACACGGCCACGTCGTTTTCGATCAGCAGGCGCAACAGCGTGTAGTTCGGGCCTGTCCACGGCTGGCGCACCTGCCAGAACAGTCCATGGTGGACAATCAATAAATCCGCTTCCGCCCCTACCGCGAGCTTGACGGTGGCCAGGCTCGCATCCACGGCTGCCACGATGCGGCTGACACCGCCGGCGTTGGCCACCTGCAATCCGTTGGCCGCCCGATCGTAGTCGGTGATGTCGCGAGTGCGGAGCGTCCTATCGCAGTAGGCAGCAATCGCCGCCAATGATGCCTTTGACATGCAGCGGATTATGGTGTCGGCACGTGCATTGTCCAGCCTCCGGCCATCAAGGCGGCGGCCGACTGGCGCTCGGCGGCGTGTAGAGTGAGCAATTCACCCAATCGGCGAAATGGCCTGGAAATGGGTCGGGACTGGAAGCGGGCGATGCCACCGCGCGCAGGTTCAGGAGAAGGAAGTCGGCAGCGGGCGGCAAGGGTGCGGACACCTTCGCTTCCCGCCATTTGCCGGGCTGATCATCGCTCAATTCCTGGCGCGCGATGGCTACGGCCAATTCCTTCCGATGCGCCCAAAGATACGGGGCGTCTTCCGGCCGACCGTGGAAGGCATAAATCGCCAGGACAAATTTGTTGCCCGCGCCGGCGCCACTGACGCGGTTGAACCACGCGGAAGCGCGGATTTTCACTCCGCCACGCCCGAGCCACTTCCGGTCCCGCTGCAAATCAATCAATTGCCACGCATCTGAATCCTTGCCGGGGCCGGGCGCCAGGAATCGCAACATGCCGGGTCCTTCAATGGGTTTGATGTTTTCGACCGGCCCCGTAATTTCGCAGGCTGGCCCGCTCCAACAGCCAAAGTGAGACGGAATTTGCCCCGGTTGAATTCGTCCAAGCTTGTTCAAGCCGCAGTCGGCGGGATGGATTTCGCGGGTGACGCTCAGTTGCGGATACATCCCCTGGGATTCCGCCGGCCCTTCTGTAATCATGCCGTCCGCCGCGATTTGCGCTCCCCGCTGCTGCCGCAACTCGTGCGTGGCCCGCCCGCCAGCGTTCGAAGCCAGACGGACTGCTCCCTGGAAGACGTCCACGCGGGCGGTTTGGTCCATATTGACCACGGCCCCGAAACGGGTGCCCAAGTCAATGAGCGTCGCCACGGGCATTTGAACCGAGAAACCGCGGGCAGGCTGGCGGACAAACGCGCTCATGGTCCCCCACTGCAACTTCATGGCATTGGCCGCCACGGAAAATCGCGCCGGGCCTTCAATGACAGCGCTGGCTTTGGAGAGAAACGCCAACTCCATCACACCCGATTCAAGCTGCAATACCCCTCCGGGCACGGCCTCGCCGATTTTGGGATGGCCGGAGCCGGGCATCCATTTGCAATTTAATTCGGCGCTTACAACACAAACGGGGACGGGGGCCAGCCGGCGCTTCAGCAGCCCGTGCCACAACAAGCCGGCCGCGAAAAGAACGGCGCAAATGGCGAGGGCGGCGAAGGCGAGGCGAGGTAACGAAAGCCACGCGGTTGGTGAGGGCCACGGGAGCCAACGATAGCCGGCGGGTGGAACTTCGTGCCCGCGTTCGTCCTCCAATAGTTTCGCCATGGCGCCAGCCACGGCGTTGAATTTTCGACGGCCGAATTCAGTCCTCAAAATTCCCGCACAGGCCAGTTCCCACCCGTCCGGCTTGCGCAACGGCCCGGAGTCGGTGGAATCATCGGGGATACCAGGCATGGTTAGGGCGCTTGAGCCGCCAGGTATCGGCGAACGCAATCGCGGATGGCAATTCGCGCGCGCTCAAGGCGTTTGAGGACGGCGTTCACGTTGACGGCAAGGACATCGGCAATCTCGCGCGCCTTGCGGTCCTCGAAATAGTGAAGGCGGCAGACAACTTGCATGGTTTCCGGCAATTTTTTGTAACAGGCTTCGACAAGCTTGAATCGTTCCTCCCACGTATCGGCCGGCAACTGTTCTTCAAACTCGCGATAGGCTTCTTCAATCTGCTGAAGGGTCGCCGGTTCCATGGAAATTTCGCGGCTCCGGCGGCGAAGGGCGGCCAGGGCTTCGAGCCGCGCTATGCCACGCAGCCACGCCGGAAAAGCCGTTGGATTCCGGAGTGTATCAATCTTCCGATACGCAATGAGCAACGTCTGCTGCGCCACGTCCTCGGCCAGCTTGTGATCCGATACAATGGAACAAACGTAGGCCAGCAGCATGGCCTCGTGCTGCTTGGCCAGCACCTCGAAAATATGCAATGACTGCGGCTTGTCGTTCATGGCTTCTCCAACAATTGGCGTTCACGATAGGATTTTTATGACACCACTGCAATCAATCGGCGCTTCACCGGCGCCGCCTCCACAAAGAAATGGAAAACGGCCGGGGTTATGTTAGATGTTAGGCAATATGTTTGAAGCCAAGGCTTATGCGGCGCGGGACGCGAAATCGCCGCTCTCACCGTTCACCATTTCGCGCCGCGATCCGGGCGACGATGAGGTCCGAATTAAAATTCTTTATTGCGGCGTCTGCCATTCCGACCTGCACATCGCCCGCAACGAATGGGGCCAAACCACCTATCCCTGCGTGCCGGGCCATGAAATCGCGGGCCGTGTCACGCAGGCCGGCAAGGCGGTGAAAAAGTTCAAGGAGGGAGACATCGCCGCCGTCGGGCCAATGTGCGATTCGTGCCGTCAATGCGGCCCCTGCCGCGACGGACTGGAACAATTCTGCGAAAACGGGACGACGTTTACATACGGGTCGAAGGACAAGCGGCACGGCGGAATCACGTATGGCGGTTATTCGGAAAGCATCGTGGTGAGCGAGGCGTTCGCGGTGCGCATGCCTCAAAACCTGGACCTGGCCGGCGCCGCGCCGCTCCTCTGCGCCGGCATCACCACGTATTCGCCGTTGCGTTTCCACGCCGTTGGCCGCGGGAAAAAAGCCGGCGTGGCGGGGTTGGGCGGGCTGGGACACATGGGCGTGAAGCTCGCGAAGGCGCTGGGGGCGCGGGTGGTCGTCTTTACGACCTCGCCCGGCAAGACCCAGGACGCCCTGCGCCTGGGGGCGGATGAAGTGGTGCTCTCGACAAACGAAGACGCGATGAAGAAGCACACCAACAGTTTTAATTTTATCCTTGACACAGTTTCCGCGCCTCACGACATCAACGCTTATCTCCAATTATTGAGGCTGGATGGGGCGCTGGTCCACGTGGGCCTGCCGCCGGAGCCGATGGGCGTGGACGTGGGCAACCTCATTTTCAACCGGCGCAAATTTACCGGCTCGCTCATCGGCGGCATGGCTCAAACCCAGGAGATGCTGAATTTTTGCGGCGAGCATGGGATCGCATCGGACATCGAAATCATTTCCATCTCAAAGATCAATGAAGCCTACGGGCGGATGCTCAAAGGCGATGTGAAATACCGGTTTGTGATAGACATGGCGTCGCTGAAGTGAGCGAACCGGCTGAATCTTCAGGTCAGGGCGCGTCGAGGGATTCGCGGACGCATTGGAGCAATCGTTGCGGCTCGAAGGGTTTTTCCAAAAAATTCGCATTGTGGCGCAAGGGGGAATTTTCGCCGAGCATGTCGTCGCTGTAACCGCTGCAATAGATGATCTTGAGCGAGGGTTTGTCGGCCTGCATTTTACAGCCCATCTCATGGCCGGAGGGACCGTCGGGCATCACCATGTCGGTGATGACAAGGTCAATTTCGTCGCGCCGTTCGTTCCACAGTTCCAGGGCGTCATTGGCGGACCGGGCTTCATGGATGCGGTAGCCGGCGCGGCCCAGGAGGAGGCGCAACAACTCGCGCACCGCTTCTTCATCTTCGACAATCAGGATGGTCTCCCTTCCGCCGCGCGGCTCGGCGGCGGGCCGCTTCAGGGGATTGGGCGCGGTCGTTGCCGACTGCCGGGGCAAAAAAATGCGGACCGTTGTTCCCTGCCCCACCTTGCTTTCCACGTGGACCCATCCGTCGTGCTGCTCGACGATGCCGAATACGGTGGCCAAGCCCAGGCCGGTGCCCTTGCCAATGTCCTTGGTGGTAAAGAACGGTTCGAAGATGTGCGGCAGGTGTTCGGGCGCGATTCCCGCCCCGGTGTCAGCCACGCTGCAACGGACGAATTGCCCGCGGCGTTCGCCGGCGCCGGGGGTTTGGGCGTCCACGGTGACTGTGGCCACCTCAACGGAAAGGGTTCCGCCCTTGGGCATCGCGTCGCGGGAATTAACGGCGAGGTTCACGAGGACCTGTTCGAGCATGTTCATGTCCGCGCGCACCGGCGCCCCTTCCGGGGCATAATGGGCTTGAAGCGTGATATGTTCGCCAATGAGCCGCTGCAGCATTTTGGTCATGTTTGCCACAATGTCATTGAAGTCGGCCGGCTTGATCTGCATGGGATGGCGGCGGCCAAATGCGAGAAGCTGGCGGACGAGGTTCGCCGCCCGTTCGGACGCATTGAGCGCCTGCTCTATGGCCGCGGCTTCATCGGACCTGGAATTGAGACCCATTCGCAGCAGGGACAAATTTCCCTGGATGACGGTGAGAATATTGTTGAAATCGTGGGCGACGCCGGCGGCAAGCTGGCCGAAGGCATCCATCTTCTGGGCGTGACGGAGTTGTTCCTCCAGGCGTTTATGCTCGGTGACGTCTTCGTATGTGCCGAGGACGCCAATTACTTTTCCATCCTTGTCGAACAACGGAACCTTGCTCGTGCGAAGCCAGCCGGTGCTGCCATCGGCCTTGATTTGAGGTTCTTCATAATCAAGCTTTGGGCGGCCGGTTTCCATTACTTCGCGGTCATCGGCGCGAAATGTCTCGGCTATCGCCGCGGACACCGTTTCAAAATCCGTCTTGCCGATCAACTTGGCGGGATCATCGTAACCGCAATCGCGGGCCAACGGTTTGTTGCAACCGACATAGACGGAGTTTCTATCCTTCCAGAAGACCCGCTGTGGAATGGTATCCAGGATCGTGCGGAGCATTTGCTGAGATTTGAACAACTCCTCCTCCATTCGTTTGCGTGAACTGATGTCAATCTGGATTCCCTGCGAACCGATGATCCGCCCATCGTGGGAAAAGACGGGCGATTTGATAACGTAGAAATGGCCGATGGAGCCGTCAGGCAGGTGGAATCGCTCCTCCAACTCGATGTTCTCGCCCGTTTTCAGGATCATTTCATGATGATCGGCGCCGCGAATCAATCCCTCCTGAGCGGCGGGACCGGCGCCGCCCACATCAAGTTGCGCCGCCAGTTCGCGGGGAGTTTTCCCCATGATTTGGGTTCGTTCAAGTCCGAGCAACCGGCAAAAGCCCGGATTGACATAAACGTAGCGGCCTTCGTAATTCTTCCGGAACAGATTGGCGCGGATATGCTCGACAAAGGATTGAAAAAGCGATTGGGATTCCAGCAACGCTTGTTCAACGTGTTTGCGGGCCGTGATGTCCTGGAGAAAGCCCTCGTAAAAGACAATTTTCCCCTGGGCGTCGCGAATGGCCCGCGCTGTTTCCGAAGCCCAGGCCGCTGTTCCGTCCCGCCGCCGCACCTGGCATTCGAAGGCCGTAATCTGCCCGTGTCGTTCAATGCGGCGCTTGAATTCGTCACGTTTTCCAGGGTCCACGTATCCCTGCCGCGCAATATCGGTCCGCTCGCGAATCAATTGTTCCACGGAATCGAAGCCAAGAATACGGGCCATGGCGGGATTCGCGGCCAGGAATCTGCCGTCCGGCGTCGTCTGGAAAATGCCTTCGCAGGCGTTTTCAAAAATCGAACGGTAATTGATTTCGAAGCCCGGCGACGCCGCTTTCTTTTCCTCCGGTGACGGAGGCGTGGCGCTTTTTTTGTTGGCCCGCATGATTGCTGACGTTGGAACCGTATTTTCCTACAATTCCGCCTGTATAAACACAAGCGAAAAGGAAAGGCAAATTCGATTCCTTTTCCACCGCCACCGGCCGGCGCCATGACATGCCCGGCGAAATAACGATGCTCCGCCCCTCCGCGAAAAAGTAACCGCACGGTAACGCTATTGACACAAATGATTGCCAGCATGAAAAACATGAAACCCGCGCCGGTTCTTTTGTTGGCCGCCCCGCCCGCCCAATACACCGTGCGGCTGGCAGCCGGCGCCGCGGACATCCGCGCGGCGCAGGCATTGCGTTTTGAGGTCTTCAACGTGGAGATGGACGAGGGCCTCCAGGAATCCCGCGCCACGGGCCTGGACGCCGATTGTTTCGACGCCGTGTGCGATCATCTGCTGGTCGAACATTTGCCGTCGCAACAAGTGGCGGGCACTTACCGGCTCCAGACAGGGGCGGCCGCCGCCGCGAATCTGGGCTACTACTCCGCGCAGGAATTTCACCTTGAAGAATTCGAGCCGCTGCGGCGATGCGCCGTTGAGGCGGGGCGGGCCTGCATTCACCGTGACCATCGTCATATCACCGTGCTGGGACTGTTATGGAAGGGGATTGCGAATTATGCGCAACGGCACGGCGCGCGGTTTCTCTTTGGCTGCAGTTCGCTCACGTCCCAGGACCCCGTCGCCGGCGCGTCGGTGTATGCCGAATTGTGCCGGAACCATCTTTCGCCGATGCCGTGGCGGGCGCGCCCGCGCGCGGAATATGATTGTCCGCTGCATAGCCTGTCGCAAGAGCCTCAAAAAATTCCCAAGCTCCTTCAGGCTTATCTGGCAATTGGCGCGAAAATTTGCGGGCCGCCGGCGCTGGATTGGCGGTTTAAAACGATTGATTTTCTGACCATGTTGGATTTGCAAGCCATGCCGCCGCTGGTGCGGCGGCGTTTTCTGGATTGACGCCCGGCGACGCCGCATTTCAAATCCGCTCATGACAGGCTTCCGCCGGTATCCGCTTCGCGTCATCGGACGTTTTCTTCTCTTTGTGGCGGTCGTTGTCGGCGCATTCGCCGATTATTTTTTCACCTTTGGCGTCGGGCGAAAGAAGGCCGCCTCGACGGCGCGGGCAGTCTGGCTCCAGCGGCACAGCCGCCGCACGCTCAAAATTCTCAAGCTCGTTCCCAGGGTCCACGGTCCGGTTCCCTCCGCCGGGCTGCTGATCTCAAATCATTTGGGTTACCTGGATATTCTCGTGTATTCCTCAATTGCTCCAATGGTTTTTGTATCGAAGCGGGACGTGAAATTCTGGCCGGTTGTGGGCGCTTTGGCGCAATTGGGGGGGACGGTATTTGTGGACCGCCGGCGGCGGACGCAGGTCGGCGAGGTCAACGATGAAGTGGAGGCGGCGCTGGATTCCGGCGCGTTGGTGGTGCTGTTCCCGGAAGGGACCAGTTCCAATGGCGGGCAGGTGCTGCCGTTTCGGACGGCCCTGCTCGAACCGGTTGTTTCGCGCGGCCAACCGGTCTCCATTGCCTGCATTCAATATGCGGTGGAAGACAGCGACGTGGGCCAAGAGGTTTGTTACTGGGGAAACCACACTTTTTTTCCCCATTTCCTGAATCTATTGAGCAAAGAGAAGCTTCGCGTGGCGATTCAATTCACCACTTTTGCGCCCGGCACGGCCAGCCGGAAGGAATTGGCCGGACAGTTACGGCAGGAGGTTGAGAAACTGAAACCAGGATGCGCGGAAATGCTGGGGGCACTACGACCGATGACCGGCGGTTCGTCCGTTTGCCAGAGTCGGCCGGAATAGACGGGTTCAAAGGCGGAGCCAATAACCGTCGCATCCCGACCAACCCTACTTAATCTTCCGCAAAGAGATATTCGAGGTCGGTTGCGGTGAGGCTGTGGGCGAAACCTTCCTCGCCCAGGACATCGGCTATGGTCTGGGCCTTGTTTTGCTGGAGTTCCCAGATTTTTTCCTCGACGGTCCCGGGCGCAATAAGGCGATAGGCGTTTACGGTATGGGTTTGGCCGATGCGATGGGACCGGTCTATGGCCTGGGCTTCGACAGCGGGATTCCACCAAGGATCGTAAAGGACCACGTAGCTGGCATTAGTCAGGTTGAGGCCGGTGCCGGCGGCGCGCAGGCTCAAAAGAAAGACACCTGGCTTGGTATCCGTCTGGAAGGCATTGACCACGTCCTGGCGCGCCTTGGTTTGGCCGGTCAGGACATGAGTGGGAATGGCACGGGCGGCGCATTCCTTTTCCAGCAGTTGGAGCATCTGAACGAATTGGGAAAAGACAAGCACTTTCTGGCCGTCGGCTATGAGCGGGTCGAGCAATTCAAAGAGGGTTTCGGTCTTGCCGCTGGGGGCGTCGCTGCCGACAAGGGAGGGATGGCAGCAAATCTGGCGGAGCCGGGTCAGGGCGGCCAGGATGTGCATCTTGCTTTTGTTCAATCCCTGCTGTTCGACGGCCTTCATCACCTGCTCGCGGCTGCGGCGCAACTCCGCCAAGTACAGCTTGCGCTGCTCGTCGCCGACGGGGCAGTCGCGGCGCTCTTCAATGCGGTCAGGGAGGTCTTTGGCGACGTGCTTTTTGAGGCGGCGCAAGAGCAGCGGACGGAGTTTGGCCGACAGCCGTTTGCGGGCGATGCGCTGGGCGTTTTCGACGCCCTGGCCGCGGGGTTCGTAGGTTTCGAGGAATTGTTCCTGGCTGCCCAGATAACCGGGCTGGATGAAATCCACAATGCTCCACAAATCCAGCAGCCGGTTTTCGAGCGGCGTGCCGGTGAGGGCCAGCTTGTGGTCGCACTCCAATTGCTTGACGGAATGGGTGACCAAGGCTCCGGGGTTCTTGATGAACTGGGCCTCGTCCAGAATGACGGCGCGAAAGGCGAACTTCTGCAACTCCTCAAGGTCGCGGCGCAGGAGGGCGTAATTGGTCACGATCAGGTCGTGCTGCGGAATTTGCCGCCGGAGGTTATGGCGCGCGGCGCCGCTTTCCAGCACGAGCACTTTGAGGCCGGGCGTGAATTTTTCGGCTTCGCGCCGCCAGTTGTGGAGGACGGACGCCGGGCATATAACCAGCGACGGCTTTGGATGTTGGTTTCTGGCGGCTCCTTCCTTGAGCCATGCCAGCCACGTCAACGTTTGGAGCGTTTTGCCCAGGCCCATGTCATCGGCCAGAATGCCGCCGAGTTTGATGCGCACCAGATGCGCCAGGAAATCGAAGCCGTCCTTTTGATACGGCCGCAATTCAGCGCGAAGGGCCCGGGGCAATTCGGCATTGGGAATGCCCTGGAACTCCGAAACGCGCCGCCGCAATTCCCTGGCTTCGGACGAATCGGCGAATCGTGAAAATTCGTTTTCGGCCAAGTGGGCCACGTTTTCCATGCCCACTTTTTGCGGGACAAGGACCAGGCCTTCCACGCCCATTTCCGCCATCGCTTCATGCGCGCCCTGAACGGCGGCAGTGTCCAACTCAATCCAGCCCGAATTGGGCAGTTTGACAAACCGTCCGGTCGCCGAGGCGAGCCGTTCCAAGTCGGCCTTGCTGAGCTTTAATCCCTCCGCCTCCCATTCGGCGGAGACGGACAGCCAGTCAATACCGCTGCCTTTGACAATCAACCTGGGTTTGAGCTGGCGAGGCGCGAGGAACAGGCGATGGAACGCGGCGTTGCCCAGGAATTCCGAGTCTTCGGGCCGGGACGCCCAGGCTTCGGCGAGGGCAACGAGAAAGTTTTCATTCGCATCGCCGACCCATAGGCCGGGTTCCGGCGTAAACCAATCCAGCTTGCGCAGCCACTGGACCGCCTGCCACAACCGCGGATCGTCCAGCAGTTCGGGCTTGCCGGCGCCATGTTTCCTTTCGCCGTTTCGAATCCATTCGCGCCCGTCCCAACACCAGACACTGGAGTCACGCTGGCTTTTGGCCAGCAGCCGCAGCCGCAAGGTGTCCTCGGCGAGTTCAAAGAGAAATTGAGGAGCGGCTTTGTGAGTCACGCAAAGCTGCTCCCAATCCACCCCGTCACGGGACTGCGTTTTGCGCAGGTGCAGCAGAAGGCGATGACTTAACTTGCGCACCGGAACACTCGGCCGGTGGGCCAGATATTTCATTACCGGCGGAGGCGGAGCGTCGCGCAGCAGATAAAACGCATTGCCGACCAAAGCCAGCGGCGGATGATGATTAAAAAAGCGCGCCTCGGCGATGGAATGAAAGACGCCATTGGGAAGGGCGAAACGATGGGTAAAGGACAGCTCCTTGTCACCGTTTTCCAAGTGCGGCACCACGGTCAGCATCTGGCCGCGAAATTGCAAGGAGCGGCCATCATCAAATTCCAGCCGGTCGGTCTGCCCCCAGCGCGCCAGCCATTGAAGAAGTTCCACATCCGATAAAATCACGAGATCGTCGCCGTCGTCCCGATGGCGATGGGCATCGGCCAGCCACTGAATGAATTCCCAGTCTCGCGGCGCGAACAACTCCTGTTCATGGGTCGCGCGGACGACCAAATCAATCAAGTCCCTTATATGACGGGGTTTTTGGCCGGTGCGGGGGCGGGAAAGAAGAAATTCGACGGCGAGACGGTGGCGAAATGGCTCGGCGGGATGCGGCTGGGGACGACAGACCACCCGAAGAGTCGCCCGCGGCACGTCGAGAAGCGGCAGGGAGGGCGGAGCGAGCCATTTTTCCAGCGCCTCGACAAGCCGGGTCTCCTGCTCGGCTTCCTCGGCCCGGGCAAATCGCTCCGGACTGGCATGGACCTGGAGTTCGGGCGGCACTGGACGCTTCGCGCGCAGAAAAAGAAAGGCCAGCTCCTCCAGACGGGTCCGGCCCTGGGCATTCAACAGACGCGGCCACCAACTCGTGTCCGGGAAATCGCCCCGCGACAGCGATAATTTTTCAAAATAATCTTCGAGCAACAGCCACGCCCGCTGCGAATCCGGGCAGGCGGCGAAATTGCGCAAAATTTCCTCCCGCCCGCCCACCGTCTCCTTGGAATCGGACAATTCGCGGCGCAAATCGGCAAAGGCTCCGTAAGTCTGGGCCAGGACTTTATGATGGGCATCGTACTTTGTAGCGCCTGATCGCGCCGCCGCTCCGTTTCTAGGCGAAATTTTGGGCATTTGAACAGTTAGACTGCCATTTCGTCATACGACACGGCGTTGGTCAATCTAAAACGGAGAAAAAAACACTTCGGACCGCATTTTAACCTCACGCGGCGGACGCTACGGGCGCGAAAAGTGAATCAATTCAAAGAAAATCCCGTCTTGCGTCAGCTTAAGCGCATGGGCATGACGACATAGAGGAAAGGCCCGTTTATTTTGAGGACGCCAGGGCTTAATTCGTCAATCAATTCAAAGAAAACCTCGTCTTCGGTCAAAGCCGCCAGCGGATCAATGAGGTAGCGGGGATTGAAGGCAATAGCGAGCTCCTTGCCCTTGTAATTGACGGCCAGATTTTCACGCGCTTCACCGACCTCCGGCGAATTGGCGGTAATGGCGAGCGAATTTTTGCCGAACGCCAATTTGACGGAGTTGGCTTTTTCACTGGTCATGATTTCCGCCCGCCTTAACGCCTGTAAAAATTCCTCCCTCCCCAGCGGAATGCGTTCCTTGGTTTCAGCGGGGATGACCTGGCGGTAATTGGGATAATTGCCTTCAATCAACTTTGTGATGAGGAGAATGGAAAAGTCTTTTTCGTCTTTCAGGGAAAATGAGGCCTGATTTTCGCCGAATTTGATTTCGATTTCTCCCTTGTCCTGGAGGAGCCGATTCAGTTCGGTGACGGCCTTGGCCGGGATAATAAATTCACCGCTGCTTTTTTCAGCGATATCCACTTCCTCGTCCACAAGAGCAAGCCGGCGGCCGTCGGTGGCGACCATTGTCATTTTGTTGTCTTTCAAGCTTACAAAGATGCCGTTGAGGACGTAGCGGGATTCGTCGGTGGAGACTGCAAAAACGGTTTTGCCGAGCATTGCTTTGACGTTTTCCTGTTGCAGCGTGACTTTTTTGTCGTCCTTAAACGCAGGGAGCGGAGGGAATTCTTCAGCGGCGAGGCCGTTGATTTTATAGAAGGACGGGCCACAACGAACGCTGCTGATATTTTTATCGTCCGTTTCAATGTCTATGTCATTTCCATTGAGTTCACGGACGATGCCAAAGAGCTTTTTTACCGGCATGGTTGTAGCACCGGCTTTCTTCACCTCTGCTTCGACTGAACAGGCGATGGTCACGTCCAGGTCGGTGGCCGTCAACTCGACACGGCCTTTTTCAGCTTTCAAGAGAACGTTTGAGAGGATTGGAAGCGTGGTACGGCCGCTGACAATATTCTGGACCGCCTGTAGTCCTCCAAGAATCTGCTCCTTTGAGATTGAGAGGTTCATTTGATATTATAGTAACTGTTTCCTAAAAATCTCTTATTATTAAGGGTTGTGAATAAGGCAAACAAGTCGAGATGTCAAGGTTTGGCCTGCAATTTTTGATGGTTTGATCATTGTGAAATTGAGGGTAGCGAAATGAATAAATTTTAAAAGTGAAAGTTCTTCACCAAATTCGCAGGCGATTCACAGGCTGTTGACGGGAAGACGGACAAGAATCACACCAACGAAGATTAGCAGGGGGATGATGAGGAATGAAGACGACAGCGGCGGATGACACGAGGAAGGCATTGGCAAACGAAACGAACTTCATCGGCTGTGGAATGGCGGCCGAGCGAAAAGCGGACGAGGGAATGAGCCAAATCCGGTTTGCCAATGGCGGTGATGACGTGGGATGGCTCGATGGAACCGGCGGAGCAGGCTGAACCGGATGAAGCGCAAATGCCTTCGACATCCAAGCCGGCCAGGAGCGATATGCCATCGGCGCCGGAGACAACGAAGGCAACGGTGTTGGGCAGGCAATTTGATGAAGGGCTGACAATAACGCAACCATCGTTGCAGGCAATGGAAGCACGCAATTCCGCGGTGAGGGGCTTTAGCGGGTGTTCGTCAAAGATCGGAGGCGTGACGAACTTTTCGAGCGCGGCAACAAAGCCGGCGATGGCGGCGAGATTTTCAGTGCCGGCGCGCCTTTCATTTTCGTGGCCGCCGCCGAACAAAAGGGGATGGGGATGAAGGGGAGAGCGGACCCAGAGGAGGCCGGCGCCTTTTGGGCCATGAAATTTATGGGCGCAGATGGAAACCAAATCGGCGTTGAACAAAGACAGTGATTTGAAGGGCATCTTGCCAAACCATTGAACGGCGTCGGTATGGAAGAGGACGCCACGGTCGCGGCAGACGGAGCCCAGCTCGGAGACTGGTTGGAGAGCGCCGATTTCGTTGTTAGCGGCTATGATGGAGACCAGGACGGTGTCGGGACGGATGGCGCGCTTGAGGTCATCGGGCGAGACGCGGCCGTTGGCATTGACCGGCAGCCGGGTAACGCTGAAGCCTTCTTTTTTCTCCAGGCAATCGAAGGATTGGAGGACGGCGTGATGTTCGATGGATGAGGTGATGAGATGACGGCCCCTGGATTTGAGCAGGCGGGCGGCCCCGAAGACGGCGAGATTATTGGATTCGGTTCCGCCGCTGGTAAAGATAATTTCGGAAGGCTTGGCGCCGAGGAAGGACGCAGCGCGGTCGCGGGCGTCGTCCAGGAGCGCGCGGGCGTGCCTTCCAACGTGATGAACACTGGACGGATTGCCCCAAACCTCGCCCAGAAACGGGAGCATGGCGGCGCGGACGTCGTCGTCGAGGGGCGTCGTGGCGTTATAGTCGAAATAAACCGTGCGCGGCATCGTTTACAATTGGCGGAGGGCGAATTACGATTCAACCCGGCAGGCATCACGCATTCCCAGCCGGAAGTCATCGTAAATCCTGAATGAGAAAACGTAAATGGAAACGCGGATAAAAATTTGCGGAATCACAAACGCCGCGGACGCCAAAGTGGCCGTCCGGGCGGGCGCGGATGCCTTGGGATTCATCTTTTACGAGAAGAGTCCGAGGGCGGTGACGATCAAGGCGGCGGCGGAAATTTCCGAGGGGATTCCGGGGTCGTTATTGCGGGTGGGGGTATTTGTGAACGCGGCGGAGGAGGAAGTGCGCCAGGCAATGGCGGAATGCGCGCTGACGATGTTGCAATTTCACGGGGATGAGACGCCGGATTTTTGCGGGCAATTCGGGCTGATGACGATGAAGGCGTTTCGGGTGCGGGACGCGGATTCGGTCAAGGCGATGGCGGATTATCGGACGGATGCGTGGCTGCTGGACGCGTGGAGTTCGGCGACGCTGGGGGGGAGCGGCGAGACCTTCAATTGGGACCTGGCGGTGGAGGCGAAGCGGTTTGGGCGGCCGATTTTTTTGGCGGGGGGATTGACGCCGGAAAACGTGGGCGAAGCGATCCGGAAGGTGCGACCTTTTGGGGTGGATGTATCCAGCGGGGTGGAATTGGCGCCGGGGATGAAGGACGCGGAAAAGGTGCGGGCATTTGTAACGGCGGCGCGGGCGGGGGGCCGATGAAAAGCATTCAGCGATGTCCCTGGCCGACGGACGAATTGTATCGCGCTTATCACGATACGGAATGGGGGGTGCCGCTGCACGATGACCGGAGGCTGTTTGAATTCATCGTTTTGGAAGGGGCGCAAGCGGGATTGAGCTGGCATATCATCTTGAAAAAGCGGGCGGCTTATCGCAAGGCCTTCGCGCGGTTCGATCCGGAAAAAGTGGCGCGGTTTGGCCGGGTGAAAATCGGGCAATTATGCGCTGATGCTGGAATTGTGCGGAATCGGTTGAAGATCGAATCGGCGGTGAGCAATGCCAGGGCGTTTTTGAAGACGCAGGAGGAATTCGGCAGTTTTGACGCGTATATCTGGCGGTTTGTGGATGGCCGGCCCAGGATCAACCGGTGGCGGAGCATGAGCGAGGTGCCGGCGCGGACGAAGGTATCGGATGCGATGAGCAAGGATTTGATGGCGCGGGGGTTCCGATTTGTCGGCTCGACGATTTGTTACGCACACATGCAGGCGACGGGAATGGTGAATGACCATTTGGTGCGTTGTTTTCGGCATGGAGAGTTGGGCGGGGCGCGGGGAGGAACGGCGCCAAGCCGATGCAAAGACCGTGTCTTCGAGCGCATATTGGCACATCCCCCGTTTTTTACTCATGTCAGGTCGGGCCACTTGCATAAAAACTGAAAGTATGAAATACTGAATCCATGACCAAAGTCATCAATATCAACGCTCGCGGCACCCTGACACTGCCGAAGGAAATGCGCCGCCGGTTGGGGGTCAGCCGCAACGCGCAGGTCGTCGCCGAGGAAACCGACGGAGGCATCCTGTTGCGGCCCGGCGTTACTTTTCCCGTCGAGGTGTATTCCGAGGAGCGGCTGGCGGAATTTCGGCGCAACAATGAGACATTGATCGCCGGGTATCGTTTCAAAAAGAAGTGAGAATCTTTTTGGATGCGAACATCCTCTTCTCGGCGGCGCAGCCGCACAGCCGGATGCGGACTTTTTTGGACGCGCTGCTGGACCGGGCGGACTGCCTGACCCACGACTACGCCGTCGAGGAAGCCCGGCGAAATTTGGCCGCGAAGTTCCCCGAAGGTCTGAAGGCGTTGGAAAAGCTGGCCGGCCGATGCGAACTTATTTCGCAGTTGACGACGGTTTTGGAAGTTGAATTGCCGCTCAAAGACGTGCCGATCCTCGGCGGCGCCGTAGCCGGCCGCGCCACACATCTCCTTACCGGCGATGAACGTGATTTCGGGAAGTTTTGGGGCAGGACAATCCAGGGTGTGAAAATTGTCTCGCCCAGGATGCTGGCCGAGGAACTGCGGCTTTCCTGACTTCGCGCCACCGGCGTTTGTAGTCTCGCGCCGATGGCCGTTCGTTGTCCTTTGGGATGAAAGACTCCGCCCAAAGGACGCGAGCGGCGCAAGCCGCTTCATCCGTTTCCGAACGCGCTTGCTGAACGCGAGGACGGATGCAAATTTTGGCGGCTTGCGGTTACGCCAATTTTTGGCTAAAGAATGACAACCAACGGGTTTCGGAGCGGGCAAGTTGTGTTAGGCTGCGGTTACATTTTTTCACGCGATGAAGATTTCAGTGCCAAAAGAAGCGTTTGCAGGGGAAACGCGCGCGGCGATGACGCCGGAAGGGGCGGCCAAGCTGGTGAAGCTGGGCGCGCAGGTGGAGGTGGAAGCGGGATTGGGGGCGGCCGCGGGTTTTCCCGATGAAGCCTACGCGAAGGCCGGGGCGACGATTTCCAAGGACCGCAAGGGCCTGTTGAGCACGGGCGACATCGTGCTGCGGCTGCGAAAGCCGATGGCGGACGAAGTGGCGATGCTCAAGCCCAACTGCATTCACGCGAGCCTGCTGGACCCGTTCAACGAAAAAGAGTTGGTGCAAAAACTCGCCGAGCTCGGCGTGAGCGCGATCAGCATGGAATTCATACCGCGCAGCACGCGGGCGCAGAAGATGGACGTGCTGTCGTCGCAGGCAAACCTGGGTGGGTATGAAGCGGTGATTCTGGCGGCGCGTTATGGAAACAAGATTTTTCCGATGATGACGACGGCGGCGGGGACGATTTTGCCGTCGAAAGTATTCATTATCGGGGTGGGGGTGGCGGGTTTGCAGGCCATTGCCACGGCGAAGCGGCTGGGGGCGAAAGTGACGGCGTATGACACGCGGCCGGTGGTGGAGGAGCAGGTGAAGTCGCTGGGAGCGCAGTTTTTGAAGATGGATTTGGGTGAGACCGGGCAGACGAAGGAAGGCTACGCGAAGGCATTGACGGAGGAGCAGATACAAAAGCAGCGGGAGGCGATGAAGAAGACGTGCGGCGAATCGGACGTGGTGATAACGGCTGCGCAGGTATTTGGGCGGCGGGCGCCGATTTTGGTGACAGCGGAGATGCTGAACGCAATGAAGCCGGGGAGCGTGGTGATTGATCTGGCGGTGGAAACGGGCGGCAACGTGGAAGGCGTGGTTTATGACAAGGTGACGGAACGGAACGGGGTGAAAATCGTGGGGATTGCGAATTTGCCGGGACGCGCGCCATTGCACGCGAGCCAGGTTTATGCGGCGAACCTGGTGAACCTGATCGAGGAATTTTGGGACAAGAAGGAGAAGACGTTCACTTTGAAACTGGAGGATGAAATCATCAAGAGCTGCCTGGTAACGCACGGGGGAAAAATTGTGAACGAAAAGCTGGCAGCCAAACCGAATTGACGAATCAACCAGCCGACATTTTATGAGCGTGGAACACATACTAGTCCTTTTTATCTTCATCCTTTCGATTTTCGTGGGGTTTGAAGTGATTTCGAAAGTGCCTTCGATGCTGCACACGCCGCTGATGTCGGGGACGAACGCGATACACGGGATCATTGTGCTGGGCGGCATGCTGGTGCTGGCGGGGGCGGACACGCCGCTGGCGCGCACGCTGGGTTTTGTAGCGGTGATTTTTGGTTCGGCGAACGTGTTCGGCGGATTCATGGTGACCGACCGGATGTTGCAAATGTTCAAGAAGAAGAAAAAATGAGCGCCACCCCGAGCATACTCTACATTTTTTACATCGTAGCGGCGGTCCTGTTCATCCTGGGAATCAAATTTCTCAGTTCGCCGCGGACGGCGCGTTACGGGAACCTGGTGGCGGCGGCAGGAATGCTGGTGGTGTTTGGGGCGACGATACCGCTGTTGCACGAGCAAAGCTGGAATTTGAACTGCACGCTCATGGCCATCGGGATTTTGATCGGACTGGCATTGGGGGCACTGGGCGCGTATTCGGTGAAAATGACGGCGATGCCGCAGATGGTGGCGGCGTTCAACGGCTTGGGCGGGGGTTCGGCGGCGTTGGTGGCGGGCCTGGAGTTTTTACGCCGGGCGCACAGCGCGGAGGGGATCGCGCCGTTTTTTGCGGTGACAATGCTCTTTGCGACGCTGATCGGTTCGCTGTCGTTTTCGGGCAGCATCATCGCATTTTTGAAGCTGGAAGGGCATTTTGAGAAACCGCACACGTTTCCCGGCCAGAACTTTTTCAATGGACTCGTCCTCTTGGTGATTCTGGGGCTGTGCGGTTACTTGATCGGCGGCCAGACGACGAATTCGACGGCGTTTGTCATCCTGTTCGCGCTGGCGCTGTTTTTCGGGATTGCGATGGTGATGCCGATTGGCGGGGCGGACATGCCGGTGGTGATTTCGCTGTTGAACTCGTTCACGGGGCTGGCCGTGGCGGCGGACGGTTTTACCATCAACAATCTTTCCATGATCGTGGCGGGGACGTTGGTGGGATCGTCGGGCACGTTGCTGACGTTGCTGATGTGCAAGGCGATGAACCGGCCGGTGACGAATGTGTTGTTTGGAGCGTTTGGCTCGGCCAGCGGGAGCAAGGCGGCGGCGGGCGGCGTGGCGGGCACGGTGAAGCCCATCCAGGCGGATGAAGCGGCGTTGCTGCTGGCTTATGCGCAGCGGGTGGTGATTGTGCCGGGCTACGGCATGGCGGTGGCGCAGGCGCAGCATCAGGTGCGGGAATTATCGGACGAACTGGGGAAGCGCGGCATTGAGGTGCAATTTGCCATACACCCGGTGGCGGGGCGGATGCCGGGGCACATGAACGTGCTTTTGGCGGAAGCGAACGTGCCTTACGACCAGCTTTGCGAAATGGAAGCGATCAATCCCTCGATGGACCGGGTGGACGTGTGCCTGGTGATTGGGGCAAACGACGTGGTGAACCCGGCGGCGCGCGAGGAAAAAACCAGCCCGATTTACGGAATGCCGATTATCGAAGCGGACCGGGCCAAGACGGTGATTGTGATGAAACGCTCGATGGCGGCGGGTTTTGCAGGGATTGAAAATCATCTTTTCTACAAGGACAACACGCGGATGCTCTTTGGGGACGCGAAAGCTTCATTGAACGCGCTGGTGGCGGCGGTGAAGGCGAATTGAGCGGCCTCTCGTACGAGATCACGGGACAAGGGGCTGGGGCGGCAGGCGGCGGCGCAGTTCATTGGCGTAACGGCGGCCGAGAGTCTCTTTGTTTTGCGTGATCCAATCGGTGAGGCGGGTTTGGCCGAGCGGGGGAGCATCCACGCAGAGGCGGTTTTCCATGAGGCCGCGGATTTCGTCGCGGGTGATGATGATGTCGCGGAGCAAAAGGCCCAGGAGGCGTGTGGAAGCATAGCCAATGGCGGGCGGCACGCGGATTATGGGCCGGTTCAGGCCAAGCGTTTTGGAGATGGCGGCGACGAGGTTGCGAAAGGTGAAGGTTTCGGGACCGATGGCCTGGATGATTTCATTTTGGGTTTCGGCGGCCTTTTGGACGGCGGCGGCGGCGAGGTCGTCCACGAAGATGGGTTGCAGTTGGTAGTCGCCGCTGCCGAAAAGGCCGAACACGGGAAAATGGCGGAGCATCCAGGCGATATTGTTGATGAGGATGTCCTCGCGGCCAAAGAGAACGGCGGGCCTGAGGATGCAATAGGACAAACCCAATGATTGAAGATGCGCTTCCACGCGGGCCTTGCCGCTGAAGTAGGGCAGGTCGGAACGGGGATCGGGATTGGTGATGCTGACGTGAACGACGCGGCGGACGCCGGCGCGTTTGGCGGCATCGAAGAGGACGCGGGTATTGGCGACGGCCTGGGCGAAGGTAAAGAGGCGATGATTGAAGCGGACCCAGTAAGTGTTGACGAGGGCTTCGACGCCGCGGAGGGATTGCGCCAATAGATCAGGTTGATCGAAATGGAATGGCACGGACCTGACCTTATCGCCGAAAGGATTGGCGCGAAAAGGCGAGTTGGTGAGGGTGAGGACGTCGTGGCCGCCGGCGATGAGGCGGCGGGCGATGTACTGGCCGGAATAGCCAAAAGCGCCTGTAACGGCGACGCGCATTTATTTTTTCAAGAGCGGGCCGAAGAGTTCGATGGGCAGGGGCAGGAAGGTGGTGGTGTTGCGGTCGCTGGACATTTCGCGCATGGTTTGGAGGTAACGCAACTGGAGTGCGAGCGGTTCCTTTCCGATGACGGCGGCGGCCTGGGCCATTTTTTCGGCGGCTTGAAATTCGCCTTCGGCATTGACGATTTTGGCGCGGCGCTCGCGTTCGGCCTCGGCCTGGCGGGCCATCGCGCGTTTCATGCTGTCCGGCAGGGCGACATCGCGGATTTCGACGGCGGTGACCTTGACGCCCCAGGGTTCGGTCTGGCGATCAATGATTTCCTGTAATTTCTGGTTGATGGCGTCGCGCTGGGAGAGCAGATCGTCCAGGGAAGCCTGGCCGAGCACGCTGCGGAGGGTGGTTTGGGCGATGAGCGAGGTGGCCTTCCAAAAGTTTTCCACCTTCACCACCGCATCCATCGGATTGACCACCCTGAAATAAACGACGGCGTCCACGGTGGCGGGCACGTTGTCCTTGGTCATGATTTCCTGTTTGGGCACGTCAATGGTGACGACGCGCAGGTCCATTTTGACCATGCGGTCCACGATGGGAATGAGGAAGATGACGCCCGGGCCTTTGGCGTTGAGGAGTTTGCCGAGGCGGAAGATGACGCCGCGCTCGTATTCGCGCAGGATGCGGATGGCCTGAGGCAGGATGAACAGCAGGAAGATAAAGGCGACGACGACGAGGGCAAAGAGGCCGCCGAGAAGCTGGCCGATTCCTGAAATGGACGGGTTATTCATATTTCCTCCGGACGATTTTTATTTGTTTATGTTTTCGGTTTGACTTTCAAAGTGAGGCCTTCGATGCCGGTGATTTCGACGTTGCGACCGGGTTCAACGGGCGCGTCGCTGACGGCATTCCAGATTTCGCCCTCGACGAAGACGGCGCCGCCCGAGGAGTCAATGCGCGATTTGGCGGGCACGACGCGGCCGATCATGGTTTCGGCGCCGCTACGGATGGGGCGGAACTGGGCCTGGACGCCTTTGGCGACGAAGAAGATGAAAAAGGCAGCGGTGACGAACGATGCGGCGATGGCCCAGATCACGGGCAGATGATAGGGGCGGGGCGCGTGGTTGAACAGCATCAATGCGCCGATGAAAAAGGCGATGACGCCCCCGCCGGTCAAGATGCCGTGCGTTGGGGTAAAGAGATCAATGATAAAGAGAGCGACGGCCAGGAGGATGAGAATGACCCCGGCGACATTAATGGGAATGGTGGCGGACATGTAGAGCATGAGGATGAGTGCGATGACGCCGGCGATACCGGGAAAGATGGCGCCCGGATGGCTGATTTCGGCAATGATGCCATAAACGGCAACCAGCATGAGCAGCATCATGACTTCCGGCTGCCAGAATAATTGGAAGAGATATTCGGAGAGGACCATGGGAATGGTCACGATGCGGGCGCCGGCGGTATGGAGGACGCGGCTGTCCACTGAACGGCCATTCAATTTCTGGAGGAGATCGGGGAGATTGGTGGCGATGAGGTCAATGACATTCATGGACAATGCTTTTTCGGAGGGGATGGCCTTGCTTTGGAGGACGGCGGATTTGGCCCATGCGACGTTGCGATGGCGTTTATCGGCGATGTTTTCCATGAAGCTGGCGGCGTAATTTTCGAGCTTCTGGCGCATGATATCGTTGGTGGAGGCTTCGTTGTCGGAGCCGATGCCCATTTCGACGGGGTGTGCGGCGCCGATGGTGGTGTTGGGGGCCATGGCGGCGACGTTGGCGGCCAAGGTGATGAAAACGCCGGCACTGGCGGCGCTGGCGCCGGAAGGGGCGACGTAAACGATAGTGGGGGTTTTGGAGGCAAAAAGGGATTCGACGATTTGTTTGGTGGATTCAAGGAGGCCGCCGGGGGTATCCAATTGGATGATAAGGCATTGGTCGTTTTGGGCGGCGACAACGGAGAGGGCGCGGGTGATGTAATTGGCGGTGGCGGGGCCGATGGGGCCGTCAATTTTGATAAGGCCGACCTGCGCAGCCTGAAGAGCGGCGGCAAAGAAAAGAGACGCGATGGGAAGCCAGCGCTTCATTTTCGACAGAATAGAGCTTAACAAAAACAGAGGAGGCAGTCCAGCATCCAATGAAGGCGCCAGCCATCTCACGAAAGCATGAAAGCATGAAAACTTATTCGATTCGACGATTGGAAAAATGCCTGGTTCACCGCCTGGTTGATTACGAAATCAACGCGGCTTCCAAAAAGGAAGCTCTGGACAAATTAAAAAAGATGTTGTTTGAAGAAAGGACGGCTGGCGATGAAATTCAGGAAGATAATTGGCAGCCGTTGGAAGTTTTGGAAATTGTTGAAGGATGAAACCAGGCGGGTTTGAGGCTGTTCCCTCGGGCAGCGGCGGCGATGGGGGTGTTCATGTGGTTGTGCATGTCTTCGATAACACGGACTTTTGGCACAACGGTCCGTTCATCCAAACAAGGCAAACCATTTCCGGCAACAAGACTTTTGGCGCGGATCGCAGGAGTTGGAAAAAACGTCCATGGAATGGTTGACAGCGCCTGGAAATAATATAATTTATTATCCATGAGAACTTTGGAAAAAGTCACGGGAACCTTCGTTCGGCACAACTGGAAGGAAATTGTGAATGGCGTTTCGCGCGGCAAAAGCTATCTGGTGGAGAATCACGGACGGACGGAAGCCGTCGTCGTGCCGCCCGACGCCGCTTTGTCGGCTGCGCTTGATCTCGAAGAGTATTTTAAGGAGCTGAAAAAACAACCGGCCATAAAGCTTCGCCGGATTAACGACTCATTGCGGCGCGCGCCCGAACTGTGATTTACCTCGACGCCAACGTGGTGGTGGCCGCGGTGGCCAATTCCGAGGTGGCGGAGCAAGTCGCCCGGCTTCTTCGCTCCCGGGAAGTTTTTTACCTCTCGCGCCTGGCCGATTATGAGACCCGCAAATCCGTTGCCGGTCTCGGCATCGCCGGGGGTGAAGAACGATTGAACTGCTTGATCAGGGACAAGTTCAGCCAGGGGCGGGAATGGGAAAGCCCAATTCTCCACGCGCTCAAAATTGCCCGGCAGTTCAAGGCCCGGCTGGCCGTGGATTCGGCGGATACGTTGCACGTGGGATGGGCAATGTCCATCGGGGCGGAGATTTTCGCTTCATTTGACCGGGATCACGGGCCGCGAGCGTTGGCATTGAGCGTTGGCTTGAAACTTTGGCCAAAGCCGGAGCCAAAGGACTATGAACAGATGAAAAGGCTGAAAGGCTGAAACAATTTCGCGCCGGGCATCCCGTCTGATACCCGCTTGCACCTCACAAAACTTCCCGGCAACTTTCCGCCGTTTGTCCCGGGTAGCTCGACTGACTACTGACATTTTTGCTGGCATTGATTTGCATTAATGCTATTTTTGCTGCTTTTACGGGGGTTTGTCCGGTGGTGTAACGGTAGCACAAGGCCCTTTGGAGGCTTTTGTCCTGGTTCGAATCCAGGCCGGACAGCCAATTTCCCAATTTCCAAGCTTTGGCTGGCGGCGCGAATATCCGATCAGTCACTCCAAAGGGTCCGCATCACAACAACTTGAACCATTGCCATTATCATTTCCGAACCGCTTCAAGGAGATGGCGAGGATGCTGACATCGGCAGGAGAAACGCCTGAAATCCGCGCGGCTTGGCCGATGGTCGCAGGGCGAATTTGGGCGAGCTTTTGACGCGCTTCGAGCCGCAAGCTGGGGACGATGGAAAAGTCAAACCCCAGTGGGATATGCTTGTCCTCCAGATTCTTGAACTTTTGCACTTCTTGTTCCTGACGGCCAATGTATCCGGCGTATTTGATAGCTATTTCGACTTGCTGGACGATTTCAGCGGGTAGCGATTTATCGCGATTTGGAAGAGTTTGATAAGTCTCTTCCGGCCTGGCCAAAATTTTCGCCAACGATGTTGACATATAATACGTTGATAACAAACGAGTTATCTCGTTATTTATGGCATTTCTTTTGGCGGCAAATTTTTCAAAATTGCCTCCGGGCAACAGGCCGACCCGATGGCCGATCTCGGAGAGGCGCATGTCGGCGTTGTCTTGGCGGAGTAGAAGACGATATTCGGCCCGGGAAGTGAACATCCGATAAGGCTCCGATGTTCCTTTTGTGACAAGATCGTCAATCAGAACGCCAATGTACGCTTGGTCCCGGCGCAGGACGACGGAGTCAAAGCTGCGGACGCGGCAGGCAGCATTGATTCCGGCCATTATACCTTGAGCACCAGCTTCTTCGTATCCGGAAGTTCCGTTAATCTGGCCGGCGAGAAAGAGATTTCGGCAGACCTTGGTTTCGAGTGAGGGATACAACTGGGTTGGAAATGAGAAATCATACTCGACGGCATAGGCTGGGCGGTAAATTTCGGCGCTTTCGCAGCCTATAATGGTTCGGACGAGTTCGACTTGGACTTCAAAGGGCAGGCTGGTCGAGAAGCCGTTGACGTAAAATTCGTCGGTCTGGAAGCCTTCCGGCTCGATGAAAATTTGATGCCGTTCTTTATCTGGAAACTTAACGATTTTATCCTCAATGGAAGGGCAGTAACGGGGGCCGATGCCTTCGATTCTGCCGGAATAGAGAGGCGATTTGTGGAGGTTGGCTCGGATAATTTCGGCGGTTTTTGAGGTAGTGAAGGTGATATGGCATGGCAACTGGCCGTTGATGCGCGCCAAGACGGAATTTGGCGGATACTTGGCATCGGCGGCATGGGGTTGTTCCACGTGGAACAAATCGTCTTTCCAGAATGTGAAATATGGTACCGGATCATCTCCTGGCTGGACTTCCATCTTCGAGAAATCTATCGAGCGGCGGAGAAGGCGAGGCGGCGTGCCAGTTTTTAGCCGGCCGAGTTCGAGGCCAAGTTCTTTCAATGAAGCTGAAAGGCCAAGTGCGGCAGCGTCCCCTGCCCGGCCGCCGGATTGCTGGTTCGCTCCAATGTGCATTAGAGCACGCAAAAACGTGCCTGTAGTGATGACCACAACCGTGGCGTGATATTGGACCTCCAAGGCGGTTTCGACGCCGAATGCGATGGCATTCTTGTGCAAAATTTTAGTGGTCTGGCCTTGTTTCACGTCCAAATTTGGCTCGGATTCACAGACCCATTTCATGTAAAATTGATAGGCCTTTTTGTCGCATTGGGCGCGAGGCGCCCATACTGCCGGACCCTTTTTTGTATTGAGCATCCGAAATTGAAGGCCGGTCATGTCGGTGGCCTTGGCCATTTGACCGCCGAGCGCGTCAATCTCCCTTGCCAGATGACCCTTGGCCAATCCGCCGATTGCCGGATTGCACGACATTTGGCCGATTGTATCGGCATTGAAGGTGAGCAGAAGGGTTGAACAACCCATGCGAGATGATGCGAGAGCGGCTTCGATTCCAGCATGGCCGGCTCCGACGACGATTACATCATATTTTTTCTGATATACGAACATTTTATAGTTAACGTTACAGTATATGTATTTTGATTCTATTTTGCTGTAAAAATTATAAGATTAACGTTATCGTAAATCATGTCTCTATGGTAACATGGTCGGCCTGCGTAAAGAACGCAGAGATCGGAAGGGATATATCGTGGCCATGTGCTTTTTGTTTCTTGTTGGGCGATTCCAGTCGTTTTGCTTTATTGTTTTAATTTTCGCGACAGCCGGGAGGTTTTTCATACATCCCGCCAACGTTGCCGGTCGTTTTGCACCATAATGTTTACGCCAGAATTCGGGCATTTGTCGAGCATGTAAACTGGAACCATGGCCACAGAGGCGCAGAGAACAGAGAGGGAGTCATTTTTTGGATACGGATGAAACACGAGGATTTCAACTGCGAATGAACGCCAATGAACGCGAATGTTGCCAGGGAAAGGGCCTCACGCAAGGGACGCAATAGACGGAAAGAGGAATGATTTTTTAGCCGCGGATGGAACATCCTCCTACATTGAAGCTGCGGAGGACAAGCGGATGAAACACGGATAAAAGCCGGAGTGTTCGGAATCGGTGTTCAGAATGAGTGGACCGAGAATGGACGGGAATCAAAGCGAATTTCACCACCGGTGCAGCCAAGTCGCGGCGAGGTACCAGATGAGAATGGCGGCGGCGGCAATGATGCCAAACCACATCCATAAAAGGCGGCGGGCCTTGGCGCGATCCGGATACCGCCAATACCAGGCGATCCATACGGTGAGTTCGTAGAGCAATTGCAAGGGAACGAACATGAGCAATTGCGTAATGACCTCCGGGGTGGTGAGGGCGGCGCCCAAAACCAGGTTGATGACGATCATATAGCGGCGGGCCTTGGACAGGGTGCCGTAACTGAGCGCGCCGATCTTGACGAGGGTCAGGAGGACGACGGGCAATTCAAAGCCCAGTCCCATGCCAATCATAAACTTGCAGACAAAGCTGATGTAGGTGTCGGCCTTCCATTGCAAGGCGCCAAAACCAAGCCAGTTGGAATACATTTGGGCGGCGGCCAGCGCGACCGGCATGAGGGCGAAATAGCAAAAGGAAACGCCGGCCAGGAAAAGACCGCCGCCGAACAGGAGGCCGCGTGCGACGTATTTCTTTTCGACAAGTTTCAAAGCCGGAAAGACAAAGGAGATGACGAAATAGAAGATGAAGGGGGAAGCCAGAGCGAGTCCGCCATAAAAGGCGACCTGCACGGCCACGAAAAATCCTTCGGCGGGGCTGAGATTAATGAGGGAAACGTGGAGTTTTTGGGCATCGGCAACGGCGCGCGGGTCCTGGACGACGTTCCAGCCCAGGAGATGATTTGTGCCAAGGGTCAAGGGGAACAATTGGACGACAACGAACCGGTTGGTTGAAGGGGGCAGGCATTGTTCCAGGGCCGGGGTGAGGGTGAAGTTGCCGATGTGATTGGTGCCGAAGCTGACGACTGCGACGGCGTTGGTGCCGGGGTAGGAGACTTTGGCCCTGGTAAGGGGCCATTGGATGACGCGGACGATGTGATTGCCGGCGATAAGGCAGATGAACATGGCCACGGCCAGGGTGACCAGGCTTTTGAGCAGGACCCAGCGAAAATCCTCGAGATGTTCGAGAAAAGTTTTTACGGGGCCGCCTTCGGCGTTTTCGGGACGCCGGTCAGGGTCCGTATGCGCTCCGGCCATGCCAGGACCTTCCGATCAGGATTTGGACGGCGCGGAGGGCTGCGAAACGGTTTGATTGGGGGGCTGGCCGGAAGGAGTTTTTTGCGGGGGCTTTTCGTCGCCGGCGTTTTGAATTTCGTCGGTGATTTCGCGGGCGCCTTTCTTAAACTCGCGGATGCTCTGGCCGAGGCTGCGTGCCAGATCGGGTATCCGTTTGGCGCCGAACAGCAACAAAACGGCGAGAATGACGATGACCCATTCCCAGCCGCCCAATGGCCCAAATGCAAACATGGCTTTCATATCATTTTGTCAGCTTTTAATACCCTATGCCCGTTGTCAGGAATAGTAAAGCTCAAAAAGGCCCGAAATGGCGGGATGGCCCCGGAGCAGCCGGCCAAAAGGTGCAAAAAGAATTGAACGAAAACGGGAGGGCGGTAAAGTCTGGGGAGGGGATATGTTTGAAAACATCGGTGAAATTGTATTGCTGTTCTGGCGGGCGGTGATGGCGCTGCCGCTGGCGTGGCGGCAGCGGCGCAAAATTTTCGATCAATTTTTTGAAATTGGGAACGCGAGCCTGCTGATGGTTTGCATTCTATCGTTTTTCATCGGAGCAGTGATTGCGCTGCAGACGGGGCCGGTGCTGGTGGAGCGGGGCCTTTCGAGCGCGGTGGGTGGAATCGTGGGCATTGCGATGGCCAAGGAATTGTCGCCGGTGATGATGGCGATTTTGATTGCAGGGCGGATTGGGTCGGCGATGGCGGCGGAGATCGGTTCGATGCGGGTTTACCAGGAGATTGACGCGTTGCGGACGATGAACATCAATCCGATTCATTATCTGGTATTGCCGCGATTGATCGCGATTGCGGTTGCGTTGCCGATGCTGGTGGTATTTTCGATATTGGTGGGTTGGTTTGGAGGGGCGGTGGTGGCGCAATTCAACAATCACATAGGGGTGCCGTTCGTGGCTTTTTTCCATGATTTGCGGAGCATTGTGGAAAACCGGGACGTGGTGAATGGGGTATTCAAGAGTTTTTGTTTTGCGATCATCATCGGCGTTGTGTCATGCCATCAGGGACTGATCACCATCGGCGGGCCGCGGGGCATAGGGCGGTCGGTCACCAAGGCGGTGGTCAATTCGATTGTTTCGATCGTGGTTTTTGACTACATACTGACGCGGATTCTACTGAAATGAACGGCCTGGCTGACAAAGTGCAACGCGGGGTGCGATTGGAGGTGCGGGGACTGCGAAAAAGTTTCGACGAACATGAAGTGTTGAAAGGCATTGATTTCGCGGTCGGGCCGGGGGAGATTTTCGTGATCATGGGTCCCAGCGGGAGCGGCAAGAGCGTATTGCTGAAGCATTTGATCGGGCTGGAGGCGCCGGACGGCGGCCAGATTCTGATCAACGGGGAAGCGATGCAACCGGGGGACATGGCGTCGAAATACCGGATGGCGATGGTGTTCCAATCGGGGGCGCTGCTGAACTCGCTAACGGTCGGGGAAAACGTGGGGTTGTATTTGAGCGAACACCGGCTGAAATCGGCGGATGAAATTGCGCGGATCGTGGCGGGGAAGCTGGCGGACGTGGGGTTGAAGGACGTGGGCGACAAGTCGCCGAGCGATTTATCGGGGGGCATGAAGAAAAGGGTGGCGATAGCGCGCGCGCTGGTGGTTGAGCCGCAATTGATTCTCTACGACGAGCCGACCAGCGAACTGGACCCATTGTCGGCAGTGGTGGTGGGAGAGCAAATCGTGCAATTGAAGGAGCGCACCCACGTGACGTCGCTGGTGGTTTCACACGATCGGGACCTGGCGTTTGGGATTGCCGACCGGATGGCCGTGATTCATGAGGGCAACATTGTGGCGGCAGGCGCGCCCGACGAGATAAAAAAGTCCGCCGATCCGCTCATTCAAAAATTTTTGCAGGCGGATTTCAAACGCGCCGAATGATTTATGAAAAACTCACTTGAGACCAAACTGGGCTTTTTTGTGGCGTTGACGATGTTGGCGGCGGTGCTGATTGTCGAGACGCTGGGGAACTTCAACTGGTTCCGCGGCGGCTATCACGTCGTGGGAATGTTCAACACCGTTCAAGACCTGAAGGAAGGCAACGAAGTGAAGATGGCGGGTGTGGAGATTGGGAAAGTGGTCTCCATCCAACTCACCGGCCAAAAGGCGAGGGTGGTGATGAAAATCAACAATGGCGAGGTGGTGAAGACGGACAGCACGGCGACGATCAAGTTCATGGGATTGATGGGCCAGAATTATGTTTCCATCAGCTTTGGCAGCGCGCAGGCGCCGCAAGCGTCCGATGGAACGGTGTTGGAATCGGTGGAACAACCGGACTTGAACGCGATCATGGCGAAGTTGAACAACGCGGCGACGGGGATTGAGAATTTCGGAAGGAGTTTCAGCGGCGAAAAGCTGAACAACCTGCTGGGGCCGTTGATTGATTTCGTCAAGCAAAACGGCGGCCACCTGGGAGGGTCCATTTCTAATATCGAAAACATCACGGCACAGATTGCGAGCGGGAAGGGGACGGTGGGCAAGTTGATTTACGACCAGTCCCTTTACAATTCGGCGATGGGCACGGTATCCAATCTTCAGGCGACCATCGCTTCGGCGCGGCAGGTGGTGACGGGCGTTCGCAACGGGAAGGGGACGCTGGGCCGGCTGGCGACGGATCCGGGACTTTACATCCAGGCGGCGTCGGCGATGACAAACCTCAACCAGATATTGATCAAGATCAACCAGGGGCAGGGAACGGTGGGCAAGCTGGTGAACGACCAGGAATTTTACAAGAACGCGCAATTGTCGTTGCAGAAACTGGACAAGGCGGCGGACGGCCTGGAAGACCAGGGGCCATTGAGCGTGCTGGGCATCGTCGTGGGGAATTTGTTTTAGTTGAGGGGCGGCGGTGCGGTTCAGGCGAGTCGCAGATTTTTCAGAACCTGCAGCGTGGAGCGAGCCTTGTTGAGCGTGTAAAAATGCAGGCCGGGCACCCCCTGGCGCAGAAGGTCCTGGCACTGGCGGGTGGCGTATTCGATGCCAAATTCGGCGGCGGCTTCGTCGTCATCGCCCAGGGCGTCGAGGCGTGCGCGCAACGGGGGCGGAATTTTGGCGCCGCAAAGCTGTGTGAATTTTGTGATTTGGCTGGTGCTCAAAATGGGGACGATACCCGGGACAAGCGGTTTTTGGACGCCCAATTTGCCGGCAACAAAATCGCGAAATTCAAAAAAGTCGGCGTTGTCAAAGAAGAGCTGGGTGAGGACGAAATCGGCGCCGGCATCCAGTTTTTCCTTCAAATGGCGCCAGTCATCGTGCCTGCCGATTTTGTTGGCGACGTGGCCTTCGGGAAAGCCGGCCACGCCCACACAAAATCCGTTTTGCCGATGGATGAAGGCGACGAGTTGCGCGGCAAATTCAAATCCGCCGTGGGTGGGCTGAAAAGGGCCGCCTCCGGGCGGGTCGCCGCGGAGGGCGAGGATGTTTCCGCAACCCAGGGCGCGGATTTTATCGAGGACGGCGGCGACTTCGGCGCTGTCATGGTTGACGCAGGTGAGGTGGGCGAGGGCGGTCAAGCCGCGGCGCTGGATGGCGTCAACGATTTTCAGGGTTTTGTCGCGCGTGCCGCCGCCGGCGCCGTAGGTGACGGAGCAAAAGTCGGGGGTGGCCCGGGCGAGGGCGGGGAGATGGCGCTCCAAGAGGGCGCTTTCGCCTTCCGGGGTTTTAGGGGGAAAAAATTCAAACGAGACGACGGGCCTTTTTTTGGCCGAAGCGGCGGCGTAGATGTCGCGGATGAGAGGCTGCACTGTGGCATTATGGCGGAAGCTGGAATGAATCCAAGCCTGCGATTCTTCAAAATTCGTGGCTGGCGAGTTTGTCGGCGGCGGCGGCGTTTTGGGAGCGGGTGCGAAAACGACCGGGTGTGACGCCGACCTTTTTTTTGAAGATGCGGCTGATGTATTCGGTGTATTCGAACCCGGTTTTTTCAGCGATCATATTGAGTGAAAAATCAGTTTCGGCGAGCAGTTGCTTGGCCTTGTTGATGCGGACGCGGAGGATTTCCTCCCCAGGCGAACGGCCCATGATGGTGGCGAAGCGGCGCTCGAGGGTGCGCTCGGACATGGCGGCGGCGCGGGCGACATCGCGGACGGCAATGCCGGAGCAAGCCCGTTCATGGATGAACCGGACAGCAGTAGCGACTTGGCGGTCTTCAACGGCGAGAGTTTCGGTGGAACGCCTGGCGACAATGCCGGCCGGTTCGACGAAAACGTGACGTGAGGGCAGGCGTTCGCCGGCGATGACACGCGCGAGCACGACAGCGGCCTGATGGCCGGCGCGGCGGGCATTGGAAGCGACGCTGGAAAGGGCGGGGGTGGAGAGTTCGCACAAGACATCGTCATTGTGGACGCCGATAATCGCAATTTCATCGGGAACGGCCACACCGGCGGAGTGGCACACCCAGGTTAATTGCTGGCCGCGAATGTCGTTGCAAGCCATGAGGCCGATGGGTTTGGGAAGTTTTGTGAGCCATTGTACCACAAGCTCACGATCGTCGGCAGTCAAATAGCCCAAAAGGGCGGCTTCCGCTTCCGACGTCGTGGGCGCGGCCGCCGCGCGGGTTTCACCCGGAAAAACGTGGCAATGGAACCCGCTTTTGTTCACCAGCCGCGTAAAAGCGTCACGACGATCGTCCCGGCCCTTGGCGCCGTGGAAGCCGCAGAACGCGAAATGGCGGAAGCCGCGTTCGCGGAAATGTTCAAACACCAGACCGGCGATGCTTCCATTATTGGCACTGACGGAAGGCAAATCAGGAAAGGGCGGCGTGTCGTGGATCTGAACGACTGGAACCTTGAGGTTCCTGATCCAATCCAGGGCTTCGGGATTTTCCATGCGGGTCAGGACGCCGTCGCCGCGCCAGGCGCGGAGCCAGTCGGGCACACGGTCCATCAAGCTTTGTTCCTGGCGATGGATGATCCACTGGCCGTTGCCGCGCATGTAGTCGGCCAGGCCCAACAGCATCCCCCGCCCGCAGGCGCCGGAGGTTTCAATAAGGACGGCGACGTTGAGGGGCTTCATTCGAACGTCCGCGGCGACTGAAGGGGAAGAGGATGTGTGGCGATCACGTCCATAGTTGGCGGTCCAGGGAACGGTATTGAACGGCTTCGGACACATGCGAGGCGAGAATGGCGTGAGAATCGGCGAGGTCGGCAATGGTCCGGGCCACCTTCAAAATGCGGTCGTAGGCGCGGGCGCTGAAATTGAGTTCGGTCATGGCGTTGTGAAGGAGGTCGGCAGTTTGCTGGTCCAGCGCGCAAAACTCCTTGAGTTCGCGGGCGCCCATTCTGGCGTTGCAGGAGATTTTGGGCTTGCTGGCGAAGCGTTGATGCTGATGCCGGCGGGCGGAGACGACACGATGGCGGATGCGGGCGGAGGGTTCGCCGTTGCGGGCGTCGGCCATCTGGCGATAGCGCACGGGAGGCACTTCCACGTGGAGGTCTATGCGATCAAGCAGGGGGCCGGAAATACGGCCAAGATAATTTTGAATTTCGCGCGGGGAACTTCTGCTTTCGTGGGGCATTTTGCCGTCGGGCGAGGGATTCATCGCGGCGACAAGCATGAATTGGGAGGGAAACGTCATGGTGCCGGCGGCGCGCGAAATGGTGACGCGGCCGTCCTCAAGCGGTTGGCGCATGGTTTCGAGGACGCTGCGTTTGAATTCCGGCAGTTCATCGAGGAACAAGACGCCGTGATGAGCCAGGGAAATTTCGCCGGGGGTTGGGTTGACGTTGCCGCCGAGCAGGCCGGCGTCGCTGGCGGTGTGGTGCGGCGAGCGAAAGGGCCGTTGGGTAACGAGGGCCTGGCCGGGCTTAATCAGGCCGACGATACTATGGATTTTTGTCGTTTCGAGGGCTTCGTCGAGGGTCAGGGGCGGCAGGATGGTTGGGAGGCGGCGGGCGAGCATGGATTTTCCCGCGCCGGGCGGGCCGATGAGCAGGATGTTGTGACCGCCGGCGGCGGCGATTTCAAGGGCGCGCTTGACGTTTTCCTGGCCCTTGACCTCGGAAAAATCCACGTCATCGTCATGGTTCTGTTCGAAGATTCCAGCGACGTCCACTTTGACCGGCGCAATTTTGATTTCACCTTCCAAAAACTGCGCCGCTTCGCGAAGGTTTTGAATGGGAATGACGCGCAAGCCGGAGACGACGGCCGCCTCGGCGGCATTTTCGACGGGAACGAGGACGCCGGTTTTCCCTTCGGCCCTGGCGCGGACGGCAATGGGTAATACGCCCTTGCAGGGCCGCACGGCGCCGGTCAACGCCAGTTCGCCGATGGCGATGAAATGATCGAGTTGATCGGTTTGCATCTGTTCGCTGGCGGCGAGCATTCCCAGGGCGATGGGCAGGTCGAAGCTGGGGCCTTCCTTTTTGACATCGGCCGGCGCGAGGTTGATGGTGGTGCGGCCCATGGGAAACCGGTAGCCGGAATTGGAGAGGGCGGTGGTCACGCGGTCACGGGATTCCTTGACGGCGGCATCGGGCAGGCCGACGATGACGATGAGTGTGTCGCCCCAGCCGGCATTGACTTCGACGTCAACGGGATAGGCTTCGATGCCGTTGACGGCGGCTGAACAAACTTTAGCGAGCATTGGAAATTTTATGGCCGAGATTGGGCGCAGCAGCAATGCTTTTCTTTCCGATGCGTCCGCCGGCGAAAGGCCGGCTGCGAAATGTTGCGGATGATTCAACATTCTTTTATCGTTGTTCAAAGGTCGTGTTTATGAACTACCGCGTGCGCCACCTGGGAGAAGACTTGGGAATTTTTCCGCTTGAAGAATTGCGCCGCCGCCGTGAAGCGGGAGAATTGACGGGCGGCGAATATGTCCAGGGCGAAGGAATGGCCGACTGGCAGCCGCTGGATTTGGTTTTGCAACACGGCCGCCAGGTGACACCGCCGCCGTTGCCGCCATCCGTTTCAAAAGGCGCCCTAAGCCAGACTGTCGTGTGGGTGGCTGCGGCGGGCGGGCTGATTGTGTTCATTCTAATCGCCGGCGTGGTTGGCATTTTCGTGAACAGGGTCCAGCGGGGTTTTGTATCGGCGATGAATCAGCCACAGGCGGGTTTGAATCAGACCCATCCGAAAGCCGTTGCGGCGGCAAGCAAGCCGATCTTGTGGACAGCCCATACGCTCACGGCGGCGGACGCACAAAAGCGGGACAGGGAATTTCGCATCCGCCAGTGGCTGGAGAGTTACAAACAATACGGCCAGCGCAATCCAGAATGCGATGCCGAAGCCGTCCGGTTCATTCGAGCCTACATTGCGGTGAATTATGGCGGACCGGGCGCCACCAATAAGTCGGCGCTCGAAGCGGAAAGCGGCGAGTTGGTCGGCGATTCCAACTGCACGGATCCGGCGGTGCTGACAGTGGCGGCGGACGAGAGTTTGAATGTATTTGACGCCATGCACTGTCTTGAGCGCGCGCGGGCGGAATATCCCATTTCCCTTTACAAGGCTTATCCCAGGTTTTATGCGAACGTCCGGCTCGAGGGCCTGCTGGGCGTAAATTCCGACCGCATCGGCGCGTTGGAGACTTCGGCGCTGGAACTCTTGTCGAAATGTTTTGACGATGGCAGTATTACACCCGCCGATCAGCAGGAAATCGCGGATATTTTTGTGAACGGTTGGGGATACAATTTCTTCCAGCGGAACGCGGCGTCCATTTGCGCCATTGTCCACAAGGCCGGCCTCGATTACAACTGGCTCGCGCTAACGCTGGATGGCGAGCGCGAAATAGAGGAGGCGTGGGCGGCGCGCGGTGGCGGCTATTCCGATACCGTGACGGACGCCGGCTGGCGGAGCTTCAAAAATCATCTGGCTTTGGCACGAAAAGATTTAACTCAAGCATGGCGGCTGCAACCCGGCTGGCCGGTTGCGCCTGAACGGATGATTTACGTATCGCTCGGTGATTCAGGCATCCAGGAGATGCGCCGATGGTTTGACCGGACGACAGCGGCGCAGATTGACTATCCGAGGGCGTGGAGTGATTTCCGATGGGGTCTTCGCCCGCGCTGGTACGGCAATGAAAAAGCCATGCTCGCCCTGGGAGAGGCCGCCATCAATACCGGGCGTTTCGATACCGATGTGCCGCGCAAATACATGGACTGCATCGCCGACGTGGAATCGGAAATGGGGTTGCCGGTCGGCCAACACATTTATGGGCGCGCTGACATCTGGCCGAACTTGAAGCGGATATATGACGGCTATGTCGGCGCGCCCGTGCAGGCGAAATACCGGGACGGCTGGCGAACGTCTTATGCCGTTGTCGCCTATTTCGCCGGCAAATACGATATCGCCCGCAGGCAACTGAAAGCTTTGAATTGGAAACCCATGCCAGAGGGCTTGCGCGATTGGGGTGTTGACCTTTCATTGATGCCGCTCGAAGTTGCGGCCCGCACCGGCCCGCTCGGCAGGGAAATCTCCGGCGCCGAATCGGCGCGCAAAGCGGGCAATATCGCCGGCGCCATGGAAACATATTCGAAGTTGAATGACGCGCCGGCCGGCGACGCGCGAACCAGGAAATTCATCCAATACCGGTTGGCCGAACTTTCGGCCGGGCGGCGTTTGCAAAAGGGTGAGTGGATCGGTCTGCTACCGGCGAGTGATCATGATGCGAATTGGGTGTTCAGTTTCGGCAAAACCAAAGTTTTGCCGG
This sequence comes from Verrucomicrobiota bacterium, assembly GCA_028872915.1. Classification (GTDB taxonomy): domain Bacteria; phylum Verrucomicrobiota; class Verrucomicrobiia; order Limisphaerales; family UBA11358; genus UBA11358. The sequence goes on from JAGWNY010000018.1 coordinate 49,825, forward strand.
ACGGCAGTTTGGAAGTTGAATATGGTCGCGGAGGGGACATGCTGGACCGCCGCCTGCGCGTGGGCGCGAATTTCGAAGTGCGCGGCGAATTTGAAGTCGTGCGTTCCTCGAACAAGAATTTCCAGGCCGGGATTGTTATGGGCCTGCCGGATTTCAACACTTATAATTGGTACGGCTTCCGAATCAAGCGGCACGACGTGGAAGGGGACGTGGTGTGTCTGGGCGTTGGCTGGTCAACGGAACAGATTGTGCAGCACGTTGTCTTGAACGATGTCACCAACTCGTTCGATTTCATCCTAAAAGACGGCAAGGTGACGGCAACCGTCAACGGCGTCGAAGTTTTCCATCAAGCGCAGCTTCCGGGTTATATTCGGGTGGCAAACAATGACTATCACGTGGGCCTGGGCGCGTTCAGCGACAGCGCTGACGCCGTAATCTGTTACCGCGATGTGCGGTTGCGAAAACTCTGATGACCCCAGGTTAAAAGTTTCAAAGTTGAAGCGCCGCCGCAGGCGGCTCTGAATTTTGAACCTTGGGCCTGAAGGGGGGAACCTGAGATGTCCGGTAAAGCACATCCACGACGTTCCTGATGTATTGCTCGTCGGCCACGCCGTCGGTGGCTTCGGGCGGAAACTCCACCTTGGCGCGGAAATGCGCCGCCAGGTCGCCGAACAATTCGACGCGCGCCACCGGGTCAAATTCGTCACGGCGCAGCAGCGATTGCAACGCGATGTCGGCTTCCATCGGCGAAACGTTTTGCCGGAGGCGGGCGATCAGATGCGGAAACCGCCGGAAGGAATTGAACTTGCCGGCCAGCAGCTGGTCCAGGTCCGGCTCCGCAACGCGCGGGCTGCGGACGACCACGGTGTTGGCGGCGAGGTCGCCGAGCCGCTGGCAGCGGGAGTTCAACCAGCACGCCACGCCGCCAACGAAGTAAAAGGCCGGCAGTTGATCCACAAACCGAAGCAGATTGCGGACGACAATTTGGTTGAATTGCAGTTTCATGCCTTCCACGTCCATGACGCGCAGGCGAAAAAGCCGCTTTCCAATGGTCTGGCCGCGCCAGGTCCATTCAAAAAAAATTCCGTAGCCGATGCCAATGACAAACCAGCCGATGACATAAAAGGCAAAAGCAAATCCAGGACTCAAAACTCCTAGCAGGCCCAGCATGATTTCCAGGACGGTCAACAAGAGCTGGATGCAGAACTGGTCAATGAACCACGCGAGGAACCGCATTACCGGCCCGGCGAGCAATTGCGAAAACATGATTCCCTCCGGCGTGCGAATGGACAGGACGTTTGTTTTCATTCGTCGGGATTGACGGCTTTCCGTGTTTTGCGCGCGCCGGATTTTGCAAGGAAGAGGATCAACAGAATCAGTTCGATGCCGCCGAACGCGATTTTCGCGTTATAGGGAATCACGGGCTGATGATACTGTGAAAGGAACGCCTCGATGAATCCCGCCCACACCAGGAGACAGCCGACGCCAAAAATCAGCGTGACCAAGTCACTGGAAATTTCGCGCAGCCGCGCCCGCAATGGGAGGCGGCTGCCGCGTCCGATGATGGTCCAGGCCAGCAGCAACCCAGCCTGGCCGGCAATCAAAATGGCCGGGATTTCAATCACACCGTGCGGCATCAGCCAACCGAGCAGAAATTGCGTCTCGCCCGCCCGAATGTAATCCACCCCCACGGCGCCGAGAATCACACCGTTGTAAAACAGCATCAGGATGGTGCCAAAACCCCACGTCATGCCGAGCGCCAACGTGAAGACGGAGACCTGGATATTGTGCGTCATCAACTCAGCGGAGAATGTTGTCTTCCAGCCATTCAACCTGTCGTGGGTCGCCTTTTCCTCCTCGGCCACGCGCTGGCGCGGGTCTTGCAACAGGCCTGGAAACGGCATGAGGACCGGCTTGGAGCCGGGATCAAAGGCAATCGCCATGCCGCCGAACAGGCAGCCGGCGATTGTGATGGCCAGGGAAAGATAAAACGCGCGAACATGCCGGCGGAACGTTTGCGGCAGCGTGTGGAAAAACCATTCCAGCGGGTAAAATCGGCGCTGCTTCCCGCGCGTCTCATGAATTTCGCCGTAGGCGCGCGCGACCAGGTTTTCCAGATAACGCCGCGTTTCCGGCTCGGACGAGAACGTCGTAATTTTCGCAAGGTCGGCGGCGGTGCGTTCGTAAAGCTGGTGAAAGAGTTGTAATTGCGCCAGCGACATCCGCGCGTTCGGCTCGATTTCGAGATGGTCGAGCATTTTTTCCAGCCCGTTCCAGAACGGCCGTTCATTCGCGATGAACCGTTGCAAATCCACGATCATAGTTCAAAGTCAAAGACGCCGCTCCGGATTTGAGTCACAAAAGCTGCCTTTGTTTAACGTTCAAGTATTGCGACACCAGTTCGGCGCTCAACCGTTCGTTATTGAGCAGCGAAAATTGCACACCGATGCGCTGCAAAATCTTTTTCAGTTCGCGCAATTTCTGCCAGCGCAGATGGCCGCCGAGTTCGTTGTATAGATCATCAATGCCAGTCACGTTCGGATTGGAAAAAATGGGTTTTAGCCCCGATGGCTGGATCATGTTGACCAGCACCAAATGCTGGCGCCGGATCAACTCCAGGTTGCGGACAAAGCTTTCCGCCACCGCTGGATCTTCGAGGTCGGTCAAAAAAATCAGCAGCGCGCGGCGGCGGAGGCGCAGTCGGACGAACGTGAATAATTCGTCAAAATCCGGCGTGACGATTTCGGGCTGCAACGTGTAAAGCGCGTCGCGGCAGGTATTGTAATGCGCCTGGCCATTTTTCGCGCGGACGAATTTTTCCACCTTGTTCGTTGCCGTCACCAATCCGAACAAATCGCCCTGCTGCTCGGCCGCCAATCCGAGCACCAGGGCGGCGGTCACGAAGCGTTCCAATACGGTGGTTCCCGGTTCAAGACTGAAAACTCCCGGTTGAGCCTTGCCGTCCGGCGATGTTGAAGCTTGAACCTTGAGGCCGGAATCTCGAACTTTCCGCGCCGCGAGCCGCGAGGCGTCAATGACTACATAAACCTCCTGCGTCTTTTCGATTTGAAAAACTTTTGTAATAGGCCGGCCGCGGCGGGCTGTGGCCTTCCAGTGGATTTCGTCGTAGCCGTCGCCGGGGATGTATTCGCGCAATTTCTCGAAATCACGGCCTTTGCCGACCTGTCGTTGGGCATGCAAGCCGAACTGGCCGCGGTTCAAAAACAGCGCGGCGAGATTTTTGCGTTCGTCCAACAAATTCGGATAAATGCGGACTTCGGACTGCACGGGAAACGATTTTCGAGCCGACCAAAATCCCAACGGCGAGGCGCCTTCGGCAAAAATCCGGTCGAATTTGTAATTCCCGCGTTTGAGCGGCATGCAAGGCCAGGCCAGCCGCGACCATTCGCTCTGTGCGGGCAAAATGGCGTCCAGTTCGTCGGATGCTGCCTTGATTTCGGGCGGCCAGGCTAATCCGAGCCGCAATGGCCGTCTGCGTTGCCGGCTGTTCCGAATCCGCAATTCCAGTTTTGCCTCGCGCCCCTTCGACATGCGCGCCACCGCCTGAAGTTCGACGCCGATTCCGGCGAGATTTTTGCGCGCCCAGGCGGCGTCGGCTGCCGCCACCAAAAAAAGTCCGCTGATAAACAGCACCGAAACAACTGTCGCGCCCGGCGCTACCGCCGCAAGAAAGGCGAATGGCAGCACGACAGTGGCCACCCAAAACAACAACCTGGAACGCGGGACGATCATCTGGGCACCGCAATTTGCTGGAGGATTTGCTGGATGATCTCGGCAACGCTCAAACCTTCGATTTCAAATTCCGGCCGCAGAATCAACCGGTGTTCCAGGACGGCAGGCGTCATCGTTTTGATGTCGTCGGGCGTCACAAAATCACGGCCGGACATGACGGCGAAGGCGCGGGCGGCCATGATGAGAGATTGGGTGGCGCGGGGTCCGGCCCCGACGAGAATGCTTTCATGGGAGCGCGTGGCGCGCACGATGTCCACGAGATAGGCAATCAATTCGTCGCGGATGACAATGGCGGCGAGGCCGGCGCGCAATTCCTTCAAGTCCTCCACCTTGATGACCGGTTGGACGACGCCCTGCGCGAGGAGGGTTTCAGGTGCGTCGCTGGTCATTGTCCGTTGAGCGAGCGACAATTCCCCGGCGCGGTCCGGGGCAGCCATCGTGATTTTGATCATGAACCGGTCCTTTTGCGCTTCGGGCAGCGGATAAGTGCCCTCGTATTCAATCGGGTTTTGCGTGGCGAACACGGTAAAATTCGGCGGCAGATGATGCGTCTCCCGGTCAATCGTTACCAAGCGCTCCTGCATGGCTTGCAGCAAGGCCGATTGCGTCTTGGCGGGCGCGCGGTTGATTTCATCGGCGAGCAGGAACGAAGTGAAGATCGGCCCTTTGATGAGGGAAAATTCATTGTGCTGCAAATTAAAGACGTTCGTGCCGGTAATGTCGGCGGGCATAAGGTCGGGTGTGAACTGGATGCGGCCAAAATCCGCGCCGAGCACGTGGGCGAGCGTACGCACGAGCAGCGTTTTGGCGACACCGGGGACGCCTTCGACCAGCGCATGGTTGCCTGTAAAAATGGCGATCAGCGCTTTTTCGATCACCTCGTGCTGGCCGATGATGACCTTGCCGGTTTCGTGCCGCGCTTGCGTGAGGACTTCCTTGAGTCGTTCGGTGTTCATAACGTTTGTTTTCGAGTTCCGAGGATTTCGGAAATTTTTTTGTAGGTTTCAACCGGGTTCCGGTCCTTGTTGGACAGGGAGTTCCCGGAGGAGAAGACGGTCTCGGCTTGCTGGAGCCGCGCCGACGGTTTTTTTCCTTTTTTGGCGGTGGATTTTTTCCATTCGGCGAAACAGGTTGCCAGCAAATCGCGTGGCGCGATGCTGCGCCGGAGCAAATTTACAAAGCCGGTGGCGAAATCCTTTCCGGCGACGAAATTTTCCCGTTTTTCCTCGGCGAGGGATGGGACGAGACTGGTGGAGTTTTTCCAGATGAACAAACCGGCAAGCAGAATCAAGCCCGCCACCAAGCCTTGCAGGCGATATTTTCGCATCAGCGCCGCCACGCCGGAGGTTTCGAGAATGCCAAAATGCGCTTCGTCAAAAACGACGTTCCTGGCCGGGCCGACCAGCCACGCGAGGAAATCCGCGTGTCGGTCGGCGGCCATCGCTTCGTTGCTGACAAAATAAGAATCCGTGGCCAGGACGACGGAGCCGCGGTCGAATTTGTGCTCAACGACCACGGGGTCCGGGCCGCGGGTGTAAATTACCCGCCACGCGGACGCGAGGTTCGTGAAGACGATGCCGCTGTGCCAGTCCAGCGTCTGTGGAAGATGTAAATCCGTCTGGTTGACGACGGTCGCCGGTGCGTAAACGTCACCATCGGGCGTCAACTTTCGGAAGGCTGTGTGAAATCCCCATTCTTCTTCGAGCGCAACCCAGGATTCTTCGTCGTCTGGATGGTGGCTTCCTTTCCTGGCCCGCCTGGGCGGCGTCATTTTTTTCACTGAATTGGTGTCTTCCTCCCCATTGAAATGGAAAATTTGCGGCTCGGTCTGAGGATAAAAAGCGATGACCAGTCGTCCGTCGCGCGCGAGAAAATCCCGGATTTGGCGGTAGTCGTCGGGCGAGAGCCAGTCCCATTCAAAGCGGTTTCCGGCCAGGTGCAGATAAACCGTTTGCGGCTTCTCGGGCAGCCGGTCCGACGCGCTGAAGTCGCGCCGCACGGACAAGCCGGGGATTTTTTTAAGACTTTCGTAAAGGGCCATGGTGCCGAGCGGATCCGCCCGCAGCGAGGAATACGGCGGATAGACGTCGCCGGCGGCAAAGCGAAGTTCGAACAATTCGACGATGCCGAACGCAAACGCCGCTGTGCAGCCGAGCACGACCACGATGGGAAAATACTTTCTCATCCAGCGGATTTCAGCCGTTCCACGTTGGACGCGAACCGGTTCACCATATCGGAATTGACCTCGTGCATCCCATACCAGATACGCTCGAAGGCGGAAATGTTGTCGGCGAAAACCGGGAGCAGCTCCGGGAGGGAGTGGCCGCGCCGGCGCAACTCGTGCTCGTAATCGCGGTTTGACTTGAAGCGGGCGATGCGGATGAGATTCCGCGCCGCCAAATGCGCCAGGCTGGCCAGGTAGAAGGCGCGCATGGCGAGCCGGAATTCGCCGCGGGCGAGTAGCTCGCGGGCGAGCGTCGTCCATCCATCTTCGGGCAACTGGTCGGCGCCCACATCTTCATCGGCTATGTCCGGAACGGGCAAAATCGCAGCGGTCGGAACGATGGTGCGGGATTTGTGCCGATTGCGCCAGACACGATACAGGAACACGCCGAGCGCGGATGCGACAACAACTACCAGTGTCCAAAGCAACAACTGCACGGACTCGCCCCAATCCCAATTGGTGTTTGGCTCGTACGAAACCGGATGCCGGCGGTGGAACAGCTTTCTCAGCAACTCATCAAGCCAGTGCAAAAAGGCGCGCGCCCACCGGCGGAGCATGGCGCCAATGTTGTCAAAAAATTTTTCGATGATGCCTTCGCTGGCGGCCGTCTCCGCGATTTTTTCCCGGGGCATTCGCCACGTGTATTTGCGCTCGTGGATCGTCTGGTTGATGGCCCGGTCCAATTCCTGCGGCGAAATTTGCGGGACGTTTTGCGAACCGGAGGATGGCACGGCGGCGGCTGTGACCGGGGCGGAAAGAAAAATCGCGGAGAAAATAAAGAAGACGGCGGCGATTTTTTGCGTGGAGCGGAGAAGCTGTTTTAAGTCCGCCTTCAAATCCCCGCCGGATTGAAGCGACTCGCCATAAAAACAGCGCAGCGCGTAAAATGTTTTCAAAATCGGGTCCACGCAAAGATAGGTCAGCCCGAACATCGCGGCAAAAAATGTGGTATTCAACATGCCCCACGGGCTTCTGGTAAAAACGGATTGGATGCCAAAAAGCATTTTGAACAGTTGCGGCAGGGCCAGGCACACCGCGGCCCAGTTCAGGAAAACATAAAATGCAAAACCGAGCAGCACGGCGAGCGCGGCGTTGTTTTGCGCCGGCCATAACGCGGCCTGCCGGCAAGACTTTTTGAACAAAGCGGCGGCGCCTTCTTCGCCGTCCGCGAGAGCCGTGGCATTTTGATGGAAAGCATAGACCCACGCGAACGGTAGGACTGGCAGGAGTGATAACGGAATGAGAAACAGGCCCAACGGCTGCAAAATCAATTGCGTGAGCAGAATCCGCGTGGCGCGGCCCAGGTTCAGGGCCGGCGGCGGCTGGATGGCGATCTGAGCGCGGATGCGGCGTGCAAAAACGGCCTGCCAAAATTTCATCCAGACAAACAAAACGGCCATCGCGAGACTGGCGTCGGCCAGATGCTGGTTCGCAAAGGGACTGCGGCTCATGTCTGTCCAGAAAAACAGCAGACCGAGCACGAATGGAATGGATCCCAGATAATACACCGCCAGCGTCGCGACCGGCGCGGTGCGCAGGCGATGCACGGCCTCTTCGATGAGATCGAATGCGCCTTTGCCTTTTTGCCGCCATTTCATAAGTTCAAAGTTCAATGTTCAAAGTTGAGCCGTCGGCGGACGCCGCGGATGGATCTGAACTTTGAACCTGGAGCCGGGAAATCATTCTCTATTAATCCGATGGACATGCCAGAGCGTTCCTTCGTGGAACGAATCCGGCAGCTTCAATAATCCCGCCCCAATCAGAAAAAAGAAAAACCACGCGACGAGCAGGCCGACCGCGCATTGCGCGAACCGGAAAATTTGCGTGAAGCCCAAACGCCGCGCGAGAGCCTTGGGCGTGAGCTTTTTAAGGCACGCGGCGCAGACCATGCGGTCATCGTGCTCGGTGATGCACTCCCGACAGAAAAATTGTTTGCACCCGGGGCAGCGCGCCACCGCCTCGCGCGCGGCGTGGTTGAAACAGCGTTGATGGGCGAGGGATTGCATGGTCGCGGTGTTTCAGGAATCCAGGGGCGGCGGAACGTTCGGGTCGTCTGCAGCCAGGACGCCCGACGGCGCCCCGGCCGAAGTCGCAACCCAACCCCGCAGTTGCGCGGAAACGGCCGCCGCTGAAAGCTCGCCCCCTTGGGCAGCGGCAATGAGGGGACGTATTTTTGCCAGCACCCGGCGGGTTTTGCGGACACGACTCAGCGAAGGAAGCTCCTCAATTTGAACGGCGGTGCGCAATTCGCAGGCGCAGGTCGGGCCGCGGAGATTGTTGATCACAAAAGGGACAACCAACAGCGTGGCAAGAATGGACCAGGTAATGACCGCTGCGATGTTCTTTAATGGAAACAGGCTTATCACAAGGACCACCAGACAGAAGACGACTGGCAATATGAGAATGGCGTTCCAGACATTCCGCCGCGTGGTTTCCCGGATAGTGAGGGTCTGAACGTCGCGGAAATAGAAACGCTTGTAACTTTCGGTGTAGCCGCTGGATTCAACGTGCAGCAAATGATCCGGCCCCAGCCACAGACTGAAGCGGGATTGGACGGCGATGGCCAACAGGCCGCGCGCGCGGGCTCGTGTCAAGCGTTGATAGGAGAAGTCGGACACGGGGTCAGCGGCGGGTGGCGAGGACGATGAACAAGGTTGCCCAGCCGCCGATTTGCAGGAGGGAGATAACGATGGCGGCGACGGCGCGAATCCGGGTGCGGTGCAAAATACTTCGCGGGGCCTTCCAATAGCGGATGGCGACGAACAACGCCATTGGCGCGGTGACCAGGGTGAAATAAAAAATGAGCATTGGCAGGATTGCCAGCGCCAGGGCAATGCTGTCGTAGAGCGTGCGCTCGTTGTCGAGGCTTTCGATTTTGCCCTTGGTTTTCCCGGTTTCCAGGCAGGTGGGGCAAAGATGCCGCCCGTCGAGTTCGCAATCGCACAGCGCGCAGAGGAATCGCCCGCAGCCGTCGCACGGCCGCGCCGCTTTTTTTTGGGGATGATAAAAGCAACTTGATTCGCCCTCCATCATAATGGTTTCGCCGCCTTGGCCGGCGCTGGTTTTGCGGAACAAGGCGGGAAACACCTCAACTTGCAGGCCCGATCCACACGCCGGGCACGGCGCAAAGGTCGGTTGGTTGAAAACGCCCTCCATGAGCCAGGCGCGGCACCTTGGACACTGAACCAGCGGATTCATGAACTAACGGTAGATGACGCGGGTGTTACAGAGGTGGTCGTGCAGCGCCCGCTTTTGTGGATTGTCAAAAATGGCGATGATGTAGCCGATCAGGCAGGTCAGGCTGCTCAACATTTTCCCGAAATACCGCCCGCATGAGCGCAAGTAGGAAACGCGCCCGCCGTCGGCAATCACCACTTTGATTTTGCAGGCCATCTTGCCCAAGGTCGCCCCGTATTTTCCCACCATCAAGGTTTCGTAACTTGCGGCCACGGCTACTTCGAGAGCCAACAAGACAAACTGAACGCTGACGATGGCGGACGGATTGTGGCGCGCCGCGATGGCGCTGATATATCCGAGAAGGAAACCCAGGGCCATATTGACCACCATCAAGATCAAGCCGTCCAAAACCACCGCGGAGAACCGGGTTAAAATGCGCGCGTAGCGCAATTCGCCGGTGTTCACCGGAGCGCCTTCCTGGAGTTTTTGCAGGAACACAGGCTTGCACGCGGCGCATACGCGGGCATTGCCGTAACGGATTGTTTCTTCAACCGGAAACATTTTGCCGCATTCGGCGCAAACTGCTTCGGCGGTTGGCTCACCAGTCGCTCCGGTTGTACTGTCTGATGGCGTGCCGCCCAAGGCACTCCGGCAGGGCGTCCACTCTGCCAAGCCCTCGCGCCAGACGAGCGTGTCGGGCTGAATTTTCCCGCCGCGCAGCATCTCGCCGAGTTGTTCCTCACTCACTGGACCGGCTTGTTGTCCTTGTTCGACATAATACCAGTTCATAAGAATTTGGGCTTGCGTTCCTGGATTTAACGGCCTGACCGGATTGACGGATGCCAGAATGCCAGATGGAAGATGATAATTGCAAAATAAATTATTTGCCGTTGGAAAATGCCATGTCAAAGGCGGGACTGGAGCCAGAGCACGGAATTTTTAAGCCACTGAAAGTTGATCCAATGGTGGAGGACGGCATACTCCAGGCCCCAAAGGGCGGCGAAAATGAAAGCCCATTTGGCGCATGACGCCCTGGCTCTGGGGCCGAAAACTATTGTCGCCCCAAGAACGTTTGCCAGGACCGCGAGGGCCAGGGACTAGCCCGGATATTTCATAGTAGGATTGAACAAAGAAGCGGCGAGAGGGTCAGAAGGCTTGAAATCACTCAGCCAAATGAAAACGCCACTCACCGCTTCTTGTGCCACAGACTGTAACGAAGAGCCCCTGCTCTTTCAAGACCTTGGT
>JAGWNY010000063.1 GCA_028872915.1 Verrucomicrobiota bacterium
ACGATTGGTATTACCGAAGCCACCCTGGGCGTGCTGATGCTGTTGGCGTTAGCCGAAACGTGGAAACATTTTTGAATGCATACAAACGGAAGACTGAATCGTATTGGCCGGATTCCTCAAGTTTCATGACCTTTGACGTGGGTCAAGGAACATCATTGTCGCGGCGCTAACATAAACTTTTATGAACCGGCACATGAAAGCACCTTTGCGAAGCGTTACCGAACGCCACAGCCACGATCACATACGGTTGAGCGGCTTGTTGCTGCGATTCGAGAGCCTGAACGAAACCGACCTTGTAGCAGCCAACTCGCTCTTTAACGAAATTAGATCTGATCTGGAACGGCATATTAGATGGGAGGAAGAAATTCTTTTCCCGATCTTCGAGAAAGGACCGGGGATGCGCGACGGCGAGCCGACCGTAGTGATGCGCCAGGAACACCGCCAGATCAAAGACTTCCTGGATCACATTCAGGCCGCGCTGGTTCAGCAGTGGCCCGCGCCGATTGCCGACATACTCGCGCTCCAGGATCTGTTCCTGCAACACAATCAAAAGGAGGAGCACTTGGTCTTTCCCGTGCTGGACTCGCTGTCAGACCAGACTGAACACGCCAACGTTTTTGTCGCGACGGAGAGCTGTCCTGATGGAGCTTCAAGACCGGCGCACGTATGACTCGGCGCCCGGCCCCAGAAAGGTAAACATGCAAGAGCACGATTTCTCTGGGCGCAAGGCGTTCTTTTCTTCAAAGTCAACGCTGTGAAAACCCATCTGTTATGAGCCAGAACAGTTCATCCCTGCGTCCGTCCACGCTCTGCATCCACGCCGGCACACACCTCGATTCGACCACCGGAGGTGCGTGCAGCCCGATCTACACGTCCACCGCCTATGCATTTCCGAATGCATCGAACCAAAACATCTATCCACGCTATTTTAATACGCCAAATCAGCGCGTGATCACCCGTAAATTGGCTGCTTTGGAACAAGGCGAAGATGCGCTGGTATTCGGTTCAGGCATGGCGGCCATTTCAACGCTGCTTTTTGCGTATCTTAAGCCGGGTGACAATGCCGCTTTTCAGGCCGATCTTTACGGGGGCACGCACCAGTTGGTGACGAAAGAACTCGCGCACTTGGGAATTGAGGTTTCGTTCAGCCGCACGACCGAGGAATTCAAAGCCGCGCTCAAACCCAATACCCGCCTCATCTACGTTGAGTCGCCATCCAACCCACTGCTGCAATGTGTGGACCTTTCCGCTGTGAGCAAGCTCGGTCGCGCCCACGGCGTGCTGACGGTGATTGACAACACCTTCGCCACGCCTATCAATCAAAATCCGATTGCTCTCGGATTCGATGCCGTGGTTCACAGCGCGACGAAATATCTCAATGGCCACAGCGACGTAAATGCGGGTGTTGTTGTGTCCTCCACGAGTGTCATTCGCCGTCTTGCCGAATGTGCGGTAAATCATGGCGGCATGTTGGACGCCCATTCCTGCTACCAGCTTGAACGCGGTTTGAAAACGCTCGCCCTGCGGGTCCGTCAGCACAACGAAAACGCCGGTCGTCTTGCTCGGTTTCTGCAAACCCATACCGCCGTCGCACACGTCAACTATCCCGGCCTGCCCGAACATCCCGACCACGCCATTGCGACACGGCAAATGCGCGGCTTTGGCGGCATGCTTTCCTTTGAGTTGCGCAACGCCGATCAGGTGGGCCGGCTGTTAAGCCGTTTGCACGTGGTCACACCGGCATTGAGCCTGGGCGGGGTGGAAAGTCTGATTTGTGTTCCGAGCCGCACCTCGCACCGTCTGATGACACCCGCCGAGCGCCAGCGAGCCGGCATCAGCGACGGGCTGGTCCGCGTCTCGGTTGGCATCGAGGACATTGAGGATTTGCTCGAAGATTTCAATCAGGCGTTGACAGCGGGATGAAAAGCTTTTGATACGAATCCATGATTTTCAGCGCCGACATGAATATGAATCTGAAAAATGAGATCGCCATTGCTGACGCGCAACCTGTGTCTGGGAATGCATTTGCGCCGCCACAAACTGATGAGACGCTGGCGCAAGAAATCCTTGACCTGAAACACGAGTTGAATGCCGTGATCCTCGCGCACAATTATCAGGTGCCCGAAATCCAGGATTTGGCGGATTTTGTGGGCGACTCGCTGGGACTCGCGCAGCAGGCAGCCCGGACTGACGCGGCAGTGATTGTCTTTTGCGGCGTCCATTTCATGGCGGAGACGGCGAAGATTCTGAATCCCAACAAGCTCGTGATACTCCCGGATCGGAACGCCGGTTGTTCGCTCGAAGAAAGTTGCCCGGCGGGCAAACTCCGTGAACTTCAGGAGACCAACCCAAATTTCTACACCGTCAGCTATATCAACTGCAGCGCCAAGGTGAAGGCGCTCAGCGACGTCATCTGCACCAGCGGCAATGCCGTCAAAATTGTCGAAGCCGCGCCGAAAGACCGGGACCTGCTGTTCGTGCCCGACGAAAATCTCGGCGCCTGGGTCATGGAACAAACCGGTCGTCCGATGACGCTCTGGCGGGGCAACTGTTACGCGCACATCGAGTTTCGCCGGGACAATTTGTTGCGGTTGAAACAATCGTTTCCGGACGCCAAGGTGGTGGCTCATCCCGAAAGCCTGCGCGAAGTGCGCGAGCTGGCCGATGCCGTGTGTTCAACTGAAAAAATGATCACCTATTGCAGGCAAACGCCGGCAGAGCGATTTATAATCGTGACCGAATCAGGTATCATTCATCGGATGCGAAAGGAATGTCCGCACAAGGAATTCATCTGTGCGCCGACGTTCGACGTCATGCAAATGCCGTCGGACAACTGCCGCTGCAGCCAGTGCAAATTTATGAAATTGAACACTCTTGATAAACTGCGTGGTTGCATGAAGAATCTCCATCCGCGGGTCGAATTGCCCGGATTGATTTTGGAGCAAGCGCGCCGCCCGATTGAGCGAATGCTGGAGATTTCCGCACGATGAAAGACACAAAGCAAAACCAACCCCAGCCTGATTGGGACCCGACTTCCCCTGAAGTCCAGCGTGATCAGCGCGCTGCTTACGATGAGATGCGTCGTCGCTGCCCGGTCGCGCACAGCGAGTTCATGGGATGGTCGCTGTTCCGGCACGAGGACGTGACCCGTGCGCTTCACGATCACAAAACGTTCAGCAATGCGGTGTCCCAGCACCTTTCGGTGCCCGACGGCATGGACCCGCCCGAACACACGACTTATCGCCGCGTCATCGAGCCTTATTTTTCCGCGGAGCGAATGGCGGCGTTCGAACCCATCTGCCGCGGGATCGCCGGGAAGTTGGTTGAGAGCTTGAACGCGCGCGAGGAAGTGGAGTTCATTGCCGGCGCGGCCCTGCCGTTTGCCGCACAAGTCCAGTGCGCGTTTCTTGGCTGGCCGACCACATTGCAGGAACCCTTGGTGCAATGGACGCGCAAGAACCATGAGGCCACTCGCATACGGGATCGCAGGGCGATGTCGGAGCTTGCGCTTGAATTCGAGAAGATTGTTGACGACCTGCTGGAAACCCGGCAACAGGCCGGCGCCGGCCCAAAAACCGACCTCACCGCCGCGTTGATGCACGAAAAGGTGTGGGGCCGCGCTTTGAGCAACGAAGAAGTGGCCAGCATCCTGCGCAATTGGACCGTCGGCGAAATCGGCACCATCTCCGCCTCCGTCGGCATCCTGGCTCACTATCTGGCCGTTCACGCCGATTTGCAGAGTCGGTTGCGCGCCAAGCCGGAGTTGTTGCCGCCCGCCATCGAAGAAATGCTTCGCCTGCACGGCCCGCTGGTGAGCAACCGGCGAGTCGCCAAGCGCCCGGTGGAAATTGGCGGCCGAAAGATCAACGCCGGCGAGCGCATCACGCTCATGTGGATGGCGGCCAATCGTGACGAGCGCGCCTTTGAAGATCCAAGCTCGTTCCGGCTTGACCGTGCGCCGGACAAGAATCTGCTCTACGGCGCGGGCATTCACGCTTGTCCAGGTGCGCCGCTGGCGCGGCTGGAGTTGCGCGTTCTCATGGAAGAACTGCTGTCACACACCAGCGAACTTTTGGGCGTGGCGCAAAAGGAACCCACGCTCGCGGTCTATCCCGCCAGCGGATTTGCCACACTGCCACTGCGAATAAAGGTTCGCGATGTTTGATGTCTCATACATCGGCGCCGAGCTTTGCGCATCGGCAGCATGGCGACGGAAGCGGGCGAATTCACTGGCAGCCTTCCATCTCCTTGATGGCATATCCGCGCTGGCGGATGGCTCGCTCAGATTCTGCTGAAGCCAGTGCGTTCGGGTGCCGGGATCCGGCAACCTCGAATATCCCGTTGATAGCCCGCTCAATTTCCGCCGAAGCGGATTCGACGTGACAGAACTCGCATTCCCTGGTGGTCAGAGTTTGGCCCTCCTGTCCAACACTCTTCAGGTATTCGCGGCCAAATTCGAGCACCCGCTCATGCGATTCGCCCTCGGGCACAATGATGTCAAAGTGCATCGGCTTGCCGTTCTTCTTCACCACGTGGGTGTCATAAACTGCAACTTTCATAATCTCGCCTTTCCATTTGGGAACACCTTCACATTCACGGTGACAATGACCGTGTTGCAGGTGTTCATCTTTTGTGGTTCATTTTCAAAAACATCTCGTTTCGTTCCTGCTCGCTGAAAACGTGGTCCATCATGGGATAAAGAATGCCCTCTTCCTTGTGATTGTGCGGGCACAGCACGGTTTCCAGTGCGTGTTCATCCTCGCTGGTCTCAAAATTCTCTTCCGTCAGTTTGCCGGCGATGGCGTCGAGGTGCCGCCGGATTTCCTGATGCTCCAAACGCATGACGGCCGTTGGCCCGCTCTGGAGGTGCGTGAATTTTTCCTCGAACGCCTGGAACAGGATTCTCTCCTCCCAGACGATGTGCCGTTCCAGGCCGGTCTTGAACTCGTGAAACAACCGTTCGGCCTTTCGACGGTCGGTGGCCTTCAGCTCCTGAAACTCGTGAAACAAATCATCGAGGCGCTGATGATCTTCAGTGTAATGCTGGTTGATACTTTGCGTCTGCATGTGGATCTCGCAAATGGAAAGTGCCGGCTTCAGAAGTTTTGACGCCGACCAACATGATGGCCGCCATGTGCGAACGGTATTTCACGAAAATTCGGCGCATGGCCAGAACCCGCCGGCGGGCTTCCTTGTCCCGCAACAGATTTTTCATAAATCGTAACGTGCCCCAAAAGCCCTCGTCTTGAATCAGGCGATCCGGCTCCAGCAGCCGCATGGGACGCTGGGCTTCGGCTTGCACCTTGAAACCTTCGGCTTCCAAAACCGCGCGCCACTCGCCGGCGGTCAGCGGTCGGGCGCCGACGTGAATTGTTTGGGAAAGCGCCTGCTCGATTTCGCGTTTGATTTGTTCGTCCAAATTGTCCGGAACCAGGCACAGTTCGTGGATGCCGTAACGGCCGCCCGGCTTCAGCAACCGGGCGGCCTCCCGGACGATGCGATGTTTCTGCTCGGTTCCTTGCATCGTCAGCATCGCTTCACCATAAACGACCGTGGCCGATTGATCGGGCAAAGGTGTTTTCTCGGCGTTGCCCACCAGACATTGCTGGTGAGCGCCGGTTAGAAAACGGCGGACGCGATTTGCCGCCGCCTCGTCGTCCTCAATGGCCGTGTAAGCCGCTGGATTCCATCCCAGCGTCATCCGCGCCGTCACGCCCATGCCGGGGGCAAATTCGACCACGTCGTCCGAAGTCTTGATCGCCAGCGATTCCAGCAACCGCCTTGTGAGATTTAACCCTCCCGGTCGCAACACGCGTTTGCCCAGCCGCGCCAGCAGCCAGTGTCCCGGCATCTTGCTCGCCTGCAAGCTGGCGCCCGGCAAATTCAATGTCTCGGTTATTTGCATTTGTTTTGACCAGCCGTTCCTCTCGGATGAGCGATCCTCAATCCTCCGCCAGATCAATGATTCAAAGGTCTTCATCCGGCGGAATTTGAGCCTCAAGCCTTCGCGGCCTTCACGCTTTTCGGCTTTCCGATGCGCACGCGCCACACTTCCGGACCTTGTTCCTCGTAGGCCCAGGTGAACTGGCCCTCGTGTTCGGCATCGAACTGGTAATAGAGCGGCTTGGGATCGTGGTCGTTGACCAGCACGAATGACTCGCCCTGGCCCAGACGATGATACGTTTCAAAAATCAGCGAATGCCGCCGTGCCGGCGGCAAGGCGCGCACGTCCAAATTGCCGTTGACCAGCGCATTGGTCAGCGCGGTTTGAACGGTTTCGGCGGAGGCCGGCGCGGTCGCCGCGCCGCCGCAACAAGTGGAGGTTGAGTGGGTGGGAGTTTTGGTGTTCATAATCGTTTTCGTTTTTGCTTTTCAACGGGGCCGGGTTGACCGGCTCCAGTTTCATTCACGGCGCAAGCTTACGCCTCCCTTTGCGGCTAAAATTTGATCTAAGTCAATTTTGTTTCAAATGAGGCAAATTATGTTTAGTCATGCCTGATTTCAGGGCGGGAAATGAAATCAAAGGATGCTGGTTGCTCCCAGCGGCAATTCATGAAAGCGCCATCAAAACAAAACGCTCTCGACAAAGGAACGCAGTGGTTCCGGTGTGACGCGGTTGCGGCGGACCACCACTGCCAGTTCGCGGCTGAAGCGCGGCTGGATGGCGAGGCGGCGCACAATCCGCCGGTTGCCATACAACGCCAGCACGCGGTGCGGCACCAGGCTGACGCCGAGACCGAGCGATACCAAATTCACAATCACGTCGAAACCGTCCAGTTCCATCGCCGGTTCGATGAGCCAGCCCTGCGCCCGCAGCCAATGGTTCAGCCGGCGACCAGTGAAGCCTTGCCGGTCAATCAACAGCCAGCGCTGATCGGCAAACAGCTTTTTCAATTGTTTCATCGTGACACTCGCCACGTCTGGTGCCAGGGAAAATTGGGGCGGTGCGATGGCAACAAATTCGTCGGCAAATCGGTGCGTTACTTTGAGCGAAGGCGGCAGGCGTGGCGGGGGGCAGACCAACCCGGCATCCAAATTGCCAGCCTCCAGCGAGGTGAGAATTTCGTGGCTGGTCTGGTGAGTCACCTGCAATTGGACTTCGGGATGCCGCCGCTGGAATGCAAAAAAGTAACCAGGCAAGTATGCCAGCCCAATGCTGCGCGCCACGCCCACGCGCAGGGTGGGAGGCAACTTGCCCAAGGTCCGTTGGACATCCTCCAGCAACTCGTTGGCGGCATTCAAAATGGTGTTGGATTTCTCCCGCAGCAATTGGCCGGTTCGCGTCAGGCAAACGCGCCGGGTAGTCCGCTCGAACAAGGCGACGCCCAATCGGTCTTCCATGCCGCGGATTTGCCGGGTGATCGCGCTCTGCGTCAATCCCGCCTTTTCCGCCGCCCGTGTGAACGAGCCGGTATCCGCCACGAGCTGAAACAGGGTCAACTCGTAAAGGTCAAACGGCGTGGTCGCCAGAAATTGATTCATAAAACGCATCGAAATATAAACAATAATGAATTTTACGCAATAGGTGACAAGAAGGAGGTTGTCTTGACCGAAAGCGACTGGCTCTCAATGACGAGCGCTGCGCTTCAAAAAACAACCGAAAGGACATCTATGGCTGAATATGCAAAACGGCTCCCGACGAACGTGCCGGGGCGATGGTATGTGGACGCAAATTGCATTGACTGCGATCTGTGCCGTGAAACAGCGCCGTCTGTCTTCAAGCGCGACGACGAAGGCGGCAACAGTTTCGTCTTTCACCAACCGGAGACGGAGGAGGAACAACGGCTGGCGGAAGAAGCGTTGTCAGGTTGTCCGGTCGAAGCCATCGGCAAGGACAATCCAACACCGCCCGCACCAACGACTGAACCCGCCAAAGCGCCTGGTTCGGCACCATGAAAACGCAACCGACAAAAATGAAATCGCTCTACGATCCGAAGTTTGAGCATGACGCCTGCGGTGTTGGTTTCGTGGCCAACATCAATGGCCAGCATGAGCATCGGATTCTGGCTTACGCGCTTCAGGCGCTGGCCAACCTCGCGCATCGCGGCGCACTGGATGCTGATGCCAGCACCGGCGATGGGAGCGGCGTATTGACGCAGTTGCCGCACGCACTTTTCCGACGTGACGTGGAGCGTTTTCATGGACGGCTTCGCAAGGAGACCGATTTGGGGGTGGGGATGGTGTTCATGCCAAACAGCCGGGGCTATCAGGTCGGCTGTCGGCGGCTGATTGAACAGGCGGCCGCCAGATTCGACCTGCATATCCTCGGTTGGCGGGTGGTGCCCATCAATCTGAGCGCGTTGGGAGAGAAGGCCGGCAATACAATGCCGAAAATTGAGCAAATCCTAGTCGGCAGGCCGGATGATTGTGATGACATGGAATTTGAGTGGCGCTTGCTCCTGGCCCGGAAGACCGCCGAGGATAGCGTCCACTACAGAAAAGTTCCGGGATTTTATATTTCGTCATTCTCTTCGCGCACCATTGTTTACAAGGGGCTGCTGAATGCGCCGGACCTTGGAAAGTTTTATCTGGACTTGCAGGACCCATTGTATGAAACCGCGCTGGCGATTTTTCATCAGCGTTATTCGACCAACACGTTTCCCAACTGGCAACTGGCGCATCCGTTTCGCGTGCTGGCCCACAATGGCGAGATCAACACGCTTTCCGGCAATCAAATCTGGACTCGCGCCCGGGAGCAGGAATTAACATCGCCCGAGTGGGCTGACCGGGTTGAATTGCTCAAGCCGATTCTCCAGCCGGGCGGTTCGGACTCCGCTTCCTTGGACAATGCTCTCGAAGTGCTTCAATTGAGCGGACGCGACATTTTGCACAGCGTTATGATGCTCATACCTGAAGCATGGGAACAAAACGATGATTTGTCTCCGGCGCTGAAGGGATTTTACCGCTTCCATGCCTGTCTGAACGAGCCGTGGGACGGGCCGGCGGCGCTGGTTTTCAGCGATGGCCAATATGTCGGCGCGGCGCTGGACCGCAACGGACTGCGGCCCGCGCGCTACAAAATTTACGATGACGGTCTCATGGTCCTGGCCAGTGAAGCGGGCGTGCTGCCCCTGGACGAAAAGCGCGTTACGGTGAAAGGCCGGCTTGGTCCGGGCAAAATCATCGCCATCGACACGCAGGCGGGGAAGTTGCTTCTGGACGAAACCATCAAGGCACGCGTTGCCGGCCGCGAACCGTATGCCGAATGGTGCCGGCGCCAGATTTTCCCATTGTCCAGCCATGCGGAGAATCTTGTGTCGCCGACCGACGGCGAGGCTGATGTTCCGGATTTGAGCCGCCGGCAAATCTCGTTCGGCTGGGATGCCGAAGAATTGCGCGAAATGCTCAAGCCGATGGTCGCCGGCGGTGACGAGCCGATTGGTTCGATGGGTGACGACACACCACTGGCGGTTTTCTCGAAGCGGCCTCGGCTGCTTTACGATTATTTCAAGCAACGCTTCGCACAGGTCACCAATCCGCCGATGGACAGCATCCGCGAGAAAATTGTCATGTCGCTGTCCACGCTTCTGAGTCGGCGCCGCTCCTGGCTGACCGAAAGCGAGGCGCACGCGAAGTTGATCGAGTTAAGCAGCCCGTTCCTGGACGATCACGAACTGAGGGCACTGCGAAACATTGCCGATCCGGCATTCCAGAGCGAAACCATTTACTGCCATTTCGACGCGGATAAGGGAGATGGTCAACTCGAAGCCGCCCTGCAATCCATCTGCTCCCAGGCTGAACACGCCGTGGATGCCGGCAAAACCATCCTCGTTTTGAGTGACCGGCAGGCGGATGAAATCAAAGTGCCCGTTCCGATGCTGCTGGCGGTCGGCGCGGTGCATCATCATTTGATGAGGCAAGGCAAACGGCTGCGCGCGTCCATCGTTTGCGAATCGGGCGAAGCACGCGACGTTCATCAATTCGCCTGCCTGATTGGCTATGGTGCCTCGGCGGTCAACCCTTGGCTGACCATTGAAACCATCCGGCGGAACGTGGCTGCTGGAGAATACGGCGACCTGACGTTCGTGCAGGCGCTGGCCAATTTCCGCCACGCGATTGAACACGGGTTGATGAAGGTCATGGCCAAGATGGGCATCTCGACCATCAGCAGCTATCGCGGCGCACAATTGTTCGAGGCGATTGGCATTTCGCCGGAAGTCGTCAATCGCTGTTTCCCCGGCACGACTTCTCCCATCGGCGGCCTGACCTTCCGGCAAATTGCCGGAGATGCCTTGCGCCGGCATCAGGCGGCTTACGGGAAACCGGAGGTGCCGGCGCTGGACGAAGGCGGCAATTACCGCGTCGCCCGCGGAGGCCAAGGTGAATTTCACGCGACCAATCCGCAAGTCGTCACCGCGTTACACCGGTTCAACAAATCCGCCACTCTCGAAGACTTCGCCAAATACCTTGAAGCCGTGGAACGCCGTGTGCCGGTGGCGCCGCGCGATTTGTTGCGGTTCAAAAACCGGCCAGCGATCCCGTTGCAGGAAGTCGAGCCGATTGAAAATATCCGCCGGCGGTTCACCACGGCTGGTATGAGCTTGGGCGCGCTATCGCCGGAAGCGCACGAGTGCCTGGCCATCGCGATGAACAGCATCGGCGGCAAGTCGAACTCGGGCGAAGGCGGTGAAGATCCGGCGCGATACAAAGTCCGCCCCAACGGCCAGAACGCGAACTCGGCCATCAAGCAGGTGGCTTCCGGTCGGTTCGGCGTCACGCCCGAATATCTGGCCAGCGCGCAGGAGCTCGAAATCAAAATGGCGCAAGGCTCCAAGCCGGGCGAAGGCGGCCAGTTGCCGGGCCACAAAGTGTCGCCGCTGATTGCGAAATTGCGCCATAGCGTGCCGGGCGTGACGCTGATTTCGCCGCCGCCGCATCACGACATTTACAGCATTGAAGATTTGGCCCAGTTGATTTACGACCTCAAGCAGGTCAATCCGCGCGCGAAGGTCTGCGTCAAACTCGTTGCCGAGTCGGGCGTCGGCACGATTGCGGCGGGCGTCGCCAAGGCGTATGCGGATGTCATTTTAATCAGCGGACACGATGGCGGTACGGGCGCGTCACCTTTGAGTTCCATCAAACATGCGGGTTGTCCGTTCGAGTTCGGCATTGCCGAGGCGCATCAGACGCTGATGTTGAATGACCTGCGGTCGCGGGTGACGTTGCGGACCGACGGCGGTCTCAAAACCGGCCGCGACATCGTGCTGGCCGCAATCCTCGGAGCGGAGGAATTCAATTTTGGCACGGCAGCACTGATTGCCGCTGGCTGCGCGATGTTCCGCATTTGCCACACCAATCGCTGCCCGGTCGGGGTGGCGACCCAGGACGAAGAATTACGGAAAAAATATCGCGGCAAGCCGGAGAACGTCGTCGCCTTTTTCAATGGCGTGGCACAGGAAGTCCGCGAAATTCTCGCCCAACTTGGCTTTCGCACGCTGAACGAGGTTATCGGGCGGACAGATTTGCTGGAACGCCGGCCGCTGGAGGATTTCCCGAATGAGATTCGCGGCAAAATCGCCAGCGTCAATTTGGACAAATTGCTTTACCAAGTGGATGGCACCAGCGCGGCGCCGCGCATTCACACGCGTGAACGCATTGAACGCTTCGGTGACGTCGCGTTGGACGACAAAATCATCTCCGATGCCCGGCCAGCGCTCGTTGATCGTCGGCGGGTCGAGTTGGTTTATTCTGTGGACAATACGCAACGCGACATCGGCACACGGCTGTCCGGACTGATTGGCTACACCTTCGGCAACCAGGGTCTGCCGGAGAGGACGATTGACATTACGTTGCGCGGCAGCGCCGGGCAGAGTTTCGGCGCGTTTCTAGCCAACGGCGTCCGATTGCGTTTGATCGGTGAGGCAAACGACTACGTCGGCAAGGGCATGAATGGCGGTGAAATCATTCTCCGCCCGCCGGACGATTGTCGGTTCGTATGGGCCGGGAACGTGCTGTTGGGCAACACGGTGATGTATGGCGCGACCGGCGGACGGCTCTTTGCCGCAGGCGCTGCCGGCGAACGATTTGCCGTGCGTAATTGCGGCGGGGTCGCCGTGGTAGAAGGCGTGGGCGATCACGCTTGCGAATACATGACGGCGGGAACTGTGGTCGTGCTGGGCCGAACCGGCCGCAATTTCGCTGCTGGAATGAGCGGCGGACTGGCTTACGTGTTCGATCCACAGAATGTCTTTCCCAAGCACTGTAATTTGGCGATGGCCAACCTGGGGCGGTTGTCTATTCCTGGTGAAATCAAGCGGGTCCAGGAACTGATTTTCACACATTTGGAACACACGGAATCACCTCGCGCCGGCGAAATTTTGCGGCACTGGCCGGAAGCAGTGAAACACTTTTGGCGTGTGATGCCGCGCTCGATTGGGGTCAAGCCTTCGATTGAAAACCAACCAATAATCAAGTTGCATGCATCAGCGGAAAGTCGGCCGAAATTGGTGCCGGCCCGCAGCAATGCCTTGGTTGAAAAGGCTCCTTAAGCTGAAGAACTTAGACCGCGAAAAATCAACTTTGGATGAAAATAAAATGAAAAAACGAAAATTAGGAAATTCAGGATTGGAAGTTCCACTAATCATTTTTGGCGGCAATGTGCTGGGCTGGACGGTCGATGAGCCGACATCCTTCAAGCTACTCGATGCTTGGTTGGCTGAGGGATTTAACTGCATTGACACAGCCGATGTTTACTATCGCTGGGCGCCCGGCAAACAAGGCGGCGAATCGGAAACAATTCTCGGCAACTGGATGAAGCGTCGCGGCAACCGCCAGCACGTTCTCATAGCCACCAAGGTTGGCATCGAAATGGGGCCAAACCGGAAGGGGCTTTCCAGAGCTTACATTCTACAGGCAGTTGAGGATTCATTGCGGCGTCTGCAAACCGATTACATTGATTTGTATCAGTCGCATCAGGATGATCCGGATACACCGCCGAAAGAAACGCTGGCGACCTACGCGCAGTTGATTCGCCAGGGCAAGGTGCGAGCCATCGGCGCATCCAATTATACGGTGGACCGGCTGACCCGGTCGTTGCAGGTGAGCCGACAAAACGGCTGGCCTGCTTATCAAAGCCTGCAACCGCTCTACCCCGGATATTTCATAGTAGGATTGAACAAAGAAGCGGCGAGAGGGTCAGAAGGCTTGAAATCACTCAGCCAAATGAAAACGCCACTCACCGCTTCTTGTGCCACAGACTGTAACGAAGAGCCCCTGCTCTTTCAAGACCTTGGTTCACG
>JAGWNY010000019.1 GCA_028872915.1 Verrucomicrobiota bacterium
ATCAGAAATACTGTAGCCATGCGGTTGGGGAGAAGAGAGCAGCGGTTCTTTTGGGTTTTGGCTTCGTTTTCGCCCGGTTACAGGCCGCTTTGGGCATGCTCCCTCGCCCGGCCTCGCCAAAACCCAAAATTCCCCGCTGCCGCACGGCTACATTATTTCTTCAACCGCTCTAATTTGGACAAAAATCGGAACACGGCAGCGCGCGATTGATTGGCAATCGCGCGCCGCGTTGGTTCATGACGCATGGTTGGGTCTATTACTGCGCAAGCAGTTTCCACATTTGGTTTGCGCCGCCGTTGGCGCCCCATTGGTCCATCTGCGCGCTGGTGGAGGTGCTCGAACCCGGGTCTTCCAGCACCAGCCCGCTGTGCAAATTCACAAACGTGTAGCTCCCGTCGCCGTTTTGCTGCGATTGCCATTGATCATTCCCCGAGGATCCGAAGGACCATTGAATGATGCCCGCGCCCTGCGCCGTCGAAGCGCCTTTGACCACCGCGTCCAAAGCGCTCTTGCAACTGTTGATCTGGTAATAGCCGTTGCTGGTGGGGAAGAACTGCCAATCCAGATTGGAACTGCTCACCGATTTCCACTGGGTGATGGCCGAACCGTTCGTCAGTGAACCCTGGTTGTTCAAGACCAAACCGCTGGCCTCATTTTGGATTTGATAGATGCCGGAAAATCCCCCGCCGCCGCCGGACGCGGCGACCGTCAGGCTGATCGTGGTGGCATGGGTCAGGGTGCCGTCGGTGCCGGAGATGGTGACGGTGGTTGAACCGGTGGCAGCCGTGGCGCTGGCAGTCAATGTCAATGTGCTGCCGCTGGTCGTGCTGCCCGGATTGAATGACGCCGTCACACCCGAAGGCAGGCCGGAGGCTGACAAGCTGACTGTGTTGTTGTAGCCATTGACAGGATTGACGCTAATCGTGCTGGTGCCATTGGCCCCCTGCGTGATGGTCAGGCTGTTCGGTGAAGCCGACAGCGAAAAGTCCGGCGTTCCGCCTCCGCCCGATGAACCCGTGAACTGCACTTCCTTGAGTATCCAATGGTAGGACGTGTCCGTGGTCCGAACCTGGCCAACGACTCGCGCACCCAGAACCCCGCTGACGGCCGTGCCGCTGAACGCATAGGTCTGCCCGCCAGCCGAAGAACTGTAGGGATACGCCGGGCTGGCCGTCCAGCCCGAATCCGTCCACGCCGTCCCATCGGTCGTGAATTGCAGCTTGAGGTTGGCCGTCAGAAAGCCGTCGCCGCCAGTGGTAATATCGCCGTTGATGAAATCAGCCGATGAGATCGTCACCGGACTGCTCCAGATCACGCCCCCGGCTTCCCAGGCGCCGATGGAGTCGCCGGCGGGGTCCAGGTCCACGTTGGCGGTCAGGTTATTGTCATTGAGGCCGGGCTGGGCGGTCTGGTTGGCCGTGCCGGTGGAACTGGACATGCCAAACCAGCCGTAGGCCGTGCCGTTGGGGGCGATGTTCCCGTTGCCGCCGCCGGAGGAGGCGGCGATTGTCAGGCTGATGGTGGTGGTATGGGTCAGGGTGCCGTCGGTTCCGGTGATGGTGACGGTGGTTGAACCCGTGACAGCGGTGCTGCTGGCCGAGAGAGTCAGCGTGCTGCTGCCGGTCGTGGAGGAAGGATTAAAGGAGGCGGTCACGCCGGAAGGCAGGCCTGAAGCTGACAGGCTCACGGTGTTGTTGTAGCCGTTGACGGGATTAATCGTGATGGTGCTTGTGCCGCTGGAGCCTTGCGTGATGGTCAAACTGTTCGGCGAGGCGGACAATGAGAAATCGGGCGCCGGAGCGGAGGCGCTCACACTGACGTTATCGAACGTGGAGGTGTTGAGAGCCGTGTTGTTATGCGCACATACTGCCAGCCCGGCCAGAGCGCCACTGGCCATGGTTGCCGCGGTCGAGCCTAACTGTGTCCAACTTGAGCCGTCGGACGAATAGAACGCCGTAAACGTACTGCTTGAACGCACGAGCTTCACCCATTCGGGAGCGGCGACTCCGGCAGTCACGGCAATTTGAGCCGCGGACCCGCCGTCCGTCGCGCGCACCTGGAAACTAACCCCATTGGCTGGGGTGACCATGATGAAGGCGTACGCGGCATTGGCTGCGGTGGAATTGCGGAACATGACGCCGGACTTGGCCCAACTGGAGGTGTTTTGCTGGGAGGCGACGCGGGCGATGATGGTTTGGTCGCCGGAGACGGATTGATGGGCGTAATTGAATGAATCACTGGTACTCCAAATATCCGAGCCGCTGCCACTGACAGTGAACGTGCCGCTGCCATAAGAGCCGCTGCCCGCGAGGCCCACGGAGCCGATGTCCGTATCGGCCCACCCGGACGGCAGGCTGCCGCCGCTGTGCTGCTGAACGACACTGTACATTGCGGAAAGCAGGGAATACGTTCCGGTGGCATCCTGCGACAATTCCCAAATCATCATGCCTCCGATTCCGTCATTCAGGGCGAGTGTCGTTTTATCCTGGATGGTTGTGATACCATTGTAGCCCTCGCTGCCCCAGGAATCTGAATACGGGTTGGCGCCCTTTTGCAACAGGTCCCAAAAGGCATAATCCGAAGGATCGCTGTAAAAGGGCACGCCTAACTGAGCCTTTGATGACGGCAGCCCGCGTTGCGTCACCCAGTAATCAATCGCCGTGACAGCCGAATCGTAGGTGGATTGGCCTATGCCGCTTGTATTGTCGTAATCCATGATGTTGAGCCAGTCCACGTAGCCGAAAACGCCGTTCAGAATGTAATCACCCGTGGAGCCGTACGCGATCACGGCCGCGGTCAACAGTTTGCCGCGGCTGTGCATTGCGCTCGATAATTGGGACATCAATGTCGCATAATTATTTTCAGTGGAGCTGTCCGGATATTCCCAGTCTATATCCACGCCATCCAAATTGTATTGGTTGACGAAACTGATCAGATTATTGACAAAATCGTTGCGATAGGTGGAATTACCCGCCAGCGAAACAAAAGCGCTGTCGTCGCCGTTGTTCCATCCGCCCACCGAGACGCACACCTTGACCCCCGCCGCATGGGCCGAGGAAACCAGTTGCTGAAGCTTGGATGCATTGTCAATCGCCTGCAGGCTGCCGTTCGAATTTGGCAAGAGAAAGGCGTAATTGATGTCATTCACCTTGCCGAACTGAATCCCACCAACGGATCCCTGCCAGGACGGGAAATAACCCACGATCCTGAATCCGTAGGCGCCGTGGAGACCCGCGGCAAGAAACAATGCCGGCAGGAGCGTCTTGATTGCGTTTTTGATTTTCATGGTTGTTTGTCTATTTGGTTCCGGTTCATTGATGCGCGGGCGGATGTTTTCCTCCCGAAGAAAGTTTAGAGCGGTTTAAAAAATACCGCAGCCATTCGGGAAGAAAAGGACGGGAAGCGGTCTTTTTGGGTTTTGGCGTCGTTTCGGCTCGGTCACATGGTTTTCAAACATGCTCCTTCGCCGAAGCCTTGCCAAAACACCAAAAATCCCCGCTCCGAACGGCCACATTATTTTTTAAAACGCTCTAACATTTTCATATACAATTAATGCATTTCTTCCTTTGCGTCTGTCGGACATTCATCCGACAAGCCCCAAGCAATACAATGGGTTCGAGAAATTCCACCACCGGTCGGCGCGCGATTGGCAACGTGCAACCTTTCGCGGACACGCTGGATAGACGCGGGCCAGCCATCGGCCAAATGGCCGATGGCTGGCGATGCTGTTTTACTGCAAAAGCAGCATCCACATTTGATTGGCGCCGCCGTTGGACGTCCATTGGTCCATCTGCGTGCTGGTGGACGTGCTCGAACCCGGGTCTTCCAGTACCAGACCGCTGTTCAGGTTTACGAACGTGTAACTCCCATCGCTGTTCGCCTGCGGCTGCCATTGGTCATTACCCGACGACCCAAACGACCACTGGACAATCCCGGCTCCGGCGCTCGTCGAGGCGCCCTGGACCACCGCGTCCAACCCGCTCTTGACACTCACAATCTGATAATAACCAGCCTGGCACCCCGCCGAATTGAACGTCCAGTCCAGGTTCTGGCTGGTGACCGACGACCATTGTGTAATGGCCGTCCCCTGCGTCGTGGAACCCTGGTTGTTCATCACCAGGCCACTGGCCTCGTTTTGCAGTTGATACGTGCCCGCGAAGCCGCCGCTGGAGGCATTCACGGTCAGACTGATGGTGGTGGTATGGGTCAACGTGCCGTCGGTTCCCGTGATGGTGACGGTGGCTGAGCCAGTCGCAGCCGTGCTGCTGGCAGTCAATGTCAATGTGCTGCTGCTGGTCGTGGAGGAAGGATTAAACGATGCCGTCACGCCCGAAGGCAGGCCGGAGGCGGACAGGCTGACCGTGTTGTTGTAGCCGTTGACGGGGACGATGGAGATGGTGCTTGTGCCGTTGGCGCCCTGGACGATGGTCAGGCTGGTCGGCGAGGCGGACAGGGAGAAGTCCGGCGGCGGCGCCGATCCGCTGATGCTCACGTTGTCAAACGTGGAGGTGTTGAGGGCGGTGTTGTTATGAGCGCACACCGCCAGTCCCGCGTCCACGCCGCTGGCCATCGTCACATTCGTTGCCGCCACTTCCGTCCACGTCGAACCGTCCGGAGAACTGTATCCCGTAAACGTATTTCCCGACCGGACAATCTTCACCCAATACGGAGCGGTCAATCCCGTCTGCCGAGCTGCGTCAATGGCGCCGGCGCCATCCGATGGCCGGATTTGCATGCTCACGCCGTTGGCAGGGGTCACATAAACGGCCACATAAGCCCCATTGGCGGCAGTGGAATCGCGGAACATGGCGCCGCTCTTGGCCCAACTGGAGGTGTTTTGCTGGGAGGCGACGCGGGCAATGATGGTTTGATCGCCGGAAACGGATTGCCAAGCGTAATTGAATGAATCACTGGTGCTCCAGATGTCCGAGCCGCTGCCATTCACCGTGAACGTGCCGCCGCTGTAGGAAGCGCTGCCGGCCAAGCCAACCGAGCCGATGTCGGTATCCGTCCAGCCCGCGGGCAGGCCGCCGCCGCTGGCGGCGTTAACGGTCAGGCTGATGGTGGTGGTATGGGTCAGGGTGCCGTCGGTTCCCGTGATGGTGACCGTGGCATTGCCCGTTGCAGCCGTGCTGCTGGCAGTCAATGTCAATGTGCTGCTGCCGGTCGTGCTGGCCGGATTAAACGATGCCGTCACGCCCGAAGGCAGGCCGGAGGCGGACAGGCTGACCGTGCCGCTGTAGCCGTTGATTGGATTGACGGTGATGGTGCTCGTGCCGTTGGCCCCTTGGGTGATGGACAGGCTGGTCGGCGAAGCGGACAAGGAGTAATCCGGAGCAGCATTGACCGTGAGGCTCACGGTGGTTGAATGTGTCAAGCTGCCGCTCGTTCCGGTAATGGTCAGGGTGTAAGTGCCAGCCGGGGTGCTGCTGCTCGTGTTGACCGTTAGCGTGGAATTACCCGAACCGCTGACGGAAGTCGGATTGAAGCTGGCGCTCGCGCCCGAAGGCAGCCCGCTCGCGCTGAACGAGACGCTGCTGCTGAAGCCATTCAGCGAGCCAACGGTTGTCGTAAAACTGGTGCCACTGCCGGCGGTGACCGTTTGGGAGGACGGACTCGCCGAAATCGAAAAGTCCGGCGGCGGCGCCGATCCGCTGATGCTGACGTTGTCAAACGTGGAGGTGTTGAGCACCGTGTTGTTGTGCGCGCAGACCGCCAGCCCCGCGTCCACGCCGCTGGCCATCGTCACATTCGTCGCCGCCACTTCCGTCCACGTCGAACCGTCCGGCGAACTGTATCCCGTAAACGTGTTGCCCGACCGGACAATCTTCACCCAATACGGAGCGGTCAATCCCGTCTGCCGGGCTGCGTCAATGGCGCCGGCGCCGTCCGATGGCCGGATTTGCATGCTCACGCCGTTGCTGGGGGTCACATAAACGGCCACATAAGCCCCATTGGCGGCAGTGGAGTCGCGGAACATGACGCCGCTCTTGGCCCAACTGGAGGTGTTTTGCTGGGAGGCGACACGGGCGATGATGGTTTGATCGCCGGAAACGGATTGGTAGGCGTAATTGAATGAATCACTGGTGCTCCAAATGTCCGAGCCGCTGCCATTCACCGTGAACGTGCCGCTGCTATAGGAGGCGCTGCCGGCAAGGCCGACCGAGCCGATGTCGATATCCGTCCAGCCCGCGGGCAAACCGCCGCCGCTGGCGGCGTTAACGGTCAGGCTGATGGTGGTGGTATGGGTCAGGGTGCCGTCGGTTCCGGTGATGGTGACGGTGGCTGAACCAGTGGCAGCCGTGCTGCTGGCCGAAAGGGTCAGCGTGCTGCTGCTGGTCGTGGAGGAAGGATTAAAGGAAGCGGTCACGCCCGAAGGCAGGCCGGAGGCCGACAGGCTGACTGTGTTATTGTAGCCGTTGACGGGATTTACCGTAATGGCGCTTGTGCCGTTGCCCCCTTGCGTGATGGTCAGGCTGGTCGGCGAAGCGGACAACGAAAAGTCCGGTGTAGGCGCCGCATTGACCGTGAGGCTCACGGTGGTTGAATGTGTCAAACTGCCGCTGGAGCCGGTGATGGTCAGGTTATAGGTCCCGGCGGGCGTGGTGCTGGCGGTGCTGACAGTGAGCGTGGAATTGCCCGAAGTCGAGATGGAAGAGGGACTAAAGCTGGCGCTCGCGCCCGAAGGAAGCCCGCTCACACCCAGCGAGACGGCGCCGCTGAAGCCGTTGAGGGCGCTGATGCTGGTTGTATAGGTCGTTCCGTTGCCCGCCGTGACCGTTTGCGATGAAGGGCTGGCCGAGATGGAAAAGTCCGGATTATTCTGGAGACTGTTTGGGCCAACGTCGCTGGTCGTCAAAGGCGTGATCACCACAGCGGCGGTGGAATATTGATCCGCTCCGATGTCCGGCGCGCTGCCGCGTGGCTGGCCGTCCATGTCCGTGGTCACGTAGGGATAATACGTCGCGTCGGCGGCGCCAATCGCGGGACTCGATGAGGAGAGTTTCTGCAACGAGTAGCTGTTCTCCGTGACCGAGGTCAGCAGGGGATTTTGGATGATAAAACCCGACAACCCCGGATTGTAGGAATAGCTGATATTTTGGGAGCGTGTGACCGATGAGCCGCTGGTTTCCTGGTAAAGCGTGCCCGAACCCTCCAGAATGTTGTTGGCAAACACGCAACCCGTCGGTTTCAGCGGCCTGGTGCTACTGTGCCCGACCAGCACCTCGAGGGCTGGAGTGACGACGGTGTTGTATTCGATTTCCGCGTCCACCACCTGCGCGTGGGCAAAGGTGTTCGTGCAATAATAATCGCCGTCTTCAAGCATGATCGGATAGCTGCCGGCATTTTCGACATAGTTGTCGTAAAATTTGTGGTGCATTTCGTTGATTTTGCAGCCGCCGCTGCCGCTGACGCCCCCGCAAAGGAAGAAGTTGCCATAGACCGAACTGCCGTTTCCCGAACGGAATGAAACCACACCGCCGCACGTCGAAAATGTATTGTAGCGCACGGTGTTGGACGAACTTTTGATGGAAACGACTTCCGGGTCGCCGTTGCAATTGACGAACAGGTTGTGTTCAATGGTGGTGTGGGTGTTCTGGTAATCACCGCACACCCCCACGCCGCCCGGCACAATGATTTCGCCGTCGCCGGAGCCCATGTCATGGAAATAATTGTAGTCAATCTCCGTGTAACGGGATATGGCTGGATTGTAAGGGCCGTTGCCATCGGCCCAAGATTGGCGGCAGGCGGGGGGCGTCACACCGGGAATCGTCGGGCTGCCGGTCGGGAAAATGTAATGGCTGTGGCTGCCCACGCTGTTCGGCCCGAAGGCGCAATGATCAATTTGATTGGTCTCGCTGTTTCCTCCCAGTGTGATCCAGCCCGTTCCAGTGTGTTGACCTGACAGGTCGAACGAGCATTGCATGACGCGGCAAAAGGCGGCGTTGTCCATCAGCACTGCGTAATAGCGCACCACACCGTCCACGGTGGAGCTGCCGCCTGACGTTGTAAAATTGATGCCGTCCAGAGTGATATAAGCGCATCCGTTGAGTTGGATTGTGCCCGACGTAATCACCGCGCCGCCCAGCGTGGCCGATTCAATCGTAATGGGCGCCGAAGCGGTCCCATTTCGAGTCATCGTAAATCCGGAATAGCTTCCACTGGCCATGACGATGGTATCGCCCGGATTGGCGCCGCCCACAGCGGACGCCAGCTGGGAGCTGTTGCTGACATTGATGATGGCGGCGGAGGCCGCGAAGGGCAGTGTGGCGCTTGCAACAAACAAGCCGGCTTTTTTCAAGGATTGGAGCATGGATTGGAGGGGATGTTTCATGGATGGGATTTTTTTAATTGGTAATTAACTGCAATCAGGCGCAAATGGGTGCAATGGATTGGAGTATGGCGCCGGGGCTGATGACGATACAACGACGCCATGTCTTTCGGTGGTGGGACATGGAAAGACTATAAAATGGCAACGAGCCGCCTACTATCCTCCTTTAGGAGGATACCGGCATTCCATTTGCGCAGGGCAACAAATTTTACATGCCGTTTGCTTCCAAAGACTTGCGGGGCGGGGCGCGGAGCGCGCGGGATTTTGCGCGGGAAGCGGCCGTCGGTTTTTCGAGGGGATGCAGGCCTGGAGCGGGTGGTCAGGGAGTATTATCCAAGGGCTTGCGCGCGCCCAAAAATTTCACCGCCGCCTCAGTGCGGGAATGGACGTGCAGCTTTTCGTAAATGTGTTTGAGATGCGTTCGCACGGTGGTGATGGAAATTCCCAGGGCGTCGCTGATTTCCTTGTACAAGGCTCCATTGGAGAGGAGGCCCAGAATTTCCTGTTCGCGTTTCGTGAGTTTTGCGGCATCGGGCGCGGCAGTGGGAACATGATGAAAATGGTCCACGAGCTTGCGGGCGATTTGCATGGTCATGGGCGCGCCGCCGGCCTGGACCTGCTCGATGGCCTGGATCAGTTCGGCGGTGGGGCGGTTTTTGAGCAGATAACCGCTGGCGCCGGCGCGCAAGGAATCAAAAATCAGGTCGGTTTCCGAATAGGTGGTGAGCATCAAAATCTGCATCCCCGGCAATTGGGCTTTCAACCTGGCGGTACATTCTATGCCGCTCATTCCGGGGAGGTTGATGTCAATCAAGGCGACGTCGGGTTTTTCAGCGGGGATTTTTTTCAGCGCCTCTTCTCCGGTGCCGCAGGCGGTGACGCAACGAAGGCCGGGGAGTTCGTTGCACAATTCCATGAGGCTCTCGCGCGTGCCGCGATTGTCTTCGACGATGGCGATGGTGATGGGCATGGTCAGGGCGGAGGATTGAATGGTTGGCGCAAAGAGGGCGAGTTAATTTCCATGATGCCAGGGATAGATGAAGAAAACTTTTGTTCCGCCGCCGGCGGGATTTTCGATTCGAAATTTGCCGCCGATGGCTTCCATTCGCTGCCGCATATTGCCCAAACCGTCGGCGCCGGAGTGGGGCTGTATGCCGTTGCAACCGCGGCCGTTGTCCTGGACGGTGAGGACGAGGGAACCGTTGGTGACGTTGGCGGCGATCCGGACCTCGCTGGCGTCGGCGTGGCGGACGATGTTATTGAGGGCTTCCTTGGCGGCGAGAAACAGATTATGCCGGGCTTCGGCGGAAATGGAGCGCTCCGGGGATTGTGCGGGCAGGTCGAGGCGGCAACGAATGCCCGCGGAGTCAAGAAATTCGACGGCGTATTCGCCGATGTAATTGACGAGATGCGGCAGATTGTCGTTGCCAGGGTTGACGGCCCAGACGGTTTCGTCGAGGGATTTTATGACTTTGCGGGCGCCATCAAGGCTTTGATGGACGTGGCGGCCGGCCTTTGCGGGGGTGACGAGGTGGCGCAGGGCAAGCTCAAGCTGGAGGGTGATTTGGGTGAGGGTACCGCCCAATTGATCGTGAATGTCGCGGGCAATGCGGGAGCGCTCATTATTGAGAACGGCCAGTTGTTCCAGGCGCCGGACTTTGGTTTGGAGCCTCCGAAAGGAGATGTAACGGGCGCCGGCAAACACGAGCGCGGTGAACAAGGCCAGGGACGCCGCTCGAAACCACCACGTTTGCCAGAAGAACGGGGCCACGGAAAATGCAATGCCCGCGTCGGCCTTGCTCCAGGGTCCGTCGCCGTTTCGTCCACGCACTTGGAAGAGGTATTGTCCGGCTGCCAGGCGCGGATAGATGGCTGATCGCAGGGCGCCGGCGTCAATCCATTGATCGTCGAGGTTTTTGAGACGATATTGGAACGCGAGATTTTCGGGCGCGCGCAGGCACAATGCCGTGAAATCAAATTGCAGGCGATGATGGCCCGGCGGCAGGCGCAGCCGGAGGCCGGCTTTTTGGAGGTTCATGCCTTTTATTACGGGGAGGACGCTGCCGTAAGCGGCGGCCATGACGTCATCCACGGAAACGCGCTCGAGGAGGACCGGGGGTGGGCGCGGGTTTTCGGGCAATCGCGCGGGATCAACAACGGCCAAGCCCAAGCTCATTGGAAACCAGAGCTTGCCGTCGCTGGCGCGCCAGGAGTTTGGGCAATCATCAAAATTGGCCTGCAAGCCGGCGAAACCCTCGCTAACGCCATAGTGAAGGGATTGAACGGAGTATCCAGGGTGGTCCATGGCGGTGTCCAGAGCGTGTTGGCGGACCTTGAAAATGCCGCGATTGCCGCCGAACCAGAGCCAACCGTAGCGGTCGGGGGCGATTTGGGAGATATAATCGTCATACAAGCCCCGGGCGGAGGTGATTTTGGAGAGTTGGCCGTCTTTCAAGCGGCCAAGCCCCCAGCCGGCGTAGCCGATCCAGAGACTGCCGTCGGGCGTCGCACAAAGTGTGCGGATGGAATTGCTGGCGTCGAGTTGCGGACTTTCATTCATGATAATGTTATTGGAAATTCGCAGGAGGAGACCTTTTGTGGAGCCGGCCCAGACAACGCCTTTGGAATCCCGCGCGAGGGCGCGAATGAACCCGGAATTGGGCGGGAGGTTGAGTTCATGGAATTGGCCACCGCGCAATCGTTGCAAAGCAGGGGGGTCATTACCACCAATCCACAAGTCGCCATTTGCATCGGCAAGGAGGGCGTGGATTTTGCGACTTTTCAATCCGTTGCTTATGCGCCAGGCGGTGAATTGGCCGTGATCCAGGCGAAGGAGACTGGAATTGGCGGTGCCAATCCAAATTGCGCCGTCAGGGCCGCAGGTGACACACGAGGCCGACCCGCCGGGCCAGTTGCTGGCGAGGGAAATGGTGGTCCAAATGCCGTTGCTGCGACAAACAAGGGAGCCGTTTTGGGCGACGGCCCAGAGGGTTCCATTGGCATCCTGGCAGACCGATGACAGGGATTCGTTGTTTGCGAGCGTGATGGCGCGAGGTTCGATCCGGTCGAGGCCGCCGCCCGCGGTTCCGGCCCAGATATCGCCTTCGTTGTCCTGCATCAATGCAAGGATGTCGCGATGGGAGACGGGCATTTCTTCGAAATGCCCGTTGCGAAAGCGGAACAAACCGCTGCTGGAGGCGCCAATCCAGACGCCGCCTTCGCTGTCCTCAAGGAGCGCCGTGGGATGATCCGATGAAGTGGCGGACGGATATTTGGCGATCTCGACCGGCTGGCGGCCGCCGGTGAGCCTGAAAAGCGTGGAGCCGGCGCAAATCCACAATCCGCCCTGGCTGGATGGAGCGAGCCGGATGACGGTGGTCTGGCTGCCCAGATGGAGGAGAGCGGCGAAGCGGCCATGTTGAAAGCGGCCGACGTTTCCGCCCTTGGCAAACCACAATTGTCCATTGCGGTCGAGGGCGAGAGAGCAGGGCGAATATCCCGGCAAGCCGCCCGCCGCCCGGTAAATACGGGAATGGCCTTTCTTCAATCGCAAGACGGTCCCTCCGCGATAAACGACCCAAAGGGCATGATTTTTGTCTTCCAGCATTTGTTCAACGATGTCGCTTGGCAGATGATTGGTGAACGTGCGGATGACGCCGGCCCTGGCATAAATGACGGGGCCATAATCCATTGCGAACCACAAACCGCCGTCCGGGTCGCCCAACACCGCGCTTGTGCGCTGGCGTGTTCCGGGCGCGAAGGTTTCCCTGGGGATTTTGTCAAAGCGGCTGCCGTCGAAGCGCACGACACCCGTTGGGGTGGCGATCCACAAGAAGCCATCGGCAGTTTGCGCGATGCCTGTGACCTTGTTGTTTGGGAGGCCCTGGTCGGATTGCCAGACGTGGATAAACCATTTTGAATCCGTCGAAACGATTGCGGCGGAAGACGATAAAACCAGGAGGAATGCCGACACAATGCCGGCTGCGGCGCTATTCTTCGACTGGGTCACTGATTAAATTATAGCCTTTTCGGAGGCGGGCGGCAAGCTCCGGGCAACGGGCCAACTTTGCACGATGCAAGTCGCTGTTGTGGTGGGAGAGCTTTTTGCAATGGGGAGCGGGGGCAGGAGATGGAAATCGCAGGCATTTTATCGGGGCGATTCCGGCATTATTTTCGCCGCGAGACCGAAATTCGTCCGGCACCTGGGAGACATGAATTTGACCTCCGCGTCCCGCGCGCCCGGGGACGTCGGCAGTTCCCATCGTCAGGCTTGAATTGGGAGCCGCAGTGTTTAGGCTGAATGAATGTCGAAACTTCCGTTTGAGTTGCTGCTGGCATTGCGGTATCTGCGGCCCAAGCGGACGTTCGTTTCCATCATCACGCTCATCTCCATCGCCGGCGTCGCGCTCGGGGTGGCGGTGCTGATCATTGTCATTAGTGTGATGAGCGGATTTGACCGCGATTTGCGGCAGAAGATCATCGGTTTCAACGCGCACCTGAGGATCACTGTGCCGGATTCCACGATGGCCGATTACGGGAGGCTCATGAGCATTGTTTCATCGAACCGGGAGGTTCGGGGAGTGGCGCCATACGTCCTGGGACCGGTGCTCGTGCAAACTGAGCCGGCCAACACCAACGCGCAGGACGTACGCGAAGCGGCGCCCTTCGTTCGCGGGGTTGACGCGCGGCATGAAGCGGACGTGAGCGTGCTGCCATCGAGCATCATTGACGGTACGTTTGATTTGAGCGGCGATAGCGTGATTGTGGGCAGTGATTTCGCCCGTCAACTGGACTTGAACGTGGGCGACCGCCTGGAAATTTATTCGCCGGCGGACCTCGAACGCATGCGCCGCCAGCGCGGCAGCGAGGCCGTGCTGCCAAACGATTACACCGTCACCGGCATCTTTGACGTGGGCTATTACGATTTCGACGCGGACGTGATCGTCACGTCCCTCGAAAACGCGCAGGATCTTTTCAACCTGGACGATCGCGTGCATGGACTCATGGTCATGCTGCGGGATCCGTACCAGGCGGACGCGGCGCGAGATGCGTTGATGAAGACACTGGGGGCGCGTTATTCGATCGCGACGTGGATGGAGGAGAACCACACGATTTTGAGCGCGCTGGCGGTGGAAAAGAACATGATGTTTTATCTGCTTTTCTTCATCGTGCTGGTGGCGGCGTTGTGCATACTGAGCGCGCAAATCACGTTCGTGGTGCAAAAGACGCGCGAGATAGGAATGCTCAAAGCGATTGGGGCGACGAATCTGCAAATCTCCGGCATTTTCCTGAGCCAAAGCGCGATCATCGGCATTTTGGGCGTGTTGGCCGGGTTTGGGTTGGGCATTGCGGCGGTGGCGTATCGAAACGAATTTCTCGAATTCATGCGGCGCGCGACTGGGTGGCAATTGTTTCCAGCGTCCATTTATCAGTTTGCCCAATTGCCCGCGGTATTGGACGCGCACGACATCGGCTTGATCTGCGGTTGTTCATTTGTGATCTGCATTCTGGGGGGGGTGCTGCCGGCGATGCGGGCGGGCCGGTTAAAACCGGTGGAGGCATTGCGTTATGAATGACACCCTACTGCTGGCGCGGGGGTTGGCGAAACGTTATTCCATGGGCAAACGCGACCTGGAAGTGCTGCGTGGCGTGGATATTGACATTGCGGCGGGAGAATTTGCGGCGCTGGCGGGCGCGTCCGGGGCGGGCAAGAGCACGCTTCTGCATCTTATTGGCGGACTGGATTCGCCGGACGGGGGTGACATTTTTTACCGCGGCGAAAATCTGGCCCATTTTTCGGAAAAACGCCTGACTCATTTCCGCAACCGTCGCGTGGGTTTTGTGTTCCAGGCGTATCATCTGCTGCCTGAACTGACGGCGTTGGAAAACACCTGCCTGCCGGCGCGGGTGGCCAGGATGT
Source organism: Verrucomicrobiota bacterium (assembly GCA_028872915.1). Taxonomy (GTDB): domain Bacteria; phylum Verrucomicrobiota; class Verrucomicrobiia; order Limisphaerales; family UBA11358; genus UBA11358. The sequence goes on from JAGWNY010000019.1 coordinate 14,253, forward strand.
CGGCGGCTGAAGCGCAAAGGCGCGGGCGCGAATTGCTGGAACGGGTGGGGCTGGGCGGCCGCATGGAGCATCGGCCATCCGAACTGTCGGGCGGCGAGCAGCAGCGGGTGGCCATTGCACGCGCGCTCATTGCCGGCCCGGAATTACTGCTGGCCGATGAACCCACCGGAAATTTGGATTCCCGGACCGGCGGCGACATCATCCAGTTGCTCGAAACGCTCTGCGCGGAGACAAACATGGCGCTCGTGATCGCCACGCATGACGCGCGCGTGGCGGCTCACGCGCGCCGGGTGGTTGAACTTGCGGACGGCAAAATCGCATAAAATCGTGGCAACCCATCCCGCAGGAGACGGGGCAACGAGTCTCCGACTTTTTCCGCAGCCACCCTGTTGATCCTGTCTTTGCGCCGCGCGTGAGCCTGTCTTCACCGATTCTGAACACAAATTTCGAGCACCTTTCCGGTCTTTATCCATGTTTCGCGCGTGGCAAGAGCGGTATCAGAAATACTGCAGCCATGCGGTTGGAAGAAGGGAGCAGCGGTTCTTTTGGGTTTTGGCTTCGTTTTCGCCCGGTTACAGGCCGCTTTGGGCATGCTCCCTCGCCCGGCCTCGCCAAAACCCAAAATTCCTCGCTGCCGCACGGCTACATTATTTCTTCAACCGCTCTAAAAAACAGGCCCCTTTGCCTTCTCCGCGCCTCGGTGGTGAAATTCGCCGTCGGCGGTTGAATTCGCGCCGTTCAGGGGTTATTTTTTTCGACGTGCTTGAGGATCGGGATTACATGCGGGAGCCCTCGTACAACGAGTTTCGCCTCTCGCTGACGGCCTGGCTGTTAATTGTCAATGGCGTCGTTTACGCGGTGCAATGCATCGCGAGCGGCAGCCTGTGGCCTTCGATTGCCAATGAGGGCGCGTTCGCCTTGAGCCTGGAAGGATTGACGCACGGCTTCATCTGGCAATTGTTGACGTTCCAGTTCATGCACGCCAGCCCGTGGCACATCCTGTTCAACGCGATTGCGATATACTTTTTTGGGCGACCGGTGGAAACGGCCTTCGGCGGGCGGCGGTTTTTGACGCTTTATTTATGCAGCGGCGTGATTGGCGGGCTGGTGCAAGTGCTCTGCGCGTGGCTTTCGCCGGATGCCTTCGGCGGCGCGGTGGTCGGGGCTTCGGCGGGCGGCGCCGGCCTGGTGGCGGCGTTTGCGCTGCTGCATTGGACGCAGCGGTTCACGCTGTTCCTCTATTTCGTGCCGGTGCCCATGACGGGGCGCACGCTGTTTTGGGGCCTGCTTGTCCTTGCAGCGGGCGGAATGGCCTTTCGGATTCCGAACATTGCCAATGCCGCGCATCTGGGCGGCGTCCTGGCCGGCTTGGCCTGCACGCGGCATTACCTTCGCGGAAGCTGGCTCCCGGCAGGGTTCCCCCTGCCCCACCGGCGCCCCTGGTTTCGGCTCTCATCGAAAAAAGCCGACGCCGATCTCTCTGGCGACGATTTCGTCCAACAGGAAGTGGACCCGATTCTTGAAAAAATCTCCGCCCAGGGCATTCACAGCCTGACCGCCAGCGAACGCGAAATCCTGGAAAAAGCCCGGGCCAAAATGACTGGAAAATAGGGCCACATTTTTGTTGCCAGGGCGGTATTTCCAATTTAGGTTAATTCGATAATTCGTCATTTAACGAAATGATCAGGTTCCTGGCCATCACGCGCGCGCTGGCGGACGCCCACCGGGTGCGCATCCTGCTGGCGCTGCGGCGCGGCGAACTGTGCGTCTGCCAGATCGGCGCATTGTTCGCCTTTGCGCCATCCACCATCTCCAAGCACCTTTCGATTCTGCATCACGCCGGGTTGATACAGTCGCGCAAGACCGAGCGATGGGTTTATTACCGTTTGGCCGGCAAACCGGCATCGGGCATCGTTCGCGAGGCGATTGATTGGGTGCATCAGTCGCTCGGAAGAACGGATGAGGCGGCCGCCGACGCCAAAACGTTGAAGAAAATTCTGGCGGCCGATCCGGCGGAAATCCGGCGCCGTCAGCGGTGTTGAAAAGTTTATGAGCACAAAAATGTCGGGTCCAATTCATGCCGTCCGCGACAAGGTGCGCGAAGGTTACGCGAGGATTGCCGAGGAAACCTGCGCGGGTTCCCGCGGGCCTGGTGTTTCCTGCCGTGGTTCCACGGCGCAAGAGGCGGATACGCTGGCGCGCGATCTGGGTTACTCTGTCGAGGAACTGAAAGCCCTGCCCGAAGGCGCGAATATGGGGTTATCCTGCGGCAATCCGGCCGCGCTGGCGGGGTTGAAGGCCGGTGAAGTCGCGCTTGATCTCGGCAGCGGCGGCGGGTTTGACGTTTTCATCGCCGGGAGGAAAGTCGGCGCGACCGGCCGCGCCATCGGCGTGGATATGACGGCGGAAATGCTGGGCAAGGCGCGGCGGAACGCGGAAAGTTACCGCCAACAGACCGGGTTGGACAACGTGGAGTTTCGGCTGGGTGAAATTGAACATTTGCCCGTGGCGGACAACAGCGTGGATGTGATCATCTCAAATTGCGTCATCAATTTGTCGCCGGACAAGCGGCAGGTCTGGCGCGAAATGACTCGCGTGCTGAAACCCGGCGGGCGGGTTGCGGTATCGGACATTGTGTTGTTGAAACCGCTGCCGCCGGAGATATTGAAAATGGTGGAGGCGCTTATCGGCTGCGTGGCCGGGGCGGTGCTGGCAAGCGACACGGAACGGATGGCGCGTGAAGCGGGTTTGATGGATGTCAAGCTCACGCCCAAGCCCGGCTACGCGGAGGCGATGTCCGACTGGGAAGATCCCCTTTACCGAAGGATCATCGAGCATTTGCCGCCGGGGACGAAGCCGGCTGATTATATCACCAGCCTCGAAGTACAGGCGCAAAAGCCGGGCGGGGAATGCCGGGGAACAAGCCGCGGCCAGTCATGAGCGATACGGTGTCCAGCCCCAAGCGCCTGGCGTTTTTCGAGCGTTATCTCTCGCTTTGGGTTTTTCTGTGCATGGTGGCGGGAGTTGTCGTGGGCAAAGTGCTGCCCGGATTGACGGCCGCGTTGAGCCGGATACAATTCGGGCAAGGCTCGCAAGTGAACATTCCCATTGGTGTTTTGCTCTGGCTGATGATTTATCCGATGATGCTAAAAGTGGATTTCAGCGCGATCGGCGGCATTGCCCGGAAACCGAAGGGACTGGCGGTCACATTGTTTGTCAACTGGCTGGTGAAACCGTTCAGCATGGCGTTGCTGGCGTGGCTGTTCATGCGGCACGTTTTCGCGGCTTGGATTGACCCGGAGACGGCCAAAAATTACGCGGCCGGTCTCATCATCCTCGCCGCGGCGCCCTGCACGGCAATGGTGTTCGTCTGGTCCTATCTGACGGATGGCGACCCGGCTTATACGCTCGTCCAGGTAGCCGTCAACGACCTCATCATGCTCGTGGCCTTTGCGCCAATCGTCATGTTTCTCTGCGGCGTGGCGCATGTTATAGTTCCGGCGAAGGTCCTGGTGACATCCGTCATCGTGTTCATTGTCATTCCGCTGGCGGCCGGCTGGGTGACGCGGACGGCGCTGATCAAGTCGCGCGGCAAGGATTGGTTCGACGGGAAATTTTTGCCGAAATTTCATCCGATGATGATTGGCGCCCTGCTGCTGACACTGGTATTGATTTTCGCATTTCAATCGAAGAACCTGACCGCGCACTGGCCCGCGGTCCTGATGCTGGCCGCGCCGATTATCGTGCAGGTGTATTTCAATTCGGGCCTCACCTATCTGCTCATGCGCCGATTTCGGCTGCCCCACAACGTGGCGGCGCCCGGCTCGCTCATCGGCGCGAGCAATTTCTTTGAACTGGCGGTGGCGGTGGCCATCACCCTGTTCGGCGCCGCGTCCCCCGCCGCCCTGGCGACGGTCGTGGGCGTGCTCGTGGAAGTGCCGGTCATGCTCTCGGTGTGCCGGTTCTGCAATGAATCGCGCGGCTGGTATGGAATGAATTATGAAGAAAAAGGTCCTGTTTGTTTGCATTCATAACAGCGCCCGCAGCCAGATGGCGCAGGCGTTCCTCAACCAAATCCGCGGCGACGCGTTTGAGGCCGACAGCGCCGGCCTGGAGCCGGGCCGGCTCAATCCATTCGTGGTGGAGGCCATGCGCGAAATCGGGATTGATATTTCGGGCAACGGCACAAAGTCGGTGTTTGACGTTTTTAAATCCGGCAAAATGTTTGCCTACGTCATCGCCGTTTGCGACGAAGCGGCTGGCGAGCGCTGCCCGATTTTTCCCGGCGTGACCACGCGGTTGCACTGGAGTTTTCCCGACCCATCGGCCATTACGGGAAGCCGGGATGAAAAATTGGCCCGCACGCGGGAAATCCGCGACAGCATCAAGGGGCGCATTGAGGCCTGGTGCGTCGAAGTTTGCGGGCAAAAGGCCAAAGGCTGACCGCCAATGGAAAAAATGGCCGCGCCCGCCTTCGCGCCAAGATTTCGACGGAGGCCACCCATTCAAAATCCGGCTGGCCGATGATGGAAAGCAAAACCTTCTCGGGAAGCCGGTCGCGGAGAATGGCTGAAACAACGACGTTCGTATCAAGGACCACCCTCATTTGCCGGCGCGGCAGGAGGCGAGCCATTTGGCGGCGCCGGATTTTATTTTTGCGGCATCGGCGGCGGGAACGATGTCCGCTGACGGCGCGGGGCCTTTTCGGCGTGCGCGAAAACCCGCCGGGCGCGGAAAGACCGTGGTTCAGCGCGCGACAACTTTTCGGGGAATTTTCTTCCGTTGAAAATTGGTTGACGCATCCCAAAATTCGCCTATTGTCGGGCGCGGCGGGAGTTGTCCGTTTTTTCCTTTTGCATGATGATAAAGAGTCTGGTGGCAACAGGGATTTGTTTTCTTACGCTGCCATGCTTTCGGGCGGCGGCCGATTGCATCGTATCCTTCAACCCGCCGGATGATTCCACGCGCTCGCTGCTCATTTATAGCGGCCAGGGCGGCCGGGTGGGATGGACCCAGGCGGACAACTATGTGAGCGTGAACATTTGGGCGAGTCTCACGTCGAACAATCGAACGGGACAGACGGGATACGCATATTTAACCACGAAGATTGGCCCGGGGACTTCCGTGGCCAATCAAATTGCCTCCACGTCCTTCACGTTCCCGCCGGCCTGGACAAATGTTCTCCTGTTCCAAAACCTTGCGCTTCCAGCCGGCGCCTACTATCTATCCATCATCGGCGATTCCTCAAGCTCGGGCTACTGGGCGTTCAACACCCACCCGGTCACAGGACCGAACGTGACGTTTTACGGGGCCTACGGAGCATCCGGCAGCGTGAGCAATTATTTCCCCGCCACCGGGTATGACAGTTCACCGACGCCGCAGGATTTCACCGTTCAGGGCCTGGACATTACGCACCCGATTTTGCAAATTGCGCCGAGCGGCAATTTCGCGCTGTTGTCATGGAAGACAAACGCTTCGGGTTTCACTCTTGAATCCTCAAGGGACTTGAACGGGACCAATTGGCAGGACGTTCCGCAGCCGCCGGCGGTCATTTCGGACAGCTACGTAGTGCCGGTCAATGCCGCGGGAACGGAGTTTTACAGGCTGAGGAAATGAGGGCCGAGCGGGAGCCGTCGGACAGGCGGCCAGGCCATTCTCCGGATTGGGTTGGCTTGATGCCGCCGGGCGAATTCATTATGCTCGGAGGCGAATTGAAATGACCGAGCCGCCGCTGACCCCAGAACTGATCGCCAAACACAATCTTACGGACGAGGAATTCAAGCATGTCCTGGAAATTCTGGGGCGGGCGCCTACTTACACCGAATTGGGCATCTTTTCGGTAATGTGGAGCGAGCATTGCAGCTACAAGAACACGCGGCCGCTGCTGAAGACGTTTCCCACCAGTTCGTCGAAAATTCTGGTGGGCGCCGGCCAGGAAAACGCCGGGGTGATTGACATTGGGGACGGGCTGGCCATCGCTTTCAAGATCGAATCCCATAATCATCCCAGCGCGGTTGAACCATTTCAAGGCGCGGCGACCGGGGTTGGCGGCATCATTCGCGATATCTTTACCATGGGCGCGCGCCCGGTTTGCGCGATGAATTCCCTGCGATTTGGACCGATCATCGAACCTCGCGGGAATGAGCCAACGAACGGCGGCGCGGCACCCGTGGCGGAGGCGATGGCGCGCGAATCGGGACTGGCGGGGGCTGGAAACGCCGTTCCGGCGGTCGCTTCCCTTGAAACGGCCACGCGGAAGCCGCGATTTCTGAACAACCGCCGTTTGTTTGCCGGCGTGGTGAGCGGCATCGCCCATTATGGGAACTGTTTCGGCATTCCAACCATTGCCGGCGAGGTGTATTTTGACCCGTCTTACGAGGGCAATCCGCTTGTCAATGCCTTTTGCCTCGGCGTCCTGCGGCATGATCAAATTGCCCGTGGCGCGGCCCGCGGCATCGGCAATCCTGTTTTTTACGTGGGACCCGCCACGGGCAGGGACGGGCTGGCGGGGGCGGCATTTGCCTCGCAGGACCTCACGGAACAATCCGCCGGGCAACAACGCGGAGCGGTTCAGGTGGGGGATCCGTTCATGGAAAAACTGGTGTGCGAAGCGTGCCTGGAACTGCTGGCCACCGGGGCCGTGGCCGGCATTCAGGACATGGGCGCGGCCGGGCTGACCTGTTCGACGTGTGAAACGGCGGCGCGCGCCGGCACCGGAATTGAAATTGAATTGGACAGGGTTCCGCAGCGCGCTGCGGGGATGAGCAGCTATGAAATCATGCTCTCGGAGTCGCAGGAGCGGATGCTGGTGATTGTCCACAAGGGCCGCGAGAGCGATGTAAAGCGTATTTTTGAGAAATGGGGCCTGCCGTGGGCGGAGATCGGTTTTGTCACGGACACGGGCCGCATGATTGTCAAGCAGCATGGGCGGATCGTGGCGGATATTCCGGCCAAAAAGATTGCGGACGAATCGCCCGTATATGAGCGCGAGGCGCGGGAACCGGCTTATTTGAAGGAGGCGCGGGCTTTCCGGCTGGATGGGGTGGCGGACTGCTGCTCGCCGGTCTCCGACCTGTTGAAATTATTGGCCTGGCCGACGATTGCCTCCAAGAACTGGGTGTATCGCCAATATGATCACATGGTGCGCGACGGCTCGGTGGTTTGTCCGGGCAGCGACGCCGCCGTGATCCGCATCAAGGCGGATTCGCTGCCGCCCGCCCCTTCGCCGAATGACCGGGGGACGGAGGCGGCGGCTTTCCCGGAAAAGCTTCTGGCGTTGAGCGTGGATTGCAACGCCGCTTATGTTTATCTGGACCCTTACGAAGGCGGAAAAATCGCCGTCGCGGAGGCCTGCAGGAACCTTGCCTGTTCGGGCGCGGCGCCGCTGGGGGTGACGGACAATCTGAATTTCGGGAATCCGTTCAATCCGGAATTATTCTGGCAATTGAAGGAATCCGTTCGCGGGATGGCGGAAGCCTGCGCCGCGTTCAACGCGCCGGTGACGGGCGGCAATTGCTCGCTTTACAATCAAAGCCCCGCCGGCCCGATTGACCCGACGCCTACGGTTGCGGTGGTCGGCCTGATTGAAAAGCCGGAGCACGTGACGACGCAATGGTTCAAGGACGAGGGAGACGCAATCATTCTGCTGGGCGAATCCGCCGATCAGAGCGATCCGCTTTTGGGACTGGGCGGAAGCGCGTATTTGCAGGTCGTTTATGGAGAGAAGACCGGTTTGCCGCCGTGTTGCGACCTGGAAAAAGCCCGGACGCTCCATACCGCCTTGCTCGGCCTGATTCACAGCGGCGCAATCAAAAGCGCCCATGATTGCAGCGAAGGCGGATTGCTGGTCTGCCTGGCTGAGTGCTGCATCTCCCAACTCGCCGGGAGCGGGACGCCGCGATGGATGGGAGCGAAGATTGACTTCGATTTGCCGCGAGAGGCCACAGCGCGTCCGTGGCAGGGAGAAGGCGCGGCGCCCGCCCGACTGGACGCGCTGTTATTTGGCGAAGGACAGTCGCGCATCGTGGTGACTTGTGATTTTCGTGACGCGGCGAAAGTGGTTGGGCGGGCAAAGCTGCTGGGTGTGCCCGCTGCGCCGCTGGGCCGGGTGGGCGGCGACGCGTTGTCCTTTAACACGCCGCAAGGCCGGTTCAGCGTATCGCCGGCTGAAATGCATGATGTCTGGTGGAATGCGATCGCACGGGCGATGGGGGGAGGGTGAAGAAGACTCGCGCAACGCGAAGGCGCGGGGGCGCCTCTATTGGCTCGATGGCTGAAGAACGGTAACGCCGAGAGGAGCAAGGCAAAGTTCGGCGGAATTGGGCTGGGTATGCCATCGCCAGGGCGTTGACCAGACGCCGCCAAGGTTTCCGCGATTGCCCCCGCCATAGATGGCAGCGTCACTGTTGAGAATTTCCCGCCAATGGCCGGACCGCGGGAGACCCACGCGATAGGGCCAGCGCATCACGGGGGTAAGGTTCAGGACAACGGCGATGGGGTCGGAACCGTCGGGTTTTTGGCGGATGAAGGAGAGAACGCTGTTTTCGTTGTCGGCACAGTCAATCCAGTAAAAGCCGCCCGGATCGTAGTCGGATTGCCAGAGGGAGGGATTGGCGCGGTAGATTTTGTTCAGGTCCTCGACAAATTTCTGGAGGCCGCGGTGATAGGGGCCGGCGTCCAGGAGCCACCAATCCAACTGGCCGTTTTCGTTCCATTCGGCGCGCTGGCCAAATTCGGCACCCATGAAGAGAAGTTTTTTGCCTGGAAAAAGCCATTGGTAGGCAAGCAAGGCACGGAGGTTGGCAAATTTGAGCCAATCATCGCCGGGCATGCGACCCAGGAGGGAGGCCTTGCCATGGACGACTTCATCGTGGGAAAGCGGGAGAATGAAGTTTTCGTGGTGATGATAGAGCATGGCAAAGGTGAGATTGTTTTGATGGAATTTTCTGAAGACGGGGTCGCGGCTGAAGTAGTTGAGCGTATCGTGCATCCAGCCCATGTTCCATTTGAAAGAGAAGCCGAGGCCGCCGAGGTATGGGGGACGGGTGACCTGGGGCCAGGCGGTGGACTCCTCGGCGATGGTGACGACTCCGGGAAATTCGGTGTGGGTGATGTGATTGAATTTTCTGATGAAATCGAGGGCTTCGAGGTTTTCGCGGCCGCCGAAGGCGTTGGGAACCCATTCCCCTTCCCCGCGGGAATAATCGAGATAAAGCATGGAAGCCACGGCGTCCACGCGAAGGCCATCCACGTGAAAGCGGTCGCACCAATAGAGGGCGTTGGCGACGAGAAAGTTGGAAACTTCGTGGCGACCGTAATTGAAAATGAGGGTGCCCCAATCGCGATGCTCGCCACGGCGCGGGTCATCGTGTTCGAAGAGAGCGGTGCCATCAAAGCGGGCCAATGCCCAGTCGTCGCGGGGAAAATGGGCCGGGACCCAGTCCAGGATGACGCCGATGCCGGCTTGATGGAGGGCGTTGACAAGAAATTGAAAATCTTCGGGCAGGCCATAACGGCTTGTGGGGGCATAATAGCCGGTGACTTGATAGCCCCAGGAGGGATAAAAGGCGTGTTCGGCGACGGGCAGAAACTCCACGTGGGTGAAGCCCATGCGCTGGAGGTATAGCACAAGAGGGTCGGCCAACTCACGCCAACTCCACGATTCGCCGGCCGATTTCTTCCGCCAGGAGCCTGGATGAATTTCGTAAATGCTGATGGGCGAGCGGAGACATTCGTGATGGCGGCGTTTTTCCATCCAGTCCGAGTCGGTCCAGTTGAATTTCTTCGTATTCCAGACGATGGCGGCGTTTTTAGGAGGGATTTCGAAGAAAAAACCGAACGGGTCGGTCTTCAATTTGACACGGCCGGCGCGATCTCGGATTTCGAACTTATAGTGGGCGCCTTCGGCGACGCCGGGAATGAAAATTTCCCATACGCCGGAAGCGCCGAGCAGACGCATGGAATGGCAGCGCCCGTCCCAATTGTTAAAGGCGCCAACGACGCTGACGCGGGCGGCATTGGGCGCCCAAACGGCGAAACTGGCGCCGTGGACACCGTCCACGACGCGCAGTTGGGCGCCGAGTTTTTCATAAATTTTGCGTTCGTCGCCTTTGCCGAAAAGGAAGAGGTCGGTTTCGCCGAGGGTGGGCAAAAAGGAATAAGGGTCGCGGGTCCGGCGGACATGGCCTTGATGATTGGTGACGACGAGGTCGTAGGCATAAACGCGGCCGGCGGCAGTCGTGCGGCCTTCAAAGAGGTCGGTATTGGGTACGCGCGAGAGTTCGAATGCGGGCCTGTCTTTTTGATGAACGGGTTGGATTTCGACTTTTGCGGCATCGGGCAGGAGGGCGCGGACGACGAGGCCGGCGCCGTCGCCGAGGGGGTGCATACCCAGGAGGGAATGAGGGGATTGATGTTTGAGTTCGATAATGCTCCTCAATTCGTCAGCCGTGAGAATCATGGCGGAGGCAATGTAACAGAAAAAGGGGAAAGAGAAAGGCGGGAGTTGGCTCGCTATGAGGCAAGGCGGGCAAGGATGCGGTCGAGTTGGGCGGAGTGGTTTTCGAGCGCACCCTCGGTCCAGATTACAAAATCGGATCGGGCAATTTTATCTTCCACGGGCCATTGGGCGGCGACGCGGCGGCGGATATGGTCCATGGTCCAGCCGCGTTCCAAAAGACGGCGGGTTTGGGCGGCGGAGGAACAGGCGGCGCAGATGATTTTATCGAAGCGGCCGGCGGCGTTTGTCTCGAAAAGGAGAGGAATGACGACAACGGCGAGGGGAACATTTTGGGCGCGCCAGGCCGCGGCTTGATCGAGCCAGCGTTGGCGGATTGGCGGATGAAGAATGGCTTCAAGTTTTTGGCGGGCCGCGGCGTTGGCAAAGACGATGCCGGCCAATTTAGCGCGGGACAGTTCGCCATTGGGCTGAAGAATTTCCGGGCCGAAGGCGGCCTGAATTTGGGCCAGGGCCGGCTGGCCGGGCCGAACGAGTTCGCGGGCGATTTCGTCGGTATCGGCGACCGGGACATTGCGGCCGCGGAGAAAGCGCGCGGCGGTGGATTTGCCCATACCGACGCCGCCGGTCAAGCCGCAGAGTTTCATGGCCTTATTTAGCCATGGATTGAATACGGATGAAACACGGATTTTTGATCCGAGGCGAAGCGGACCCAGTCCCCTGCCAGTATTAAAGGGCGATCAGGGGCCGACGCGGTCGCGGAAAAATTGGTCGGGCGCGCCGGGAGAAATGATATTGGTGTAGGTAAAGGAGCCGACGTTGGTATAAACGGGGAGCCAGGGGCCGGTGGAAAGGTTGGTGGCGGCCTCGATGACGTTGGTCAGGCCGGGCTGGTTAATGACGTTGAACTGGAATTTGCCGTTGGAGACAACCACGCTATTGGTGGCGATTTGGGGCGGCGCCCCGATGGCGACAATGACGCTTGCGGACGCGGCATCATCGGCCGGGTTTGGATCGGGAGTGAAGGCGGTGACGGTGGCGGAGTTGGTGGCGGCGCCGATTTGGCCGGGCTGGACGGTCAGCGTGAGGAGCGCGCCGGAATTCACCGCGAGATTGCCGACGTTCCAGGTGAGAAGCAAGCCGGTCTCGAGCGAACCCTGGGACAGATTGCTGGAGAGGAGTGTCGCCTGGGACGGGAGGGAATCATAAACGAAGACATTGGTTGCGGACGAAGGCCCCCAATTGGTTACACCGACGAAATAGTTCACCGCGCCGCCCAGGATGATGGAATTTGTGGAGACGGACATAGAAAGGGCGTTGTCGGCGGCAAAGCCGACCGGGGTGGCCGTGGCCAGGTTGAGGATCCAGCCATTGGCGACGTTGCCGGAATCCAGGACTTGATCATCCTGGATGAAAAGTCCCCAAGCGCCATTGGGGTTGCCGCCATCGAGAGCGGACAAGGATGAGCCATAGGGAGGAAGCGGGGCGGAGACATGAGTGGCGGCGACGGTGACGAGAGCATTGATGAGATTCGTGCCATTGGGGGTGCCCAAGCCGGTGCAAAGATCATAGCCGGGGACGGCGACAAAGCGGTTGGGACTTTGGCTCCATTCGTTGTTGCCGGTGGTGATGTCATGGAAGTCGCTGGTGTAATTAGGAGATTGGAGCAGACCGTAGAGAGCGGGATTGATGAATCCCATGGAAGGCTTGCCGGAGGCGACAGCTTGTTCATTGACCAAGGCCATAAAACCGGCCCACAAGGGAGTCGCGGCGCTTGTGCCGCCGAAAACTCCCGAAGCACCGCCGCCAAAGAACACGGCAACATTGTCGGCGGTCAAAGCCACGTCGGGAATGTTGCGCATGGTGGAAGAACCGCCGCTGGCGGTAAAATTGACATTCGTTTGCCACGAAGGAATGGAATATGTGGTGCTGATGCCACCGCCGCTGCCGATGCCATCATAGGCGCTGCCATACTCGTTGCCCCAATTCCATACTGTTTCGGACTGCCAGCTTTTATCCGCCGCAGTGGTCAGAGTGGTGCCGCCGACAATGGTAATATAGGGATCATCGAGAGGAGTGTAGATCGGACCGACCCAGGCATCATAATCGCCGGAAGCATTAAAGAAGGACTGGCCCTGCGCGGCAAATTGCTTGAAAATCTGCTCGGTTTCCGCGTCAATAGGATAACTCCATGAGGCGCTCAACTGTTTGATTTGGGATTGTTGGGCCATGGCGTTCAAAATGTCATCGGTGTTATCGCCTTCAAAGACATAGACGGTGGAAATGCCCGGCGCCATGGAAATGACCATTTCAATGTCCAGTGAAACCTCATCATTGGCGATGCCAGGACCGCCGTTGTAACCGTCGAGCAAAATGGGGACGATGGGAATGCTTGTGGAAATGCCGGCCTGGGTCTCGTAGGCAGTAATATCGCTTTGATAAAAGCCCGAATCGAATTGCAAAAGGCCGACGCTCTGGCCGGAGCCTGTCAACGTTACGCCAGGGGCGTAGGCATTGCGAAAATCGCTTCCGATGTAACTTCCGAAATAAGAGCCGCCTTGCGGCGCGGAAGCAGGCGATTTCAGCAACAGCGGACGAGGAAGCGCATAATTGTTCAGGCCGCTGACGTGAAAAATTGGGATGGACGAATCCACGGTGGGATTGCGATCCGGCGCAAAGAACTGGCGATGTTCCGTTGGGTGCTGATAGGTGCGCAGGATGACGTGGAAGGCTTTTTCGACGTTCAAGACGTTGCCGGTCACGTCCAGGAGGAGGCGATTGCTATATGTGCCTGATATGGCCAGGCCATTGGTTTTAGCGAATTGGATGACTTTTTGATAGTCGGCCTGGGAGGGACCGAAGGCCGCGGTGAATTCCGCCGGTGTCAGGAAATGGTGATAGGCGGGACTGGAAGGGTCATAAACCTGCTGGAGGAAGCCGTCCAGCGCGGTTTGATTTTTCAAGGGCAGGCCGATGGCGAGTTTGAGGGTCTGACCGGCGGGCAACTGGCCGGTGGACTTCAGACCGGCGATGAGCGAAACAACATGGCTGGCGAGGACTTGCTCCGCGGCAGAAGCAGGAAGCACCGTTGCAAGGGACAATGCCAGCCCCATGCCTGCGGCGAATAAATTTTTCTTCATAATGGCGTGTGGATGAAGTGTGAGCATGGGGTCATGGGAAAACGGGGCTGGGCGGCGCGTTGGTCGTTGGACGATAGACGCCGCTGGTGATCACATTGGTCCGAGGCAGGGAATTGGCGGCCGCATCATCAAAGGTAATGGTCACGTTCGCGATGTTGGAATAGCCGCCGGCATGGGACATGAGAAGCGTGTCGGGTTGATTGGGGGCAACGAGCAAAGCTTCCACGTCCTTCGGCGGCGACGAGAAGTTCATGTTGGTCAAGGTGACGGTGGATTTGACGATGACGCCGTTGAGGCCGCTGACGTTGATGATGGACGGATAAGGCGCGGCAACGGCGGGCGCGTTGCCGCCGGTATCGATGAGGATGGAGCCGGTGTTGGACCAAACAGTGGTCGTAACGCCGAGAATATAACCGAACTCGGCCATGCCAATATGATTTGTGCCGTCATATAAGTTGAACGTGGCGGCGATTTGGGCGCCGTTTGTCCCCGTGGCGGTAAAGGTGAAGGGCATGGAGACGGCGTGGCCGAGATAATCGAGCGGGCCGTAATCCTGGGTGACGGGGCTGGAGGGAGCAACGCCATTGGTGGCGAGCAACGTGGCCTTGAGATCGGCAACGTTCGTGCCGCCGTCCACGCGGAAACCGAAGAGCATGTTCACGACCTCATTGGAATCCAGAATGCCGCCGGTATCGGGGACGCCGTTTGTCGTGCCGGAGATCAGGGCGGAGCCGGAGGGAACCACGTGGCTGCCGGTTGTATCATGAATGACGAGAGTGGCGGCGTTGGGCGCCAGGAGAACAGCGCTATTGCTGGGTGAGAGGAGCTGGAGCAAGACGGTCAAATCGGACTGGACTTGCGGATAATCAAGCACGGTAACCGTGAAGGAGGCATCCGTCTGGCCATTGGTAAAAAGAAGCGTGCCGGACGCGGGAATATAATTCTGGTAAGGAACGGCGGTGCCGTTGGTGGCGGTATAGTTGACGGCGACAATGTTATCCGTGACTCCGGTCCGGAAGACGTTGATGGTGGCGACAACGTTTGTTTGCTTGAGGGCGGTATAAATGGATTGCGAGAACGCGAGGCCGGCGTTGCTTTCCTTAATGGTGACGGTTGCCGCGCCCGGATTGATGACGGAAGCGGGCGGGGTGGCGTTTGTCAAGACGAGGTTAAAGGCGTAGGAGGCGGTGTCCACGCGGGTGTTATTGATAATGGGGATATTAATCAAATTGGTGGAGACCCCGTTGCTGAAGAGGAGCGTGCCACTTTGGGCGAGGTAATTTACATTGGACAGGGCGGTGCCGTCCTGGGTGAAATAGCTCACGGAGAACGGCTCCAGATTGGTGCTCGTGGCGACGACTGGAATCGCGGCAATGCCGATATTTTTTGGAACGGTGAGATCGGAATTGGTGAAGCTGACGCCGGCTTCGGCGTCAATCTCGTCAACGACAGCGGTGCTGGGATTGCCCAAGGCGGCCGGGGAAGTGGGCGAGGATAGGGCAACGGTGAAGTAAAGGTTTCCAGTGACGTTGGCATCGTGGATAAGAGGAACGGAGATCGGAACGTTGGCCGCGCCGTCAGGGAAATTCAGGGTTCCGCTGGAGGAAACGTAATTCACGCCGGCCAGGGCGGTGCCATTGGCTGTGGCGTAATTGACGGAGACGGAATTGGAAGTTGACCCAAGGCGGAGGACATTGAGGGTGGCGAAGGAGGCGGTTTCACTGACAACGTTTGTTGCCTGGGCAAAGATGAGGCCTTCATCCGTGTTGATGATGGTGACGTTGGCCGTGGATGGGGCGGTCAGGGTGGCGCCGCCGGTGGGATTGGAGAGCGCGACGGAGAAATTGAGGGGCGAATCAACGACGTGATCGTCGAGAATGGGAATAGTGATTGTCTGGTTGGTTTGGCCGACGCCAAAAGTCAAAGTGCCGCTTTCCGGTGTATAGTTTTCATAGGCAACAGCCGTGCCATCCATGGTTTGGTAGCTAAAGGATGCCTGGTCGGACGAGCCATTGAGACGGATGACGTTAAGGGTAATGCTGCCGGCGTTTTCATCAACATAGTCCGTGCCGGTGTCGAAGCTGATTTGGCCCGGGGAGGACACGGTGTCAATGATGGTGAGAATGGCGTTTGATGGGGCGTAGATGAGCGAGCCGACGGCGTTGGAGAGGACGAGGGCGACGAGGCGATTTCCTTCGGGGATATTATTACTGATGATCTGGACCTGTGCATAGGCGGTGGAGTCGCCAGGATTAAAGGCGACGGTTTCATTTGTGGGCCAATAATCCGTGCCGGCGACGGCGGTTGTTCCATTGGTGGTGGTGGAAAACTGGACGGACGAGGCCTCATCGCCGCCGCCCTGGCGGGAAATGGCGATATTGGCCAGGCCGGAGGCAGGATTGTTCGTGCTCGGCTTGGACACTGTGTAGTAAGCGGAAGCGAAGTTGACGGCGCTGTCTTCGTTAATAATGGCCAGGGTGGCGGTGGGCTGGCTGCCGAGGACGGCCGGTGGCGTGGGATTCGTCAGAGACAGGTTGACGGTGAGGTTGGGGGTGACGTTTGAATCGTCAATGACGGGGACGGGAACGGTTTCCAGGACTTCGCCGACGGGGAAAGGAACGTTGGTGACGACGGTTTGATAATTGACGCCATTGGCGGCGGTGCCGTTGCTGGTGGCAAAGGTGACATAAATTGTTCCGGCGCCCCCGGCATTGGTGCCGCTTGTGCCGCCGGTGCGGCGGATGGTAATGATGGCGGGAGGACCGTTTTCAGGGGCCTGGTAGGCGGCCGAACTGAATTCGAACGCGCCGGAGCCGGTGACGGAGTTACCGTAGAGGCGGGCGATGTGATTGTGGGGCTGGTTGTCGAACTGGGTAAAGGCGCCGCCGATGACGATTTTTCCGTCGGCAGGCTGGACGAGGACGGCGGAGACATCGCCGTTGGCGCCGTAGCCGAAGTTAATGGTCGGGTCGGTTGCGCCGGTTGGTAGGAGCCGGGCGATGCGATTGCGTGTCACGCCGTTGACGAGGGTGAAGTTTCCGACAAGGAGTATGCGATTGTCCGGTTGGAGGGCCATGCCTTCGACGTTGGCATTCGCGCCAAGGCCAAGGTTGGAGACAAAATTGGCGTCCACCGAGCCGTCGGGATTGAGGCGGACAACGTGGCTCGCGCCGACGCCATTGAAGCTTGAAAAGTTCCCGCCCAGAAGAATGCTTCCGTCATTTTGAATGGCAATGGCATGGACCTTGGCATCGGCCCCCGCGCTAAAATTGGCGCTGAATGTGGGGTCGAGGGCGCCGTCGGCGTCCAATCGGGCGAAATAATTGACGTTCGTGTCGTTGTAATGAGTAAAGTCGCCGCCAATGAGAATCTTGCCGGCTTCGGGCGAATTGGTGGGATAAACGGCAATGGCCAAAACCGCGCCATCCGGGCCGGCGCCAGGATTGAAGGAACCATCAATGCTGCCGTTGTTGTTCAACCGCACCAGCGATGAATAGTTTTGGCTGTTGAACGTGACAAAATTGCCGCCGACATAGATTTTACGCGCGACATTGGTTCCCGTGCCTATAAACGTTTGGGCAATGGCATCCACGGGACCGCTGGCGCCGGAACCGGGATCGAAGCTTGTATCGAGGGAACCATCCGTCATGAGGCGGGCGACGCCGTAGCGGTAATAGAGGGAGTTGATTTTGTCAAATGAACCGCCGATGAGCACGCGTCCGTCGCTCTGCAAGGAAATGGCCTGAACCG
This sequence comes from Verrucomicrobiota bacterium, assembly GCA_028872915.1. Lineage (GTDB taxonomy): Bacteria > Verrucomicrobiota > Verrucomicrobiia > Limisphaerales > UBA11358 > UBA11358. The sequence goes on from JAGWNY010000019.1 coordinate 31,599, forward strand.
GGCCATTGGCGCCGGAAAGGCCGTTAAGGAAGCCTGTGTCCAACATGCCGTTGGTGTCAAGCAGGGCGATGTCGCCTTCGGGCGTGGAACCGACGGCGGTAAAGTTGCCGCCCGCGAGGAGTTCGCCGCTTGGTTCCAAGTCAAGAGCCAGCACGTCTCCGTTCATTCCGGCGGCATAGAAGGTGGAATCCGACGAGCCGGGAGGCTGGTTATAGGACTGGGCATCCACGATTTGGACCTGGGCATTGCTGACAGCGCCGAGAGCGGCGTTGGTGGGATTCGAGAGGGAAACATTGAAATAGAAGGGCGTGGGGTCCTGAACGCCGTCATCGAAAATCGGAACATTGAAGTTTGTGCTGATTTGGCCGGGGGCAAAGGAAAGGACGCCGTTGGTTGAGCCGTAATTTCGGCCGGCGGTGGTGTTTGAGCCGTCGCTGGTGGCAAAATTGACGGAGACGGCGCCGGCGGCTCCGCCGTAACGGTTGACGGTGATGGTGGCGTAGCCGCCGTCTTCATTGACGGAGTAGGAAGGCTGGCTGAATTGCAACGCGCCATAACTGTTGTCATTGGTGATGGTCATGGTGGCATTGGTAATCTCCTGGAAAAATAGATTTGTAGGCGCCCCATCGAGCGTGGGATTAAACAAATAGACGCCAAATTGTTTGTTGGAGCCCACGGTTTCGTTGGGCAGGAGGGGGATGGAGACGGTGCGGGCGGAGCTGTCGCCGCTGTTCCAAGTGAGCGTATTGGTCGCGCCGATATAGTCCGTGCCGGCGACGGCGGTTCCATTAGTGGTGGCATATTTTACGGTGATAGTGCCTTTACTGCCCGATATGCGATTCACGGTGAAGGCGATGGCGCCGGAACTGAGGGGCGCGCCGTAGTTCGTGGCGCTCAACGTGAGGTAGCCCTGCCAATTGGGGTTGATGATGCGGACGATGGCATTGGAAATGCCGTAGGCGGCGGTATAGCTGACGGGCGGGCTGAGACTGGTGAGGTTCAATTTGAAGTATTTCTCGGTCGTGTTGGTGTAGATGAAACTGTTGCCGAGTATCGTCACGTAGAAGCCATTGCTGGAGACGCCGGAGCCAAAGACGGTGCTGTGATTGATGATGGCGGTGTAATCCACGCCCGCGATGGCAGTGCCATTGGTGGTGGAATACTTGACGGAGGTCTGGCCGGCGATGCTGTTGGAGCGGAGCAGGACGATCAGCGCGCTTGAATTGGTGGCGATAAACTGCGGCCTGGCAAAGCCAAACGTGCCGGCATTTTTGTTGTCGTCAATGATGGTGAGCGGGGCTGAGGACGCGCCGAGCGCGTCACCCAGGGGAATATCCTCGCCACCGAGGTAAAACTGATCGGCGCCGGAAGGATTGGCGAGATTGAAACTGGCGGAAAGGTCGCCAGCGACGTTCTTGTCGTTCAAGATCGTGACGGTGACCGCGGATTTGAGGGTTTCGCCGCCATGCCAATAATCTCCGTAAATGTCCTGGAGGAAGTCGTTTGTGCCGAACAAACCGTCGCTGTGGCGGCGGGAATCCGGGCAGCAGAGATATTGCCAGGAAACGCCGTAGTAAGGAGGGATAGCGCTGTAAAGGTAATCCTGGCCGTTGACAGCGGTCCCGGATTGGACTGAAAAGTTGGCGGAGAGCGGACCGAGGGCGCCGTTAGTGCGAAGGAGGGCCACAGGCAGGAACTGTTCGCTCTTGTCGGCGGAATAAGTCGTGCCGCCGTTGGGCAACAGGCAGAGGTTGCCCTCGCCCGGTGTCGAGCCGCCGGTCAGGCGGGCCACGTTGTCGCGAATGCGGACGCCATCGCGCTGCTTGGGTTCGGCGTAGAGGTTTGGGTCGGAGAAGCTTTCCTGGATTCCGGCGGCAAGGTCAAGGTTGTCCTTTACGTTTCTGTCAATCTCGCCGCCGCCGACCATATTGAAGGTTCCGCCGACGATGACGTTGCCATCGTCCTGAACGGCGCAGGACATGATGGACGGGATTGGATCGCTATAGAAGATACGGGGAAAACCGGCGAACTGGTTATACGCGGAGTCCATGAACGTGGTGTCCACGGTGCCGTTGGCGTAAAGACGGGCGAAACCGCGGCGGAGGGTGCCATTGAAATGCTGGAATGAGCCGCCAATGTAGATGGTTCCATCAGGCTGCGGCAGGATGCAATAGACATTGTCGTCCGCGCCGCCGGTTCCGGGCATAAAGGATGCATCCACGGCGCCGGTGGGCGTCAATTTAGCCAGATGATTGTAGGTGAAGCCGTTGACGGCGGTGAAAGCACCGCCAAGGATCAACGAACCATCCGACAAAGAGCCAAGGGCATAAACGGTGTTATTGGCGCCAAGACCGGGGTTGAAGGAAGTATCGAGCGAGCCGTCGTTGGCGAGCCTGGCAACGCCGGAAAATCCGTAGCCGTCCACGTGGGCGAATCCGCCGCCGATATAGACGGGAGAATTGACGGTGGTGGTGAAGGTGGCGGAGTACATCCAGTTTGTTCCCCAGGGCTGGGCGGCTCCAGGATTAACGATGAAGAGGAGGCTGGTTGCGTTCACGGGGCCGGGGCCGACGTTGAGAGAAAATGTGGCCGCGTTGGTGACAGGGCCTGTATCATAGATGAGGCCACCATTGTAAAAGACCTGCAACTCGTTCGTAAGAGATTCCATGTCGTAAGAGACGGAGAGCCTGCCGGCATTGGCGCCAACGTTGAACGTGTAATCGTCTTCCTGCGGCGTTGTCAGGCCGGGCGTATTGCTGCGCGTGACGGAAACCGTGGTCGGCTGCAGGGCGACGGAATAAACGGGGCCGTCGAGGACGTTGGTCTGGGCAAAAGCGGAGTCGAGCGTGCCATCCGGGTTCAGGCGGGCGACGCCGTTCATTGGGATTCCATCCACATTGGTAAAATCGCCGCCGATGATTACCTTGTTGTCCGACTCGGTAACGAGGGACCAGATCGTGCCGCCGAGGACGCTGGCGCCGAAGCTTGAATCGAGCGCGCCGCTGTTAGTAAGGCGGGCGATATCGTTGGCCGGGCTGCCGTTGTAAGAGGTAAAGGAGCCGCCGATGATGGGATCGTCGTAGGAATCGAGGGCCACCGCATGAATGAAGCCGCTGAATTCGTCCACGCCGCCCTGCGGATCAAACGCCGTGTCCAGTGAGCCATCGGTATTGAGCCGGGCCACGCAATTGCGCCCAACACCGTTGTAGGAACTGAAACTTCCGGCAATCACGGCTTTGCCGTCTTGTTGAAGGGCAACACCGAAGACCTCGCCGTCGGTGCCGGGAGCGGGGTCATCCGCCGGCGACGTGGACTGGATGTGGGGCACGGCCATGTCAATATTGTAATCGGCGTTGTAAAATTCATCCACGGAACCGGCGGGCGGACTGAGATCGTCGAACAGGATGGTGACGGTGCATTGATTGATCATGCCGACCTGGTAGGGATTGTTATTTGAGTCCAGCGCATAAAGCTGTATCTGGAAATCCTTGGCGAACTCAGGCTTGCCGCGGTCATAAACGGTGAATTGAATGGGCTGGGGATCGAACTTTTTGGCGGGAAAAGTCAGGGTTCCGTTGTAAGTCGAAAAGCTGAAGTCAGGCTTCGAACCGTTAATGCCTCCGGAACTGGCGGGATCGGGCACGGCGTAATCCGAACCAGGCTTGAGGGAAAAGTAGTTGTTTCGGTTGTCATCGCCATGCTGTTTGTCCAATGGGGACAGAGTGTTGATCTCCCAATAGACGGTGGCGGATCCGGTATTGGTTCCGGTGCGGGTCACATAAACTGTGATCGGGGTGCCTTTCCACCAATTGGTGACATCGCGGGGAACAACAAAATGCTCCTTCATGAAATTCAAGACGGCGTTGGTGGGATACAGGCTGAGGAGCGAGTTTGTGACAAGGATGGGATTGCCATTGACGTCAAAACCGTTCGTACTGACCACGGGAACAATGTTGGGAGCAGTACCAATGTCGGCGTCGAGGATGCGCACCTCGGCCTGGGAAAAGTCAGGGTCGAGGCGGGGCGGGGAAACATCGGCGCTGTCCTCGGTGGCATCGCGTTGGGGCTGGCCGAGGACGACCTTGAAATCGCGATTGAGCCGCGGAAGGCCGTAATCGTCATTGATGGGGATCAATATCGTCTTGCTCATTTCGCCCTGGTCGAAGACAAGGGTGCCGCTCACGGGGGTGTAATCCTGATAGGCATTGGCCGGGTTGTCGCCATTGTAAATCCACGCGTTGGACCCGGAATTGGAGCCGTCCTGCGTGTAATACGGCACCAATACGCGCCCGGACGCGCCGCCGACACGGGTAACCGTGACGAGCGTGCCTGGAACATTGTAGTAGTAATAGGTATTGTAAGTGGTATCGTAATAAGCTGCATTGACGGTTCCCAGCCAGCGGCGGCTGGTTTCGGTTTCCGCAGTCTGATAAAGGAGCATGGGCGTGCCGTCGGCATTTGTGTTGCCGGTCTCGTCCACGTTTTCGCAGGCGAAGCGAAAGGCGCCGGACGAATCATACGCCAGGTTTAGAACGGTCTGTCCGTAAAGAAAGTTCGTGCCGTAAAAGTCCGGTTTTGTGTCCACGGCGATGTAATAAGTCGTGCCCGCCGTGGCATTGAAGCGCAGCCCGCTCGGACCGCCGGAGCGATAGAAAGGATTAAAGACAAGATTGCTTCCCACGAATTGGTCGAAGGTGTACGGGAGGTAGGGATAATCAGAAACGTCCAGGGAAGTATAAATCCCGTTGTTGGTGTTGAATATATTTTCGAAGCCATAGTTGATCTGCTGGTCGGGAAAGAGGTCGTCGTTCGCGGCGACTTGATTGAGCGTGGCGACATTGTTGCCGGTATAGACACCCAGCAAGGTGTCAAGAGGCTGGCCCAGGCCGTTTGTGTCCACGCTTCCGATGGTGTCCAGTTCGACCTCGCCATCCTGCGGAGCCGTCCATTGATACCAGATGGGATCGAAGGGAAAATTGCCGCCGATGCCCGGGAACCCGGCATCCGGGGTGACGCCGCCGTTTAGATTAGTAGCGGAGGCCCACACGCCCGCGAGGACCTGTGGCGAGTAAAAACCATCCTGCGCCCGGACGCGCGCCGCTGTAAAACAAATTAAGGTTGCCAGCGCCAGTTTCATGACGCCGCCGTCCCGGAACAATCTCAAGGACGTCCGGCCTGAAAATTTTTGCCTGTTCATCTTCACAAGTTTGGTCCTTCGGAATCCGGCGCAATAACGCCGGATGTCATATTTTTGTCCGGCCACCCCGCCTGCCCCGCCTCTCCTCGCGCCGGACGCTGGAACGTCAGGGAGGCGTGACCACCACCCTGTAAAACCAGTTTGCCACGCCCGCCGGCCGGGCCAGCATCAAATTGGCCGGCGCATTTGGCGTGGTTGAAACAAAATTCGTGAAAAGCTGCCACGAAACCAAATTAGTGGAACAATAGACGGAATTGGTGGCATAGGGAACCGTGTTCCAGGAAAGGGCGACGCCGTTCAATGGAGCGCCAATTGGAGTAACGTTGACCTTGGCCACCGGATTCACGGTGAGAGACCTAAACAGCGCCAAGGGCGTGTAACTTGAAACCCAGCGCAAATGACCGCCGTTGTAACCATCGAGCTTTGAGGACACGTCCACGCCGTTGATAAAGGCTTGGGCATAATAGATGACCATATTACTGGCGATATCCAACGCCGTCACGTAACCGTTTGCCAAATCTCCCGCGTTGTCCAGCAGGTCCAGCCTGCCTGCGTAGAGCGCGTTGTTTGCCGACGCGCCGTTGAAGGTAAAGAGCGTACCCGGAGGCGTGCCGAGAGCGTCGAGGATGAGGTGCCCGATGGCTTCATCGTTGGAGTAACCGGAGTTCGAAACGCCGCGGTCCTGGCCGGCCCAAACACTGGTCACGTCTTTATTGTCCGGCGCGTAAAGCGTGATTGTGGTGTCCAGGAGGTCTCCGCTGGGCGGCAGGATGGGGAGATTGAAGCCATTGCCAATGCTGTTGAGTCCGATAATCCACGTTCCATTGGTGCCACCCTGGTCGGTCAGTGAATTGGTGGGATAGATTGTCAGAGAAGCATCGGCTTCCAGAAAAGTGTTGGAGGCCGTGATCGAACCGGCCGAAATTGTCACGTCGCCGCCCGCAACGAGACTACCTCTTGAAAGGTCGGCAGTCTCGGATTGAAGCGAAAAGTTTCCGACGCCATTGTAGAAAAGACCGCCATTTTCGAAGTCGTCCGCCCAAACTGACGATCCTTCATCAGAAATCGTTCCGGCATTGACCAGGGCCACATAGGGCGCGGAACTGCTGCCGAAATAGCCGAAGGAATTAGGGCCAAAAGGGGTGAAAAAGATTGAGCCGTCGTTCGTCAGATAGAGCAGGTTGGGCGTTCCGGAAGACCAATCCACGGAGTAGCCTTGCATATTAAGCTCGCCAGACGGTGTAGGCGAACCGGGCGCATTAGTTGTCACCGTCAGGCTCTGCCCATCCAGATATATGCCGTGCATAATATTGAAGCTGTCGCTGATAACAATACTGTTCGTGCCGTGGAGAAAGAGGTCCCACACTTCCGAAGGGCTGGTCGGCGTGGCCTGATTCTCCACGATGACGACGCGAAAGTCGTTGGTGATGGTGAAGGAATTTGTAACGTAGGTAATATTCGTCGCCGGAGGCGGGGCATTGCTCGTCGTAATAACGATGTTCGTGGCGAGCTGAAGCCATCTGGCGTTCCAAGCCTGGAGAGTGCCCTGCCAATCAGGGACAAGCGGGGCGGCGAGGTTACTGACGGTCAGGTTGCCATTGGTCACACCGAGATTGATGTTCAGGAACGGCGCGGCAATGCTGGCGCCCTGGTTGCCGTCGAATTGATTGGGGGATTGCATTGATAAATAATTGGCGCCTGAAATCTGCGCATAACTCAGGTCCAGGTTGCTCGTTCCGCTGACCTGGATGTTGCCGGGCATCGCGGCCAGATAATTGGATTCCTCATCGCTGAGGGCATTGGTGGCAACCGTCGTTGGATAAATTTGGGCATTAACGAAAGTATAGGCGTTCGTTACCGGGCCGGCGGGAAGAGGCAGGAAGCCGGGGGGAGCGGGGGCTTGTCCTGTATTCAATGACGCGGGGGATGTGGTTATCGTAAAATTATTGGGAACGCCCGTGATGGGATTAAATCCCGGGCCGCTGACGCCCTGAAGATAATCGTCCCTGAAATACATGTAGTCATTCGCCAACAAATCGGTTGCAGGATTTGTGTAGGAACCGACAAATTCAACCACGGCCGCCCCGGTTCCCGGAACCGGAGGCGTATTATTTATATAAACGTTCCACGAAACATTGGGAACGGTATTGGCGACGAAAACGTATCTATAGATGGTAAGATTTGTGTTGACAACAGTGGCGGCGTAGTATGGCTCCGTGGGAACGGCAAACAATCCATTAGGTGCGATAAAGAAGTACGTAAATCCGGGCGGTTGCTGCCAGAATCCGGGGATGAAATTGCCCTCCCGGACCCAGGAGGGGGCGGCGAAGGGGGGTGCCAGGTCCACGCCGGGATCCCACTCGCCATTGGTGTCAACGCCGGTTCCGGCTTCCGGTCCAAACCATAACGACGGGTCATTGACCACCTGGACGGCGCTCTGGCCTGCGCCGATGGTCAGGAAACTGCGGTCCAGGTTCACCACCTGACCGGTAAATATCAGCGTTCCATTTACACCCAGGTTCACGACTCCCGAATTGATAATGTTCGTGGCCATGACGCCGAAGTATCCCGTGGAGGCCAGGGCAAGATTCGTTCCTATGGAGTAAAAGGCGCAATCAACCGTTCCCGGATTGTAGAACGTGCTCGCGGTGGTATGTTCCGTGTTGCCAAACGGATCGGTTATCTGGTCATCGAAAAGAAAACCGGTATTACACGTCATCGTGCTCTTGTTCGTGTAGTTGAGGGTGTCAAAGGTCTCAAAATAGGGCGGATTGCCGATACCGTAAGCAAAGTTAATTGTAAAAGGCTCCAGATTGATAAAGTTGATGGCATCAATGTTTGGGGGAAGCGAATAGGGTGGGCTGTAAGGCGCGTAATAGATGTTTGGAGCGTTATTGGTGTAAAACTCGGACTGGGCCGCCACCCGGTGGACCGACGCCACACATAACAACGCCACAAGCAGCGGCCATTTCATCGCCCGCGTGGCGTGCCTTAAAAGTGCTTTGAACGCATACATACGGTTCAGTGGATTGTAATGGTGTAGTTCCACGTTACAGCGCGGGCGTTAACATCAGTCATTGTCACAACCACGTCGAATGTGCCGCTCTGAGTGGGCGTGCCCTCCAGCGTGCCCGTTGAATTCGAATTCGATGTCATAGTCAAGCCCTGCGGCAGATTGCTGGCCGACCACGAATAAGGCTGCGTAAAATAGCCGCCCGTGGCGCTAAACGTGACGGGACCATAAGGCACGCCGTTCGTGCCGTCCGCCAAAGCGGTTGGCGAAATCCGGACCAGCATCTCATTTTGTAAATTCAAAAGGCTCGTTCCCACGGGATAAATCACCGGCGGATTCGTCGAGCCGTCGAAGGAACCCAGAGCCATCGCATTCGGACCCTGGGTGGTCTCGTTGGTCTCGTCCACAAAGAAGGGATTGGCGTTAAGATTCTGCAGAAAATTGAGATATATCGGCCCGACATTGTTAAGAACGATATCCACCGTCGGCGCGCCGACTCCCGGCTCGATCACACCCGGGCCGGCTTGTGGCGGCGTATTCGGTTGCTGGGCGTCCTGCGTAAAATTCGCAGTTGTACCTCCAGCCCCCACCCCAGTGGTAGTGATTCTGTACTCGTAATAACCAACACCCGGCGTCGTGGCGCCCCCGGCGAAGTCGGCGGCACTGAATTGAAAGTCTGGCGCGGTGATAACACGCTGGAAATTCTCCGTCACCAACTGGCTGTTGGTCACCATCACCATGGTATAATAGTTTGTAAACGGGTGGAAGGTCTGGCCAAAATCGGAATCATAATCGGCCTCAACGAAACGGAATTTTCCGATACCCTGATAGACATTGGTGCCGGGTACGGAGGCGGTGCAAGTAATTGGAAAGGCCAGATAAACATGATTTGTAAAAAATTCGACGATGCTCTGGGACCCCACAAAACCTGTGGCCGTATTGGTGGCCGTGGCAATCACGGTGACATTCGAGGAGATGGTAAAGCCCGGAGGCTGGCAGTAAAACTGCCAGCCGCATTGAGTGGGAGGAAGAGTGAAATACTCGCCGGATGGCTGGTTCAAAGTGATGGGCTGGAGGTTCGTTTGAACGATGAGCGTGCCATACGGGGCGCCGTATTCCTGCGCAAATTCAACCGTCTGGAGGTAAGCGGGGGTCGTGGGAGAAAAATTCAGCACCACTTCATTGCTGCAAGCGGGCGGAATGACGATGCCGCCGGGGAAATTGGTGAAAGTGGCCAGATTGCCGTTCGTGATGACGTTTCCAAACGTGTCCACAAAATTAGTTACAAAAGTAATTGATGAGATATTTGAGGAAAGGGCCGGGATTTGGGTTCCAGCGGGTGACCCATATGGAGCATAAAGGTATGCGGTCACGTTCCAGTTGGTCACCTCTGTGAAATAGTAATTGGTGTGGGTGACGGTGACGCCGAATGTGGCGGCGGTGAGGCCGGGATCATTGGTTTGGGCAAATTGCAACAGCGTGTTTAAATTGGCAGTGAAAAGCTCCTGGGGATAAAACGGCAGGTTGGTCGTGATCAATTCCGCCCCAGCAGCCGGCGCCTCAAATTCGTAATTGTTCGTCCGCAGTAGCCAGCGCAGGCCGCCAAGATCATCCCGAGTCAAGCCGGTGTAAAAACTGCCAATTCCCGCCAGCGTGTCAAAAGCGCCCGCGGCCACGGCCGTATCGCTGCGTATGGGATCGAAAGCATCGGGCGGCGTGACTGGGAATGGGAATGTTAAAAAGTGATACGGAATTCCACTTCCAGGAGGGGGATTACAGCTTCCCGATATCCAAGCGAAGATGGAGTAGGAGTAAAGCTCTCCATTGATGTAGGAAGAATAAGGGTCCGCGTTCAGATCAATACCGAAATTCCTTTGGATCACAAAAAATGTAGCGTCGAACGGACAGGCGGTATCCACCGGAAATACATTGCGTAGGGTCCAAACATAACGGTCCGGATCATCCAACCCCAATTCCGGCATCATCAGCCACAACAGGAAGGACTTAACATCGATCAAGCCGAGGCCGTAAGCCGTGGGATTGAGATGGAGGGTGTAATCGGGAAATTCGGTGAGGAGCGGACGGTAGCCATCCACGCCGATGGAATTGGTTTCAACGCTGTTGGTGTAAACAAATGAGTTGTTCAGAATGTCAATCGCCTGCCGCACGGCCACCACGCCATTGGAACCAAAATAACTGAGAAATGAAGAATCAATCGCATAATACCATACAGGCGCGTTAATGCGATAACCCTCCATGAAATTCTTCGGCCCGGTCGGAAGCAGTCCGCGCTCAAGAAGGACGTCCTGATTATAACCCATCGCCGGCGTTTGCCACCCACCCACCCCGCCAACCGGTCCATCCAGTGAAAACGCCAATGTGGATGCGGGGCAAAGGGCCAGCAGCGCCAGCCAGGAAAATTGTTTGATTGTTTGCAACATCTTCATTTTTCAACGCAGAAGCAGCTCTCGATAGAGGCCGGATGGAGTCGTGCCCACGTAAATCCAATCGTTCGTGCCGGAGGCCAATCGAGGCTGGCCCAGGTCGGTCCATGAGGTCATATTCGACAGCACCTGCACCTGATAAATATGGCCGGGTTGGGTGTTCCAACTCAAAACCAGGCCCGTGGGCGTTTTGATCAACTCCTGGACGAGCCACGTGGAGGAATCGTAGGGATTACCGCCGGATTGAAAGACCTGGAGCAAGGTTGGCCCGCCCGGCGCGACCGGGGAATTTGGAGACATCCAATAATTGGTGTGATACTGGCCGCTGATGTATCCGCCAAACCATTCGGCCATCCATTCGTACGGAATACCACCCCAGCTTTGACCGCTCCAAGTGGTTGCGCTGGCGGAAGGCGACAGGGACAAAGGCCGGCGGCCATCGGTTGTGACGTAATCCACCGTAAAGGAATGGGTGGCGTTGGTGGCCAGGCCGTTGGCGGCGGTCATGATCCAGAAGTTGGTCGTGGAGAGGCCGATGGGGGCGGCGGGAGGCGCGGCGCCGTCCAGATACACTTCGTAGTTGGAAATGGAGATGCCCTGCAATTCAGGCCACGTGACCACAATTTGCGGCTGATAAACGCCGTTGCTGAGCGTGAATGGCGCCCAGGCATAGATGGACGTGATGGGCGGCAGCAGAGCGGAAACGTTCAGGTAGCGTTGGGCAAATAAATCGAAGTTGGGAAGGTCCTGGTTGGCATCGCTGGTGAAGCTGGACCAAACGGCCAAAAATTCGCTGGCGCCATCCGAAGCGACCACGGGCTGGACTTGCGAATTGATTGTGGTGGTGTTCACGCGAAATTCACCGCCAACGGGAAAGCCGCCGGAATGGACGAATTGCCCATAAACGCCTTCCCGCGAGCCATCCTGGCCCAAACTGGTCCAGACAATCATATAATCGGTTCCAATGGAGGCGATTCGCGGAGTGTATTGATCGCCGTAGAGATGGGTGTTCACGGTGATAACGGGGCCGAGGTTGCCGTCCCTCGAAAAGGAACGGGCATAAATGTCCCAGCTATTGTCAGCATTCACCGTGTCCTTGGCGCACCAGGTTATCATGCAGCCTCCGTCCGCGCCCGCCGCGATGGCCGGATTGGCGCAGGGAAAGAAATTGGAGTTCACCAGAAATTCGCCGCCGAGCGGAGAAGCGTTGTTATCGTAGAGGCGGGCGTAAATGTCCACGCTGGGCGTGGGGTAATTCGTGATGGCAAAATAATTTGTGTTGTCTCCAAAATTCGGCGCCAAAGCCCGTTCCTGTTCCGATACCCATGCCGCCACAAATCCGCCATTGTTCAAGGCGGCAATCGCCGGGGCGTCCTGGTTGAAATTCGTAAATTGGTTCATGAGGAATTCGCCGGTCAAGGGCTGGCCGGCGGGAGAAAAGACCCGCCCATAAACATCCTGCATGCTGCCTTGCGCGGCCTCGTCAATGCTGCTCCAGGCAACGACGACGTTGCCGTTGGTCAGAACGGTCACGGCGGGATTGATTTGCGAATTCGTGACGGAGACGCTTGCCAGCATGTCCGTTGCCGTCAGGAAAATATTGCTCGAATCCATGAACCGGGCGTAGATGTGGTGAAATGCTCCGCTGTCGCCCTGCCATACGAAGACCGCCCCGCCGCTTTTGAGCATTGCCACGCGCGGATTGCGCTCGTCACCCGTCGTTGCCGTGCTCACCGGAAACGCGCTCAACGCGCCCGAGAGCGTCGCATCCAGCCGCTCGGCGTTCACGACCCAGCGCCCGGTCGCATTGTCCTGCCAGACGACAAACCCGCCTGAGCCATTCAACGAAACGTCAGCCGCCAACTGGTCTCCGGGCAATTGGCCAACGATGGGGTATTCGGTTCCATAGGCGCCGTAATAGTTGGTCTGGGCAAAAAGAGTTGCGCGGGACGCCAGGCAAAAACCGAGGCAAAGGACGACATTGCGGACGAACGACGGCAACATAGATGATGACATTTGTTTTAGCCTTTTTTGGCCGATTTGTCCACCAAATCTTTGCATGAAATATGACAATCGCGTTATTTCTTCCATTGCGTTTTGCAAGTCGCTTTTAAATCAAAGCCGGTTGCGATTCATGCGCCGCTTGCGGCAGAGCGCCCAACAGTCCCTTGAACCCCCAACGCGCGTACAACTCGCGCAGGCGAGAGGCATCCGGCGGCCTCACCGCCAGTTTGGCCGGGTCAAATTCACCCTGCAAATCATCGCGCAACCGGACCATTTCCCGGTTGCGGCACACGTGGTCGCGCGAGCCTTCCAACGCCTGCCGAAGCCGCTCCGATTTTACTTCACCCAGGCGCCCATACATTTCTTCAACCGAACCGAATTGTTTGAGCAAATCGGCGGCGGTTTTTGGGCCGACGCCGGGCACGCCGGAAATGTTGTCCACTGCATCGCCGGTCAGACTGAGCCAATCCACGATTTGGGACGGTTCGACGCCGGCTTTGGCGCGGACCTGTTCATCGGTCCAGATGGTCTCTGTCTTGTCATGCGGCAGCAGCAAGCCGACTCGCGGAGAGACCAACTGCATGAAATCCTTGTCGCTGCTGGCAATGATCACCTCCATGCCGGCCGCCGCGCCGCGGCGCGCCAGACACGCGATGTAGTCGTCCGCCTCGACGCCCGCGCGGCAAAAAGAACCGATGTCACACGCTTCCAGCCAAGCCGTCATTTCATCAAGTTGAGGCCGCAAATCCTCCGGCATTGCCGGGCGATGCGCCTTGTATTCAGGCAGCAGGTTCATCCGTTCCGCTGAAAGGCCGCCGTCCCAGACAACCATCCAATGCGTGGGATGGAGTGCCTCCTCCATTTTGGCCAGCATCTTGACAAAGCCGAAGATCGCGTTGGTGGGCCTGCCATCCGGCGCGCGCAGGCCGCGAATGGCATGAAAGGCCCGGTAGGCATAAGCGTGTCCATCCACAATGAGGAACCGGCCCGCAAAATCGCTGCGCTGAATTTTGGGCGAAGCGGACACTTATTCAACGGGCGGAGCTTCGGCCGGCGTGGTGGGGGCGGCGGATGGATTAGCCTGGAAAGTCTGGCCTTGGACGACCGGTTGGGGAGGAATGGTCACCGGATTGAATGGCAGCTCGGAATCGGAATGCACGCGATTACCGGCCGGGTCAACAATGGTGGCCGTGACAAAAATCATGAGGTTTTTTCTGACGCTTTCCTTGGACTGGCTTTGAAAGAGCCGACCAACGACAGGCAGATCGCCCAGGAACGGAATCTTGTCCTTGGTCGAGTTGATTGCGGAGGAAATCAGGCCGCCGAGCACGACCGTTTGATTATCCCAGATATTGACCGTGGTGACGACCGAGCGGTCGGTGAAATCCGGGAGGACCGTGGGCAAGGTGACCACGTTGGCGACAGTCGTGCCGGGAATTGACGGCGGGGTGTCATATCCGGTAAACAGCAGGACTTGGGGGATGATAGTCAGATTGATGGTATAACCGTCGGCGAGCACATCCGGAACAACGTCGAGCGTCGGGCCGAGGTCAAATGTCTGTTGGACGGGCGTAATGGCGGATGGGACCGTTGGATTGTTGATCACCTGCGCGCGCGCGACGACGGCAAATAACATTGCCATCGTGAAAAGGACAAACTGGAGAATTTTTTTCATTTAAAAGGAGGGTAGTATGTTCAGGGCACGCCGCCCGTGCCCGTGGCAACCGTGGCGCCGACGGTGCCTTGCTGGAAGCCAACACCGACCACGATGCTTTTGATATCGGTGGCTTTCATCTCTGTCTGGCGTCCGCTAATCGTGACCACTTCCGGCGCGTAAATCGTTTCAAAACCGGAGCGTTGCTCAAGCGCGTGAAGAACGACGCGGAAGTTTGGGTCAGTCAGGATGCTCGTGACCGTGGCCAGCGCGGGGGCGCCCAAGGGATTGCGGAGCAATTGACCCGCACCCTGGCCGGGACCGGACACCACCTGATCGCTTGACGAAGGAGGAATCAGGCTGGCCACGGTATTGCCCGGAAACGCTCCGAGCGGATTCGCCGCGGACGTCGGCACCGTGAGCGAAGGCGCGCTGCCGCCGTTGGCCACCACGGTGCCATTGATGAAATTGCCGAGGTACCAATCAAAACCGAGCGCGTTCTCGTCGTTCTGATTGACCTCAATAAATCGAGCCTTGATATCCACTTCAGGGGCGACCTGATTCAAGGCCTGGATGGCCCGATCAATCACGTCCAATTCCCCAGGCGTGGCCCTGACAAAAAGGAGGCCCAGGCGATCATTGAAGGCAAGGTTTCGCCCCGGAGTGGTCAAATCCACGCCAATGGCTTTGAAGAAATCAATCGCCGCCGTGCTGATCGAAGCGGTATAACCCGGACGGGTCAAAAAGGCCACGCCGCCTGCTCCGGTGCCCAATGGCCCGGCGCCGCCGGCACCGCCGGCGCCGCCGCCACCTCCGATTACTCCACCCGCCCCGCCACCGCCGCCGCCCACACCTCCCCCAGCGCCACCCAGGTTAATGCCGCCGCCGGCGATATTCACGACCGGAACGATGGCGCCGCTGATGGATGTTCCACCATTGCCGCCGCCGCCACTGGAATTGTTGCCACCACCGGATGTTCCGCCCGTTCCGCCCGTTCCACCCGTTCCACCCGTTCCACCCGCTCCGTTGTTCGCGGTGGCGCCGAAGATTTGCGCGCTAACGCTTTGCATACCCTGGTAAAACGTGTTCGGGTCCACGTGGAAGACGCGCATTTCCAGCGTGGGCGGCTCGGGTCCGGGCGGCTTGAGGGAAAAAACGACTCCATAATCTTCAACGGAATACTTGATGGGAGGATTGGCAACCAGTACCAGCGCGTCCAATGCTTCCTGAAGCGTGACATGATTCAATGACAGCTTGACATTGACCGAACTCGCGTCCGCCGGCGCCGAAGGGGCCGCCGAAGAGGCCACCGGCAGGCCGGTCTGCGGATTGATCTGGGCCGGGGCGCCGGCCCCTCCCGCAAGCGCGCCCGTCTGGTCGGAGGCGGAAGTTTGATTGGGATTGAAAAGGAAATTGATGCCCATTTTCTCCGGGTCACGCGCCTGGGACTGGTCGGTGAGGTAGCGGATGACCTCGCTCAGGGGCAAGCCATCCCATGAGACATTGTCCAATTGAATGCTGTTGAGCTTGCGGTAGATGACTTCGCGGTCAACGCTGGTGTGAACGTCGGTGTTGGTGGCGTAGGGATTGGGAACCGGCAGGCCGATGCCCAGCTTCGGGTTCCACTCCTTCTCGACTTGAACCATGCGACTTTGCAAGTCACTAACGCGCTTGCGTTGTGCGCGGGCGTAGTCACCCTCTTTGATCAGACTCAAATAATAATCCGCCGACGAATTGTCGGGGTCCAAAGCGAGTGCCTGGTCCAGTTTGACCGCGGCCTCCTCGAATTTGCCCATTTCGTAAAGCAGCTTCCCATCCTGCACCAACGTGGCGGCCTGGGTCTTCTTGACGCTGACCAGCGGCACCTCCGCGAGAGTGACTTGATCGGGCATCCGGCCTTTCATCGCCGCCAGCAACTCATCATTTCTTTTCTTAAATTCAATGGCCGCCGGATTTGTGGGGTCCACCTTCAAAACGCGGGTCACTTGGGCGTCGGCTTCCACCAGATCGCCGTTGCGCTGCGCGCGCCGCGCCAATTCGAGCCGGACGATCGAGAAGCCCGCAATCGTTTGCGCGGTTTCAGCCGGAATGCCCGGTCCGATGTTTTGCGTCAATCTGTACGCGTCTTCATAAAGATTGGCGGCAGTCTGCAGGTCGCCATGGGCGGCGGCCGCCTGGGCTTTGGCCAGCGTTTGGCGAAGCACAATGGTGTTCGCCTGGTTCAACACCGCCTGGTTGACGGCCATCTGTGCCGCATTGGAGGCCGCATTGGGAGGGGGTTGGGCCGGCGCCCCGGCAATCCCCAACAATAAAATCAGAACGCCTGTCGGAAAAAATGCTGCTTTTGTCATGATGTCGAAATCGTCGTCTTCAAACCGCGCAACCAGTTACGGCTGGTACCGCAAAAGGTATTTTTTCTGGTTTGATTGGGCCAACAATACCACTGTGTTTTGGTCTATGGCAATAACATTGTATTGATCGCCCGCAAAATTCAATTGGTCGCCAACCCGCAACCCGCGCCGGGTGATTCTTTCCGGCGAATACTTCAAATCCGCCGAATATCCTTCCACCTGCCGCCAAGCTTTTCCGGCCTGTAACGTCGCCATCCGGCCATCCGGAAACGTCAACGTCAGCGACGTGGGATTGTCAGGCGGGCCGGTGACAGCGGTCAACGTAAAAACGCCGTTGATCCTTTCGCCCTTGGAAATGTAATGCCGTTTCACGTTGCGCTGCCACCGATATGGCGCGGCTTGGTTCTGGACCGCCAGCACGTAGCGCGGCTGGGCGCCAAAATTGGTGAGCACGGACTCCAACTGCACGGAAAAGTAAAGCCGGTTGATTTTTGTGATGACCGCGGCGTAGGGGCCCACCTCGCGGCCGGTGACGAGCTTGATCAATTTTCCCTGCTCAGTCCGTTCCCATTGCACCGGATTGAACAACTTGTTTGTTTCCGAGAAATCCAATTGGTACGGCTCGCCCAGCCGCCGCATGGCGGCGTCCTCCCGCGACAAGCTCAGCGCCGGCAAGGGTTGCGGCGCGCCAAAATATGTGGTACGGAGATTGGCCATGTATTGCTTGTCGGCCATGATGGCAAACCACATCCCCACCAGCACGCCCACCAGCCCGAGCAGGATGACGCTTAGGATGATCTTCTCGTAATGTTTTTTGACGAATTCCATCTCAATTTCCGGGTAATAGCCTCACCACCACCACCTCCATCGTCACGCTCAACATTTGTTCGTTCAGCACCATCTGCATGCCGCCGGCCATCACCGGCGCCGCGGCTGGCGCCGGCGCCCCGTTGTTTGATCCCGCCGCCGGCGCCTGGGCCGGCTGAACGCTGATGCTTTTGACAATGAACGCGTGCGGCGAGGAGGCAAATCCCTGAAGAACGTGCGTCAATTCGCTTGTGAAGCCGCGAAACGTCACCTGGTAAGGCGTCATGGCCGCAATGTCATTGGTCGTCGCAACGTCTTGAAGATAATCCGTCGGCGGACCCTGCGCGTCGTCCGGCGAAACGGCGATTCGCTGGATGCCGTCCAGCGCATTCACCTGCGCGGCGAACAGGACCTGGCAAATCGCCTTGACTTCTCCCAACTGCGTCGAAATGGACCCCAGGCTGCCCGGAGCGTAAATGGACAACGGCATCAGGGAGTCGAAAGAGAAATTGTAAAGAGGCGGTATTTGAACGTTCGCATCGGCCGCTTCGGAACGCAGGTCGGCGATGGTCTGGTGAAAATTGACGCTGAAGGATTCGTTCGAGAGGTTGTTGGTGGGAATGGGCGCGATGGGCTGGAAATATTCGTCCGCCTGTTGAATCCAGGCCTCCAATCCTGCGTTGTTATCGTTCGCGGTGCGGATGTTGTCAATTTTGGAATTTCCGGCGGAAGGCCGGTGCAAAGCGGCGGTCTGGAGTTTGCCGTAAATTTCATTGAGTTGCGCCCGCGCCGTCGCATTCGAGTGCCAGCCGTTGAAAACGTAAACGGCCGTCGCCGCCAGCGCGGCCAGGGCGGCGGCCAGGCCGATGGCAAAAAAAAGGTTGCGCTTGAGCCAGCTCATGTCAGAACGTCAGTGCTTTTTTGGGGGCCGCGGTAACCGTAAACGTAAACGTGCCGTTGGCGTCCACGGCGGAGATTTGCGCCGACGGTTGCACCGATTGCGGGTCAAAGGCGGGCGTCGCTTTGAGTTCCTTGTCCAACTGGTAAACCACTTCATTGTTTGCCCCCGGATCCACTGACGACAAATCAACGGCCCGGCAGACCAGCGTGAGGGAATTTGTCTGGCCGGTGGCGGGCGCCGCGGCGGGCACCGGACCATTTCCGGCGGGAACGGCCCCCGCCGGTATCAATTGCTCAACCCAGATGCCGGCCTGGATGCCTGGCCGACGGGTCGAAAATTTCTTCTCAATGTCATTCTCCGCGCGGATCAGAGCGCCGCGCAATTGCGAAAAGAGGTCTCCCCAATAGTATCGCTCCGACATCCACGTTGTGATCTCGCCCGCTTTCTGTTCCGTGGCCTGCAACCGGGACCATGCCCCCTCAAACCGCGTCAACCGGCTTTCGACCTGCGCGACTTCGGGTTGCAGACGCGTGATTTCATCCTGCTTTTCGCTTGCCAGTTTCTGGAACATGAAGCCCACCGCGGCGCCCACCAATGCCAGCAAAAAAATCGCGGCCAGAAAATACGGTTTTTTCTCATTGAACGCCCGCCATCGCAGCGTGCTTTCGGGCATTAAATTCATCTCCACCGGGCAGTTCGCCAGGTTCCGCAGTCCCAGCCCGACGACTTCTCCCAGCGAATGGGCGACCTTCGCCAATTCCTCGAGGGCGATGGATGGATCAATCTGGATGTTGCGGAACGGATTGAAATATTCCACCGGAACGCTGAGTTTCTCCGCAAAAAACTGCGCGGTATAAGGCATGATGCTGGCGCCGCCTGAAAGAAACAGGCGCGCGGGAGCGGACCCGCCTTGCTGCCCGCGATAAAACTGCAAGGTTTGGTTCACCTGGATGTGCAGCTTCGTCATGAATTGGCGCGCAATTTTGGAAATGGCCGCCTGGTTGGGATTTTCCGGCTCTTCGTAAGCGCCGCCCAAACTCACGAATCCTTCCGCGATTTTGATCTGCTCGGCGTCGTCAAATTTCAGTTTGGCTTCGTGCGCGAAATCCTGCGTAATGGCGTTGGCGCCCAGGTTGATGCTCCGTGAGAAGACCTTCCCTTTTTCAAAGAAAAGCAGCGTGCTTGTCTTGGCCCCGATGTCCAGCAACAGCGTGCAATCCTCCAAGTCGCTGTAATTGTAGCGAAAGGCGTTGCACAGCGCCGCCGGCGAGGCGTCGCACAAATTCAAACGCAGCCTGGCTTCCTGCGCCACCCGGAAAAGCCCTTCCACAATTTCCGATTTCACCGCCACCAGCAACACCTCCAGTTCGCCGCCCGTCGCCGAGCCAAGTATCTGGTAATCCCACACCACTTCGGCCAGCGGAAAGGGAACGTTTTGCTGCGCCTCGTATTGGATGATCTGCGTGACCTTTCCCGCGTCCACCGGCGGCAATTTCACGAATTTTGAAAAGACGTGGAATCCCGGAGCGCACACGTTGGCGTTCCTGGATTTGAAACCGTGTTCGGCCAGCGCTTCCTGGAGCGCCTTGAAAATGGCCTTTTCCCGCGTCGTTTCCTGCGCGCCCTCCAAACCCAGGGGCTTGAGCACAAAACGCTTCAGCCCCAAACCACCCGCGTCGGTGATTTGAAACTCCGCCAGTTTAAGGCTGCCGGCTCCGAAGTCAATCGCCAGAAATGTTTTGAGGTTTAACATCAAAAGCTGCTCACGTGATTGCTGTCAATAAAAAATCCCCGGCATTCGTGACCGGGTCTCATGGCAGCCAGTGTTCATTATCGAAATTTTCGCCGCCGGTCAATGGAAATTGCGCCAAAAAGCGGTGAAATTTTTGCGCCGCGGATCAAACGGGTTCCCATCCCCGCCCTCCGCATCGCCGCGGCGAAATCATTCTGAAGTCTGAAATTCAGCCTCAGAGCGCGTCTGAAAAATAGGCCGGCAATGGGATTGCGAGCGCGGCTGGCTGGCCGGCGAGGCGCGACAAGGGAGCATATTCGGGAGAAATCTGTGACCGAGGAGCAACAAAGCCAGCCAGCCAGCCCCGCCGCAAGACCGCCAGGAATATTTTTCAGACACGCTCTCAAGGATTCACGGGCACCTGGTTCGGCGAATCAATCACCGGCAACGCGTGTGGCGCAACCCGCGGAACGCCGCCCACCACCGCGATGCTGCCATTCCCCAGCATTTCAAGCCGCGGCCTGTCCTTCCACAAATCGTAAACGCTCTCGCTCAGGATTGAACCATCCGGCGCAATGACGGCATAAATAAAGGACCGCGCGCCGCTTTGATAGAGCACGTGGAGATCGCTCCGCTCGTCCAGTTCCGCCTGCGGCGTGCTGAAGGAAACCATCGGCCCGATCGCCTCCGCCTTGAAGATGCGCGACCGGGACTGATTGCTGACCAGCACATAGAGGCGCAACTGCCGTTGCAAATAATTCGCCTCTTCCAAAATATATTTCCTCACCTCAGGCGCCCGATTGGTCACGCCGGCCGGCAGCGGCACCCCAAAATCACGCTGCCACAATTCCGCGCCGTCAATGATGTCGAATGGCGCCGGCGCGCTGCTCACGTCCTTGCCCCACGCGGCAATATGCACCATGGCAACCACCTGATAGGAGCCGAGCTTGTTGAGCGCGAAATACGGGGCCAAATTCACGCGCTTAATCGCAACTTCCATGCTCCCCAGATCGAAAGGCCCCACCACCGGCGGCTGGGACTTTTGGGGAGGCGCATATTGTCCGTCCGCGGACGTCACCCCAAACGTCAGCCAATCCCGATCCGCGCCCAGGTGGAGCGTCTGGCCTGAATCATTGAAAACGCGCACCGTCGCCGGCAGCGATTCGCCGGGAAGAAATTCCTTTTGCGACAGCGAGACCTGTACCCGCACCACTTGCCCCGGGGCGCCAAACACCCCAAGCAATGCCAGCGCGAAAATGGCCGGGAAGAATTTCATTTCAAACATGAACATCTTAAACCCCTTCCCGTTCATCGCAACCTCAAATACAATTCCTTGCGCCAAAAGGCATGGCCGCCCGGCCATCAGCCAAACCGCCGGATGGCCATTTCCGGCACGTCCACGTTCGGCGGCTGTTTCAAGAGAAAGACCACAATCTCCGCAAGATCTTGCGCCCGTATCATGGGTTGGCCTTGCAACCGCCGGCCCAAATCGGTCCCCTTGATCAAATCGGTTTCCACTCCGCCGGGGCACAGGCTGTGAATATGCACCCCCAAGGACCGCCCTTCGATTGCCAGGCAGCGCGCGAAGCCCAGAAATCCATGCTTGCTCGCCGAATACGCCGCCTGCCCGCGATATCCTTGCAGGGCCGAGCTGCTGATCACGTTCACGATCCGTCCGCGGCGCCGCGCCAATTCCGGAAGCGTCTGGCGGCATATCAAAAACGGGGCCGTTAAATTGACGCGCAGCACCCGCTCCCAATCCGCCAGCGAAATTTCCTCCGCGTTCTTTTCGAGAAAGACGCCGGCATTATTCACCACGCAGTCCAGCCTCCCCAAATGCTCCAGCGCCAGGGAAACGGCGCCGGGAATCGCTGCCGAATCTGAAAAATCGCACGCGATAAATTTTCCAGCGACCGAACGCGGGGGCTTGCTTCGGGAAATGAGCGCCAGCTTCATCTTTTCGCGCTCCAGCGCCCTCGCTATAGCCAGGCCGATCCCACGGCTCGCGCCGGTTACAATGGCCGTTCTGCCCGTCAGAGAGACACTCATTCGATTGGCCAAACAATAGCCATTGGCGCGTCGTCCGCCAGTCATTTTGCCATGCTCCCCTTCCAGCGCCGGAATTTGATCATTGGATGATCGGACAATTCAAGAATCCCCTTTTCCCCCTGCCCTGTTCTGCTTAACTGTCTCCATGAGCAAGGGCATCCTGCTGGTCAATCTCGGTTCGCCCGATTCCACGTCTGTTTCAGACGTCCGGCGCTATTTGAACGAATTTCTTATGGATGGCCGCGTCATGGATGTGCCCTGGCTTCTGCGGCGATTGATTGTGGGAATGATCCTCATCCGGCGCCCCGCCGAATCCGCCCACGCCTACAAAAAAATCTGGACGCCGGAAGGCTCGCCGCTCGTGGCAACCAGCCGCCGCGTCCAAACCAGGTTCCGGGAACGTCTTGGCCTGCCCGTTGAACTCGCCATGCGCTACCAAAAACCATCCATCCCCGCCGCCTTGCAACGCCTGCGCGACGGCGGCGTGGACGATCTCCTTTTGATCCCCATGTTTCCGCATTACGCCATGTCGAGCTACGAGACCGCCGTCGAGCGGGTCAAATCGGCGGCGGCCAGGGTCGCGCCGCAAATGTTAATCACCGTTCAACCGCCTTATTACGATCATCCCGATTACATCGCCGCCTTGGCCGAAAGCGCGTCCGATTTTCTCGCCTCCGGCTGCGATCATTTCCTGTTCAGTTTTCACGGCATACCCGAGCGCCACCTCAAAACATCCGATCCCACCGGCCGGCACTGCCTCACCGCGACGGATTGCTGCCATACCGAAAGCACCGCCCACCCTTTTTGCTATCGCCATCAATGCTTTCGCACCGCTGAAGAACTGGCCCGGACCGCAAAGATACCGGCCGGCAAATGGTCGGTTTCCTTCCAGTCACGGCTTGGGAGCGATCCCTGGCTCAAACCCTACACGGATTTCGTGCTGGCCGGACTGCCGGCGCGAAACATCAAAAATTTGCTCGTCATTTGTCCGGCCTTTGTCTCGGATTGCCTGGAAACGCTTGAAGAAATATCCATTCGAGGACGCGAGACGTTTTTGGCCGCCGGCGGCCTCCAATTCCGCCAGATTCCATGCCTCAATGAACATCCCGGCTGGATTGCCGCCCTCGAAAAAATGGCCCGGAATTGGATTGGCCCTTGAATGCATTCGGCCATCCTTCAACCCGTCCAGCCGGGCCGGGTTTCGCCCGCGGCGGGAACCATCCCCTGGCAAACCAAAATTTTTGCCCAAATTTCCTTGCACTCAGTGGGTGGTTTTGATAGTGGTTATGACCAACGGTCACCTGCATGTTACCATCATCCGACCGCCGACTGATTTAACACGAAACCAACCGCTTGCTCCATGAAACCCATGTCGCTCCACTTTCTTCGCCGCGCCGCGCAATTCTCCTGCATACTGTCATTGGCTGCCGCCGCGTTCCTGCCGCTGTCCGCCCGCGCCCAAGGCTCATTGACACCCCCATCCGGCGCCATTTCGCCCACGATGAAATCCCTTGACCAAATCGAGCCGCGCACGCCTATCTCGTCCCTCCCCTACGCCATCAACACGCCCGGTTCGTATTACGTGACCACGAATTTGACCGGTATCACCAGTAATGACGGCATCACCATCAATACCGGCGATGTCGCGCTTGACCTCAATGGGTTCACCCTGACCGGCGTTGCCGGCTCCGGCAATGCCATCTACGTCTCTGCTGTTTATGACAACATAACCATCCGCAACGGCTACATTGTCGCCTGGGGCGGTTCGGGGGTGAACGTCTATAATGGAGAAAATACAGTGCTGGATCATTTGTCCATTTTCCAAACCTCCGGCTACGCCATTAACATGTTCGGTGGCGTGGCGCGCAACTGCACCGTGGACGGCAGCGGCGGTTCCGCAAGCATTTACTGCGAGAAATCGGTCGTTCAAGATTGCACCGTCATCAATTCGCAAGGCATTGGCATTGAAACAGGCTCATCGGCAAACGACGGCGCTTCCAAAATCAGCGATTGTTCTGTTTATTCGCCCGCCGGCGACGGCATGGATGCCTTTGATTCCGAAGTCAGCGATTGCGTGGTCAAGAACGCAGGCGCCAGCGGCATTTATTTGTCCGCCAGCACCGCGTCCGGCTGCCACGTGGAAAACAGCTTCGGCAGCGGCATCTACGTGGCATCACCCGGCTGCCGGATTACCGGCAATAACTGTTTGAACAACAATTCCTCGGCTTCCACCAATTCCGCCGGCATTTACGTGGCCGGAAGCAACAATCGCATCGAAAACAATCACCTCACGGCCAACCTCAACGCCGGCATCCAGGTGGACCCCAATGGCTATACCAACAACATCATCATTAAAAACACCGTCGCCGGCGACGGCACGAACGATATCGTCACGTCCACCAACGCCCAGATTGTCGGGCCGCTCATCATCACAACGGGCGTCATCACCAATTCCAATCCGTGGGCGAACTTCTCCTTCTAAACCGCGTGGATCATTTGTATGAAACGGCATTCCATCCCCCGGCAGATCACGGCCCCGCCGCCGTCTTCCGCCTTGCTTCGCAAACTTCTTCCCCTGGCGCTGGCTTCAGCGTTCAGCCTTTTGCCTTCCGCCTTGCTTCATGCCGCCACCACCATTGATGCCGCGAATCATTTCGCCTACGGCGCCAATATCGGCTGGATGGATTGGCGGGGGAATACCACCGATGGCGCCGTCATCGGCGAATACGTTTGCAGCGGCTACATCTATGCCGCCAACGCCGGCTGGATCAACCTCGGCAGCGGCAGCCCGACCAACGGCATTTTCTATCAAAACACCTCCGGCTCGGATTTTGGCGTCAACCAGGACGGCTACGGCAACCTCAGCGGCTATGCCTGGGGCGCAAACGTCGGCTGGATCGCCTTTGAGAGCACCGGTGCGCCAAAAGTGGACCTGGCCACCGGCAATTTAAGCGGCTACGTGTGGAGCGCCAATTGCGGCTGGATTTCGCTCAGCAACGCCGTTGCCCGCGTTCAGACCGATAGTATTCAACAAGGCACCCTGGCTCCCAACGGACTGCCCATCGCCTGGCTCCTCCTGAATTTCGGCACAACCAACATCAGCGCCAATGCCGACCCAACCGGCAAAGGCATGACCATTACCCAGGATTATCTCGCGGGAACCGATCCCAACAATTCCAACGACGTTTTCCGCATCACCTCTGTCGCCCGCGCCGGCGATCAGACCACCCTCGATTGGTCCAGCAAATCCAACCGCGCTTATTACGTCCAATTCACACCTTCCCTCAGTCCCGCGTCATGGACAAGCGTCAGCACCAACGGTTTGGACGTGAGCACCGTCAGCCTCGCTGGCCGCACCAATACGGATGAATTCTATCGCGTCGGCGCATTCCGTCCCCTCGGTCCATGATTGCCCGCCGTAGCCTTGACGAAGGCGCGTGTGGCAACCCATCCCTTTTCCCCCGCTCCGGAACACCGTTTCCGATTCCCCTTCCATCCCGCTGTAACCTGGTTGAGCGGGTTTGGCAGTTTGTGCCATCATAAACCCCGATTCGCCCGCCACAGCAGCACCGCCCCAGTCGCCTGAAAGATAAAATCCGGCGCCCAGGCAATCAGATGTGGATAAAATTCCGGCCGCGGGGCCAGCGAGCCTGCCAGCGTGAAAAAGCCGTAATACAGCAGCACCAGACCCAGCGCAACCGCCACGCCAATGTTCGTTTCGCGCCGGTGCATCCGCACCCCCAGCGCAATGCCCATCAACGCAAACCCGAAACACGCAAATGAAAAAGCCCCCTCCCGATTCATCGCCACCCGCGCCTCCTCCACCAGCGCACGCCCCGCCTTCGCGGACGCGGCGAAATTTGTTCCCGCCGGCGCCATGGCTGCCAGCGCCTCGCGCCGGCGCAGCTCCCGCTGCAACTGGCCGAAAGTCATGTCGTTGACCGCGGGCCTGCCGTTCGCCGGCGCCGCCTTCCATTGAACCGGCAGCAATAGCGTCGGAAACGAGCTGAACGACGGCACGCCGTTCGTCGTTCGCGTCACACTTTGCGCGTCAAACAACTCCACCGTCATTTCATGATTCGTCACATCCATCTGTATGTGTCCGCGCGGCGCCTGGATATACGTCTTGAGCGCCAGCCAATACACCACCACGTTTTCGAGGTCGCCGTTGCGGTTTCCGCCCACCCGAAAAACGTAGCCTGGAAAATCGTAAATCAGCCGCCCCGCCGGCAGTTGAATCCGTGACAAGTCCGTCCGCGCCCGCCCGATCAACTCCTTATACGCCACGCGCGAATCGGGGCCCCATTCCATATTGATCCATGCGCTCAAGCCGCAGCACAACAAGCTTAAAACCACGATTGGCGCCGCCAGGGAAACTAGGCTGATGCCGCTGGCCCGTGCCGCCGTCAATTCCTGGTCGGCGCTGAACCGGCCGAATACCAAAAGCGTTGCCGTCAGCAAACCCATTGGCAGCGCAAAGACCAGCACAAACGGAATGAGCATTCCAACGGCGCGCGCCACGATCCCAATGCCAACCTCTCCGGCAATCAACAATGCCAGAATCTCTTTAAGCGCGTTGCCCAGCAACAATACAAACGTGAATACCGCCACCGTCAGCGCCAAAGACGCCAGCACCCGCGCCGTTAAATACCTGTGCAAAATCTTCACCGGTGCGCCATCATTCAATCCCCTGCCCCAACATTCAAGCCATTAGCCCGGATATTTCATAGAAGGATTGAACAAAGAAGCGGCGAGAGCGTCAGAAGGCTTGAAATCACTGAGCCAAATGAAAACGCCACTCACCGCTTCTTGTGCCACAGACTGTAACGAAGAGCCCCTGCTCTTTCAAGACCTTGGTT
>JAGWNY010000020.1 GCA_028872915.1 Verrucomicrobiota bacterium
CGGAGCGAAGCGAAATCCGGCGCGAAGCGGTAAAACCACCATCTAACCAGCCCTCTCCAGCTTGAAATCAAACCCAACCTCCTAATTTCATATTAAAAGCTTTCCCTTTCTGCTGCCACAATAGCCACTAAACTCCGTGAATAACCAAAAAAATGAAAGGATAAAAAACATGAATGAAACCACGTTAAAAGAGAGAACGGAGAAACTGCTTGAAATAGACAAAATCATCAAAAGACTCGACGCGACAATTCGCCCGGCCGCCTTTTCATTGTTACAGGATTATGTTTTGGCGGGTGTCGCGGCGGGCAAAGAAAAAAGCAAAGCTGTTACAACAGAAAATCTTGGGAGCGAAGGCCGCGAAGGCTTTTTCTCGAAGTTTAATCATGATAAACCGTCGGATAATGTATTGCTATTGTGCGCATATCATTTCAGTCAATATGGCTCTGCGGCTTTTACTACGGATGAAATTAGTGATTTGGCAAATGAAGTAGGGGTGACGATTCCAAACCACCCAGCCATGACAATTAAGGCTGCGCAACGTAAAGGTAAAAGTCTTTTTCGGATTGCTGGTAGAGGTTTGTATGCTCCAACTGTTCATGGAGAAAGTTTTTTTAAGGCAACATATAAAGTATCGAAAGGCACTCAGCAGAAACCACAGCCAGAAGAGTGATTTTCTATATAGTGTCGTTTTCCTGTAGCCGGTGCAGGTATTTAGCCAATGCCTCTTCCCCAACCCTTCCAATACCAAGGCAGCAAGCGGGCGCTGGCTTCATTGATCTCCCATTATTTGCCGGCCAGCATGAAAATTCTGATTTTCAGTTTGCCGTTGCTGCCCATAGCTACCTTGCGGACACCAAAACGGACACCAAAGGAGTTAAAATGGGTATAGCCGGGTTAAGCCGATTTATGTTGAGTAGCCAATGAAACCGGGTATATTTGAGGCGCAACAGCGGGGCAAATTGGTCGATTCCGACCCTCGCCCCCGTTCGCAAATGGCTGGTAGAGGAGGACTTCGGAAGCCGTTGACCGAAAGTGGTCGGGTAAGGAGGCGGCGTTGCCGCCAACCCCCTGCCCTGAGAACCGGACGTGAGAGTTTCAGATCACTGGAATTGTTGAGCACCTGGCTAAGAAGCGTGATGATTGAGGTATAAAGACCAAAAGCAACCAAGGGTATGGCGCCAACAGGAAACGCAAAAAATCTGTCACAACTCTCGTTGGGCGGACATCATTAGGCAAATGCCAGAAACCGATGACATCACGTTCCTAAAACAATATGTCGAGGGCAATGAATCCGCTTTCACGTGCTCTATGAGCGGCATGTTCATCTGGTCTATTCCGCTGCGTTGCGGCAGGTCAGAAATCCATCTCATGCCAAGGAGGTCACGCATGTGGTTTTCATTTTGCTCGCGCGAAATGGAATGGTTGACACGACGGTCCGTCCAAAAGCGCGTCACAAAGCGTCTCGCACGGGACGGCGTGGCTGCCTGAAATGTTTGTCGAAAATGATCGAAGCTTCGTCAATGTAGCAAGGATTTTTCAGAAAGAAGGGTTGGCGGAAAGGTCCGGGCCGCGAGGGCGCGTTTGGATTTGTTCGATGGCCCACAAGGCGTGCCCGGCCACGAGAGGATCGGCGTCGCGAGCGGCCTTTTCCAACGCCGGGAGGGCTTCGGCATTGCCGACGTTGCCCAGCGCCACGCAGACGTTTCTTAAAAGACCGCGCCGTTTGGCCCGCAGAATCGGCGAGCCGGCAAAGCGCGCCTTGAATGCGGCCTCGTCCAAGGCGAGAAGTTCCAGCAAATCCAATTGGCTGAATTCAGGCCGGCGATGCCGGGTCATCAACCTTCCTTCATGGGCGAAGCGGTTCCAGGGACAGACAGCGAGGCAATCGTCGCAGCCGTAAACGCGGTCGCCGATTGCCGCGCGCAACTCGACCGGAATGGCGCCCTTGAGTTCAATGGTCAGGTAGGAGATGCAACGGCGGGCATCCAATTGGAACGGGGCGGTAATGGCGTTGGTGGGACAGGCGGCGATGCAGCGGGCGCATTTGCCGCAATGGTTGGTTTCGGGGGGGTCGGGTTCCAGGCGCAGCGTGGTGATGATTTCAGCGAGGAATATCCAATTGCCGGACTTTCGGCTGATGAGATTGGTGTGCTTGCCAATGAAACCCAGGCCCGCCCGCTGGGCCAGGTCGCGCTCAAGGAGCGGGCCGGTGTCCACATACCACAATGAACGGGTTCCGGGACCGCCAAGGGAATTGACATCATCGGCAAGCGATTTGAGGCGGCCTGCCAATACATGATGATAATCGTTGAAGCGCGCATAGCGCGCCACGACGCCCGCGGGCCGTTCCGCGGGACGGCTGGCGGTCTCGCGGGCGGCGTAGCTTGCGGCCAGGACAATGACGGTGGCGGCTTGCGAAAGCACGTTTTCCGGGCGAAGGCGCTTTTGGGCGGACCGTTGCAGCCATTCCATTTCGCCATGCCTCTTTCCGCCGAGCCAATCCTGGAATTGGCCGGCTGTTTGAGGGGGGTGGGCCGAGGTAAAGCGGCAATCGTCAAAGCCACTTGCGAGGGCGCGCTCGCGGATGGTCTGCTTCATTTTCCGGCTGTTTGAAGGAGGAATTGATGCACGACCTGGTCCGCCACGGCCCGAAGCGGACGGGCCTCGGTGTTGAGCAAAATGTCGGCCTGCGTATAGAAGGGGCGGCGGGCGGCAAGCAGCTCACGGATTTTCTCTTGGGGGTCTTCATGATTGAGCAACGGACGATGGGCCTGGTTTTTCACGCGTTCCCAGATTTTTTCCGGCGACGCCCAAAGACAAACGACCAGCGCGTGGGTTTTGAGGCTGGCCAGGTTTTTCGGGTTGACCGGCAGGCCGCCGCCGGCTGAAATGACGGTGCGGGTGCGGCCTTCAAGCTCGCGGACGGTTTTTTCCTCGAGCGCCCGGAAGGCGGCTTCGCCGTCGGATTCAAAAATTTCGGCGACGGTTTTGCCGGTGGCGGCCTGGATGCAGTCGTCGGTGTCGAGGCAGTCGAAATGGAGCTGGCCGGCGACGAGTTTGGCCACGGACGTTTTGCCCGCGCCCATGAAGCCGATCAGCGCGATGTTGACGATTCGGCGCATGAGGGAAGTTTCGGGATTGGGCCGGGCGGTGGCAAGATTCAAGTCCTCGACTTTTTCTAATTTCCGCATACATTGGGCATCATGAAAGTGCCGCCGCTTATCCTGGCGTCCGCATCGCCCCGGCGGGCGGCCTTGCTGCGCCAACTGGACGTGGATTTTCAGGTAATCTCGACGGGTCCGAAGGAAATCATTGATGAGCAGCTTTCGCCGAGGGAACTTTGCCAGCTCAATGCCCACCACAAGGCGCGTTCGGTGGCGAAGAAGAATCCGGACGCCCTGGTGCTGGGCGCGGATACGCTGGTGTTTCTTGAGGGCAAGGTTTTTGGCAAGCCGGCGGATCTCGATGATGCCACACGGATGCTTCTGGAACTCCAGGGCCGGACGCATCAGGTGGTAACCGGTGTCAGCCTGATCCATTTGCGACGGCACAGCGAACGACTCTTCGCGGTCGGCACCGATGTCACATTTCTTGCCCTTGGGGAGCAGCAGGTCCGCAATTATCTTGAAAAGATCAGCCCGTTGGACAAGGCGGGCGCTTACGCGGTTCAGCAGCACGGCGAACTGATCGTTTCGGAAATTTTCGGCTCCTACAGCAACGTGATTGGCCTGCCCCTCGAACAGGTGCGGGCGGAATTGGAGGCTTGGATGAAAACGTGAGCGCGGAGGCGCCCTGGAAACTTCCACTGGCTTGCAGGCCCGCGCCGCGCTAGCCTGTTCGTGCCGGCGGAACGACGCGTTCCCGGCGATTTGAGGCAGTTTGCCCGGTTAAATTTTCAGACTTGTGATGACATCCGCCGAAATCCGCCAGTCGTTTCTCGACTTTTTCAAGTCCAGGCAGCATACCATCGTGCCGTCATCGGCGCTGCTGCCGGACTCGCCGAATTTATTGTTCACCAACGCCGGGATGAACCAGTTTGTTCCGATATTTCTTGGGCAGAAAAAGGCGGATGTTCGCCAATGGGCGGGGGCGGTTGCGGGAGCGGACACGCGGGCGGCGGACACTCAAAAGTGCATTCGCGCCGGCGGCAAACACAATGATCTGGAGGACGTGGGCTTTGACACGTATCACCACACGTTTTTCGAGATGCTGGGCAATTGGAGTTTTGGGGATTATTTTAAAAAGGAAGCCATCGAGTGGGCCTGGGAATTGGCGGTTAAAACGTGGAAATTTTCGCCGGCGCGCCTTTACGCCACTGTATATTCGCCGGACAAGGAGCAGAATGATCCGGGCGATTTTGACCAGGAGGCGCATGATCATTGGGCGCGGCTATTCAAGGGGGCCGGCGTGGACCCGAAAATCCACATCGTGCGCGGTGGGAAGAAGGACAATTTTTGGATGATGGGCGAGACGGGGCCGTGCGGGCCATGCTCGGAATTGCACGTGGATTTGACGCCGAAAGGCGATTCAGAGGGCGCGCTGGTGAACAAAGGCAGGGCGGAGTGCATGGAAATTTGGAACCTGGTTTTCATCCAATTCAATGCCAACGCGGACGGAGGGTTTACGGACCTGCCGGCGCGTCACGTGGACACGGGCATGGGGTTTGAGCGCGTCACGGCGATCATGCAATGCACGAAGGGGCTCACGGATTTTGCCCATGCAAAAATTTCCAACTATGAGACGGATATTTTCCGTCCCATCTTTCATGCATTGGAGGAAATCAGCGGCAAAAAGTATGGCGGCACGCTACCACCGCCTTCCGGATCAATTGAACGTGGAACTGATCAGCGGCAAATCGCCTGCGATATTGCCTTTCGCGTCATTGCGGACCATATCCGCACGCTCAGCTTTGCCATCGCGGACGGCATCCAGCCCTCGAACGAGGGCAGGGGATACGTATTGCGCCGGATATTGCGGCGGGCGGTGCGTTACGGGCGGAGCCTGGGATTGCATGAGCCGTTTTTTTACAAGCTTGTTGACGTGCCGGCGCAAACGATGGGCGATGTCTTTCCCGAAATCCGCACCCGGAAGAAGGAGGTTCAGAGGGTCATCCGCGCCGAAGAAGAGGCGTTTAACAAGACGCTGGACAATGGGATAGAATTGTTTAATGAAGAGGCCCGCGCGACCCGGAACAAAAAGGAAATCCCCGGGGATTTCGCATTCAAGCTTTACGACACCTACGGTTTTCCGCTGGATTTGACCGAATTGATGGCGCGGGAGCGCGGATTGACGGTGGACAAGGAAGGGTTCGAAAGATTGATGGAAGAACAGCGCACGCGCGGCCGCGCGGCGCAGAAGAAGACGATCATTGAAGTTTCGCAAATCGCGAGCCGCGCTCCGACGCGGTTTGTCGGCTACGACGAACTGGAGACGGCGGCAACGGTGCTGGAGGCGGCAAACATCAAGGATAAAACGGCGGTTGTCCTTGATGTCTCGCCGATGTATGCCGAGATGGGCGGACAGGTGGGCGACACGGGCGAGTTAAAGGACGGTTCGCATCATTGGCGCGTGCTCAACACGCAAAAATCCGGCAACACCTGGCTCCATTTCATCAGCGCCAAGGGAACGGACAATTCTCCCGGCGCCCCCGCCGCCGGTGCAAGAGTGACGCTGGCGGTTGACAAGGACCGCCGGAACGCGATCCAGCGACATCACACCGTCACGCACCTGCTGCATTGGGCATTGCATGAAGTGGTCGGGCGGGACGCGACGCAAAAAGGCTCGTACGTTGGGCCGGAGAAGTTGACGTTTGACTTCAACGGCGCGCCTCTCACGCGGGAGGAGCTTGCCGACGTTGAAAAACTGGTGAATGAGCGGATTCTGGAAAATGCCGGCGTTTCGTGGACGGAGATGCGTTATGACGAAGTCAAAGGCCGCAAGGATGTGATGCAGTTTTTCGGGGAGAAATATGGCGAGGTTGTCCGCGTGGTGGAGATTGGGGGAGAGGGGCGGCGGCTGAACGGGTATTCCATGGAACTTTGCGGGGGCACACATACGCGGGCGACGGGTGAGATCGGCCTGTTTCGAATTGCGGGGGAAAGCGCGATTGCGGCCGGGGTGCGGCGCATTGAGGCGGTTGCGGGGCTTGAAGCATGGCGCCGGGCCGCCGACGACGTGCGAATGATTCAAAGGCTGGCGGGGACGCTGAATTCGCCCGTGCATGAAGTGGAGAAGAAAGTCGGCTTGCTATTGGAGCATCAAAAAG
The DNA here is from genome assembly GCA_028872915.1 of Verrucomicrobiota bacterium. Taxonomy (GTDB): domain Bacteria; phylum Verrucomicrobiota; class Verrucomicrobiia; order Limisphaerales; family UBA11358; genus UBA11358. Next base: position 6,266 of record JAGWNY010000020.1, read on the forward strand.
CGCTGGAAAAACAAATCAAAGGCGCGCAGCAGCGCGAAGCTTCCAATGCGGCCAGCGAATTGCTGGAGCGCGTGAACACGGTGAACGGCATTGCGACGATCATTCATAACGTCGGCGCCGTGGACGCGGATTTTCTTCAGGCTGTGGTGGATTCCTTGAAAGGGCGGTTCAAAGGGGTGATTGTGTTGGGGGGGGCGGCGGAGGGAGCGGTCGCGCTTGTGGCGTCCGCTTCGCCTGAAGTCACGGCAAGAATCCAGGCGGGCAAACTCATCCAACAAATTGCGCCGATTGTCGGCGGCAAAGGCGGCGGGAAAGCGGACAACGCGCGCGGTGGCGGCCGGAACGCGGCAAAATTGGACGAGGCGCTGGCGCGGGCGAGAGCGCTGATTGGGTAAGGAAAGCACGAAAAACAGTGGGGAGGAGTTGACATGCGTTTTTGGAAGACGCGCCGGGCAAGTTGCGCGCCGGCAGAGGCGCCGGTGGATATGCCGCGCCGGGCAAAACAACCATTCTAATGTTGACCATTTAACGGTCTTTATCACTATATTTTACTCATTATCAAGCACTTAACCTGACAACGCCGTTTTTCTCTATCGCCCCATCGTTCCCCGCCGGTAATATGTCATTTGTATGAAACAAAGACGCGGGACGGACAACGCCCCGAATGGGAACATTGAGATTCGGCGAATGGAATTGAACGATTTGCCTGGCGTTTTCAAGCTTGGTCAAAGGCTTTTTAAAGCGGAAAAACTGCCCACATTGTACCGCTGCTGGGACGAGCATGAAATTTTGGAACTGTTTCGGTCAGACGAGGAAACCTGTCTTGTGGCGGAAGACGATGGACGGATAGTGGGATTTGCGCTGGGTTGCATGATGGAAAAGCCGCGGAGCGCCTGGCGCTATGGCTGGCTGGAATGGATGGGCGTGGCGCCGCGTTATACGCGTCGCGGAATCGCGCGGCGCTTTCTCAATCAATTGACGCAGCGTTTCATTGACAACAACGCGCGCATCATGCTCGTGGATACCGATGAGGACAACGCCGAAGCGCTTGCCTTTTTTCGCAAGACCGGTTTTGGCGGGGAAACGCGGCACGTCTATCTCTCGCGCAATCTGGATGATCATCCCAAAAGCGTGGAGCGCCGGAACGGCCAGCGAAACAGCAGAAATTGAGCGGAAATTGGTTGGTGTTGCCGGCAGGGATTCCTTGATGGGGGTTGCGGCGGGAAACGGGAGCTGAAGGGCCGGCAATCCCCGCCCATATTTTGATGCCATGTGCATACGCCCAACAGGCCAAAAGCTGAAGCCCGCCGATCCCCCTTCGCCCGGAGGCTACGGCGGAACGGGCGGGCGAGCGGTTCCGTAAGCTCGATAATCGTTGTATAACTTAAACCGTCCATAAACTCACTTGTCGCGCCGCAGCGCAGCGAAGGCGGAAGGCGCAGTCGGCGTGGGCTGCAGCGCTGTGTTAGGCGGCATCTCTATCATCACTGAGAAATGCCTTCTCATTCAAATGCCAAAATAGAGAACCAAACCCAACAAGAATACTTCACGTCCGGCTTCGCGTAGCCGCTCAAAAGCACGCCGAAGCTCAAAAGTAAAATGCTGGTGAAATATCTCATGCGCGTAGTCGGCCTAACGATCCAAAGCTGAAGCCCGCCGATCCCCCTTCGCCCGGAGGCTACGGCGGGACGGGCGGGCGAGCGGCTCCGCTGGCTCGTTAATCGTTGTATAACTTAAACCGTCCATAAATTCACTTGTCGCGCCGCAGCGCAGCGAAGGTGGAAGGCGCAGTCGGCGTTGGCTCCAGCGCGGTCTTAGCCAGTGTCATAATATCCTCAGAGAGATGATATGGTAATCCATATCGGCATAGCAACGAAGAAACCTATCGCTATGCACTCCAGCCACTCAACCCAGCACAACCATCCTGGCTTGTGAAGCGTCTCTTTTGCGATTTGTCGGCATTCGTTATAATCGTCTATGTAGAGCCCGCTCAAAAAGATGAAACTCTTCGATGAACGTCTAATCCCGCCACCGTGCAATCGGATATATCGGGGCGCGAATATTCCGAGGATGAGTAGCGCCGCCGACTGCGCAACGGCAAAACCCATGATACAGATAATCATCAATATCATTTCTGTAGGTATATCTGCCTAACGATCCAAAGCTGAAGCCCGCCGATCCCCCTTCGCCCGGAGGCTACGGCGGGACGGGCGGGCGAGTGGCTCCGCAAACTCGATAATCGTTGTATAACTTAAACCGTCCATAAACTCACTTGTCGCGCCGCAGCGCAGCGAAGGCGGAAGGCGCAGTCGGCGTTGGCTGCAGCGCGGTGTTAGGCGGCATCACCTCGGTGTGCTGTTTGTAGTCTGCACCACCTTGATTGCGCTCTTGCTCAACACAACATTCGTGCCGTTTGTAGTAACAGACCCGAGATACCAGTCGCTGCTTCCGTCGGAATATTTCGTGGGCTTGCTTCCTGGTGGTGGTGACAGAACAATCTTCGCGCCATGAGAGCGTGGCCAAAACAATAAACTCGCGCCAACAAGTAGCGCGACGGCAACTAAAACAAGGACGAGTGTTTTCATAAATGTGCTCGATGCAGCCTAACGATCCAAAGCTGAAGCCCGCCGATCCCCCTTCGCCCGGAGGCTACGGCGGGACGGGCGGGCGAGCGGTTCCGTAAGCTCGATAATCGTTGTATAACTCAAACCGTCCATAAACTCACTTGTCGCGCCGCAGCGCAGCGAAGGCGGAAGGCGCAGTCGGCGTTGGCTCCAGCGCAGTGTTAGGCTGCGTTGTCACTGTCGCTCCTTTCTAATCGCCCATGAGCTCCCAAATAATATAGGTAAATAGAGCGCGAAAAGGCTCAGAAGGCATCCAAAGCGAACTGAACCGTTTACCAATCGAAACACGGTGAAAATAGAAATGCCAAGACTGACAACCATCAAAGCTAGGAATCCATAAATCGCCGCTACGTGGCCGCGCCAACAACAAATGACTCGCCAAGCTACCAATAAACCGACAATGAGCGCTCCGACTGACATGAGAATCCATAAAAGTGTCATACGTTCTCGCGGCCTAACGATCCAAAGCTGAGCCACAGCGAGTGGCGGCCAGCTTCCGACGGGAAATGAAACAACCAAATAACCAATCAGCGTTGAAACTGACAGGGGCACTCGCCATTGGCTCCAGCGCGGTGTTAGGCCACATCATCGTCACTTCTCCTCCTGAACAGAAAAATCTGTGCCGCCAATCGAAGGCGTGGGTGTGTAAGTAATACGATAATACTTGGTCTGTCCGCACCGCTCAACCCGCCAACGCTCCATGATGACTCCTGGCTTATCGGAAACCAATGGCTCAACAGTAATAATCCGACGCTCTTTGCAGTCCGGGGGTCTAGCTGAATCAACCATCAGAACCATGTGCGTCGTGTCGCGCAACAAACGACCGGAGGCTGCTGAACCAGTGACGGTAGCTGATGGCATGGCGCAGCCGCAGAGAATCAAAGCTGCTCCGACGAAAAATAGAGTGAGTAATTTCATGGCGTGTAATGTGGCCTAACAAATAATGTGCGGCGCATTTTGCAGCCTATCATTATTCATGGCAAAAACGTAGGCTGGACTTAATTCTTTGTCCATCATAATATTTGTCCGATTATGCCATCGGAACCGGTCCCGGCAAAGGCTGCACGCAGCCCGCCCGACCTATTGTTGCCCAACCGCAAAGCCAGGCTCAAGGACCAGTTGTCACAGGTGCAGGCTTTGCATCAGCAGGATTTGGCCAATGGCTTTGGCCATGTCCACATGGCATCGGGACTGGCCCGCAAATAGCCCAATGCCGACCGGCAATGGGGGTGGCAGTGGGTTTTTCCCTCCGCCCACCGCTCGCAGGACCCGGCGACAGGTTTGACAGGCAGGCATCACACCGCCGAGACGGGTTTGCAACGTGCTGTAAAAAAGGCCGCCTGAAATCAGGAGACCGGCCATTGCCAAAGGGCAACCCGCGATTTCGCTCCACGCCGTGCCGCGCAATGGGAGGAGGCGGTGCGCGGCTTGGCCCGAGGTTGCCGACCGATGCTATTTCTTGACAGCCGCGCGCCTTTTGTTGATAAAGGCTCGCAACCCCCAGAATTACAGGTCCAAGGGCCAGGGCCGGAAATTCTGGCGGTTGCTTCCGTCAGACGTCAAAGTCATTGGCCCGGAACAGGTGAAATATGAAGAGCAGAATTCTAATGTTTACGGTGCTTGTCCTCGCCAATTCGATTCCCGTCATCAATCGCGGCTTTGCCCAGGGGACGGTCTTCACTTACCAGGGACGATTGATCACGACCAACGGCCCGGCCGCCGGCGCTTACGACATGGCCTTTACACTCTACGACGCGGCAGGCGGGGGCAACGTTGTCGGCAATGCGTTGACCAATTCCGCCGTGACGGTCACCAATGGGTTGTTCACCGTTCCTTTGGACTTCGGGAACGTCTTTGATGGCAATGCGCGCTGGCTGGAAATTGGCGTGCGCACGAACGGCGCGGAAAATTTTGTCACTCTTTCGCCTCGCCAGCTCTTGACCGCATCGCCACAATCCATTTACTCCCAAAACGCAGGCACCGCCGGGGTGGCCAATACGGTTTCGGGGACCGCCACCATTCAGGGCCAAAGCCTGGACATCGGGGCGTCCAATAGCGTGAGCGGCGCGTACGCTGCCATTGCCGGCGGCGGCTCCAACACCGTCAGCGGCGACTATGGCGTGGTTTCCGGCGGCCACGGAAACACGGTATCGGCCGGCTATTCCGGTGTCGGGGGCGGCTCGGACAATGCGGCCGCCGGAAATCACTCGACGGTGGGAGGGGGCGAAGGAAACATTGCCGGCGGCGATCATTCAACGGTGGCCGGAGGCGAAGGGAACAGCGCAATGGGCGACCACGGCGCCATCGGCGGCGGGGCGTTCAACAGCGTGATTGACTATGACGTGATTGCCGGCGGCGAGTCCAATGTGATTGATTCAAGCTGGTCCGTCGTGGCGGGCGGCCTGTTCAACCATGTGTTTGAGGCGCCCGGCACGTATTGGCAAACCATCAGCGGCGGAGTAGTGAATCGGACCTACGCGAGAGCGGCGACAATTGGCGGCGGCGAGGCAAACTTTATTGAGAGCAATGCCGTTGAGGGCACGATTGGCGGCGGCACCATCAATGCCATTTATCTGGATGCGAGTGAAAGCGCCATAGGCGGCGGCTACGGCAACACAATTCTGAACAACGCCAGCAATGCCACTGTTGCCGGTGGTTACGTGAACACGATTGGTTTGGGTGCTCTCAGCGCCGCCATTGGCGGGGGTCTCAGGAATAATGTCCAGGCGGCCAACTCGACCATTGCCGGGGGTGTTTCCAACATGGTGGAAACGAACGCCCTCTATTGCGCCATAGGCGGTGGCTACGCGAACGTTGTCCAGTCGGATGCCGCTTCTTCCATGATCGGCGGCGGCTCAAATAACGTCATCCAGGCCGGCGCCAGTGATTCGATGATCGGTGGCGGCCATAACAACGTGATACAGACGAACACGGATGATTCCATCATTGTTGGCGGCAATGCCAACATGATCCAGGACCACGTGGACGAGGGAACGATTGGCGGGGGCGAATTCAACGTTATTCAGAGCGGCAACTCCCACGCCACGATCGCTGGCGGAGCGCAGAACTCAATCTTCCCGGGCGGATCAGGCTCAACGATCAGCGGAGGCCAGGCCAACGCCATCCAGGCCGGCGGATCGGGAACGATTGCGGGTGGCAGCTACAATGTGATTTACCCCTACAACTCGGCTTCCAGCATCGGCGGGGGCAACAACAACACAATTCAATCGCAAAATTATCAGGCCACGATTGCCGGCGGTGGTGACAATCTCATTGAACCCTCCGGCATGTCTTCAACCATCGGCGGCGGTGAATCCAATATGATCAATACAAATGACAGGGACTCCACCATCGGCGGCGGCGAATTCAATGTGATTGACGCTTCTTCCGTCGGAACCAACGCCGTTGAAGCCGACGTGATAGGCGGTGGGGCGTCCAATGCCATCACCAATGCCGCCGGCGCAACCGTTTCCGGGGGCAGCGGGAACACCGTGCTGACCAACTTTGCGACAGTTCCCGGCGGCTTGGCGGCCGTGGCGGGCAACTATGGACAACTCGCCTATGCAGCCGGTTCCTTCGCCAATCCCGGTGACGCCCAGCACTCCGTCTATGTGCTGCGCAACGTCACGTCGCCCTCCAACTACGTCGCCAATTTATATTTGGACGGCGCGTCGCAGGAAATTGCCTTGCCGCCCAATCGGGTCTGCAGTTTCAGCATCAGCATTGCCGCGATAAGCTCCACGGGCGCGAGCTTCGGTTATTTTTTACGCGGCACGGCCAATGGCGCCGGGGGCGGCGCCGAGGACGATTGGGTGATTGATCCTTTCAGCGCCGGGTATAACAAACCCGAAGTTTATCTCAATCAAATCCCCATTTCCACGTTTCCCATGGTCACCGTTAGCGGCGGTTATTTGCACCTGCGCGTGACAGGCAGCACGACCAACACCATCCGTTGGGTTGCAACGATTGAAACCACTGAAGTGGCCTTCTGAGGCGGAATTTCCGCCGCGTGAAAATGAATTAGGTTTAAAAAATACTGCAGCCATTCGGGAAGAAAAGGATGGGAAGCGGTCTTTTTGGGTTTTGGCGTCGTTTCGGCTCAGTCACAGGGTTTTCAAACATGCCCCTTGGCCGAAGCCTTGCCAAAACACCAAAAATCCCCGCTCCGAACGGCCACATTATTTTTTAAACTAAGTCTTTCAAAGTAGATGAGGGCAGGCGCGGCGCCGTCTCGACGGGCTGAACGTCGGCGAGTTCCTTTTCCTGGGCGGTGCCGCCCAGTTGGGTGAGCTTTTCACCCGCCGGGCGGACGCGGGATTCATAGCTCCCGGTCGCCTTGTTGAAGGCGTCGTTTGCCCTGGCCAGGCCCTCGCCGATTTTTCCAAAATGTTCAGTGAAAACGCAAACGCGTGAAAAAAGTTCCCGCGCGGCGGCGGCAATTTTTTGCGCGTTTTCGGTTTGTTTATGCTGCTGCCAGCTCACGGCCACCGAACGGAGGAGGGCGATCAGGGAAGCGGGCGTGGCGAGAAGAATTTGCCGTTCCGCCGCCCAGACGATCAAGTCCCGGTCGCCTTCCAGCGCGGCGCTGAAGAGGGATTCGGCCGGCACGAAAAGCACGGCGTAATCGAGCGCATTTGGATACTGGCGGGGATAATCGCGTTCAGCCAGGGCGCGAATGGTGTCCTTGAGCTTGCGCGCGTGGGTTTGCAGCGCTTCGCGGCGGCGGTCGGCGTCCGCGGTTTCCAAGGCGTTGAGGAAATCAAAATCGGGCGCCTTGGCGTCCACAATGATGACCCGCTCGCCCGGCAGGCGCACGATGAGATCAGGGCGGTTCTCGCCGGAGGCATCCTGCTCGATGAAATCGCAATGGGCGCTCATGCCGGCGGCTTCCACAACGCGGCGGAGGGTTTCCTCGCCCCATTTGCCGCGGGCCTGGTTCGACTTGAGGACAGAGCGAAATTTCTCGGTTTCGGAGGCCAGCGCCTGGCTGGATTGCGAGAGCATTTCCAATTGTTTTTTGACTTCGCCGAGGGCCTGGGATTGGGCGGCGACGCTTTGTTGCAAGCCGGTTTTATAGCTTTCAAGCTGTTGTTTGAGAGGTTCGACGAGCGTTTTAATGGCCTCCTGCCGTTGGGCGAGGTCGCCTTTGGCGGATTCCTGGAATTTTCCAAAACTTTGTTCGGCCAGGCGCAAAAATTCCGGGGCGGATTGGCGGAGGGCATCGGCGCTCAATGCCTTGAACGCCTCGCGCAAATCGGCGACAGCCTTTTCGTGCGACAGCTTTTGTTCGGCGACGAGATTTTGGGCGGCCGCCTGGCTGGCTTCGGCGGCGGCGCGGGCATTGCCGGCCTCGGAGATCCGCGCGCGCAGATTTGCGGTTTCCGACCGAGATTCTTCGATCTGGCGGCGCAACTCGATTTCGAGGCGGGCGTCACCTGGGGAGGGCCGGGAGCGGCCCTTGATCCATCCGATAATAAATCCAATCGTTCCGCCCGCCAGCGCGGCGATGAGCCACTGGATGCCGAGCGGAAGATTCATCAAAAATGGGCGATCACTTCAATTTCGACGTTTGCGCCCTTGGGCAGCGCGGCGACCTGGACGGTGGAGCGGGCGGGGAAATTTTCGGTGAAATAGCGGGAGTATATCTCGTTCATTCCGGCGAAGTCGGCGAGGTTGGTCAAGTAAACGGTGGACTTGAGGACGTTTGCGAAGGTCAATTGTTGGTCGTCGAGGATGGCTTTGAGGTTTTGCAGGGCGCGTTCCGTTTGCGCCTTGATGTCGCCGGAAACGAGGTTGCCGCGGGCCGGATCAATGGGAATCTGGCCGGCGCAGAAGAGCAAATGGCCGAAGCGCACGGCGTGGTTGTAAGGGCCGACGGCGGCGGGCGAATTCGGAGGTTTGACGATGGTTTTTGGAGCCATAAAAAAATTGCAAACGCAGGGCGAGATTGGCGCATGAAAGCGGCGGCGTCAAGCTGAACACAGGGAGGCGAAAGGGAATCAGAGGCGGAATCGGTGAATTATTGGAATTTAAAGTTCCATTCCCGCCTCCCGTATTTCTCCCCGGCCAGGCGGGCGATTTTTTCGAGAGGCGGATCGGCCAAGGGGTGGTCGGCAGCCCAGATTTTTTTCAGGGCGTTCTTTATTTCCGCGGCGCCGGCGTTCAAATTGGCGAGAAAATCCGCGTGGCTTCGGCTGCTCCGGTAATCCGGTTGGCGGGAGGGCATGCGCAAGAGGTCCGCGACGGCTTTCAAATCGAAATGGAGGAGAAATGTACCGTGAAAGAGCAGATAATGCTTCCGGCGGCGCTGGGAGTTGCCGGAGAATTTTCTGTCGCCAATTGCCAGATCGGTGTGTCCGCGCACCGCGATTTCGGATGAAAGATTTCGAAGAGCGGCTTGAATCGCCGCGCGGTTTTGTTGCATGATAAAGCGATTGGCGGTGGAAATGCCCGCCAGGTTGGGATGGGCGGCGATGTTCAAGACCAGCGCGTAATTGAGGCAGCCGGGACCTTGTAAAACCGTTCCTCCGCCCGAACAACGGCGGAGAATGGGAATGGCTTGCGCCCGGCAATTGGCAACGTTTACTTCGGTGGAAATGCTGTTGGCATATCCAACCACAATGAACGGGTTCGCCGATTGCCAGAAGCGGAGGATGTCCGGACCGGCGGTTTCCTCGCGCCAATCCAGCAATGCCTCATCGCAGGCAAGATTTTCGCCGGGCGAGGAAAAGGAAAAATCATAGACGATCATCGGAATGAGGCGAAGATACAACGGGGCAAGGGCCTGGCCGGTCTGAATTTGCTGGCGTTGATGCCAAATTTGGGCTTATAGTAAGCGCGCTTTGCATCATTCAAGTCCAATCGTTCCAATTAGAGCACAGTGAGCGCGGAGACAAAAGAGATTTACGCGTCGAACGGCCCATCGAGGAGCAATGGGGGGGTGGGCGCGGGCGAATCGCTGGAATCGGCGTTTGATCGGGCGATTCAAAGCGAAGGGCCTGAGCACGCGGCTGAATTGCTTGAAAAATTGGCGGGGCAATTGCGCGCGGCGCCGCGCGCGTGTTGGGGCGTCGCCACGCCCTACGTCAATACCATTGCGCCCGACCGGCAGCCGCAGTATCCGGGCGATTGGAAAACGGAGCGGCGGATCAAAAGCCTGATGCGGTGGAATGCCATGGCGATGGTGGTGAAGGCCAACTCCACCACCAACGTTGGCGGGCACATTTCCACCTACGCTTCGTCCGCCACGCTGTACGAGGTTGGCTTCAATCATTTTTTTCGGGGCCGGACGGAGAATTTTCCGGGCGACATCGTTTATTTTCAAGGCCATGCGTCGCCGGGCATGTATGCGCGGGCGTTTTTGGAAGGGCGGCTTGAGGAGCGGCATCTTCAAAATTTCCGGCAGGAACTGGCCGAAGGCGGGGGATTGTCGTCTTATCCGCACCCCTACTTGATGCCTGATTTCTGGCAATTTCCGACGGTTTCGATGGGGCTAGGCCCCATCCTGTCGCTGTATCAAGGGCGGTTCAACCGCTATTTGCGGGCGCGGCAGCTTGTCCAATGGGATGAGGAGCCAAAAATCTGGGCGTTTCTGGGGGATGGCGAATGCGACGAGCCGGAGACGCTGGGCGCCATCACGCTGGGCGCGCGGGAAAGCCTGGACAACTTGATCTGGGTCATCAACTGCAATTTACAGCGGTTGGATGGCCCGGTGCGGGGCAATGGGAAAATCATTCAGGAGCTTGAAGGGCTTTTTCGCGGCGCGGGCTGGAACGTCATCAAGGTCATCTGGGGGACGGACTGGGACGAATTGCTGGCGCGGGACAAATCCGGCCTGCTGCTCAAGCGGATGGAGGAGGCGGTGGACGGGGATTATCAAAAGTACTCGGTGGAACCGGGCAGCTACACGCGGCGCCACTTTTTCGGCAAATACCCGGAATTGCTTGAACTGGTGAATCATTTGACGGATGACCAAATCCGGAAGTTGCTGCGGGGCGGCCATGACACGCGGAAAGTGTATGCGGCGTATCGGGCGGCGGTGGAACATAAAGGGCAGCCGACGGTGATTCTGGCCAAAACCGTGAAAGGCTACGGACTTGGCGAGGCGGGGGAAGGCCGCAACATCACGCACCAGCAAAAGAAGCTCAACGAAAAGGAGCTTCGTGAGTTTCGCGGACGTTTTGAAATTCCCATCGCGGATGAAGTGATCGCTGAAACTCCGTTTTACCGGCCCCCGGACGACAGCGCCGAAATGAGATATCTGCTGGAACGCCGCAGAGCGCTGGGGGGATTTTTGCCCGCCCGCATTGTCAACCATGCGCGCCTGGAGACTCCCGACCTGGATTATTTCGCGGAATTTTTCAAAGGCTCGGTCACGGAGGCTTCGACGACGATGGCCTTCGTGAGGCTGATGAGCGTGCTGCTGCGGCACAAAGGGGTTGGCCGGCACGTCGTGCCGATTATTCCGGACGAAGCCCGGACGTTCGGCTTGGACGCCTTGTTTCGGGAAATCGGCATTTATTCCTCCAAGGGGCAGCTTTATGAGCCGGTGGACAAAGCCTCGCTGCTGTATTATCACGAGGCAAAGGACGGGCAGATTCTTGAAGAAGGCATCACCGAATCCGGGTCCATGGCTTCATTTGTGGCTGCCGGCGCCAGCTATGCGACGCTTGGGGCGCCCATGATACCGTTCTACATTTATTATTCCATGTTCGGCCCGCAGCGCTGCGGGGATTTGTTCTGGCTGGCGGGCGACATGCGCGCCCGGGGATTTTTGCTGGGCGCCACCGCGGGCCGCACCACGTTGAACGGCGAAGGGCTCCAGCACCAGGACGGTCACAGTCTCCTTCATGCCAGCACCATTCCGACGTGCCTGCCGTATGACGCGGCGTTTGGCTACGAACTGGCGGTGATCATTGCCGACGGGTTGCGGCGCATGTTTTCCGAAGGGGAGGATATTGTTTATTATCTGGCGCTTTATAATGAAAATTATCCGATGCCGCCGATGCCCGCCGGCTGCGCCGAGGGTATTTTGAAGGGATTGTATAAGTTCAAGCCCGGCCCCGATGGCAAAAAGCCCAAGGCACACATTTTTGGCAGCGGCCCGATCATCCATTCGGCCTTGAAGGCGCAGGAGATTCTGGCCGACCGCTACAATGTGTCCGCCGACGTCTGGAGCGCGACGAGTTACAAACTACTGCGCACGGACGCCATCCGTTGCCAGCGGTGGAACATGCTGCATCCCGGCGAGACGCGCCGGAAATCCTATCTGGAAAAGCTCCTGGAATCGGAGCAGGGGGCATTCGTGGCCGTCTCGGATAATATTCGCACGGTGCCCGATCAAATTGCGCCGTGGACGCCGGGCGGCCTGTTCACGCTGGGGACGGACGGCTTTGGGCGCAGCGACACCCGGGCGCGGTTGCGGCGGTTTTTCGAAGTGGATGCCGAGGCAACGGTCGTGGGGACCCTGCATGCGCTGGCCGAAAAGAAGCTTGTCGGTCGCGACACTGTGGCGCAAGCCATCAAAGATCTCGGCATGGATTCGGAAAAGGCCCAGCCGCAGATTGTGTGACGCAACAAGCTGTCTTTTTGCCGCGATAGAGGCGCAAAAGGCCGGAAAGGCCGATTCCCATGCTCAACTCCGCAAGACGGTTGCGCCTGCAGCGGGACGCGAGACAAAAACCGCGGGTTCGATGCCGGTTTTCTGGCGGTAATCCGCTTCCATTTTTTCCGTTATGCCATCAATGGCGTTCGCTTTCACCAACGCCACGGCACAGCCGCCAAAGCCTCCGCCGGTCATCCGGCATCCGTAAACGCCGCCGGCGGTGCCAATCGCCTCGGCAATTTCCACGATCGCGTCCAATTCCTTGCAGCTGACTTCATAATCATCCCGCAGGGACCGATGGCTGGCATACATCAACTGGCCGACCGTGAGCCAGTTTGAAGCGCGAACGCCCTCGGCGGCGTGGAGCGTGCGCTCTATCTCGCCCACCACGTGCCGCGCGCGCCGAAAAACAACCTCTTCCATGCGGCCTTTGGCGCTTTCGAGCATCTCCGCGGTGGCATCGCGGAGCGATCGGACGCCCATGATGGCGGCCGCTTTTTCGCATTGAGCGCGCCGCACGGCGTATTCACCGGTGCCTAATTCGTGCTTGACGTTTGTGTTGGCGATCAACAACTCGACCGAGGGGTCCGTGACCGGCACGAGTTTCGTTTCCCGGGTGCGGCAATCCAGCAAGAGCAAATGATTTTCCTTGCCCATCACCGAAACGAACTGGTCCATGATGCCGCAGGGCACTCCGGCATACTCGTGCTCGGCCTTTTGGCAAAGCAGGGCCTTTTCGATGGGATCGAGCTTCTTGATTGTTGCCGTTTCCAGCAGCGTGGCGGTGCAAACTTCCAAGGCCGCGCTGCTGCTCAGGCCCCCGCCGATTGGCACGGTCGAAAGCATGGTCACGTCCAGCGCCGGAATTTTCGAGCCTCTTTGTTGAAATCCGGCAATGACGCCGCGCACATAATTGGACCATTTTGGCAGACCTTTCTCAACGGGCTGGGAAACGTCCACCGTGGCCGTTTCGCCGACTGTCACGTCATGAATCGTGATGGACTTGGACGTTCGCGAAATGTCCGCGGCCATGACGGTATATTGCTCGATGGCCATGGGCAGCACAAAACCGTCGTTGTAGTCCGTATGTTCGCCGATCACGTTCACGCGGCCCGGCGCGGCCACAAACCAGCGTGGCGTGCGCCCGTAGATCCGCTGAAATTGGCGGGCCAAATCCGTTGCAAGTTCGGGAAGTTTCATTGAAAAAAGATGGCGCCGGAAAAAACCGCCGGCGCGCAGAAATCGCGGGAATCAGGCCTTTTTTTGCGCCTTGCAGCGGCAGGCGCCCGCCAGCATCAAAATGCCAAACACCAGCAGCACGGCGCCCCAGATCAAATTAATGTTTTTGCCCAGCGAATGCGCATACATCGCGGTGTCGGAGTTGGTTGCCGCGCCGTAAATCACCAGCAGCGCGCCAAAGAACGTAAACATAAGGCCAATCGGCCAGCGTAGATCGAGTCCCATAATTTTTTCTTTCTACCAGAAGATAATGTTTAGAATGACGCACGCAATGATTAAAATGGTTCCCAGCACGGCCGGACGCAGGAAGAAATGTTGTTCATGGTCCTTGATCTTGGGCGTGAGCGAGTAAACCAAGCCCTTGAGGTCCTCGTCTGTTTTCGTCTGTTTCGTCGCGAGCGAAATCAAGACCGTGAGGAGGAAACAACCGCCAAACGCAAAACTCGCCAGCCAGAAATTCTGGGCCATTTCGCTGGGAAACAAATACGCGACGTGAATATACCCGCCCTTGATACCTGGATGAAGAACGTCCGGCGCCGAGAGCGTCAACGCGTGGAAAAGGATGGACGTCAAAATTCCTCCAATCAAACCCAGGAATGCACCTGTTCCGGTGGTGCGTTTCCAGAACATCCCCAACAGGAACGTCGCGAAGATGGGGGCATTGACGAACCCGAATACCAATTGCAGCGCGTTCATGGCATTTGAGTAGTGGCTGGCAAAATAGGCGCAGCCGATGCTCAACAGCGTGCCGACGACCGTCACGACGCGGCCCATCTGGAAATAATGGCGGTCGTCCTTGTTCGGCGCGATGTAGCCCTGGTAAAGGTCGTACGTCCAGACGGTGTTGAATGCCGTGATATTGCCCGCCATTCCCGACATAAACGACGCGAACAACGCCAGCAACGCCAACGCGAGCAAACCGTGCGGGCAATACTTTTCCACCAGCGAAGGGATCACGGCATTGTAATCGTTTTCAGCCACGTCGGCATAGAGGGCGTTCTTGATTTGTTCGTTGGTTTCCTCGTGCGCGGCATTTGCCGAGATGAGCGCCGAGACCTTGTCCTTATAGACCGGCGCGCCGAGGGCGTCGCTTACGGCCTTGATTCCCGCGTTCAGATCGGCGGGGCTGGCCGCCTTGACCGCGGCAACGGCCTTGGCGTAGCCGGCATCGGAAATAATCGGTGGCGGAATGCGATAATCCTTGGAGGGGACGGTGGCCAAGGCGATGGCAATCATGCCCGGCAGGATCACGATGGCGGGGAAGAGCATTTTGGGAATGGCGGCTACCAGGGGCGTGTTGCGGGCAGCGGTCATGTTTTTGGCCGCCATGGCGCGTTGGACGACCAGAAAGTTCGTACACCAATAACCGAAGCTCAAAACGAATCCCAGCCCGAAGACCATCGCAAAGATATCCACGCCCATTGGGTTGTGGGGGGAGCCCGCCAGCACTGGTTTCCAAGCGCTCGTCCATGCATCCGATTGGAATGTCTTGTCGCTGACGGCCAGGGCGGCGGGATTTGTGGCCACGTCCGCAAGCCTTTGCTTCAAAACGCTCCAGCCTCCCACGTCTTTTAGTCCCAGCCAGACCACTGGCGCAAAACCCAGCACAATCAGGAAAAATTGCAGCACCTCCGTATAAATCGCCGAGGTCAATCCGCCCTTGAACACATAAAGCAAAACCACGACCGAACAAATCCAAAGGCTCAGGTTGAAATTCCAGCCCAACAACAAATGCAGGAGATCGGCGAGTGCATCCATCGAGATGCCGGATGTGAAAACCGTCATTACGGCGAACGCAAACGCGTTCACGAACCGCACCCGCTGGTCGAACCGCATCCGCAGATATTCCGGCGTGGAGCGAGCCTTCGAGCCGTAGTAAAAAGGCATCATAAACACGGACAGAAAAACCATCGCCGGAATGGCGCCCACCCAGTAAAAATGGGCCGTGGAGATACCGTATTGCGCGCCGCTGGCGGCCATGCCGACCAATTCGAGCGCTCCGAGGTTCGCCGAGATGAAGGCCAGTCCCGTGACCCACGTGGGAATGGAATGGCTTGACGTTAGAAAGTCTCCGGAGCTTTTCATGTATCGGGCGAGCACCCAGCCGATGCCCAAAATGAAAGCCACGTAGGCCAATAGAATGGTGTAATCAATCCCGTGGAGATGAATGGCATGCATAAGGATTGGCGGCATGATGAAATGCGGCCGCCCTGGTGTCAACGTCTTTTCCCTCCCAACTGCATGGTTACGGCTTGGTGTTTTTCGGTGTAGATTGCTGCCATGAACGACATGGGCAAATTCCTGGTTGTGGCCGGGCTTTTGCTGGCGGCCATCGGTGCGTGGCTGTGGTCCGGCATGGGCAGCGGCTGGCTGGGGCGATTACCGGGGGATATTAACTATACCAAAGGCAATTTCGGGTTCCATTTTCCCATTGTTACCTGCCTCGTCATCAGCGCCGTCTTGACCCTCATCTTCTGGCTATTGCGGCGGTGAGGGCCGCCCGCCATCCGACCTATTTTTTCGGCGCAGCCACGGGATGCCTTTCCATGGCCTTGGCTTCGGGCAGGAAAGGTTTGCGGAAAGCTTCCGTAAAATCGTAGGCGTTTTCGAAATCCTCGCGGCTGTCCTTGTCGGTTCTGGCCAGAAGACCGATCTCGACCATGTTAAAAACAATGTTGCCAAAATCCTGGCACTCTTTAATGCTCCATTCGTCCAGGACCGTGGCCGCCATGGGCCCGAATTGCTCAATGGCAAACTTGCGGATTCCTTGCAGCAATTCCTGCCCGGTCACGTGCCGCACCAGCCCGCGGTTCTCCCGGCTGATGAGTTTTTGTGTAAAATCAAGGGCCTCGCGAACAAAAAGATAAGCGTCGCGCGGATAGCGCGGGTCGCGCGCGCGGATGCGGTCAATGGCGTCGTCAAATTTAATTTCCTGCATGTTTCAAAACGGGGGCTGATCCACCGGCCGGGTGCGCCTCGCGGAACGCCTTTACCGCCCAGCCAGCCATTAGCAATCCCAAAACGAGGCACAGGATCAGTTGTTCCTGCCTGGTCAGCCTGTTCACTCCATTAATTTACCGCAGCGCAACGTTTTGGCAACAACCCGTCAGACGAAAAAGAATTTTTCGTAAACGTTCCGAATCACGCGCCGTAAATCCGCCAGCGCCTCCCGAAAGGCTTGTGCCGACGCAAAGCCGCAGCGAACCGCGACACGATAATACGCCGCTTCATCCTCCGGCAGGACGGTCTCGCCTTCATAACTCCACAGCCGCAAAATGCCGGCCACGCGCCGCAGGCGTTCGTAGCTGGCGATCAGCTTTTTGGCATCCGGCAGAACGCCGGCGTCCCGCGCGCGTTCCAGGGCCTTGAGCGTGCCGGGTTCATGCCAGCCCTGCTCCAGGCACAGGGCCTGCGCAATGAATTCCGCATCCATCAACCCGCCTTTGCCGGTCTTGATGGCAAGGTGGTCGAGGCCCGGCGGCGTCCGTTCCTTCTGGATTCGTATTCGCATCCGATGGATTTGCCGCTTCCAGTCCGGCGGCACGGGCGCCCCGGCGCTGGAAAAATCCGTCAGGCGCGCCGCCAGCCTTTGAAACCCTTCCCCGATCTTCATGTCGCCGGCAACGAGACGCGCGCGCGTGAGCGTCTGGATTTCCCACAAGCCGGCCCGTCTGCGATAGTAATTTTCACAGGCGTCCAGCGTGCTCACCAGCAGGCCCTTTTCGCCTTCCGGACGCAGGCGTGCGTCCACGTTGAAAACGGTTCCATCCGCCGTGTGCCGCGAGAGCAAATCCATCACGCCGACGGCAAATTTGTGGAGCAGGGCCGGATTTTTTACGCGCTCGCTGGCGACGAAAAGCACGTCCAGGTCGGAGCCATAATCCACTTCGCCCCCGCCCAGTTTGCCCAGGCCGATGATGGCAAAAGGCGGCGAGCGGACGTTGTTCCGGCGCATGACCGTTTCCAGCGCAAATTGAAGCAACCCGTCGGCCAACGCCGAAAGTTCGGCGAGATTCCGCCCATAGTCGGCAAATCCCAAAATGTCGCGCATCCCGATCCGCATCAACTCGGCCCGGTGATAGCGCCGGAACCAGCGATAGGCGTCCGGTTCCGAAACGCCCACGCGCAATTCGCGAAGAATCTCCAACGCCGGCTTGCGTTGCCTCAAACGCTCGCCCTCAATCAAGTCCTCCACCAGTTCCGGCGACCGTATCGCCGTTTCGGCCAAAAAGTCCGACCGATCAAACAGAAACAGCATCAATTCAAACGCCGCCGGATTGTGGTTCCAAAATTCCATCAATGCCGCCGGCGCGCCGTAAGCCGCCACAAAACGATCCAGCCGCACCAGGACACGATCGGGGTCTGACAAAATCCGCTTTACGGGCGGCCTGCGCCCGGCCCCGCCATTTTCTACCACCGGACAAAAAGCCAGAAAACGCGCAATCAATTTTCGCGCCAGCGCGGTTGTCCGCAGTCCCACGTGAACGTAGCCCGGCCCTTCCGCAAATTCCTTGAACAGCCCGGCGGCGGCTTCCGGGTCGCGAAACGAATGCGCTCCCAGCAGCGCCATCCAACGGTCTTCCATGCCCGCAAAATCAGGCGGAAAAAGGTCCGCTTCTTTCGTGCGGGCCGGGCCGATCAATTTATCATATTCCTGCCGCACGATCTTTCCATGCGCCCGTAGGGCGGCCGTGAATTTTTTTGCGGACGCAAATCCCATTGTGCCGGCCAGACGCAGCAGGGAGGGGCCGCGTTCCGGGACGGTATGGGTCTGTAAATTGTCCTCCATCTGCAGCCGGTGTTCGACGTTGCGGAGAAAACGATACGCCGCATCCAGCCCATCGGCCGCCTCGCGCCGCAGCAGATGGTATTCGGCGAGCTTGGCAATGGCGCCAAGCGTTTGCGGCAATTGCAGAAACGGCGAATTGCCCGCGTGCAAAACCTGCAACGACTGCACGATGAACTCGATCTCACGAATGCCGCCCCGTCCCAGCTTCACGTTCCTCTCCAGTTCACGCCCTCCCACGATCTCCTTCTCAATCCGTTCCCTGGTTGCGCTAATTTCCTGAAAAATGTCCGGGCTGATCGCGCGCGGATACCGAAAGGGCTGTATCATCTCGAGAAATTCGTCGGCCAGGGCGCGGTCGCCCGCCGCGTGCCGCGCCTTGATCAGCATCATTCGCTCCCAGGTCCGTCCCCATTCGGAATAATAGTTTTCGTACGCTTCGAGCGACCGGACAATCGCGCCCGTTTGCCCGTCAGGCCGCAGCCGCAAATCCACGCGATACAAAATTCCTTCGGGCGTCGTCCGCGAAATCTCGGCGACAAATTGCTCCGCCAATTTTGAAAAAAAACGGGCATTGGGCATCCGGCCGCGCGCCGGCTTGTTTTTCCGCGGCGGTTCCCGAAACGTCTCGCCGTCCTGGTCGTAAAGGAAGAGGAGGTCCACGTCCGAACTGTAATTGAGTTCCCTGCCACCGAGTTTTCCGAGAGCCAGGGCGCAAAACGCCGATGGCTGCCATTTGCCCGCCGCATCCTGATGGAATGGCGCGCCGCATTGCGCCACCAATTCATGCCGGCAAATCTGCAAGACCGCTTCCAGGCACGTGTCCGCCAAATCGGAAAGCTCGCGGGTGATTCCCACCACGTCGCTCAGTCCTCCCAGGTCCCGCGCCGCAATCCGCAGCATTTCGCGCTGTTTAACGCGCCGCAATTCGGCCAGCGCCGCCGAATATTGGCCGTGGAGCAGGGGATTTTTAAACGCTTCACCGGCCTCGCGTTGCAGACCCTCCTTGCGGCGGGGAAATGCGAGATGGTCGGACTCGAAGATCGAAAGCAGAGCCGGATTGGCGGTCAACAAACCGCCCAGCGCGCGAGAAGCCCCCAAGACCGCCGTTAAAATCCGCGCTGATTCGGCGCTCAAACCGTTCAATTGCCGTCCGTCCGTCTTGTCCAACGCCTTCAAAAAATCTTTCGCGCGGACCGGATCGGCGCACATCCGGATGAATTTCTCCCACCGCGACCATTTCACGGTTGGAGGCTAAACGGTGGGAAACGTGGATGCACGAAAATTCCGCCTGAACAGGCCGCCTGTGCGCTACGGCGCGGCAGCCTTCGTCCTCGCTTCGCCGCGGGCGAAGGTTTCCACTACAATCGTTTTTTTCCAAAAGCGCGACCTGACGGGGATTTCAAATAGCGCTCAAATTCGATTGCGCGTTCCCGATCCGCGAATGCGACCGCAGTTTTTATCCGCCAAGGACGAAATCTTGCGGCGTGCGGCACTTTGCCTGAGTTGTGGTCCTTCAACCGGCTTTGCAAATGCTTGGTGAATCCGACATAAAAGTGATTTCCGGCTTCGCTTTGAAGAATATAGACGTAGAAGAATTGCATTGATCTGGCTTTGCCGTAGCCCGCTGCCCGCCGCAGGCGAAGGCTGGCGTGCCAAGCCGTAGCCCGCTGTTCCATAGTCGTACCAGCCCGCCTGCGCGCTGCGCGCTACGGCGCGGCAGCCTTCGTCCTCGCTTCGCCGCGGGCGAAGGCTGGTGGAGCCGAGGGGATTCGAACCCCTGACCCCCACAATGCCATTGTGGTGCTCTACCAACTGAGCTACGACCCCAACCGCCCGCAGAATAGAAGATCAAATGCCGAAGTCAAAATTTTTTCACCGCGGCGCAGCCGCCCGCCGCGAGCCGTCCGCGGCAATCGCTTTCCCAAATTCCTAAAAACCAGCCACTTGTGCTGTAATTGGCATTGGAACAGCAAAAATTGTGGATTGTAAATCCTGGGGCACACTCCTATGCTATGGATTAATGAGTGGAGGCGGTCCAGCAGCTAATGACACAAAAAATTCGCGTGTCCGGATTCGGGCCAGGGTACTGGAATCCATCAAACCTGGGGTCGCAAAAAGGGGCAGAATGACGGAAGTGACCGTTTGCGGTCTCATTGAGGACGCCAAGCCAAGGGATGCCAAATTGGAGGGACAAAGGGGTAACGACATGGAGCGGGCAAGGGAGTTGGGGCCGATCTTGGAGGAAATTTTGGCCAGTCACTGGGAGCATTGGGGTTTGAACGATTAGAGCGGCGTGAATTGTGCGCGGAAACCAGCGCCGGGGGAGCGAGGCAAGGCGGTGGGGCGGGGGAAAAACAATCTTACACAGAGGGGTAAACCGGCACCCCCCCAAAAAAAACCAAAGAATGCTGTTTTTCTGGTAATTGGCCCGTAAGATGCTAAATTCGGGTCGTGCGTAGCTTTTTCAAGCCGAATTTGGATCGCACCGGGCGCATGGTGCGCGGTGTCGTTGGCGGCCTTTGCCTGGTTGCCGGCACCATTGTTGGCGGGGATTATCTCTGGTGGGCGGGAGTGATCCTGGTCGCAGCGGGATTTTTTTCGTTGTTTGAAGCGATCCGCGGCTGGTGCCTGTTGCGCGCCTGCGGCCTGAGAACGAAAGCCTGATCACCAGAGCCTTTTCGCCTCGCGTGGGACAAAAATCTTCGTTTCCTTCCTTCCCTTGGTGTAAAAGGAACCCGTGGCATCCAGGAAGAAACAAGTTCCATTGGGCCTGCTTTTATCGGAATTTATCGGCACGGCTCTGTTGCTGGTGTTCGGATTATCCATCGTGATCCTGAATTTTGGGGCCGGCAGCCCGGTGGCTGAAGTGATTCCCAGCGCGGGGTTGCGACGGCTGTTGACCGGCTTTTTCTTTGGCAGCACTGGGGCGCTTATTGCTATTTCGCCCGTTGGCAAGCACAGCGGCGCGCACATCAATCCGGTGGTGACGCTGGCATTTTGGTGGATGGGAAAAATGCGGGCGCCATTGGTTGGAGGATACATGGTGGCGCAAATGGCCGGGGCCGTGGCGGGGACACTGCCGCTGCTGGCCTGGGGGCGGATGGGCCGGAGTGTGGAATGGGCTGCCACGGTTCCAGGCGCGCCGGGTGCGGCAGGGACGGGGACGGCATTGCTCGGAGAAACGGCCACGACGTTTGCGCTGGTTGTGGGATTGTTTTTGTTCCTGCGCCATCATCGCCTGCGCGGGTTCACGCCGCTGCTGTTTCCATTTTTGTATGCGTTCATGGTATGGCTGGAGGCGCCGTTTTCAGGCACGAGCACGAATCCGGCGCGGAGTTTTGGGCCGGCGGTGGTGAGCGGCATTTGGCAGGGTTGGTGGGTCTATTGGGTTGGGCCGGTTGCGGGCGCGGCGCTGGCCGTGGCTTATTATCGCAACTCATGGCTGTGCCGGCTGGAAATCAAAATGGCCAAGCTCCACCACTTTCATCATGACCCGCACGGCGTCCTGAACCAAAAATAAATTGGCGGGAACGATGAATCATGCCAATTTGAAAAAAAGGACGATTATGAGGCATCCGGGTCTTGCGGCAATTCTGGTTGCTGTCGCGCTTGCGGCTAATGCGCGCCCGCCCACCACCAGTTCGGACATTGACAGGATTGTCCATTCGATGTCGCTCGACGAAAAAGTCGGGCAAATGACGCAGCTTGACATCTCCATGCTCCTGGTTCCGGGGGCTAATACGATTGCATTCGATACGAATCGAATGCGTGAAGCCATTGTCGAATATGGCATCGGCTCGATTTTCAATCCTGGATTGGGACATCCGATGCCGCTGAAGGAATGGCATTATCTCATCCGAACCGTTCAGGGGATGGCGACCACCGAAACGCCGCACAAGATTCCGATACTATACGGGATTGATTCGATTCACGGGGCGAGTTTCATGGAAGGAGGGACGTTGTATCCGCAGGGCATGGCACTGGCGGCCACCTGCGATCCGCCGCTGGTTCAGGCGTGCGCCCACGTTTCGGCGATGGAAACGCGGGCCGCCGGCGTGCGCTGGACCTTTGCGCCGGTGCTGGGCGTGGCGCGGCAGCCGCTGTGGCCGCGGTTCCCCGAAACATTGGGCGAAGACCCCTATCTGGCATCCGTGCTCGGAGCGGCGGAAGTGCGTGGATTTCAGGGCCGCAATCTGGCGGCGCCCACCGCGGTGGCGGCGTGCATGAAACATTACATGGGCTACTCGTTTCCCTTCAACGGCCATGATCGCACCCTGGCGCTCATTCCCGATTACTATTTGCGCGAATACTTTCTGCCGCCGTTTGCCGCAGCGGTCAGGGCGGGGGTGGCGACGGTGATGATCAATTCGGGCGAGGTCAACGGAGTGCCCGTTCATGCCAGCCATTATCTTTTGACGGACGTTTTGCGTCATGAACTGGGGTTTCGCGGCGTGGCGGTATCCGATTGGCACGACGTTATCAGGCTCCATACATGGCATCACGTGGCCGCGACGCCGGAGGACGCAGTGGGAATGGCCGTGAAGGCAGGCCTGGATATGAGCATGGTGCCGGATGATTACTCCTTTCCGACGCTCCTCAAAAAAGCCGTCGAGGACGGAAAAATCCCGGAATCACGGATTGACGAATCCGTTCGCCGCATCCTGACGCTGAAAATGGAACTCGGCCTTTTCAAGGACCCGTATCCCGAAGCGGCGGCGGTGAAGAATTTCGCGCGGCCCGAATATCGAAAAGTGGCGTTGCGCGCCGCCGAAGAAGCCATGACGCTGCTCAAGAATGAGGGCAATTTTCTGCCGTTGAAGAAAGACGACAAGGTGCTCGTGGCCGGCCCCACGGCCAACACGCTTTTCAGTTTGAACGGCTGCTGGTCCTACACCTGGCAGGGAACGAACGCGGAATGGTATCCGCCCGGCGAACCGACGGTGGTCCAGGCCATCCGGAAGGAAATCGGCGCCACGAACGTGGTCTATGATGAAGGGGTGGATTTTGAGGGCATGGACATCAGCACCGCCAACGCGGTTGCCGACGCCAAAAATGCCGATGTCGTTGTGCTTTGCCTGGGCGAAAATTCGTACGCGGAGACGCCCGGCGACATCAACGACCTGGATTTGCCCGCCGGCCAGCAGGCGCTGGCGATGGACCTTTATGCGACCGGCAAGCCGGTTGTGCTGGTGCTGCTGGAAGGGCGCGGGCGCATCATCCGCAAAATCGTGCCCGACGCGCGCGCCATTTTGATGGGCTATTGGCCCGGTTCTCAAGGCGCCCAAGCCATTGCCCACGTGCTGTTCGGCGATTTCGATCCGTCCGGCAAACTGCCGTTCACGTACAATCGTTATCAAAATAATTTCCTGACCTACGACCGCGATTACACCGATGGCCGGCCCGAAGCGCCGGATGACACGCCGCAATTCGAGTTTGGGACGGGCTTGAGCTACACGACCTTCGCCTATTCAAACCTGAAATTGACTTCGCCGGTGCTCAAGGGCACCGGAAAATTGCAGGTAAGCGTGGATGTGAGCAACACCGGGAAGCGGGAAGGCATGGAGACGGTGGAACTGTTCACGCACGAATTTTACGCTTCCATCGCCCCGCCTTTGAAGCGGCTGCGCGCATTCAAAAAAATTGATTTGCAACCGGGCCAGACCAGAACCGTCCATTTCACCCTCACGGCGCGTGATTTGGCATTTGTCAACGCACAAAGCCAACTCGCGACTGAAACGGGGGATTTTGAAGTGGAAATCGGGAATTTGGAACAAACGTTCCGGTATGAGGAGTGAAAAGGGGAATTGCTTCCCGCGGTGCCACGGAGGCCAGAGGAGGCCAGAGGAGGCAGAGGAGGAACCCGGAGTCGGTGTTCGGAGTCGAGGGCAACCAAGTGAAATTTTTCACAAACTTTTCTTGCGGCTCGAACGCCAATTTATTTACTATCCGCCCCCAACACGCATTTGGCGTGTTGTTGCCGTTTGGGCGGTTGGGTTGTTCACATGTCGCTTTTTCCTAAATGGACGAACTGGTTGCCGTTGTGCATCGTTGGTTGCCTCGCCTTTGGCGGAGCGGCCGTTACGGCCGCGGTGACGTATTATTTCACACCGAAGTACACGCGCGTGGGGTATGAGCCGGTGCAACCGGTGCCGTTTTCGCACAAAATCCATGCCGGTGAACTGGGGATGGATTGCCGCTATTGCCACACGGGCGTTGAGAAGTCCTGGTTTTCAAACATACCCGCGGCTTCCACGTGCATGAATTGCCACAATCAGGTGCTCAAGGATGATCCGCGGCTGGCCATCGTGCGGGAGAGCGCCAGGACTGGGAAAGCGATTCCGTGGGTGCAGGTGCATATCACGCCTGATTACGTGTATTTCAACCACGCCGTCCACGTGCGGCGCGGGATCAGTTGCGTGGAATGCCACGGGCGGATTGATGAAATGGATGAGGTCCAGCACGCCAAGCCGTTGAGCATGAGTTTTTGCCTCAATTGCCATCGGCATCCGGCGGCGTTTATCCGGCCGGTGAGCAAAGTGACGGATTTGGGCTGGCAATGGAGCACCAATGCGGATGAAGCGGCTCATTTGCAAAGGGTCGAGGGTGCCAAACTGGTGGCGCACATGCGCGTGCAATCGCTGCAAAATTGTTCAGCCTGTCACCGATGAAACCCGATTTGAAATCAAATTCAACGCCGCCACCCGCCAAAGGCCGGCGGTATTGGCGGGGCGTGGAGGAACTGGCCGACACGCCGGAGTTCAAGGAATGGCTGCACCGGGAATTTCCGCAGGGAGCGAGTGAATTTACGGATGAAGTATCGCGCCGGCACTTCTTAAAGATCATGTCGGCGTCGTTTGCGCTGGCGGGGTTGGGTGTGATGGCCAGCGGCTGCCGCCGTCCGGAGGAGAAGCTGGAACCGTTTGGCCAGCAGCCAACCGATTATACATTCGGGGCCTATACGTATTACGCCACGGCGATGCCCACGCGCACGGGCGCCGTGCCGCTCGTTGTGAGGGCATACGATGGAAGGCCGATAAAAGTGGAGGGGAACGCGCAGTACCCCGGCGGCAACGGCGGCACCGACCGTTACGCCCAGGCCTCGATCCTGGACCTTTACGATCCGGACCGCGCCCAGCGTTTCGCATACGAAGGCAAAACGGTTTCGCGGGAAGAAGCGCTGGCGTTTTTGGACGGGCTGTCAAAGAAGTTTGGCGCGAACGGGGGCGAAGGGCTGGCGTTCATTGCCGAGAGCAGCTCGTCGCCATCGCGCGCGCGGCTCCAGCGGGCCATCGCGCAAAAATTTCCGAAATCGCAATGGTGCATTTATGACGGGATTGACGCGGCCATTCATCAGCGCGCGGCCACTCACGCCTTTGGCCGGCCGGTGCGCCCGTTATTTCATTTTGACAAGGCCAGGGTGATTTTATCGCTGGATTGCGATTTTCTGGGCGGCGAGGACGATTGCCGCAGCCATATTCAAAAATTCGCCGCCAGCCGCAAACCGGGGGAGGGGATGAACCGGCTGTACATCGCGGAATCGCTCTTTACGCAAACGGGGGCGAACGCGGACCATCGCGTGCGGTTGCCGGCGGGCAGCGTGATTGAACTGGCCATGGCCGTTCTAAGGAAAATTGACACGACGGCGGTGGCCGCGGAGACATTCAGCGTTCCATCCGGGGTGGACGCGAAATGGATCGAGGAATGCGCGAATGATTTAAAGGTCGCCGGTCGCAACGCACTGGTGGTGGCGGGACAGGGCCAGCCGGCGTCTGTCCATTGGGCGGCTCACGCCATCAACGCAGCCCTGGGCGCGGTGGGCAATACGCTGACGTTGATTCCAGCGGCTGGGGCGGCATCGGCGGACCCGAACCTCGACGCGCTTGCAAAGATTCTGGACGCCGGCGCGGTGGAAACGCTGGTGATTCTTGGCGGCAATCCCGTCTATAATACGCCGGGCGATTTGAAATGGGCGGAGGCGCAGCGCAAGGCGCGGACGGTGGTTCGGCTGGGCTATTACGAGGACGAAACCTTTGAGAAATGCGACTGGCATTTTCCGCGCGCCCATTACCTCGAATCCTGGGGTGATGCGACGGCGGGCGACGGCACGCTTGTTTCCATCCAGCCATTGATCCAGCCGCTGTTTGGCGGAATGACGGAATTGGAATTTCTGGCGCGGCTGGCAGGTGAATCGCAAACCAATCCACGCGACATCGTCCGCGCGACGTTTGGCGGGTCGGATGAAGAATGGAAGACGTTTCTTTTCAACGGCTTCAAAGCGGGCAGCGCGCCTGAGGCGATGGAATTGCAAATGACGGGCGATTTCCCCGGCGGCCATCGTGGAGAAGCTCCCTCCCCGGAACGGTTGGAGGTTGTTTTTTATCGCGACGCCAAGATGGACGACGGGCGGTATGCGAACAATGGCTGGATGCAGGAATTGCCCGATCCGATTACAAAAATCACCTGGGACAACGCGGTGCTGGTGAGCCGCAAAACCGCGCGGGCGCTGGGTGTTCAAAACGGCGACGTGGTGGAAATTACGCTCAATGGGCTGGCGGTAAAAGGGCCAATCTGGACGCAACCGGGGATGGCGGATTATTCGCTTGGTCTGGCGCTGGGCTACGGACGCCAAAAAGCGGGCCACATCGGGGATGGCGTCGGATTCAACGCTTACAAGATTTTCAGCCGGAAATTTTGGGGCGAACGTTTTATTGAAAGCGGCGCAACGGCGCGCAAGACGGGTGAAACGCAGGTGATTGTGACGACGCAAACGCATTGGGCCATGGAAGGACGCCCGGCCGTGCGTGAAGCAAACCTGGACGAATTCGAACGCAAGCCGGACTTTGCGCAGGAGATGCACGACAAGGAACCGCCCATTGTCCAGCCGCTATATCCCAATCCATTTGACGCGGCGAAAAAGACGGCGTTGCAGCAATGGGGCCTGGCGGTGGATTTGAACTCCTGCGTCGGCTGCGGCACGTGCGTGCTGGCCTGCCAGAGCGAAAACAACATTCCCATTGTCGGCAAGGACCAGGTCGGGCGGGGGCGCGAGATGCACTGGATGCGGATTGACCGGTATTACACGAGCGATCCCAAGCGGAAAAATAATCCGACACTTTTTGATCCCGGCGCGGACGAAAATCTGACGGACGCCGAGGAGCAATTCGAGAAATGGATTGATGACGTGCAGGCGGTCAATCAGCCGATGCTTTGCCAGATGTGCGAGGCGGCGCCGTGCGAAAACGTGTGCCCTGTCAATGCCACGTCGCACGACGCCGAGGGCTTGAACGTGATGACGTACAATCGCTGCATCGGCACGCGGTATTGCTCCAACAACTGCCCCTACAAGGTTCGGCGCTTCAATTACTTCGATTACAACAAGCGCCCCATCAGCGACTTGCGCGGGCCGTTTTATCCGACGCCCCTTCTGCATTCCACAAACGGAAAATGGGACCTGGCGACCTGGTGGAAACATCGCGAAGCGCCGATGCGCTCCTCGGAGGAGGAATGGGACCTCATCAAGATGGTCAAAAACCCCGATGTGACCGTGCGCATGCGCGGGGTGATGGAAAAATGCACCTATTGCGTCCAGCGAATTCAGGAGGCAGAAATTGCGCAGAAGATCAAGGCTGGGCCGTCGGGCGACGTGCGGCTCAAGGAATCCGAAGGCACGATTCCTAAAACGGCCTGCCAGCAGGCGTGTCCGGCGGGGGCGATTGTCTTTGGCGACATCAGCGATCCCAAGAGCGCGGTCTCGGTTTGGAAAGGCGATTCGCGCAATTACGCCGTGCTGGGCGATTTGCTGACCAAGCCGCGCACGACTTATCTGGCGCGCGTGCGCAATCCGAATCCAAAGATGCCCGATTCCCATGCGCCTTACAGCACCGAGGAATATGAACACCGCGGCGGAGAATTTCACAGCGGGAAAGGATGAGGCCCAGAATGACTGAATCCGTTCTCCAACCTGAATCGCTGGCGCCACCGGCGGAATTGCAGCGCGCGCCCATGTCGCCGGCGGGCCGGAGCTTCGGCTGGCTCAACGACAAGCTGACGGCGTTTAACGAAGGACGCACTCCGCTGTGGTGGTGGGTGTTGTTCCTGCCGGCGGCGTTTTGCGCCATGGCGCTCCTGCCAGCGATGCTGATTTACAAAATATCCACCGGCGTTGGCGTTTGGGGCAACAACATGCCCGTGATGTGGGGCTGGGACATCATCAATTTCGTCTGGTGGGTCGGCGTGGCCCACGCCGGCACGCTCATTTCGGCATTGTTGTTTCTTACGCGGCAGCATTGGCGCACGGCGATTGGCCGCGCGGCCGAGGCGATGACCGTCTTTGCGGTGGCGATGGCCGGGTTGTACCCGGCCATCCACGTGGGGCGTTCGTGGTTCGATTGGTACATGTTTCCGGTTCCCACCTCCAACGGGCTGTGGCCGCAATTCCGGTCGCCGCTGATGTGGGACGTGTTTGCAGTCAATACTTATTTGATCGTTTCGACGCTGTTTTGGTACATGGGCCTGATTCCCGATCTGGCCGTCATGCGCGATCGTTCGCGCAGCCGCGTGGGCAAATTTTGCTACGGCCTGTTTGCGCTGGGCTGGACCGGCTCGGCGCATCAATGGCATAATTTTGAGAAAGCATACGTGGTGCTTTCGGGCCTGGCCACGCTGCTGGTCTTTACCGTGAGTTCCATCGTGGGAATGGATTTTGCCACCGCCCAACTGGCGGGCTGGCACGAAACCATCTTCCCGTTCTATTTCGTCGCCGGCGCGGTTTTTTGCGGGTTTGGCATGGTGCTGGTGCTTTTGATCCCATTGCGCAAATGGTGCCGCCTGGAGGACATCATCACCCTGGCGCACATTGATAAAATCTGCAAGATGACACTGCTGATGGGTTGTGTGATGGGCTATATCTACGCGGTCGAATTTTTCATTGCCTGGTATTCGGGCAGTCCTTATGACGCCTGGGTGTTTGGACATCGCATGTTCGGGCACGCTTATTGGTATGGCGGCTGGGCCATGATCATCGTCAATGCATCAATGCCGCAATTGTTCTGGTTTAAAAAGGTGCGCCAAAATCTCGTGCTGGTGTTCATCATGGCCGTCTTGATCAACATCGGCATGTGGTTTGAGCGTTTCACCATCATCGTTGGCTCGCTGTACCAGGATTTTCTGCCGGCGAACTGGGGCGTTTATTATCCGACGTGGGTTGACTTGGGCGTTTATCTGGGCACGTTGGGCGCCTTTTTCATGCTTTATCTATTGTTCGTGCGCTTTGTGCCGATGGTTCCGGTTTCCGAAGTCAAAGGAGCGATGCCGCAGGCCAATCCGCATTTTGGCAACGGGAAAGGAGGGCGGGCATGAGCAAGCAAACTTACGGCCTGGTGGCTGAATTCGATTCTCCGGGCACGGTATTGCAGGCCGCGGAAAAGGCGCGGGACGCGGGCTACCGGCGTTGGGACGTTTTTTCGCCCTTCCCGATACATGGCATGGACAAGGTGATGGGGATGGGAAATTCGTATGTGGGCTGGTTTGCCTTCATTTTTGGCGCGGGCGCGTTCATCGGCACGATGGGGCTGATCTGGTTCTGCAACGATTACGATTATCCCATTCTGATTGGGGGCAAACCGATGTTCAGCGCGCCGATGTCCTTTGTTCCATCGTATATTTTGCTGGTGCTCGGCGCGGCGGTGGGGGCATTTGTCGGAATGATCGCCCTCAATCAATTGCCGCGCCATCATCATCCGTTGTTTGGCTCCAAACGCTTCGGCCTGGCCAGTCGCGACAAGTTTTTCCTGGCCATAGGCGCCAATGACCCGAAATTTTCCGAGATGGAAGTCCGCAAATTTCTTGAAGACATCGGGGGGGCGCACATTGAATTGGTGGAGGACAACGACTGATGCGGCACGTCCTGTCCATCGCCATCATTTTGCTGGCCCTGTGCGGCATTGTCGTGGGCATCGCCGGTTTTCGCGGGCGAATGTCGCGCCGTCCGCCGATTGAAGTCTTTTCGGACATGGACCGGCAGCCCAAATTGCGCCCGCAAAAGCCCGACGCCTTTTTCCCGAACGGCGTTTCGTCGCAATTGCCCGTTCCGGGGACCGTCGCCCGCAGCCAGCCCATCCAGACCCTGGATGGGCCGGTCTATCCCTTCGAGGATTCGCCGGTGAACACGGGCTTGGTGACCGGCACAACCAATTTCGCGCCGGCCGATCCGCTGCCTGTCACGATGTCCCTGCTTCGACGGGGCCAGGCCCGTTTTGACATTTATTGCGCGCCATGCCACGGACGCCTGGGCGATGGCAACGGCATCACGAAAAAAATCGGCGATATGACGGCGGTTGCCGACCTGCATGATGCGCGTATCGTGGATATGGCGGACGGTGAAATTTTCAACACGATCACCCGCGGCAAGGGCCTCATGGGTGCTTATGGGCCGCTCATTCCCGTCCGGGACCGCTGGGCCATTATCGCTTATTTGCGCACGCTGCAATTGAGCTGGCTTGGTTCAACCAACGATTTGACGGCCCGCGAACGCGCCGCTTTGAAATAATGAATCGAAATCAGGACAAAACGCCGTTGCCTCCGCCCCTGAATCTTTCAGGCTGGCGCAATCTGCCCCTGGTTCTGATGGTGATTGGGGCGGGGCTATCGTTGGCAGGGCTGGCGGTCAATCGGGAGGAATTCGGTTATTCATGGCTGCTGGCGTTCATGTGTTATCTCACCCTGGCGCTGGGCGCGTTGGTCCTGGTGATGATTCATCATCTTACGGACGCCGGGTGGTCGGTTGCCACGCGCCGGGTATGCGAGCATATTGCGGCACTACTTTTTCCGTGGCTGGCGCTCCTGTTTGTTCCCGTCATCCTGCTGGCCACGCATATTTACAGATGGCTCACGCTCAACCCGGCCAGCGACCGTGCTTTGAGCGCCAAATGGCCGCTCTTTACGATGCCCGGCTTTTGCATCGCCTCGGCCATGTTCTTCGGCATTTGGTGGCTGTTGACTTCGCGGCTGCGGTCGTGGTCGCTCAAGCAGGATGAAACGGGCGATGCTCTATGCACGCGGAAAATGCGGTTTCATTCCGGGTGGGGCATCCTGGCCTTTGCGGCAACCGTCACGCTGGCGCCGATCCTCTGGATGAAGTCTCTGGAATATCAATGGTCTTCCACCATTTATGGACTCTATATGTTCGCGGCGTGCGGGTGGACGGCCCTGGCCACGGTTTACCTGGTGGCGGCGTTGTTGCAGCGCCAGCGCATCCTCACGGACGTGCTGCATGGCAATCAATTCTATTTTCTCGGCGTCATGTTTTTTGCCTTTACACTCCTTCATGCGTACTTCGATTTTGCCCAGTATTTCGTGGTCTGGAACGGCAACATCCCGGATGAAACGTTCTGGTATCTGATCCGGGAGCACGGCTCATGGTGGTGGATTTGCATGTTGCTCATTTTCGGGCATTTCTTCGCGCCGTTTATTTTGCTGCTGCCGGCGCGCGCCAAAGTGACGTTCAAAATCGTCCTGCCGCTCTGTATCTGGGCGTGGCTCATGGATTTTACAGACATGGCCTTCAACATACTTCCCGCCTCGGGCCTGAACCGCGGCGGCTATCCGTTCCATTGGCTATGGCTGCAATTCGGCTGCGTGGCTTTCATGGGCGGTCTTTTGGCGCGGGTGTTCCTGAAAAATTTTAGTTCCCATGCGCCGTATCCAAAACGCGACCCACGCCTCCATGAAGCGATGGGCGTGAACGTGGAACCGGATGAGATGGCCGATACGATTCCAATGCGGGAGGAAAGCCTGTGAATCTCGAAACGGTTAATCGCGCTTCGGGCGCCGCAGTCGGGTTCGTTGGCGCGAGCATTCTGTTCGCAGTCCTGGCGGTTATTGTAAAAGTTTCCGTTGCCGTTCCGGCCATTGATGCGGCCCGCGACGCGGCCATCGCCAAGGACCTCGCCGAAATTCATCAAACCGAGCGGACGGCCCTGGCCAGCAGCGCCTGGATTGACCGGCAGCGCGGCATCGTGCGCGTGCCCATCGGGACTGCCATGGGGATTGTTGCCGGCGAGGGGCGGGACGCGGCGCGCATCCGGGCGGATTTGATGGCTCGCGAAGAAAACGCCACGAAGCCGGTCGCGGCCCCGAAGCCCAAACCGAACCCTTTTGAATGAACCCAACGTCTCCAGAATCGCAAACCGGGGCAACAAACGCCGCCTCCTGCCGCGTTCCTTTTCTTGCGCTCTTTGGCGGCGGGGCGCTCTGGCTGGTCGTTGGCCTTACTCTCGCCATCCTGGCCTCCCTGACCTTTCATAAACCCGATATCTTTGCCAATTGCGCCTGGTTGACTTACGGACGGCTCCAGCCGGCCGCCAACGACGCCATCGTCTATGGCTTCTGTGTTCCGGCGGCGCTCGGCGTCATCCTCTGGATTTTTTGCCAGTTGAGCGAATCGGAACTGCTGCTGCCGTTGTTGCCGATTGTCGGGGCGAATCTTTGGCACCTGGGCGTTTTTGTGGGCCTGATCGAAATTTTGATTGGGGGGAGCACTGGCTTTCCCTCGCTCGAATTTCAACGCGGCGGTTCGGTGCTTCTCTTCGCAGCCTTCCTGCTCATTGCCATTTCGGCCTTTGCCACGTTCGGCGCGCGGCGGCGGCGCGAGTTGCATCCATCGCATTGGTTTCTTTTGGCGGCGTTGTTTTGGTTTCCGTGGATTTATTCCACCGCCAACCTTTTCCTGATGGCCTGGCCGGTGCGCGGTGTCTGCCAGGCCGTTGTGGATTGGTGGTTTTGCGCGAATTTTCTGTTCGTATGGACGGCCCTGGCCGGAATCGGCGTGGGGCTTTTTTATCTGTTCGGCGGCCCCAACGATGAAGAAGCGACCGGCCCCGACGACAACCAACGCTTCCTGACGTTGTTTTCTTTTTGGACGCTGATTTTGTTTGGCGCCTGGTGCGGTATTCCACAGGGGGCGCCCGTTCCGGCGTGGTTGCCGGCGCTCAGCGCCGTCGGCGCGGCGTTGACGATTCTGC
Source organism: Verrucomicrobiota bacterium (assembly GCA_028872915.1). Lineage (GTDB taxonomy): Bacteria > Verrucomicrobiota > Verrucomicrobiia > Limisphaerales > UBA11358 > UBA11358. The sequence continues at coordinate 39,542 of JAGWNY010000020.1, forward strand.
CGATTCTCACCATTGCTTCGGTGGCGTTGCGGGCGGTCCGGACGCGCGGCGCTGCTCCTTGCCGCGGCGGGCCGCGTTGTTCGATTCTTTTCGGCACGGCGTTCTTTGTCATATCGGGCATCATGTTCGTTGCGTTGGGATGTCCGCACATCGGTCCGGTCATCGAACTGACATGGTTCGCCTTTGCCCAGACTCAATTGCAAATCCTCGGCTTTCTGACCATTGTCCTGTGCGGCGCGATTTGCGCGCTGATGCCGCGCGTGATGGGTTTTGACCTGGTGTTTCCGAGGCTGGCGCGGGTGCGGCATTGGCTGTTCATTTCGGGCATCGTTTTGTTCGCCGGAGCGCTGGCCGTTGGCGGCATCCTGCAGGGCCTCAAATTGCAAAGCCTTGCGCCGTTTGCCACCGTGACGGCGTCGGTACTTCCTTTTTACCGCGTCAGCACAACCGGGCTGTTGTTTCTATGGCTTGGCGCGTTGCTGTTCGCTTTGAATATTTTCGGCATGACACTGAAATGGAAGCTGGCGCGGTTGCACTCGTGCCTCGCCTGGCTTCGCGCGCCTGAGGAAACCATTGCGGCGGCGGATACCGCCGCCGCGGCCGGCAACGGGAGGGCGAAATGAAAAATGGTTTCCACGTTTTTCTGGCCGCCTTCGTTGCGCTCGGCATTTCCTGGCTGGGCTTTGTGCTCGGTTCAATCCTGCAACTGGGCGTCGAAGGCCAGGCCACCGTGCTTCAATCATCAGACCTGTATCCCGTCCAACGGCCCGGCGCGGCCACGATGGGATTGCAGGTCTATCGCGCCGAAGGCTGTGCGGCCTGTCACACGGAACAAATCCGCCAGGAAGGCGTGGCCTGCGACGTTGTGCTTACGGCCATGGGAAACAATCCCGCCGCCGTGAAAAAGGCCGTGGCGGGGCTCGGCGCTCAAATATCGGACGCCACCAACGCCCTGCCCAAAACCGTCCTCTCCCGCGTTTCCAAGGCTGGCGCGGACGCGGCGACCGCCTCGATTTCCTCAGCCGGCGGCACCGCCGAAATTCATATTGTCGCCACCGGGCCGGACATTGCCCGCGGCTGGGGCGTGCGTGGAAGCGTGGCGCGCGATTATCTGTGGGATGATCCGGTGCAATTGGGAAATCTCCGCGCCGGTCCGGATTTGGCCAACGTGGGCGCGCGCCTCGGCAATGTGACGTGGCAATTATTGCACCTCTACGCGCCCCAAAGCGTGGTGAAAGGTTCGGCCATGCCGCCGTTTCGGTTCCTGTTTCGAGTGGAAAAAATCGGCGGCGCGCCGTCTCCGGATGCCTTGCAATTGCCCAAACCATTCGCCCCGGCGCCGGGATATGAAGTCGTTCCCACGCGGGACGCCAGGAATCTGGCGGCTTATCTGGTGAGCCTCCACGCCGACGTGCCATTGTTTGAAGCGCCATTTACTCCGGAAGTCTCCACAAAATGAGCGGCAACCATTCGTCCAACCCGTCATCCTGCCGGCCGCCCGCCAATCGGTCCGGCGCGCCCACGTGGATGCTCGTTCTGACGCTGATTCTGGGCTACCTGGGTGGCGTTTATTTCGATCATCACAGCGGCTGGTTCAGTCCCGCGGTTTACAGCCCTTATTCCTCGTCCACGGAATTGGCGGCTTATCAGCCCAAGTCCGGCGCGCAGGCCATGGCGGCGCGCGGCCATCTCCTCTACGGACAAATTTGCGCCGCCTGTCACAGCGATGATGGCATGGGCAAACCCGGCCAGGCGCCGCCGCTGGCCGGTTCTGAATGGGTCAATGAAAAAGGCTTTCACCGCGTGGCGGAGATTCCGCAGATCGGTCTTACCGGTTCGATTCCGGTAAAAGGACAACCATGGAATTCTACAATGCCTCCGATGGGCGCCGGTCTTTCGGATGCCGATTTGGCCGCGGTGGTGACCTACGTTCGCAGCGCCTGGGGCAACCATGCGCCGCCGGTGACGGCGTCCGACATCAAATCCGTGCGCTCCACCGTGGCGGGCCACCCGGCGATTTCGGGCGCGGCGGGACTCAAGGCCATTGCGGAATAAGCCGGGACCAGGCCGGTGCGGATGGGGATTAAAGCTCGTCTCATACGGGATGGGTTGTAGGGATGATTCGCCCGGCGCCGGTGGATAACCGGCCCGGCCTCAGTCGGCGCCTTGAACGCGCCTTGCAACGAGGTTGGCGTCCATTCGCGTTGCGGCTCAAGTGTCGTTTGCATCACAATACAAATTTAGCAAAATTTACCCGTGCTGCAATGACCGTTATTCGAAAAATTTTGCCAAATCCGCCGGCTATTTGCCGACCGCAAAATGCGCCCGCAAAATGTGAATCAGCGCCTTGACGGTCAGTTCAATGAATAAAAACGGCTTGGCCACAAAATCGTTGCCGCCGGCCATCATGGAGTGCGCCCGGTTGTCGAAATCGCTCAAAGCAGTGACAAAAATGATCGGTGTGCGCTTGTACTGCGGCAATTGCCGGATGCGGGAGCAAAGGTCGTGGCCGTCCATGCCTGGCAGATCAATGTCCAGGAAGATGAGGTCGAACGTTTTTTCCTCAATCCATTTTAACGCTCCGCCGGCGTCCTCGGCCGTCACGGATTTCAAACGCGCCTTTTCGAGCGAATATACAATGGCCCGCCGGGAAATGGGTTCGTCGTCCACTACCAGCACCTCGGTCGGCGGCATTTCCTGTTTGCCTGGCGCCAGTCCGCGCTCGAAGAGCGTTCCCAGCAAGTCCACCGCCGAGGCGACGGTCCGGATACAGGAAAGATTGATCGTCTCCGGCTTCTCGTGCAATTCCCGCAGGAGGGCCTCGGTGGCGTCAGCCATTTTGGAGATGAGGTTCAAGCCGACAATTCCGGCATTGCCGGCCAAGGCATGAAGGCGGCGGTACAGCTCGTAGATATCCTTGAGTTGCGCCGCTTGATCACTGGCGCTCACGAGACTTTGGACCGTGGCGCGCAGTGTCACGAGCATGGCCGGCAGATCGTCCACGAACGTTTTGCGCAGATCGGATTGGAAGGCCGCGTCCTGGGGACCTTCCACCACCAGGCTGTCCGCCCGCGGCCTTTCGGCAGTTGGTTTGGAGCGAAAGCCCGTGCCGCTCTCTCCAATGGTCGCCTGGACAATTTCAAAAACGTCCTTGGGCGTGCAACTGGCCTTGGAAAGACATTTGGTGGCCCCCGCCTTCCAGGCGTCCTGCACCAGATGCGTCAGATAGGTGTTTGAGAAAACCACAATCGGCAGTTTCGAAAATTCCGGGTCCTCGCGCACGGCCTTGATCACCTCCAGGCCCGACATGCCCGGCAAAAGCAGGTCCAGCAGCAGAAAATGCGGCCGGAACGCATGAAGAAATTCGACGCCGGTTTCGCCGTCCAGCGCCACCTCCGTTTGATACCCCTCCACGGCCAGCTTGTTGCGATAAACGTTGGCACAAACCTGGTTGTCTTCAATGATCAGAATTCTTTTCATTCGGACGGTGGCGCAATGGCCAGGTCGGGTTGTGCCGCAAAAAACATTTGCACCCGTTTGAATTCGGCGCGCGCCTGGCCGCAGAGCGCGGGCGCGTCGCCCAACGAGCCGGATTTTCCCGCGTTTTCCAGTCCCAGAAAAATCGCCGCAAACGGCGACATGCCCAGCGTCGCCGTGGCGCCCTTGCAACTGTGGGCCACGTGCCGGACCACGGGCGCGTCATTTGCCTTGACGGCCTCCTCGATCTGTTGAAGTTGGCGGACGGTCTGGTCGTAAAACATGATGACCAATTCCTTTACGCTCGGAATATCGCCCTGCGTGAGGTCCATCAAACGCACCAGGTCCACCGGCGTTTCCCGGCTTGGCGCCGCCGTGGCGGGCGGCGCCGGCGTCCGGGCCGGCGCGGGGGAAACGACTGTCGGCGGAACCGGTGCAGTTGGCGCAGCGGGTTGTGGCACAACGGGTTCCGAAGTAATGGCGGCGCCGCGGGGAGGCATCATTGGCTCCAATCCGGCGGCAGGTTTCGCGCCGCCGGCGCCGCCCGCGGGGCAAAGAAGGCTGCCCCAGCGTTCGATGACCTGCCGCACGTCCGCCGGCCGGATGGGTTTGGCGAGGTAATCGTCCATGCCCGCCGCAAAACATTTCTCGCGGTCGCTCTGCATGGCGTGGGCGGTCATGGCAATGACGATGATGCGGGCCTGGTAATTTGGATACTCCGGCCAGGCCTTTTGGCGTTGGCGGATGATGCGCGTGGCCTCCAGTCCGTCCATTTCCGGCATCATCATGTCCATGAAAATCAAGTCATAACGCCGCCGGTCCATCGCCTCCAGCGTCTCCTTGCCGTTGGCGACCATCTCCGGCTTGTAGCCCAGTTGTTGCACGAGCCGCGCGGCCACCTTCTGGTTGATGGAATTGTCATCCACCAGCAGTATTTGGAGCGGATACCGTTCCGCCAGCGATTCGCCGGGTTTGAGCGGCGCGGCGGGAGCGGGTGTTTTTTGACTGAACAATGCTTTTTCGATGACCGCGAGCAGTTGCGCCGGGCGGACTGGTTTGGCCACGCTGTTGGCGAAAACCACGTGAGTGCTGAGCGTGTCGGCGTGGCCGCCCAGCGGCATCATAAAGATAACAGGGATCATCGCAGCCGATGGCACCCGATGAATTTCCGCGGCAAAGGCCGGCCCCTCGATCCCTTGCAGTTCCGAGTCCACGAGCGCCAGGTCAAATTCTTCGCCGGCGCGAAGCTGCTCGAGCGCCTGCCGCGGATTTTCAACCGCCACCGGCACCATTCCCCATTGTTGCGACTGTTCCGAAAGCACGCGCCGCATCGTCGCATTGTCGTCCACGATGAGAATTCGCAGGTCAACCACGCGGTCCCTGCGCCGGGTGTGGGGAGGCGGCTGGGCGATGCGGCCCGCCAGGACGTTTGCGGTGAAATGAAACGTCGAGCCCTGGCCGGGAACGCTTTCGGCGCCCATCTCTCCGCCCATCAATTCCACAATCCGTTTGCTGATGGCCAGCCCCAAGCCCGTGCCGCCATATTGCCGCGCAATGGTGATGTCCGCCTGCGTGAAGGGCTGGAACAATCGCGCCAGGCGGTCAGGCTTGATGCCAATGCCCGTGTCGCGCACGGAAAATCGAAGCCGCAGTTGCGAATAATCCGGCGCCGGCGCCGGTTGCGACGAGACCAGTTCGACTGTCAGCAAAATTTCGCCCTTCTCGGTGAATTTGATGGCGTTTGTCAGCAGGTTCGTCACCACCTGCCGCAGCCGGATGGAATCGCTTTCGACCATTCCCGGAATCGTCGGCGCGACCTGGTAAATCAGGTTCACTCGTTTTTCCGCCGCCCTGCTGGACAAAAGGTCCAGTATTTCCTCGATCTCAGCGCGCAGATCGAACGGACGGGATTCGAGTTCGAGTTTACCCGCCTCGATCTTCGAAAAATCCAGAATATCGTTGATGATGGTCAGCAGCGATTCGCTGCTGCTGTGGATTGTGTCCAGGTAGCCCCGCTGTTCGGGCGTCAACTGCGTTTCCATGAGCAGTCCCGCCATGGCAATCAATCCGTTCATCGGCGTCCGGATTTCATGGCTCATCGCCGCGAGAAATTCGGACTTGGCCCGCGCGTTTGCCTCCGCGGCCTCGCGCGCCGCCACCAGTTGCTGCTGTTCGCGAATCAACGTGTCAAATCGGCGCTTGGCCGCGAACGAAGCCCGCAGACGCGCATGGAACAGCGCCGGTTCGAACGGCTTGTCAATGCAATCAATCGCCCCCAGCTCATACGCCAGAAGTTTGCCCGTCGCGTTGGCGGCGGCGATCAACGTATGCACCAGCGGCGGCGAGATGGAGGCGTCCTTTTGCAGCCGCCGCAGCAGTTCATAGCCCTGCTCGCCGGTGGATTCCAAATCCACCAGCGCAAAATCCGCGCGCTGCTCCTGCAACATTCGGATCGCCGCGTCGGGGTCCGGCGCCTGCCGGAAGACGGCCTCATTTTGAAGCCCGGCTTCAAGGCCGGGCATCAACGCCGCGTCGCCCGTCATCAGCAGAATCTGTGATGGCGTTCCGCTCATGTTTGTGGGAAGGATTGAATTGGCTGCAATCCAGTTAAAGCACGGATGATGCCATGATTTTTGCCAATTGGCAAAACTTTTTGCCGTCCATGCTCATTCCCCTCATCGCGTCAGGCTAAATGCCGTCCGCCAAAACCAATTGCTCCGCAGCGCCATCAATAGGCCCGAGACGCCGCGCGAGAGCATCGCATGTTGCAACAGGGCGGCCCAGCGAAGCCGCCGCCGAAATGCGCCATCGCACCGGGCGGCAACGACGCCCCTTGCGCGCACCCACGAAATTTCTCCGCGGCTGAAAGCGGCCAGCGGCGGCAGGGCAAGAGAAGCCGATTCGATGGCCAACGACATTCCATTCCCCGTCACCGGCGGGATCATCGTCAGCGCATCGCCCAGGCGGCATTCAGCGCGGCCCATCGCCCGTTCCGCCTTTAAGGAAAGCCCCGCGACGGCGCAAAATGAACTCTCATCGAATTCCGCGCGCGCCAGGCGCTCGTGCAACAGGGAACCGGGCGGTCCGCGGAGAAGTTCCGCGCCGCGGTTTTCGCGCTGCTCTTGACGGTCTTTCCGAAACAAGCCGCACACATTGACCCATCCATCGGCCAGCCGGCACAACCCCACGTAACCGTTCTTGAGAACGTGAATTTCCAGGCCCGCGTCACCCGGCACGTTTCGCGCGTGGATTTTTAACCCAAACCATACCGCGCCGTCCTGGACCTGGCTTGGGCGGCGGCCGCTCGCGCGCACCGTCCCTTCGCCAAATCCGCCCGCCCAACGCGTGCCCGCCCGCAAATCGCCGCCCAGCGCCACAAATTCATCGGCAAGCAGCTTGTCCAGGATGAAGCGCGAGAGGCACAGCGCCGGCCGCGGCAGTCGGCGGATGAGCGAGCGCGCCGAACCCACTGAAAACAGGGCGGTTTGCGCTTCCACCGCGCCCGCTTTCAGGAATTTTGCCCGCAAACCCAGCGCGGCGAGCGCGTCCAAACCGCGGCCGGCGATAAATTCGCCGCAAACGCGATGGCGCGGATAGCCGCCGGCTTCAAAAACCGTGACCGGCACGCCGGCTTGCCGCAGTCCGATGCCCAGCGTCAACCCCGCCAGCCCGCCACCGGCAATTTGTATGGGAACCATTTTCACGCCAAATGTCATCCCCCCGGTTTGAATTTTTTTGCGATAAACAAATGGCTGAACCATCCCGCGCGCCGTTCCGTCAATTGCCAGCCTGCCCGCTCCGGCCAGAGAGCCGACAACTCCTCGCGCAGAAAACCCGCGCGAATGCTCAAAGCCGCGTCGTGCCGGGTGTCGGCGCCGCAGCCAACGAGCCGGAGCATTTGCGCGCACGGCGCCGGAAAATAAAACCGATGCGGCTCCAGCGCCACAAACAAGAGGGCGCGGCGGGAAACGGCCTGGAACAATTGCTTCAAGGCTGCATCCTCAAATTGGTGGATGAATAGATTGGCGATGATGATGTCCGCTCCGCCGCCGGCCCGCATCCAATCGAACACGTCCGCCGCCGCCGTCTCCGCGCGCCATTCGACTTCAGAAAACGCGGCCAGCGTTTTCGTCGAAACGAGGTTGTGCCGGTCCAGCATCATTGCATTGACATTTCGTCGCTTCAGGCGCCGGGCGAGACCCAGGAGAAATTGTCCGTCCCCGGCCCCGATTTCGGCGATTTGGCGGGTCGCGTCGGGCCAATGTTCATCGAGGGCGCGGGCCATGAGGGAATGGTTGGCCATCCAGAAATTGACGCGGCACAAATCGCGGCGGCATCGGAGGGCGCGGGGATCGCTTGGCGGGAGGGCGTCAAGAATTTCCGGCTGCACGAGTCGCGGCATGGGGCGGGGGAGGGGATCAGGCGTTTTGCGGCGGGCCGACTTGCAGCCAGGCGCCGTGGCAACTGAAACCGGCTCCGAAAGAGGACATCCACCAAAGTCCATCGGGCACGGCGTCATGGAGCGCGCGTTCAAGCACGAAAAACACGGTCGGGCTGCTCACGTTGCCAAATTCGCGGAGCACCGCGGCGCTATGCCGCACGTCGGCCTCCCCCAGCCGCAATTTTTTCCGCAAGGCGAGCATCACGTCCCGCCCGCCCGTGTGCAAAATCCAGCCCGAAACGTCGCCGTGCCGCGCGCCGGCGGAAGCCAGCGCGTGGGAAAACAACTTTTCAGCCTCATCACCGGCCACTTCCGGCACGGCGGGCGAGAGGATGTTGCGCAGCATCCCGTTCTTGTGGCTGAAACGCAGGGTGTCGCGTTGCCGCGGCGCGAGGGCCGTCGAACCCCACTTCCATTCCACGCCACGCCGTTTTTTGTGTTTTGCATTCGGCGCATGGGGAGCATTCGCCAGGACGGCCGCGCCGGCGCCGTCGCCAAACAGACACGCGCTGATCAGCACGCCCGGATCGTCATCCAGGAAAAACGCGGCGCTGCATACCTCCACGCAGACCGACAGCGCTTTTTCCGCCCGCCCGGCTGCCAGCAGCGCTTCCGCCGTCCGCAAATTTGGCAAGGCGGCTCCGCAGCCCTGTCCCACAAGGTCCAGCGCAAAGACATCCGGGCGAAGGCCGAGTTGTTCGCTCACATAGCTCGTCAGACCGGGACACAAATAGCCGGTGCAAGTGCTGATAATGACGGCATCCATCTCCGCAGGCCCGCAGCCGGCGTCGTCCAGCGCGCGGCGCGCGGCTTCCGCCGCCAAGGCGGGCGCATGGCGGGTGAAGCGGGCATGGAGGGCGTCCGGCGTGGCGTCGAACACTTCGGCCAGCGGTTCGAGGGCGAGATGGCGGGTGGCAATGCCATTATCGCCGCATAACACCTTTTTGAGAATTGCCCGCGAACGCGGCTGAAGGCGGGAAAATTCTGCTGAAGCCTGGACGGCGTTCCAACACTCGCGCTGTGTGTAACGTCGTGGCGGAACCGCCGTTCCCAGGCCGGCAATAAACATGCCGGGAAGTTAAGGCCAAAAACCGCCGGCGCAACCTGATTTCACGCGGAGGGAGCGGAAGGCCCTTGCGGCAAATCCGCGACTCCTATTTTATGCCCGCCAGATATCCAAACCGGCTGCGGAACTGGTCGGGGGTCATCGAAACGACCGCGGCCAGCTTGGCCAATTGTTTCGCGTCGCGGAAATCCTCCGGCTCCAGCCGGATCATGTAGGCGCAGGCGCATTCGTAAGCTTCGCCCTCGACGTTCACCTGGCGGGTTTGCATGCGGCCCGTCTTGGGATTGAGCATCTTCTCGAAGGGCAGGGGAGTCATCTTGCCGTCCACAAAGCTGATGATCGCCCCGTATTTTTCCGCTTCGGGCGAAAGCAGGAATTTTACCGCGGCGTAGCCGAGGTCGCGCGTGTATTCGGCGTCGAAAGGAATTGGATCGGCGCAGCGCAACTCGTAGCCCAGGTCCTTGTCCACAAACGTCATCTTGACGCCCAGTTTTTCCAGGCGCAGGTGCAACAATTCCTTCATCAGCCGGCCAAATTCGATTTCGCCCAGGCGCAAATGGCCGTGGTCATCGCGCGTGACCTTGCCGAACCGTTCCAGTTGGCCGTCCGGCACGGCGTCAATCAGGCCCTTTTCGCCCATCGCTTCTATCAATCCCTCGGCCAGCACCACGACGCCGTATTGCGAGCCTTCGGCGCGCCGCTTGATGATGGAAGCAATGATGATGTCGCAGACCTCGTCCACCGTCACCTGCCGTTTGCGGAATTCCTCCGGGATGATGGCCAGCGTGGCGGCTGCGGCTTTGGCAATGCCGAGGGCGAGGTGCCCCGCCGCGCGGCCCATGCTGATGATGATATACCAGCGCGAAGTGGTGCGGGCGTCCTCGGCAAGATTGCGGACGATTTGAACGCCATAATGCCTGGCCGTTTCGAATCCGAACGTGGGAGTCGAGCCGGGCAATGGCAGGTCGTTGTCAATGGTCTTGGGCACGTGCGCGACGCGGATTTTGCCCTTGCTCTGCCGTGCCACCTGGCTGGCGGAAAACGCCGTGTCATCGCCGCCAATCGTCACCAGCGCGGTGATGCCAAGCTGGTTGAAGACCTTGAACAAATTTTCCATGCTCGTCCCGGACTTGGTGGGGTTCGTCCGGGCGGTGCCGAGCACGGACCCGCCGCGCAGGTGAATATCGCGCACGTCGCGGATGGCCAGCGGACGGCACTGATGCGCGTCGCCCTCGGCCAGATATTTGTAACCGTCGCGGAAGCCGATGACTTCGTAGCCGTTGTTGATGCCTTCAATGGTGGCCGCCGCAATCACGCCGTTGATGCCCGGCGCCGGCCCGCCCCCCACCAGGATTCCGATTCTGCCTTTGTTCATTTAAATTTGGCTCTTTGAATGTCGTTGAGAAAGCCGGAGGATGGGCCAAAGCGCTGGAAAATTCAAGACCGTTTCGGGCCAAGTCCGCAAAATAAAGCGGAGGAAATCCACTTGTTAAGCGATTTTTAAGCGGCGAATGGATGCGAAGAGGGTCGAATGACAATTTTCAATTTCCTTCGGCCCCTGTCCCCGCCAAAATCAGCCCATGCAACGGGCTGTTTTTCTGGATCGCGACGGGACCCTGATTATTGAAAAAAATTATCTGTTCCGCCCCGAAGACGTGGAAATTTTTCCGGCCACCGTCCCCGGTCTTAAACGGCTGGCCGCCGACGGCTTCAAGCTGTTCATCGTTTCCAACCAATCCGGCGTGGGACGCGGTTACTTCACGCTTGCGGACGTGGAGCGGGTGAACCAGCATTTGTGCGGCGAACTGGGCCGGGCCGGCGCGCGTTTTGAAAAAATTTACGTCGCGCCCGAAACGCCGGAAGCGCCCAGCCGCGGCCGCAAACCCTCGCCGCAATTTTTGTTCGATGCACGGGATGAATTCAACCTGGACCTTGGCCAAAGTTACATGATCGGCGACAAATTGAGCGACCTGGAATGCGGCTGGAACGCCGGCGTGGCGCGCACCATCCTGGTGCGCACCGGCTACGGCGCGCGGCTGGAAGCCGAACAGCCCGCCATCAAGGATCGGGCCGTGGTGGTGGACGATCTGATGGCGGCGGCGGATTGGATTTTAAAAGAAGCAAAACTTTAAAACTTATGTGCGGAATCATCGGATACATCGGAAAAAAATCGGCTTCGCCCATCCTTTTGGAGGGATTGCGCCGGCTCGAATATCGCGGTTACGACAGCGCGGGTGTGGCCATCGTGGAGGACGCCCATCTGCTCGTCCGCAAAAAAAAGGGGAAGATAGACGCCGGTCTCGCCGCCCTTCTGGCCTCCGATCCCGTTTCCGGCCATCTGGGCATTGGGCACACGCGCTGGGCCACCCACGGCGTTCCCTCCGACAAAAACTGCCATCCGCACTTCGATCAATCGGAAAAAATCGCCGTCGTTCACAATGGCGTGATCGAAAACTACGAGACCCTCAAGGAACATCTTCGCGCCGCCGGGCACGCTTTCAAATCGGACACCGACACCGAAGTTCTCGCTCACCTGATCGGGCATCATTATGAAAAATGCCGCGCCAAAAGGGCAGGGGAGCGGTCTGCAAACGGCCGCGCACCCGCAAACGGTTCCCCGCTCGCCCAGGCCGTCTCCGACGCGCTCCGCGAAGTCATCGGCACGTATGGAATAGCTGTCGTTTGCGCCGATGAACCGGACAAAATCATCGGCGCGCGGCGCGGTTCGCCGCTTATCATTGGCATCGGCAGGGACGGAAATTTTCTCGCCAGCGACGCCAACGCCATCGTCGCCCACACCAAAAAAGTCGTTTATTTGAACGACTACGACGTTGCCGTCATTTCCGCCGGCCGCTTTGACGTTTCAAATCTCGGCGCCGACACGGCCAAAATTCAAATCACGCAGCTTGAATTCAGCCAGGAGGACGCCGTGCGCGGCGAGCACGCGCACTTCATGCTGAAGGAAATTTTTGAGCAGCCTCGCACCGTTGAGAACGCCTTGCGCGGCCGCGTGGACATGGCAAATGCCACCGCCAAACTCGGCGGCTTGAACATCGGCGCCGACGAATTGCGCGCCATAAACCGCGTTGTCATCGCCGCCAGCGGCACAAGCTGGCACGCCGCGCTCGTGGGCGAATACTTGATTGAAGAAATGGCGGGCATACCCGTGGAAGTCGAATTTGCCCACGAATTTTGTTACCGCAACGCGCCGCTCGAACAGAACACCATCCTGCTCGTCCTCTCCCAATCGGGCGAAACGGCGGACACGCTGGCCGCCTTGCGCGAAGCCAAGCGGCGCGGCCATCGCGTTTTGTCCATTGTCAACGTGGTGGGCAGCGCCATTGCGCGCGAGGCTGACGGCGGCATCTACATGCACGCCGGCCCGGAAATCGGCGTCGCCTCCACGAAAGCCTTCGTTTCCACCATCGCGATTTTGACGTTGCTGGCCGTGCATCTGGGCCGGATGCGCGCCCTGGCGGCGACTCGCGCCCTGGAAATACTGCGCGGCCTTGAAGCGCTGCCCGGCCAGATCGAGGGCCTGCTCGCCCAGGACGCCGCCTTCAAAAAACTCGCCCGGAAATATGGCAAGGCAAACGATTTCTTTTTCCTCGGCCGGGGCTGCACGTTTCCCATTGCCCTCGAAGGCGCGCTCAAGCTCAAGGAAATCTCCTACATCCACGCCGAGGGCTATTCCGCCGCCGAAATGAAACATGGCCCGATTGCGCTCATTGACGCGAAGACGCCCACAGTTTTTGTGGTGCCGCGGGATGGGATGTATGAAAAAACCATGGCGAATCTGGCCATGATCCGCGCCCGGCGCGGCCCCATCATCGCCCTGGCCACCGAAGGCGATAAAGCCATCAAAAAAGTGGCCGATGACGTTGTGTATCTGCCCGAGACATTGGCGTTGTTGAATCCCATACCGGCGGTTGTGCCATTGCAGTTGTTTGCGTATCACGTGGCCGTTGCCCGCGGCTGCGACGTGGATAAACCCAGGAATTTGGCGAAGAGCGTGACTGTGGAGTAGGGGAGGGAAGGGCGGGGCATTCCAAAAGGCTGATCAGAGACCGGGTAAAGATCGGCAGAAACCTTCTCCGTGACGAGCCGACGGTCAAGCGGCAACACTCATTGAATCATCCTCAACAACCAATTTGCGCAGCCGCCGCCTGAGTCGGCAGATTGACGACTTGATGGTTCCAGTGGACGATCTCCGCTCGCCGGCAATCCGCGCTCGCCCACGGAGAGACTTCGCAGGACCGGCGATCGGACAGGATTCACAGGATGGATAGGATGCAGGTGGAAGACGGGGCTGGCAGGCTTGAACCTCGGGACGGACAATGCCAGACAAAGCCTTTTGGCTTTTGCCGCGGGCGTTGAGCCTTTAGCCTTCCGTGTTCATGCAAACGATCACGTTGACGCTCGGCCATTCGCCCGATCCGGACGATGCCTTCATGTTCTATGGCTTGGCCAAGGACCTCATTCCTGCCAACGGTTTCAGGTTTCAGCACATTCTTCAGGACATCCAGACGCTCAATGAACGCGCCACGCGCGGCGAATTGGACATTTCGGCCGTCAGCATTCATGCCTACGCGTTCGTCGCCCGCCAATACGCGCTGCTCCCGTCGGGCGCAAGCATGGGCGACGGCTACGGCCCCATGCTGGTGGCGAAACGACAATTTTCCCGGGAGGAAATCCGCGGCAAACGGATCGCGGTGCCGGGGACAATGACCAGCGCCTTTCTGGCTTTGCAACTTTGGCTGGGCCTGCCGGCCAACGAATTTCAATACATCGTCGTGCCCTTTGACCAAATCTTCGCTGCCGTCCGGGGCGGTGCGGCGGACGTGGGCCTGATTATTCATGAAGGCCAGCTTACATGGAAAAACGAAGGCTTGGTCGTCTGCCAGGACCTCGGCCTCTGGTGGAACGATCAAAACGATGGCCTGCCTCTGCCCCTCGGGGGCAATGTCATCCACAAAAAATTTCCGCCGGACGTTCGCCGCGCCATTTCGAACGTCCTGACGGCGAGCATCCAATACAGCCTGGACCACCGCGTTGAAGCCGTGCAGCACGCCCTCCAATATGCGCGGGACATGGGCCGCGACCTGGCGGATAAATTCGTGGGCATGTATGTAAACCATTGGACGCTGGACTATGGCGACCGCGGACGGGAAAGCATCCGCCGTTTCCTGGGCCAGGCGTTTGATCGCGGCTTCATTCCCCATCGCCAGGAGCCGGAATTTGTGGTGTGAACATTTTTTGAATTTTCATTGCCGCCGTTTCCCTCTAACGTGTCTTGAATGAAAGGCATCATTCTTGCCGGCGGCGCCGGCTCGCGGCTCTATCCATTGACCCTGGTTGCCAGCAAGCAGCTTCAGCCGGTCTATGACAAGCCGATGGTGTATTACCCGCTGACCACGCTCATTGAAGGCGGCATCCGCGAATTGTGCCTCATCTCCACGCCGGCGGACCTGCCCCGCTTCAAACAACTTTTCGGCGACGGATCGCGCTTCGGCGTTTCCATCGAATATCGCGAACAGCCCAGGCCCGCCGGCATCGCCCAGGCCTTCCTCATCGCCGACACCTTCATCGGCGCGGACAATGTCACGCTCATCCTGGGCGACAATATTTTTTATGGCGACGAGGATTTTCACCGCTCGTTCGTCGAATTTAAATCCGGCGCGACGATTTTCGGCTATCACGTGAACGATCCGGAACGCTACGGCGTGGTGGAATTCGACGCGGATGGCCGGGCCATTTCCATTGAGGAAAAGCCGAAACGGCCCCGCAGCAATTACGCCGTTCCAGGCCTTTACATCTACGACAACACCATCGTGAACATTGCAAAAAATCTCCTTCCGTCCGCGCGCGGCGAATTGGAAATCACGGATGTGAACCTCGCCTATCTCTCGCGGGGCCGGCTTCGCGTGAACCGCCTTGCGCGCGGGTTTGCCTGGCTGGACGCCGGCACCAGCAGCAGTCTGCATGATGCCAGCGCCTACGTTCAGACGATCGAAACACGGCAGGGCATCAAGATCGGTTGTCCTGAAGAAGCCGCGTTTCGCAACGGCTTTCTTTCGCTGGCGCGCCTGGAGAGCCTGATCCAGAACATGCCCAATTGCGAATACCGCGATTATCTCAATGAAGTTGTGGCGGAAGCCAAACGCGTGTAGAATGGAGCGGATCAGAGAAGTGAACGTTTCCCGTTGCAAGACAGTCAGAATCATTGGAGCGTCGCCGGTCCGGAACATTTGCCAAGGCTTCCGCGGCGGCGCGCCTTGTTTTTCACCTCGCGCCGCCGGTGTTTCTGACATGATATGATTCTTCTTCTTGGCGCGTCGGGTTACATGGGAGCGGCTTTTGCGCATGAATTGAAGCGGCGCGGCCGGCAATTCATTCCCGTGGGCCGGAAGGATGCCGATTATACCCGGTTCGATTCCCTGCTCGCTTATCTGCGCGCGACCAAGCCGGAATTCGTCATCAATTCCGCCGGTTACACCGGCAAGCCCAACGTGGACGCTTGTGAACAAGCCCGCGCCGATACCCTTCAGGGCAATACCCTCCTGCCGCAGACCATCGCCCACGCCTGTGCCGCAGCCGGCATTCCCTGGGGTCACGT
The DNA here is from genome assembly GCA_028872915.1 of Verrucomicrobiota bacterium. Taxonomy (GTDB): domain Bacteria; phylum Verrucomicrobiota; class Verrucomicrobiia; order Limisphaerales; family UBA11358; genus UBA11358. The sequence continues at coordinate 55,142 of JAGWNY010000020.1, forward strand.
ATCCAGCGGCTGCATTTTTTCGGGCGCAAAAATCGTTGAAAACGGCGAGGTTCGCATCGAGAAAGACCTGACCAAGCCCGAAGCGCGGGCCGTCGTCGAAAAATTTCCAGATCGCATCAAAGGCTTTACCGAAACGGATACCCCGAATTTTTCCTTTCGCGACGGGCCGTGCAGCTTTTACAGCGGCACCAAGGCCCTGGCCGAGGAAGCGGTCGCCGGCATTGGCCAAAGTTACATCTGGCGCCTGCGCATCCCGTTCGATGAATTCGATCAGTCGCGCAATTATCTCAGCAAAGTCCAGCGTTACGCGAAGGTCTATGACAACGTCAATTCCATCTCGCACCGCGCCGATTTCGTCCGCGCCGCCCTTGATCTTTGGGAGCGGCGCGTTCCCTCCGGCGTCTATAACCTGACCAATCCCGGCTTTGTAACGACGCGGCAGGTCGTTGCTCTGATCGAAAAAGTTCTTAAGCCGGAACGCGCGTTCCAATTCTGGGAAAATGACGGGGAATTTTACCGCTTGGGCGCCAAAGCACCCCGCTCCAATTGTGTGATGGACGTTTCCAAGCTGCTGGCCGCCGGCGTTTCGATGCGTCCGGTTTGGGAAGCCGTGGAACACTCCCTCAAAAACTGGCGGCCGGAAAAAACTTCAACCTGAACTCCTTTGAACCTCTTGATTACAGGCGGCGCGGGATTCATCGGCTCAAACGTGATTCATCACGTCATCGCTCGCCCGGAAATATCCGCCCTCGTCAATCTGGATTGCCTCACGTACGCCGGCCATCTCGCCAACCTCGAAAAAATCTCCAGCCATCCCAAATACAGTTTTGAAAAAGTGGATTTGCGGGACAAGGCGGCCACCCTCCGCGTCGTTCGCGAGCGTCATATTACCCACGTGATGCACCTGGCCGCGGAATCCCACGTGGACCGCTCCATTACCGGCCCCGACGATTTTATCCAGACCAACGTCATCGGCACGTTCAACCTGCTCGAAGCCTGCCGGGCCGCCTGGGGCGACAACCTTAATGACAAAAAATTTCATCATGTTTCCACGGATGAAGTTTATGGTTCCCTCGGCCCCACCGGTTTCTTCACCGAAACCACTCCCTACGCCCCCAATTCGCCTTACTCGGCCAGCAAAGCCGCCAGCGACATGCTTGTGCGCGCTTATCATCACACTTACAAACTTCCCACGGTCATTACCAATTGCTCCAACAACTACGGCCCCTACCAATTCCCGGAAAAACTCATTCCCGTCGTCATCCAAAGCGTTTTGGCCCGCAAACCCATTCCCATTTATGGCGATGGCATGAACGTGCGCGACTGGCTCTACGTTCGCGACCATGCCGGGGCGCTTTGGACCGTGCTCCTGCGCGGAAAAATTGGCGAGACTTACAACATCGGCGGCCATAACGAATGGCCCAACATCCGCATTGTCCAGTTGATTTGCGATACCATTGACGAAGTTGCCCCGGAACGCGGCGGCAATTCACGCGGCCTCATTTCTTTCGTGAAAGACCGGCCCGGCCATGACCGCCGCTACGCCATTGACGCCGCCAAAATTCAGCGCGAACTTGGCTGGACGCCCGCCCACCGTTTTGAAGACGGCCTGCGCGAAACCGTCCGGTGGTATCTGGACAATCAGCGCTGGGTGGAAACCGTGGGCGGCAAAAACCGAACGCTTTTGCCCCCGACACTCTCAAAATGACCATGAAGCCGCTGCGCCCGCTTTTCGCGCTGTTCCTGGTCGCGGCCCTGCCCGCCGCCGCCGCGCCGTTGAATGTCATCCTCCGGCACCCTCATCTATTCGAAACGAGTCGCACGGGGACATTTGACGTCGCCGCCACCGCCCATTCCATCTTGTGGCGCCATGACACCGGCCTGATGAGCGCCGACGTGCGCGGCCTTTCCCTCCTGCCCATGCTCCGCGCCATCGCCGCCCAATCCGATTGGACGATCTACGTTGAACCCGGCTCGGAACGAGTCGCCTCCGCTAAATTCGCCGATGAGCCTCCTGCTGCCGCCCTCCGCATGTTGCTGGGCGACCTGAATTTTACCATCGTCACCAGCGCCAACGGCGCCACTTCCCTTTACGTCTTTAAAAGCGTCCGCCAAAACGCCACCCAACTCGTCGTGGCGCCGCCGCGCCACGTGCCAGACGAATTGATTGTCCGCCTCAAACCCGGCGCCGACATTAACGCCCTCGCGCGGATGCTTGGCGCCAAAGTGGTCGGGCGCCTCGACGGTCTCGGCCTTTATCGCCTCCAATTTTCCGATGCCGCCGCCGCTGAACTTGCCCTTTCAGAATTGCAACAGGACCAGGATGTTCTCTCCGTCGGTTACAATAACTATTTCAACCCGCCGCCCGCCGTTCAGAACCTCGGCTCCTCCACGCCTCCCTTGGGTCCGGTCAACCTCCAACTGCGCGCGCCATCAGGCTCCGGCAAAGTCATTGTCGGTCTCATTGATACCGCGGTTCAATCTTCCGACACTTCCCTCGATCAATTTCTCTTGAAGCAGATTTCCGTGGCCGACGGCACCCAGGCCGGCAGTTCCGAATTGACCCACGGAACCGCCATGGCCCAAACCATTCTCCGCGCCATTGACGCGGTTGAGCATGGCAATTCTTCGGTTCAAGTTTTGCCTGTGGATGTCTATGGTTCCAGCCCCGATACGACCACTTGGAATGTTGCCCAGGGGATCATGGCCGCAGTGGCCAACGGCGCCAACGTCATCAACCTCAGCCTCGGCGATTCGACTCCCGATCCCATGCTCGCCGATGTGATTCAAGCCGTTGAAAATGATCACATCCCCATCTTCGCCGCCGCCGGCAATCAATCCACGGCCTCCGCCACCTATCCCGCCGCCTATCCCGGTGTGATGGCCGTCACCGCCTTGGAGCGGGGCGCCATCGCGCCGTATGCCGATTTCGGTTCATTCGTGGATTTTGCAGCGCCCGACGGCGCCATTGCCTATCTGAACGGCCAGCCCTGGTTCACCATGGGCACGTCCGTTTCCACCGCCAATATGACGGGCCTCGCCGCCGGCCTGGCCGATTCCACCCATCAACCCTGGCCCCAAATCACCTCCACGCTTTACCAGTGGTATCCCGTGCCGAAATAAATGCGTGCCAGGGAAACGTGAGGTGATTTTCGGCCGCGGAAATGGAAAAGGCGGAAGCGCGAAGGAACGCCAATGGAAGCGAACGGGCGTTTAATGGCCGTTGAACGGGCCTCCGACTGTCAAAACTCTTTAGAAATGTCCCCCTCTTAACTCACGAGAAAATGTCCCCTGGTTGTGGTTGGTTGTTTATTCTCCCGGTTGGGGCTGCGGGACGCAGAGAGGCCGGAGCG
>JAGWNY010000064.1 GCA_028872915.1 Verrucomicrobiota bacterium
GGTGTCTCCAAAAACGGCGCAAAAATGATTTTTGAACCTGCGTCAAACCAAACGCCTTAAACTTTTTCAAAACGGCCCCTCCAACCCCACGTGTTTTAATCCCCGTTCCGCTTTTCCTCAAAATCAAATCCTACTATGAAATATCCGGGCTAGAGCGGTTTAAAAAATACCGCAGCCATTCGGGGAGAAAAGGATGGGAAGCGGTCTTTTTGGGTTTTGGCGTCGTTTCGGCCCGGTCACAGGGTTTTCAAACATGCTCCTTCGCCGAAGCCTTGCCAAAACACCAAAAATCCCCGCCCTGAACGGCCACATTATTTTTTAAAACGCTCTATGGCCCGTGCTTTCGAGCTTTGTCCCGTTCGAGGGCGGCGCGAATCAGTTCAACGTCAAGACGCGCGTTCGTCTGGCGGAGCTTTTGCATTGTTTGGGGCAGATCAATGAACCTTCGCGCCGCCGCTTGTTCCAGCACTTCAATCGTGCCAACCACGGCAAGCCCGCAGCGGATCGCCGCATTGCGCCCGGCCCGGTCATCCATCAAAACGGCATCGGCGTGGATTTCCCGCGCCAGGCAGATTGCTTCCAGTTCTCCCGCGTCCACGTCGAGCGGGAGATTCATTGATTTAGGGGTTTGAACGACAATCCACGCCGGTAAAGAGGCTGCCCATTGACGGACAAGCGGCGGCGTGTTTGGCTGTTGCAGTTCCCGAAAGACAGTCGGCGGAACCAGCACCTGGCGAAACAGCCGGGGCAGCACGCCTTCCGCCCCGCACAAAATCAGGTAGTGCAATGGCAGTGCGGCTTCGTCAAAGACCGGCGGCGAGCCTTCCGCCCCGCACAAAATCAGGTGGTGCAATGGCGAAGTGTCGGAAACAACGACACTCACGAACGGGAGAGAATTTTTTCCAGCGTAGAGGCGTCAGCGGCAAGGTCGGCGGGAGAATAATTCAGCGGGACGCCGCGTTTGGTCAGAAAGTCCTCTGCCTGCCAATAGTCAAAGCCCAGCATCGCACCTACCTGCCGCTGCGAGAGGCGTCCAACACGATACCCTTCCACCGCCGCGTCTTCCAGAACGCGACGGCTCACCGCCTCCGGGGTTGCTCCCCACTGCCGGGCGACTTGATCGGGCATTTCGACTGTGACTTGCATGCGCAAGAATATCGGCCAAGTCCGGCCAAAAGCCAAGCCGGGAAAGCGGTTCAAAAACGCCGGCAGAATTGCCAGCAAACACGACCAGGCCAACCGCATGGTTGGCTAAAATTCCCCCCGGCTCAATTCCTGCCACAGAAAGGCGCCCAGCCGTTGCCCGTTTTCGAAATTGTCCAGATCAAACTTTTCGTTGGGCGAATGCGCGTTGTCATCGGGCAGCCCCAGGCCGAGCAGCAGGGTTTCGGCGCCCAGCACTTTCTTGAACTCGTTCACAATGGGAATCGAACCGCCTTCGCGCAACAGGACCGGCTCGCGGTGGAACGCCATTCGCAACGCCGCCAGCGCCGCGCGCGCATGAGGGCCAGTCGGCGGCATGAGATACGCCTCCGCCCCGTGCCCCGCTTCCATCTCCAGCCGGACCGTCGGCGGACAAATTTTTTTCATGTAGTCGCGGACGATTTTGCGGATGCGTTCCGGCCGCTGGCCGGGCGCCAGCCGGCAGGTAATCTTTGCGCGCGCCCACGCCGGAACAATGGTCTTGCTGCCTTCGCCCTGGTAGCCGCTCGTGAGGCCGTTGATTTCAAACGTCGGACGCGCGCTGCGCTGCTCCATGGCCGAAAATCCCTGTTCGCCCCACAATCGTTTCACCCCCAGAAGCCTTCGCAAATCGCGCCCGGCCACCGGCAATCGTTTGAACTCCCTCCGTTCGTACGCCGTCAACGGCCGCACGTCATCGTAGAAATGCGGAATGGCAACGCGCCCCTTGCCGTCCCGCATCCGAGCCAGCAACTGGCTCAGGGCCATGGCCGGATTTTCCACCGCGCCGCCGAAAATGCCCGAATGCAAATCGCGGGCCGGCCCGTGAATGGTCACCTCAAAAGCAATGATGCCCCGCAACGCGTAGGTGAGGGCCGGGTGGTCCTTGTCCGGCATTCCCGTGTCCGATACCACGACGGCGTCGCATTGCAATTCGGCGCGGTTGGCCTTTAAGAATTTGGCCAGATGCCTGCTGCCCACTTCCTCCTCGCCTTCGATTACAAACGTCAAATCGCATGGCAACGGCACGCCTGATTTCAAATAGGCCTCCACCGCCTTCAAATGGGCGAAATGCTGCCCTTTGTTGTCCGTTGCGCCGCGCGCAAAAAGCGAACGGCCGTCAATACGCGGCTCAAAGGGCGGTGACTGCCACAGTTCCAGCGGATCGGGCGGCTGCACGTCATAATGCCCATAAACCAGGAAATGCGGCTGCCGGCGCCTCGAATCCCGGCGCCGCGGCGTCCTGGCAATCACAATCGGATTGCCTTCCGTTTTCCGAAGCGTTGCTACCAGGCCGGCTTGCCGGCAATGATTCGCGAGCCATTGGGCGGACGCGTGGAGATCAGGCTTGTGCTTTTCCTGGGCCGAAACGCCCGGCAAGCGGAGGTAATCGCACAATTCGGCGACAAATCGGGCCTGGTTGCGCTTCAAGTAATCAAGGACGGGCTGCATGTGCGTGGAGTGCGCCCGTCCTGGGGCGGGGCAATGTTGTTGATTTCCTTTCAGGTCGTCGGGAACCGCTTGCATCATGGGGAAAGCGGGCGCGGCGATACACACGTTTCATCGCTCGCGCCCGCCGTTACGCCCAGTTCTCGTTGGGCACAGTAACAGTAACCCTTGCCGCGCCTTCCTACAAGCGAATTTTAACTCCGCACCTGGCCGCTTCCGATGCCCATCCATTTGTAACTGGTCAATTCTTCCAGGCCCATCGGGCCGCGCGCGCCGATTTTGTCCGTGCTGATGCCTATCTCGGCGCCCATTCCAAATTCGGCTCCATCGGTAAACCGTGTCGAGGCGTTCCAATAAACCGCCGCCGAATCCACCGCCGCCAGAAATTTCCGGGCGCGCGCTTCATTGGCCGTCACAATGCTGTCCGAATGCGATGACCCGTAGTAATTGATGTGCTCGATGGCCGCATCCACTCCGCGCACGATCCGGACGTTCAGGATGTAATCGTTGTATTCCGTGAAATAATCCTGCTCGGACGCCGGCTTGAGCCGCAGTTCCGCTTTCCACGCGGCGAGTTGGGCCAGCGCCGCTTCGTCGCAGCGCAGCTCCACCTTTTTTGCCGCCAGTTGCGGTGCAATCCGCGGAAGGAAATCGACCGCAATCGCCGCGTCCACGAGCAGTGTTTCCATGGCGTTGCAAACCGCGGGGCGTTGCAGCTTCGCGTTGAGCGCGATGCCCGCGGCCATCGTCAAATCCGCTTCCGCGTCCACGAACACGTGGCAGACGCCTTTGTAATGCTTGATCACCGGCACCTTGCTGCAATCGGCGACCGTGCGGATCAGGTTTTCGCCGCCGCGCGGCATGCACAGGTCAATATATTGCGTGAGCGAAAGCAGCACTGGTATCGCCTCCCGATCCGTTGCGGTGATCAACTGGATGGCGTGTTCGGGAAAACGCCCGCCCGCCTGCCGGGCCGCTTCCGCCATCGTTTGGGCAATCGCCCGGTTCGATTCCAGCGCCTCCCGTCCTCCGCGCAGGATCACCGCGTTGCCCGACTTGAAACACAGCCCCGCCGCGTCCACCGTCACGTTCGGCCGCGACTCATAAATGATCACGATCACACCAATGGGCGTGGAAACTTTTTCGAGTTTCAGGCCGTTGGGCCGGACCCGCTGCTCCAGCACTTTGCCCACCGGATCGGGCAGGGCCGTCACGTCGCGCAGGCCCTTCGCCATTCCCGCAATCCGCTTGTCGTCCAGCTTGAGCCGGTCGAGCATCGCCGCCGACAACCCATGTTCTGCCGCCGCCTCCATGTCCCGCGCATTGGCTTCCTTGATCGCGCCCGCGTTCTTTTCCAGCGCCTCGGCCATTGCCGCCAGACACTGGTTCTTCTCGTCCGCCGTCAGCGTGGCCAATTGCCGCGACGCTGCCTTGCCCTGCCGCGCCAGCTTGAGCATCTGCTCCGTCAAGTTCACGAATGCAGCATAAACGGGGACGGCGGCTTCACAAAGCCAAAACGCGCCGGCGCCAGGCCGCTGTCCCGCCGCCCATGAAGGCCACGCTTCAACTCGCTGTCCTGTTTCTGGACGCTTCCGGCGCCGTTAACCGAAAAAAAATTGGCGCACTCTTGACAACGTCTGGCGGATGTGTTTTTTTCTTCTCGTTCAGAAAGAAGCTTGGCCGGAAAAAATTTAATTCTATGAAATCCTTCATTCCAAAAATGGCGGGCGTAGTTCTCTTTTTTCAGTTGAACCTCTGGCTTTGCCAGAGCGGGCTGGCCGTTGGCTTTCTCGTCACGCCATCCGTCGTCAGCAACACCTACGTCGGCCCCGTCACCCTGGAAGTTACCGGCCTCACGAATGGCGAAACCGTCGTCGTCCAGGAATTTTTGGATTTCGACGGAAACGGCGTCGTTGACGCCGGCGACGCGCTGGCGGGGCAGTTTGATTTGACGGACGGCCAGCCGGGCATGGTCATCGGCGGCGTCACCAATCTCAATGTGCCTGGAGACAACGATGGCGCCGCAAACGGCCAGATCACCGCGCAATTGAATTTTCCCGGCGGCGATTTTGTCCAGACTGTCGCGGGCAAACACCTTTTTGAGTTATCAAGCCCTTTCGGGCGTTTTGCGCCGGTCACCGATCTATTCACCGTTACGAATTTTGCCTACGGCCAGAAATTCACCGGCAGCGTGGTCAACAGCGGCACCAACGTCCCCGGCGCCGCCGTGATTCTTTTTACGCCGCCGCGGCCGGGAGACCACGGGCCTGGCAATCCGGTGGCCGGAGCCGTGGCCGATAATTCCGGAAATTATACCGTTGCGGCGCCCGTGGGCACATACTTGCCCGTCGCATTCGCCAGTAATTTCGTCGCCAGCCTCAATAGTTCGCCCCTCCTCAGTCTCGCGTCCAGCCAGACACTTTCCACCAATCTCACCCTCACCAACGCCACCGAAACCATTTCAGGCCGGATCGCCGACATCAATACCATGGCAGGAATACCGGGCATCTTTTCCGGCAATGGATCGCAGTCCCATTTTATTGCGCTTGGTTTTTCCGACACGAACGGCAATTTTGCCGATCGCGTTGTGCCCGACATTTGGAGTTTGGATGGAGAACCGGATGGCCTCGCATTCCACGGCTACGTCGGTTACAACGGGAAAACCAACGTGGACGCCACCGGCGGAAATGTTTCCGGCGTCAATCTCCTGCTCCCCAAGGGCACCGCCTTGTTTTACGGCACTGTCGAGGATAGCCAGAACCACCCAATTCCAAACGTTGACATCTCAACCTACGACGGCAGCAACACGTATTCCGCGGACAGCTTCTCGGATTCGTTTGGCGACTACGCCCTTGTGGCGCTGGGTAATACAAACGAAACCTGGCAGGTGCAGGTGAGCACCGACAAGAGTGCCACAAACTACATCTTTTCCCAGCCATTCTTCGACGCGTATGGCGGAAGCTATTTGACGAACGGAGAGGCCACGAACATAAATTTCGTGGCGCTGCCGGTCGGCGGCGTCATCAGCGGCAACGTTTCATTTGAAGGCACAAACGTCGTTGGCGTCGGCGTCAATGCCAACGACTTTATCAACGGCCAGGAGTATAGCCTTTACGTGGACACCGATTCAAACGGGAATTATTCCTTGAACGTCGCAAACGACACCGGTTGGTATGTTTCCGTGAATTGCAATGGCGGCAATGACAGTTTGGACAACATCCTGGGCATGGGCAATTATCTCTGCCCGATGAGTCAATCGGCCCCTGTTTCCAGCAACACTGTCGTCGTGAATTTTGTGATTCAGAATTGCAGCGGCATCCAAATCCTCACGACCAATCTGCCGGACGCCACGCAGACCGAATTTTACTATGCGGGGCTCGATGCAGCCACCTGCGCCACGAATGTCACCTGGTCTTTGAATGATCCGCAGGATTTTCCATCCGGTTTGAACTTAAGCTCCGATGGCATTATTTCCGGTTTCCCCAATACGAACGGGACCTTCAATTTCACCGTCCACGCCCTCGACAGCAACGGCCACTCCACCAACCAAGCCTTGTCGCTGTTTATCAATCCGCCACCTCCAGTCCAGGTCGAGACCACGTCCTTGCCCGACGCCACAAACGGTGTTAGTTACAATCAATTCCTGTACGCTTCCGGCGGCTTTTCCCCCTATACCTGGACGATTCCGGCTTATTCCGCGCCGTTGCCGGCCAATTTGACTCTCCGAACCGATGGCACGCTTTCGGGCACGCCCGCGACCAATGGGCTCTTTTATTTTGACGTGCAGGTCGAAGATTCGCAGTCAAATATCGCCTCTAAAACGCTGTCCCTGCGAATCATCAACCCCTCCCTGCCGCCGCTGGTCATCACCAACAATTCCCTGCCCAACGGCAGAACCAACGTCTCTTACAGCGCGCAACTGGGCGCCACCGGCGGGCAGCCGCCTTATTCCTGGCAACTGGCTCTCGGCTCGGCGAGATTGCCGCCGGGCCTGGCCCTGAACACCAGCGGCCTCATCTCAGGCACGCCAACCGCCAATGGAACCAGCAGCTTCCAGGTTCAGGTCACCGACGCCGATTCATCCACCGCGCAAGAAATCTTTTCCATCACCGTCAGCTCCGTTGTGTTGCCGCCCACGATCATGGGAGCGGGCTATCTTTCCGGAAACCGGTTCCAGATGACCGTGGACGGCTCCGCGGGGCAGAACTACACCGTCCAGGTTACGACGAACCTCTCTTCCACAAATTGGTTTCCCGCCTTCACAACGAACCCGGTCCAAAATTCCTTCCTGTTCACCGATCCCTATGCCACCGATCCGGCGCGGTTTTATCGCGTCCAGGCCGGGCCGTAAAGCCCCCGAACCCTCCAATCAGTTCGAAGCGATGAAATGCACCCTGTGTATCGTGGCCGCGCTGGCGTTTTTCGCCGGCATTCAACACGCGGCGGCGCAGACCAATGCCTGGACCCAACTCTCGCCTGCCGGAACCACGCCACCGGGTCGCGACGCGTTTTCGTCCCTTTACAGCCAGGCCGCCAATCGGATGATTGTGTTTGGCGGCCAGCTCAATTACCAGTCGGTCCCAACACTGGGCAATGATGTCTGGGTCTTGACCAATGCCTTTGCCGCGTCGGGCGCCCCGGGCTGGATGCAACTTTCCCCCGCGGGTACTGCCCCATCCCCGCGCTCATGGAATTCCGCGGTTTATGACTCGGCCAATAATCGAATGATCATTTTCGGAGGCGACCCCAATGTGGGTAATTGTTATCTGGATTTGAACGATGTCTGGGTGCTTACCAATGCCGACGGCACGACCGGCACGCCCGGATGGCTGCAATTAAACCCAACCGGCGGGCCGCCTTCCGCCCGGGCGCATCATTCCGCCGTTTATGACTCGGCCAACAACCGGATGATCGTTTATGGAGGCAACAACGAATGCGACCCCATAAACAATGACGTTTGGGTCCTCTCCAACGCCAACGGCCTGGGTGGCGCGCCCGCGTGGACCAAGTTAAGCGCAAGCGGCGGTCCCGCCCGTTCATCGTTTATTGCCGGTTATGATCCTGTCAACAACCTCATGATTGTTTTTGGCGGGGCCGGTCCCAACGGAATAACAAACGACGTATGGACCCTTTCATACGCCAACGGACTCGGAGGCGCGCCGGCATGGACGCAAGAGGCGGTTGCTGGCGACACACCCGTCCGCGACAGCGCCGCCGGCGTATATGACCCCGACAGCAATACGCTGCTCGTATTCGCCGGAAACACGCTGGTCGAGACCAATGACGTATGGCAATTGTCCAATGCCAACGCCATCGGCGGCACGCCGGCATGGACTGAAATCACCCCCTCCGGTGCCCTTCCTCTCGCCCGCCAGGACCCCGGTTTTATTTACAATCCCGTCAACAAGCGCATGATTATATACGGCGGCTTGAATTGTGCGTCCGGTTGCGCGCCCTTGTCGGATGTGTGGGCGTTGCCGCTCAATACATCTTCCTCCATCGGCTTGTGGCACCTGGATGAAGGCTCCGGCACAACCACCGCCGACTCCGCCGGCTCGCATCCCGGCACGCTCGTCAATTCCCCGGCCTGGGTGACCGGCGTTCACAGCAATGCTCTGGACTTCAACGGCGGTTCGCAGTACGTGAAACTCAATTCCGGCCCGATTCTCGGAACGAATTCCAGCTTTACCATTGAAGCGTGGGTCAAGCCTTCCGGCAATTCAATGTATGGCCGATGGACGGTGTATTCCGAAGGCAACGCCAGCCAGAGCGCCATCAGCCTGGATTTGTGGGGCGGCGGTTACAACGGCAGCAGTTACGCCAATTACCAGGCCGAACTTGTCATGAACGACGGCTCATCCGTCATGGCGCCAACCGCTCTGCCTGTCGGCGAATGGCATCACATCGCCGCTGTGCTGCAAAGCGGCGTCGGAGGAATTCTTTACGTGGATGGCCGGGCGGTTGCCACCAACGCCAGCTTGACTGCCGCATCGGTGGCCGCCACGGAAACGGACTTGGGCGCGTTTGCGCCCTTCGGCGCCCGCTACTTCGGCGGCGTTCTGGACGAAGTCCAGGTTTTCGACACCGCCCGCGCACCCGCCCAGATTCTCAGCGATTACCAGCAATACACGCCGCCGGCCCCCGTTGCCGATCTGGCCATTAGCGAATCGGTCTCGCCCAATCCCGTCACCCTGAACTCGAACGCAACCTTCACCATTACAGTGACCAATTTTGGCCCGGATGCGGCATCGGGGATTCTGGTGACAAGCAGTTTCATGCCGCTCGATTTTGGCCCCGGTTCATGGGTCTCGATGAGCCAGGGCACGTTTACAAACAGTCAGCAGGACTGGCTTGTCGGAACGTTGGCCGGCAATGCCGTGGCCACGGCGGTCTTCAGGGCGCAGGCCGAAATTGGCCCGGCATCCAACGTCATCAGTTCCTTTTCTGTCAGCGGTTCCGTCAGCGATCCAATTGCAACCAACAACACCGCCTCCGTATCGGTGACCATTCTCGCCCCGCCGCCAGTCATTACAAACCAGCCCGTAAACGAAACCGTCTCGCCCGGTGGCACTCTCACCCTTTCCGTGGGCGCTTCCGGCTATTCGGCCCTCGGCTACCAATGGCTGCTGGATGGAACCAACATCGCCGGCGCGACCGGCGCAACCTTCGTCGTCACCAATGCCGGCCCGGCCGATGCCGGCGACTATTCCGTCGTCGTCAGCAATGCCGACGGCACGGTCACCAGTTCCCTCGCCGTCGTCACCCTCCTCAACCTCCAATTATACGCCGGTTTGACCATCTACGGCCCCCTCGGCACGAATTACGAAGTGGATTACACCGACACTCTGAACACCAACTGGTCCGTCCTCACGAATTTCGCCCTGCCGACCAATCCGTATCTCTTCATTGACACCACCGCGCCCGCCGCCAATCACCGCTTTTACCGCGCCTACCCATCGCCATAGACTATGAAAACCGCTCGCGCCAAAGTCTTCCTCCCGCCCCTTGTCGCCCTCCTCCTTTTCACCGGCTGCGCTTCGCAGCCCGACTTTGCCACTTTTATCCATTCCACGGAAATTTCCTTCGCGCGCCAGGATTGCATCTCTGGAGCCAGGCTGATCGAACTCGGAAGAAATCCGGACTCTCCTGACACGAACAATCTGGCGCGATGGGTCCGGCGCAAGCAGCAGGAACAAACCAACGCCGATCCTGTGATTGCCGGTTTTGGACAGATGGGCGTCGAAAGCGATGTGACCGTCCGGCGCGACAGGTCGCTGGCCTTGACGCCTCAGGCCTCGTGGGTGGTGACCGCCCTGTCGTTCGGCCGCACCGCGCAAAATGAGAATAAATTGAATATCGCTGCCCTCAATGTGGTGGCGCTGTCCGATATGCCCGACGAACTGTTCAATGACAGGATTGCCCTCCTCGAAAGCAACAGAATGGAACTTCTCAAACTTCTTGCGGCGGAAACCGCGCCAACCAATGTCGTGCCCGTCCTGCAACAGGAATTCAACACGGCCACCCAAAAATGGAACGCCGAAAAACGCGCCAAAAGAAATCTGCAAAACTGGATCATGCAGCGGATCGAATCTTATCCGGAGCCTTCGCCCATTCCCGTTCATCCTGTTCATCCTGTCCAGGCAATGAGTCTCAAATTTCCGTTGAATTTCAAGGACTGATCAGAGGTTCCTCGCGACGTCTCTTGGCGGAGCATTTTTGACCTATGCCATCAACCCGACCGGCTCACGGAACTTGGAGCCAAAATAAATGGCACGGTTAACTGACCCGCGGGAGATCATGGCTTTCTGCTCCCGGCCAAGGTCCAAGGCGGCAGGCGCCCTGGCGGATATCGGCGGGGTGCTCGATACTGCCGCGCAGGTTGATTTAGGCGCAACTTATGGTTTTAGCGGGGCGCCTCAGGACCACAGCGCGGAATTCAATTGGACGTTACAACAGTTGGGTGGAACCACTGGGTTTTATGACGCCCTACTTCAAAGACTTTTGTTGTGAAAAAGCTTTTCTTTTTGATCGGTGCTTTGGCTTTGCTCGGCCTCGGCCTTTGGCTTGAGCCGAGGCCCAACGGGAACATCAATTCGCCCGCAGTATCGAGCGGTTCGACCGGGGCGACCCGGCAGATGGCGCAGCAAGCCCAGCCGAGGCCCGCGGGCGCCCCGGGCAAACCGGGCGCTTCTTCAGCATTGATGGAATACGTCCAAATGATGAAGACGGATCCGGGTTGGGAGGGGAGGCGGCCGATCAATTTCTGGGGCAGGGTCCTGGACGAAAGCAATAACCCTGTTGCCGACGCCAAGGTCCGTTTTCAGTGGACTGATCTTTCCTCAACGGGAACCTCGCAAGCCGATGCAAAATCCGATGGCGAAGGATTCTTTTCGCTCACGGGCCGACATGGAAAATTCCTGGCGGTCCTTGTGGGCAAGGGTGGCTATTACAGCGGACGCAGTTCGAGCGGCGGATTTGAATACGCCAATCCCGGGAGTCAATTTTTCTTCACCCCAGATCAACACCGCCCCATAATTTTTCATTTAAGAAAAAAAGGCATCGGCGTAGGTTTGATCGTATCGGGTGGCGTTCTGCCAGTCGTAGCGCCAACCAACGGGTTGCCTGTTTTTGTTGATTTCTTCGGTCGCAAAGTCGGGAGTAGCGGCCAACTTGAGATCAGGGGATGGAAGGAACCTAAGGACTTTAAGACTGCGGAGAATAATTGGAAGCAGGCCTTGATCGTTCACGACGGAGGGCTGATTCCAGAAAATGATGAATTTCCGTTCGAAGCGCCTGAAACCGGCTATCAGTCGGATATTCAATGGCGCGGTACGGACGGTTCGCCGGGCTGGGAGGGCGGCATAAATGAGAAGTTTTACATCAAATTCGGGAATCCGCCGCTCTATGGAGTTCTTATTGTCCTTGCCGACTCCATCTCCCCGAAGGTTTATTTGGATTACGCTATCAACCCGACGGGCTCCCGTAATCTGGAGCCGACGGACAAGCAGCGGCGGGATTTTCCGGTCCGTTTGGTTATCAATCCACCGCTTCTTTAGCGGGAACGATTCAGTTGCGAAGCCGTTTTTCAGGTTATCAGTTGAACGTTTTGGCGCACAGCCAGGGCAATGCGGTCATGGGCGAAGCGATTGAGCAAGGCGCGCCGTTTGATAATTACATTCCAACACAAGGCGCGCTTCCGGCCAGTTGCTATGATGCCAACGCGCCAACTGATCCGACGCTGGTTGGACGGGAAAGCTACTTTCAAACACCGGAATTGCAGCCGATGGGCTACCGCAGCATGTATGCGAATCTACCTGGAAACATGGTGGATTTCTATAACTCTCAAGATAAAGTTTTGTGTTATTGGTATTATGCCCAGGAATACTTCAAGCCAAGCATTGGTTATTCCTATGATGGGACAAAGAGCACCTGCACTGGAACATTTTCCTCCTACACAGTTACTGATTCACAAGAATCGCGCGCAAATGTTTCTCGTTCTCGAACTTTGGCGATTGGACAGGAAGGAGCAAATGGTGTCATTGGTTCAACAATTGATCTCAACGCGCAATTTGGATTCAATGTTAGCACGACCGATGAACATAGTGCGCAATGGACACGCCCAATCCAAACGTGCTGGGGCTATTACGATACATTATTGAACAACTTATTTCCGTGATAATATGAAGACACTTATTTTGAAATTGTTGACGCTTTCAACCCTTGTCGCGACCGGTCTTTGGGCATCCGATATGCCGAACCCGGTGAAATCGAAACGTGCGGCCAGCCACCGTCCGGTCATTCCAGAAGCCGTTCGCTTGTATATGCAGCACAAGGCAATTGATCCGCAATGGGATTGGAAACAGCCGATCAATTTCTGGGGCCGTGTCCTGGATGAAAGCAATAATCCGGTGACGGGCGCAAGTGTTCATTTTATGTGGAATGATTTGTCAGCCACGGGAACCTCGGAAGCGGATACCGAAAGCGACCGCAATGGGTTCTTTTCTCTTACAGGAAAAAAGGGAAAGAGGCTTTATGTTACGGTCGCCAAAAACGGATATTACACCAGCAGCGATTCAAGAGGCAGGGCCTTTGAATACGCCAATCCCTTTGATGGGCGGTTCACACCGGATCCGAACAATCCGGTGATCTTCCATCTACGAAAAGAGGGAGTTGGCGCAGAATTAGTTGTCGGATCGGAATTTCTCGGCAGCCGCATTGATGGCACATTGTCTTATGTTGATTTGACCACCGGAAAGAACAGCTTGGCTCCGCCTGGTGATTTAACAGTTCGATTCACCCGCGACTTGCAAAACACGGGCAAAAAATGGTTCCTCATTGTTTGTAATGGGTAAAAAGTGCTTTGAAGGAACTGGCCATGAAGCGATCTAGGTGAACAACCGACACTGGCTGGCAGGCACAGCCTCTGAACCGCTAAAAGGCCGTCGGATGGCCAGATCGAACCAAAATGCCTGAT
>JAGWNY010000065.1 GCA_028872915.1 Verrucomicrobiota bacterium
CGAGCAGGAGTGGTGTACCGGTCTGGTGTATCAATACACGTTTCCCGGCCGCATCAGCCAGGTCGGCTTGCGGAACTTTCAAATCTCGGCCGATTTCGACGATTACGCCTCCAACCTCGGAGCCGGACGCGCCATCCAATTCGACAAATGCGAGAACTGCTGGGCCGGCGGAATTTTGATCAACCATTTCTACAATGGCTTCAACCTGGGCAACAACGCCAAGTGGATCACCGTTGAGGACTCCGAATATGTCAATAACACCGGCACCAACGCCGGCCCGGATGCCTTTGCCACGCAAGGCGGTCTGAATCTTTTTCTGCGTTGTGGCAGCACCCCGGATTGCACGCTGTATCACGTTGGAGGCACGCAGGCCGCCACGCCCGGACCGGATGTCCTCCTGGATATCAATTCCCTCGGGCAAGCCTATGATTGCGAAGCGCACCAGCGCTGGGCCGCCGGCCTTCTCTACGACCGGACAACCGTCGCTTCAAGCAACGGCGGCAACACCGGCATCAAATTCCAAAACCGCGGCGGCGCCGGCAGCGGCCAGGGCTACGCCTGCGGCTACAGCGTCATGTGGAATTGCGATTCCAAAGGCAGCATCAACCAGATTCCCCGGGTCCCCTATCATTACAATTGGGCGATTGGCCGCGGCAGTTCGGCGGCCACCTGGAACCACTACGCCGACGACGGCATTTTCGACGCGACAAATGTTTTGGTAAACCCCCACAGCCTTTATCTGGAGCAATTGAAGGAACGGCTTGGCGGCGCCGCTGTCGAAAACATCGGCTACACCCTGTTCACCATTTCCAATTCGCCGCCGTCGCAAAGCGCGGCCATCGGCACAAACGCCCTTTACACCGTCTCCGTGGGCGACCCTGCCGGCATGGGCAACATTGTCGCGTTGAGCGTTGCCAGCCTGCCGCCGGGCGCGACGGCCGGCTTCAGCCCCTCCTCCGTCACCGGCGCGGGAACATCCGTCCTTGCCGTCACCCCTTCGAGTTCCACGCCTCCAGGCGTTTATACACTGGACGTCATCGGCGCCTGCGCCGGCTTGTCCCGTACCAACACAGTCTCGCTGCAAGTCGCGAAGCCCTATATTACCCGCATCAGCGTGAGCGGCTCGACCTTGACCATTACCGCAACCAACGGCCCGCTGTCCCAGCGATGCGTGTTGCTGGCAAGCACAAATGTCGCCCTTCCCCTGGCGCAATGGAAACCCGTGCTGACAAACCAATTTGACGCCTTCGGCAACCTGAACCTCTCCAACAATATCATCCTTCCCAACATTCCCTGGGAATTTTATATCCTGTCCCAATAACCCGTCTCAACCGGAAGCAGACCGTTCGGAGGGAAGGGGACTGAATGTCCCCTCGCATCGCGGGTCGCGGGAAGCGTTTTGCCATCCTTTTCTTCCCGAATGGCTACAGTACTTTTTAAACCGCTCTAGTCAATCAAACCGGTTAAAATCCAGGTTTCACGTGGTGTCGTTTGGGTCCAAGCTCGCGAACTGCCAATTCAATTCTGGTGCTTGCTGCCCCGAGAGCAGCAGCCAAGTTCCCTGATCGATGCGGCTGAAAAGTGGCGATGGTTATGCCCGCCAAATCAGAAGGAAGTTTGAGATCGGCAGTTCTGTCGTAAACCGCAAAAGTTCTGGTGCGTCCCAAACGGCCCATAAACAGACCAAGTTCGAAAATTAGATTATCACGGGGGGTGTGACTTGTCTTGCCCCTTGCTCTTGCCATATCATCAGGCGTAAGCACCAAAACTGCAAAATCGCTCACTACCACCGCTTTGCTGAGTGAATCCAATGTTGCCTCATTAAGCCCAAACACGCCCTGGGACCAAATCATGGTTTCGCAAACATGGTCCAAATTAACTTGTATAGCCTGGGCAAAGCTCAAGCCCTCAACGGACGAACCCAGAAACACAACCGGCCGCCACTGTTCATCGCGGCACGGACTTTTCGGCGCGGATGTCCAGGACTTCCAGTTGTGGAATAATGCATCCGGCATGGTGTTGCTCTTTACGGTGGACGGTTTAACTGAGCGGCTGAATCCGGTTTGCCTGTTCCATTTTCTTAGTGTGTTTCCTCTCGCGCTCTTGTTCCCGCGCGTTGCTCTCCCTCCACGTTCCGCAAAGCCTCCAGTGAGCGTCGTGGCCGCCCTTTCAGGTAGTCACGGAGTTCGACCGCGTGTCTTTTGAGCCTTCCGTCTTCCGCGGCGCAGCATTCATCGATGCCAGCCTGTAGATCCACCGTGATCTTCCCCGTTTGGTCATAGAACGCATCGTTGAAATTTGCCCTGTACAGGGTCTCATAGAGTGCCGTCAAATGAGCTTGCCCCGGCAGCCTGTCACTGCTTCGAATAATGAGCGAAAACGACAGAAAAGCTTGGGCCATAAGCGGATATGGATTCAGCAGCGCCACCCCGGTTCGCGTATTCCAAGCAAACACGGTGAAGATGGATGGGCTTGCCTTAAGCAACCGGATATTTTCCGGCGGTATGTTCAGATAGTCCATCGCCCAGACAATGCCCTGGAAAATTTCGGTTACTATTGACCCGCCGACGCGCCCTTCGAGCACTTCGCGCCGAAAACCGTCAGTTTGAGGATGAGTGAACATGACTCGTATGTTGACATCAGGCCGGCCCTCGCGAAGCGCCCTCAATGAACGCACGAACGCGTTATTCCGGTCCTGCTGCAAGCCTTTAAGGCTTGAGGCGGTGATTGCAACCTCGCCACGGTACATCGTGTCAATGAAAGGAACCATGCGCAGCAGCGCGGTTCCGCGATTGGCTTCAAGACTCAAAACTCCGAGGTCCGCGGCTTCTTGCAGAAAACTGATAGCACCATGATAACCACCCAACCTCAGAATTTCTTGGTCCGATGATCTCTCAATACCTAAAAAGTCCTGTGCCGTTTTCCCGGTGATCTCAACCAGCCTTGGGATCGCCTCGGCAGGGAGCGAACTGCTGCCCGACTCTATCCTGCTCAACACGGTCTCGTTCAGATCAAGCGCTTCCGACAATTCACCTTGCGTCATTTGCAATGCGTCTCGTGTCAACTTAAGCGAGCGACCGATTTGCTCCCTGCGTCGCTTCAATTCCTTTTGTGCTTCCTGATTGGTGTGGCGCTGATGAACGGCCCGATTCGGTTCAAGGTTTTGGCTCATGCATAAATATGCAACCACGAATGGATTTGTCAACTTTTTGCTTTATCCAATGAATTTCAGCAAAAAAATGCTAAACGCGTGGTTTTCGTAAGACGCACGGAGAGGAAAAGCAATTGCCGGCTGTCACTCATCGCTATTTGCCATTAAAGACCCGCCAAGGGGCAAAACCGAACACAAAAGTGTAACCCACGGCCAATGAATTCGCCAGCTGCATGCATTCAGCGTGAGAATTGCAAAGCCCGCTCACATCGGCCTGTTCCTGCCCCCAAAGGTTCAAACGTTATAGCCGGCTGTCTTCACCTTGACTTCGGTTTTAATGGAGTTGGCAATGAAACACTGTGCGTGCGCCATCTGATGCAATCGCGCCTCATCGGCTGGCGTGGGCAATTTGCCGCCGCTGTAAGCGATCTGCGGACTGAGCGTGATCGAACTGATCCACGGCACGCCCCTCTCATTCCTGGTCATCTCACCCACCGCCTCGTCACGGTAACCGTCCACCTGGAATCCCTGCCGGCACGCGAGGTATAAAAACGTGAGCATGTGACAGCTTGAAACTGCGGCGACAAATGCTTCTTCCGGATCAACGAGCGCCGGGTTCGACCATGGCGGCGGGACAATGCCTGGCGAGGGAGACGCCGACACCGTCACGCCACCATCGAAAGTCCACGTGTGTTCTCGGGAATATTTCCCGTTGGGAAAGTCTGGCCCCGAACATGTCCATTGGATGCTGGCTTTGTGCTCCGACATGGAAAAGACGATTTAGATATCAAGTGACTTTGTCATCGTGTTCCAATCTCTTGCCCATGCTCGCCACGTCATCCACCGAGTAGCCGAGCTTTCGGTAAAACTCAATGACGCCGTGATTGGACGTTCGAATTTGCAGATTGATTTTCGGGCAACCCGCTTGCCGCAACAGCCGCTCCGCCTCGGCAAGGACGGCCTGCCCATATCCGCATCGCCGATTTGCGATGATACCCCAGCAGCTCTTGCGCTTGATCCAACAACTTCTGTTTGTGTTCCTTCCCGGCGGTTCGGTGGCGCCGCCGCGGCTTCCGCAATACTTCATTCCGTGTGCTCTTGCTCATTGTTTCATCCATTCGGCCCATGGTAACAGTACTTTTGGCGCAACGTATCCTTTTTCCACTTCCCACACCCCGCCAGGGTAACAATACTTTTGGCGCAATTCGCGCCCCATGCGGTAAAAATCTGAAAATAGTTGAAAATGGTTGTTGCATTATTTCACGCCCCATGCTACGCTGGCATCCGAAAGCCCTCACCGGCCTGCTCTTTGACATCCAGTACCGCCCACGGCAAAAAAACCGCCCCGGTTCCCGCCAACTGCGGCAAATTGCAATGAATTTGAGTGAATTGCAGTGATTTTTGGTGAATAGAGGTCAATTGCGGTCAAACGCGGCAAAAAAAAGCTTCAAAAAAGCTCAACACATCAATTTGCGCCAATGTGGGCTAATTTGAGCTAATTTGCGTCATTTGAAGTGAAACGCCGTCAAACGATCAAAAACGAAGCCAAAGGCCGCAAAAACAAGCAAAGGAGAAGGCTCAAGAAAATCAAACGGCGTTGCTGCCCTTTTCCGTATCGTCCAGTTCGAGTTTGAGGGCGCGCAAGGAGAGGTTGATATCGAGCAGGAACGCGACCAGCGACGCAAACAGCGCGGCCATGCACGCGATGAAAATGACGGCCACCAGGAGGCCTTGCCGGGCCTGCAACAACGCCGTCATAAAAAGCGTGATAATCAGAAAGGCCGCCAGCAACGCGCTGATGGCCGCCAGCGTGATGCTCAAGCGGATCATTTTTGCCCGGCGATAAATGACGGCGACCTGGGCGGCGACGTGTTTTTGCTCGGAGGGCGTGCGGTTGGGCAGTTCGGCCTTGAGCTGGCGGGCGCGGTCAATCGCCCTGCCCAGGCGATTGGTCATCGTCAAGAGAAGCAGGCCGACGCCGGAAATCAAAATCACCGGCCCGATGGCTTCGTGCAATTCAGGAAGAATTTGTTCGAGAGAGATCATCGCCTGAGATGGACGCAAATGGCAACCGCGGGCATCCGCCGCTCTAAACCTTCATCCATTTTCCTTTTTTTGACGATTCTTCTACCGCCGTCAGCACCCGTTGGTTTTTCAGTCCGTCTTCAAAGGTGGGATGCACCGGCTTGCCGTCGGCGCAGGCATTCACAAAATCCGCCACGGCATGAATGAACGTATGCTCGTAACCGATGCCATGACCGGGCGGCCACCAGTTGGCCACATAGGGGTGAATCCCGTCGCGTTCCGTGACAAGAATGTCGCGGAAGCCCCGGCGGTCGGCTGGATCGGCGCCATTGTAAAATTTCAGGCGGTTCATGTCCTCGAAATCAAAATAAATGGAGCCTTTGGCGCCGTTGATTTCAATCTCAATGTGGTTTTTTCGTCCGAGGGCATAACGGGTGGCTTCGAGATTGGCCATCGCTCCGCTCTCCATCCAGCCGATGAACGCGGCGGAATCCGGCGCCGTCACCTTGCCTGTTTTCCTTGCGCCCTTGGAAAATTCACCGGCGATGGGGCGCTCGGTGATGAAGGTGTTCACCAACCCGCAAACCTCTTTGAACTCGCCGACGAGGTAACGGGCCAGGTCAATGATGTGGGAGTTGATGTCGCTGTGAACGCCGCTGCCGCTGGTCTCCTTTTGCAAGCGCCAGTCCAGTGGAAATTCCGGGTCGGCCAGGCGGTCCTGGGCATAGCGCGCGCGGAAATGATAGATGCGGCCCAGGGCGCCTTCCGAAATGATTTTTTTTGCCAGCGCAATGGCGGGAATCCGCCGGTAATTATGGCAGACCATGTGAACAGTCCTGGCCTTTTGGGCCGCGGCAAACATCTGTTCGCATTGTTTCAGGTTCAAGCCCATGGGCTTTTCGCAGAGAACGTGCTTGCCGTTTTTGAGGGCTTCAATCGCCATCTCGGCGTGGCAATGCGTGGGCGTGACAATGTCCACGATGTCAATCAGGGGCGAGGAGACAATTTCACGCCAATCGCCGGTCGCGTTCTGCCATCCCAATTGCAACCGCGCCGCCTGCACCGCCGCCGGCTTCCGCCCGCAGATGGTGTGCAATTCCACGTTGGCTTTGAGGTTGAAAAATCTCGGCGCCTGCCGCCAGGCATTGGAATGCGCCCGGCCCATGAATCGCCAGCCAATCAAACCGACACGGAAAGTCTTGGCCATATTAAGTTGAGGGTTGAACTGGTTTGCGCTCTCTTTATAGTGGGCTTGGACAATTAAGTCAATATGCCTTTCACAGCCTCGGAAATCGCGGAACTCATTGGCGGAGAAGTGGTTGGCGATGGAAATACCATCCTTAAGAACTTTGCCCCTGCCGAACACGCCCAGCCCGGCGATCTGACGTTTGCCGAGAATGATGAATATCTCTCCCGCGCCGAACAAAGCGCCGCTACGGCCGTCATCGCCGACAAACGGTCTTCATCGCAAAAAAAAGTTCTGATCCGCGTCGCGAACGTGCGAATTGCGTTTGCGAAGGCCCTGGGCCTTTTTTTTCAGGAAGAAGCCAAGCCGCCCGGCGTTCATCCGACGGCGGTCATCGCCAAGACGGCGCAAGTGGACGCAACGGCCCACATTGGACCGCATTGTGTAGTGGGAGAGCGGGTCAAAATCGCGGCGCGGGTCATTCTACACGCCGGAAATTTTGTAGGTCACCACGCCGTCATCGGCGAGGACACCTGTTTATTTCCGAACGTAACGGTTTATCCGCGCGGCAAGATCGGGCGGCGGGTGCGAATCCATGCTAACTCGGTGATTGGGGCGGATGGATACGGTTTTGTTTTTGACGGGCAGAAGCATCTCAAAATCCCCCAGATCGGCGATGTGATCATTGGCGATGACGTGGAAGTGGGCGCTGGGGTGACGATAGCGCGGGGCGCGCTTGGCTCCACGGTCATCGGTCAAGGCACAAAAATTGATAATTTGGTGCAAATCGCCCACAACGTGCGGATTGGGGAGCACAGCCTGGTGGTGGCGCAGGTCGGCATTGCTGGAAGCACCACGCTGGGGAACCACGTCATATTGGCCGGCCAGGCCGGGGTGGCCGGACACTTGAAAATCGGAAATCACGTCACGGTCGCGGCGCAGGCGGGAGTAATGAACGACATTCCCGACGGCGAAAAGTGGCTAGGCACACCGGCACAACGGGCCATGGAAATGAAACGGCAATTTATTGCGATGCGCCATCTGCCGGAGGCGTTGAAGCGCCTTGCCCGGCTGGAGAAACACGGAGACAAGGATGATGAACGGTAAAATCATTCCGCTGGAAGCGTTGCCGGAATGGCGGGCGCGCCGGCGCAAGGCCGGAGAAACGGTTGTCGTCACAAACGGTTGCTTCGATATTTTGCACGCCGGACACGTCGAATATCTCTCTCGCGCGCGGGAAAAGGGCGATGCGCTGCTGGTCGGCGTGAATGGAGACGAGGCGGTACGTGGACTGAAGGGAGCGGGCCGCCCGGTCAATTCGGAAACGGACCGCGCAACTGTGCTCGCGGCCCTGGAAAGCGTTTCGGGCGTGTGCATTTTTCCGGAAAACACGGCCGTCCGTTTTCTGGAAGCGGCGCAACCGGACATTTACGTGAAAGGAGGCGATTACACGGTGGAAACGCTCAATCCGGAGGAGCGGCGGGCGGTGGAAGCGGCGGGCGGGAAGATTGTGATTGTGCCGTTTGTGCCGGGCAAATCCACAAGCGCGCTGCTGGAAAAGATTTCGCGGTTGTGAAAATTTTGGTCATTTCACTGGCGGGCATCGGCGATACGCTCCTGGCCACGCCATTGATTCATGAATTGCGCGCAAATTTTCCCGATGCCACGATTGACGCGCTGGTGCTCTGGGGCGGTTCGCGGGACCTGCTGGCCAACAATCCGCATTTGAACGGAGTCCATCAGAAAAATCTCATTCAATCCGGCAGGACGGAGGCGGTGCGGTTTCTGTGGTCGCTGCGGCGGAGCGGCTACGACGTTTCCATCAACACCCATCCCCAAAGCCGCATTCATTACCGGATTGCGGCCCGCGTCATCGGGGCGCCGCTGCGCCTCAGCCATGAATACGAATGCTTCGGGTGGCTGGACCGGCGGCTGGTGAACAAAACGCTGCCGCAGGATTACACCCGGCCGACGATTGAAAATAATCTTGATTTTTTACCATTGCTGGGCGGGCGAAAGAAACTGCCGTCGCATGAAATGGAAATCTTTCTGGCGGCGGACGAGGAGAAATGGGCCGGCGAATTCCTTGTCCACCACAAACTGGAGGGCCGGAAAATCCTCGGCATTCACGCGGGATCAGGCGGCACGAAAAATCTGCCGCTGAAGCGGTGGCCCATCAGGAATCACGCGGGCCTGGTCCGGCGGCTGAACAGGGAGCGTCCGGACGTGCGGGTGCTGCTTTTCGGCGGGCCGGAGGAGGGGAAGGAGCATCAAATTATTCTCGCGCAGAGCAATCGGGATTTGACCATGGAGGCCAGGACCCAAAACCTCCGCCAAACGGCGGCCCTGATGCGCCGTTGCACGGCATTTTTGAGCGTGGACACCGCGCTGATGCACCTGGCGGCGGCGGTAAAAACGCGCGGCCAGATTGTGATCGAAGCCCCTACGCTCAATGCGACGAACGTGCCCGTTGGCAACGATTATACTCTCGTCAAAAATCCCGTCATCGCCGGGCGGAACCTGGATTATTACCGTTACGATGGCGGCGACATCAAGGGCACTCGCGATGAACTGCTCTCGTGCATGGCGTCCATCACCATTGAGGCCGTCCTCGAAACGGTCAAGCGGCAGGTTGAGCCTGACTTTCGCCGATTTTGATTGTTTTTGATTTTTTTGCGGTTCATGCCTGCCGCGGATTACGCAACCCGAAACGGCCCAGGCCCTGATGTTGCACCAGATGGGATGGACGTTGCCTGAACAGCCCCCGCCTCGGATTTACAAGGACCGGGTTTCCGATGTGTGGCCGACCTGAGGGGTGTCCCGGTCCGAATCCCCAAGAAAATCGCTCTTTTGTGGGCCAATCTGCGAAAGTCAGGTTAGTGCGTCAGGCGCAGGAGGCCGTTCAACAAGGTATTGACGGTGGAGGATTTGTTCGCGGGGTTGAGCAGCGGAGTGCCAATGGCGCGGATGGTCGCGCCGGCGAGCGCCACTTTGTTCAGGTGCGTCTGCGGATTTCCAATGGTGCCCGTCAGCGTCAGAAATTGCGGCATTGGAACGTAGGCGGCATTGGCGGAGGCGTTGTTCAGGTTCAATTGCGTGGCGATGGGCTGGTCCAGGGAAATCGTCACCGGAATATTGATTAGAGAATCGTCAAGAATCGGTTCCAATGTGATGTCG
The DNA here is from genome assembly GCA_028872915.1 of Verrucomicrobiota bacterium. Taxonomy (GTDB): domain Bacteria; phylum Verrucomicrobiota; class Verrucomicrobiia; order Limisphaerales; family UBA11358; genus UBA11358. Next base: position 9,540 of record JAGWNY010000065.1, read on the forward strand.
CCGCCGGCGTCCGCCTCGAAAGCCGTGCTTTGGACCATGGCCCGTTGCAGTTGAATTTTTCCGCCGCCGGCGGTTGCCCGGGCGGAAATGATTTCGATGGGCGCGCTTTGCAGATCATTCATCAGGCCGCCGCGCCCGGTGACGCCGCCCAGGAGGGACAGGATGCCGCCCGCCGGATTACTGAGGAGTTGGGGAACGGTGGCGACGACGTTGACGACGGTTTTCAGGACCCGGCTGTGAACGTTGATGACCGACAGGTTAAGATTGGTCATGCCCAGATCGAACCCGCCGGAGAGATTTTTCTTCAGATTCGCGCCTGTAACGCCCGCGCCATTCAACCGGGCAACGGCGGTCACCGTGCCGCCCATTTGGCCGGCGCGGTCGGGCTGGAAGGCATCCACGAGGGGAGCGAGGGGGACGTTTTGGGCGTTGAACGCGATATGATATTTGTAACCGGGAACGCCGAGGTCCACGTCGGCGGTGGCGTTGACGGGCGCGCCGTTGAGGGAGAACTGCAATGGATTTGCGACAACGCGGCTGCCGTTAATTCTGGCAATCGCCCGGAAATCGGCGATGGCGATTTCGCGCAGGAAAAGGCGTCCGATATTGGCGTTAAGAGTAAAGTTGCCGAAAGGCGTGTGGAGTGGAGCCGGTTCCTGGCTGGCCATGGAAGGCGCGGGAGGAGCGGCGGGCTTTTTGCCGGCTTGCGCGCGCCCGCTGAACAAATCGTAATAGTGGGTCAAGTCGAGGGAATCGGCGGTGAGTTGAAGACTGCCGCGAATATCATTGTTTTTGGAGAGGTCCAGGCGTCCGGCCAATTGAAGTTCGTTGGTGGCGCGGGCGGTGGGTGAAAGGGCGATTTGGAACCGGCGCACGTCGGCGATGCGATGATTGAGTGACACGTCCATTTTCAGTCCGGCGTCCAACGGCGACGACTGTTGTTGTTTGGGCGTGGTGACAACGAGGTTGGAGAGGCGGACGTTGCCGATGATGGCCGAGCCGGCTTTGGGATCGAATTGGGCGGAAATTGCGCCGGAAACGGCCACGGAAGCCAGATGATTGCCGCCCAGCATGGGCTGGACAAACGGGGCAAGGGCGTTTTCGTTCAGGTCGGAAAGGGTGACATCAGCGCGGGCCGCGGAACGGGCGGGCGAAAAAGTTCCGGAAATATTGAACTTGCCACCGGGATTTCCATTTCGTGTCAGGGCGCCGTCCGCTTTTTTGATCAAAATCCGGTCCGGCGACCGGTCCATGTCCAAATGAAACGATGCGCCATAATCGCGGAAACGTTCGGCGCCAATTTGCCCGCTGAAATGGTTCAGGTTTACGCGGCCAGTCAGCGCGAGACTTCCGTGCCGCTCGATGACACGCCCCGTTAGCGCCAGAGCGCCGGACGAGACAACGGTTCCCGGTTGTGGAACGGCTTGGAGGAGGGCGGGCAGGCTGGCCCGCAACCGAAGCGCGAGGCTGGCGCCGCCGCCAGCCAGGCTGCAGTCGCCCGAGCCGGAGGCGGATAAGGCGGGTTCGCCAGAAACGGACAAGACAGGGGAGCGGGACAGGGCAGGTTCCTTACCAAAAGCGATTTGGGCGGCGTAATTGCTTAACGTGACGTTATTGAATCCACTTAACGCGCCGCCGGCGGACAGATGAACCCGGGCATTTGAAATCCGATTTTTGCCCAGGACAACGCCGAGGCGGCTGACATCCGACGCGAGGTCAAAAGCGATTTTTTTGCCGCCTTGTTTGGACGAAACGTTGAGATTCAACCCCGCGACGCCGGCGACGGGAGTGCTGCCAAAAAACGGCTGCCAATCCGCCAGATTCAAGCCGGCAAGGGCGAGGTGAAAGGAGGCATCCGGCGCGCTGGTTTTTGCATCCAATGCCAAGCTCATGGGCCTGCTGAGACTGCCGGTGAGCAATTGGACGCCGTTTTGGTCGCCGGCAATGTCAAGAGTATTTAGCGTTAGCACGCGGGACACCCGGTTGGCGCTGAGAGCGTAGGCAGCGGTGAAATTCAAAACGGGAGTGGCCTGGCCGGCGCGGATCAATTGAACGCCGCCAGCCGTGATTTTGCCCTCTGCCGTGATGGCGGAAGCGGTTACGTCAATTTCATTGGTTGACCGGAGGGTGGTGGCGCCAAAGTTCAAGCCGTATCGCGCGCCGATCAAATTCAGGAGACGCCGGTCAACGCCGTCCAGGGCCACATGCAGCCTGCCTTCGGTTTTTTCGGCGTCAAACGGGCCGGAAACGGAGAGCGCGCCCAGCGATTCGCGCGCGCGTTGAAAGCGCAGTTCCAGTTGCCGGATGGCCGTGGGCGTCACCCGGCAATTGAGCGCGGCGCTGAAGGCATTGAAATCGGAAAATTGGCCGCCCGTCCGGGAAACTGAAAATAACGCGCTGCCGCGGGCCGCGGACGGCTTGAGATCGGCGGTGAACGAGCAGGTGAAATGGCCGTCCACCGACGCGGTGATTGAGCCGGGACCGGAAGCGGGATGCCGGTCAATTCGAACATTGGCGGAGAAATCGAGTGTGGCATTTCCGCCGTTTCTGACGTTGGCAATGGTCAGGTTGACATTGGTCAGGGCCATGAAATCGCGGCGGCCGTCGGCGAAATTTCGCGCTTCCATGATGGCGGCATTCGTCAATGTCAGCGCGCCTAGGTCAATGCGCGGCGGCGGGGAAGGCATCCACGCATGGGAGGGTTTGCGGGCCGCGCGGCGCTTTCCCTGCAGGGCTTCCAGGATGGGGCTGAAATTGCCGCTGCCGTCGGGATTTTCAATGATTTGGACGCGGGGAGAAACGAGGAAAATGTCATCCACGTGAATGTCGCCGCGCAGGATGTCGAGGAGATGATAGCGAATGGAAGCGCGCGCCGCGGTCAGGAGCGGCGGCTCGCCGTTGGCCTGGACCCGAAGATCGGTAATGGAAACGGCGCGAAACGGATGCAACGAAACGTCGCCGACCGTGATGCGGGCATTGAGGGCGCGGGCGGCGCGCGGCAGGAGGACATTTTTCAGGAACGCGGGACTTGTCAATAGGAAATACAATGCCGCCAGCAACACCGCCAGCCCGCCGATGCCCGCGGCCAGCCGGCGCGGCCAGCGGCGCTTTTTGGGAGCGGAAGAAACGGTTGAAGTTTTGCTCATAATGAATAACGACGTCTCTCCATCTTAACGCCGCGGCGGCGGTCCGGATGGTGCGCGCGGCGGGGGTTGAACCCACAACCTTCGGCTCCGGAGGCCGACGCTCTATCCAATTGAGCTACGCGCGCAGCGAACCCACAATAACGGCGCGCGCGGTGCGCCTCAATGAAAATCGGACGGAAACGCCAACCGTCGGTGGTGTAAGGAAACGTGTGTAAAAAGGCGAGAGGGTGTATCCCGGTTCTGAAACAAGCGAACCATCAACCAAAGAAAGGATACACCCATGAGAGCCAACACAGCCCTCGTCATTGAGCCTGCCGCCAGTTGGCGGCGATTGCAAG
>JAGWNY010000066.1 GCA_028872915.1 Verrucomicrobiota bacterium
AATGCCATTCATAGATGCACTGAAAGCCCGCAGGCCACCGGCAGCGGAACGAATCATGCCAACATCCCCTTCAATGCATCGCTTTTCCATAAATGCCCTTCTGTTCAGATGCTTTCATGGCTACCCACTAGAAACGTCGAGGAACCTGAAAATCCATAATCCCCAGACCAAACATGCAAATGCACAAAGCACCGCCAAACCAATCAAGGTAATAGCAACGATAAACGTCGGATTGGAAACCTTAAAAGCGTATAGTAGTGTCAAAGCCGTGAATAAAGGCGGCAACAAAAGCAATATGGTAGTCTTCAGTCTCATGCCATTCGTCAGCCTAACAAATAATGAGCGGCACATTTTGCAGTCTATCATTATTCATGGCAAAAATGTAGGCTGGACTTAATACTTTGTCCATCATAATTTTTGTCCGCTTATGCCATCGGAACCGGTCCCGGCAAAGGCTGCACCCAGCCCGCCCGATCTATTGTTGCCCAACCCCAAAGCCCGGCTGAGCGAGCAAGTCCATGAGGTCATGCGGTTTCATCATTATTCCCTCCGCACCGAGGAGGTTTATTGGCATTGGATTCGGCGCTTCATTTTCTTTCACAACAAACGGCATCCCAACGAGATGGGACCATCCGAGGTGAGCGCCTTCTTGAGCCATCTGGCCACCGGGGACAGGCTTGCCAAGGTGACGCAGCAGCAGGCGCTCAATGGCGATTTCGAAGGCGACTTCGGCGGCGCGGCTCACACCATTTTGTTACGCATTTCAACGGCGCATTCGAGCGACCAAACTCCGCCAGTTTTGACACGACCAATCAAGTGATGGTGGGATCGCGGGACCGACCTGCTGGCCCAGGCATCTTTGCGCAAGCCTCCTTGCAGCATCGGCCACCGGTCGGCCATCTTTCAATCTGGGACCTTCGCGCGACTCATCAGTAGCCCCTGTGTTTAAGAACTCAATCCAATTTTCCAGCCTGTCCTTGGCGAAAACGAATACCACTTGGTTAAATTGTTCATCCGTAATCCCGTTCGCCCGCGCGGCCTCCTGAAATTTGGCCTTCAGCATTTCGCAATTCTCCATGTCGTCGTCAAGGTCGGCCCAAACCATCAGAGTGGTGTCTCCGCCCATTTCAAGACATCCTTTTAACTCCGCGGGCATGCGGGCAATCAACTCCGCCCGCCCTCCGCAATCTTGTGGCCGGATAATGTTGTTCCCATCCCAAGGGCGAATCCAAGGCGGGCGAATGGTCTTTAAGAGCGTGCGAATGAAAATCGGGTCAATGCTCCGACCCTTCTTTCCTTCGTGCAGGCACACGATTTGTGTGCGGCTAGGCACGGACCCACCCCCTTGCAATGGCCTCGCCAGCCGAAACGCCGGATGGAATTTTCAACGGGCCAATACGTGTCGGTGAGGTGTGGTTATCGCGCCACAAATAGCGCCCGAACTCTTCACCGGCACTGCTCAAAATCTCTGGATGGTGTGAAATAACTATCGCTTGGTGGTTTTTGTCCAGCACTTCACGCAAAGACAACACCCAGGGCTGAAGTTCGGGGAGTCCGACGTAATTGTCAGGCTCATCAATCAAAACCGTTTGCGTCGCGCCACTCGCCAGCGCTGCGCGCACCATGTAGAGACCGATCAGGGCTTTTTCGCCATCGGATAGCTGCTCAAAAAACAGTTCGCCGCTTCCTGTTCCGTTCGAGCTCTCGAAGCGCAGTTGGAGCGCCTTCGTGTTCCGTCCAACATCCACCAGCTTGAGCGACTGGAAGTCCGGCCACACATCCTTCAGCAGGTCCCGCAAAGCTACTGTCCAATCCAAATCCTGCGATAAGGACCGATACCACGACGTAAGACCAGTGAGATACAGGTCGGGACGCCTCAATTCCGCTTTGCTCTCTCTCTCCATGCTTCGTGGATTCGGCCGCAGAATAAGAAGGTTGGCTATGGCCGCCTGTAGAATTGGCAGATGACCGATTCTCCCCTTCGGTTGAATAGAGGCGAGGGCTGACTGACGCCAATCCAGCGGAAAACCCGTTTGAGTGCCGTCGCTTTTCTTAAAGCGCACGCCATCCATATCCCGCTCAAATAAAACGTTCCTGTCGCAGGTTGCCTGCTCTTTCACGATACGAGGCTTCTCAAAATCCGCCTTTTGCTCAATGTGGATGAGATATTCGAATGCATGGCCCTCCGATGTCAATCCGACCTCAAATTCTTGTGTCGTGCTTTGCGGCGTGCCCTTCTGCCAATTCGTAAACTCCAGATGGGAGATATCCTGGTCTCGGTCGCCGCCGAGAAGGCCGTCGCCAGCGCCGAGATTACGGATCAACTGGAGCGCATCGAACACCGAACTCTTACCTGATCCGTTCGGCCCGCACAGAACACCAAACGAGTCGAACGCAGCTTCGAAAGCCACCAAGCAACGAAAATTGTTAGCGTAGAGCCGTGTTATCATGGGGAAATTGTAAGGTTGTTCGGTGTAACGTCAATCCTTCCGGTGACGGCGGCGGCAGTGAGCGCGGCGCGGCGCTCGCGCAACAGGCCAATCGTCCGCTCCGTGGCCGCGCGCAAGGCGTCCAGCTTCCCCGTTGCCGACGAAAGGCGGGCGACGATGGCGCGTTGTTCTTCCGTAATTTTTCACTACGATCAGGAACGAAAATTTGATTGCACGCGCCCGGCTCCAATACTAATCCTCCAATAAATCGAGGAGACGATGCAGTTCCTCATCGGTATTGTAGAAATGGGGTGAGATGCGAATGTATTGGGCGGCCTTGCGGTCCGTCCGCAATGAAGTGACGATGTTTGCATTCGATAGTTTCGCGTGCAGCGCCGCGAGCGGCTTGCCGGAACGAAAAATGGAAACAATGGGGCCGGCATTTTCAGTCTTTGCCCCGGCATTCAGGACGCCGAATCCTTTCTTTTGAAGGGCGGGAACAAGCCACGCGCGTTTGCGGAGCAGTTCGTCCGAAATGGCTTGCACTCCGGTCTCCAGCGCCAATTCCATGGCCGCAATCAAGCCGGCCATCCCCGCGAAATTATGCGTGCCCACTTCGAACTTGGCCGGGCCAGCCCGAAATTCAATCGCCTCCTGCGCCACAAAATCGGGGTTTCGCACGTTATGCCAGCCGAACAACGGCGGATTGAATCTCTCCTGCACGGCCCGCCGGACGTATAAAATTCCCGCAGCACAGGGGCCGAGGAGCCACTTGTGCGCGTCCGCGGCCAGGAAATCCACGTGCTCGACGGTTGTTGGAAAGGCGCCCAACGTCTGGATGGCATCGAGGCAAAACAATATGCCGCGTTCGCGCAACGCCTTTCCAATGGCGTCGTGTTCGAGCCGGAAACCGCTGATGAAATGGCAGGAGGCCAGCGCCACCAGGCGGGTGTTCTCGTCAATCTGCCCCAGCACGTCCTCGGTGCGGATCATTCCCAGCGCGCGCGTATTCAGGAGCCGCACTTGCACGCCTCGTTGCGCCAATGCCATCCACGGATAAACGTTCGATGGATAATCGTCGTGATAAATGAGGGCGTTGTCGCCGCGGCGGAAATTCAGGCCCGCGGCCACCATGCTCAATGCGAGCGAGGTAGGGCCGAGGAGCGCCACTTCGCCGGGGTCGCAATTGAGCAGCCGCGCCCCGAGGGTTCGGGCTTCCGCGACGCGGGCCTGCATGGCCTCTTCCTGATCGCCCAGGGCGCATTGCCTCGCGTAATCGGCCATGGCTTCCGACACGCGGCGCGGAATGGCGCAGACGCCCGCGTGGGCCAGAAATGCCTTCTCCCGCGCGACCGGAAACTCCCGCCGCCGCAGTTCCTCGTTGCCAAGAATTTCAGGAATCGTCATGCGTGGAACACTGCCCCGCCTGGCTTGTTGTTTCAAGGCGCGAATCGAAGAACGCGGCCGGCATCGTCAAATTCTTGCCGCCATGCGCCTGCTTCCTATAATTTGGGCGATGCTCGACATCAAACTCATCCGCGAAAAGCCCGAATACGTCCGCGAGCGGCTGGCGAGCCGCGGGGCAGGGGACGATGCGAAGATAGACGAATTGCTCCGACTGGACGAACAACGGCGCAAATATCTGGCGGACGTGGAGGCGCTCAAGTCTCAACGCAACCGGGCCTCGAGGGAAATCGGCGCGCTCATGGCCCAAAAGAAGACGGCCGAAGCGGAAGCCAAGAAACAGGAGACCAGGGACTTGGGGGATAAGATAGCCGACTTGGACAAGAAGGCAATGGAGGCCGAAACGGCTCGGAACAATCTCATGCTCACGCTCCCGAATCTGCCGGATGAATCGGTGCCGCGCGGGCGCTCGGCGTCCGACAATCCGGTTGTCCGCAGCTTCGGCGAAAAGCCGGCGTTTGCATTCAAGCCGAAGTCGCACGTCGAACTTTGCGAATCGCTCAGGCTCGTGGATTTTGCGCGAGCGGCCAAGCTATCCGGCAGCGGCTTTTTGCTGTTCACGGGCCGTGGCGCGCGGCTGGAGCGCGCGTTGATCCAATTTTTAATCGATCTGCACACCGGCGCGCACGGCTACACCGAAGTGTCACCGCCATACGTCGTTGGACCGCAGTGTTTGGAAGGCGTCGGGCAATTCCCGAAGTTCCGGGACCAATATTACGGCGTTGCGGAAGGGGATGACGCTCAAAAGCTCGGCAAACTTTATCTGGTGCCCACGGCGGAGACGCCGGTTGCAAACATCCATCGGCAGGAAATTTTGCGGGAGGGTGACCTGCCCATTCGTTATTGCGCGTATAGTCCTTGTTTTCGAGGCGAAGCGGGCGCGGCGGGCGTGGGAACGCGCGGCATGATCCGCGTCCACCAATTCGACAAGGTGGAACTCATCAAAATCGTGAAGCCGGAAAACGGGGGCGAGGAACTGGAGAAGATGGTTGGGGACGCGGAAAAAGCGCTTCAGTTGCTTGGCTTGCATTACCGGGTTTTGCTGCTATGCACGGGGGACATGGGCTTTGCGAGCGCGAAAACCCACGACATTGAAGTCTGGGCGCCGGGGCAGGGGAGCTACCTGGAAGTTTCGAGTTGTTCGAATTGCGAGGACTTTCAGGCGCGGCGCATGGACCTTCGCTTCAAAACGGCGGGCGGGGAAAACAAGTTCCCGCACATCCTCAATGGCAGCGGCACGGCGCTGGCGCGGCTCTTCGTCGCGCTGGTCGAGACGCATCAAGAAGCGGATGGGTCAATAAAGATACCCGCGCCATTGCAACCCTATATGAACAATGAAAGACAGATTGCGGGATGAGAGTTCTACTGGCCAGCAGCGAAGTGCATCCCTTCTCAAAAACCGGGGGCCTGGCCGATATGAGCGCCGGGCTGGCGAAAGCCCTCGGCCGGGCGGGCCATCAGGTGCGCGTGGTGACGCCGCTCTATCGGGGCATTCTGCAGCGGTTTCCGGAAATTCGGCGCGAAGACTGGCGTTTTGATCTGCCGCTGGGGGCGGGTCGCATTCAAGCGGGGCTTTATTCAATCCAACTTCGCGACAATCTCGTGGTCTCCTTCGTGGAACAGGCGTTCTTTTACGACCGGAACGGCTATTACATGGATCACAACGCCGACTACCCGGACAATGACGCGCGGTTTATTTTTTTCTCCAAATGCGTCGCGCATCTGGCGCGCTATCTGCCCGCGGCACCGGAGATTGTTCACGTCCACGATTGGCAGGCGGCGCTCGTTCCGGCGTTGATTTCGCATGAAAAAAGGGCAGGGTGGGGGAGGGGGGAGAGGCCGCCGGCCACGTGCCTGACGATCCATAACCTGGCCTATCAGGGAATGTTTCCCGGGACGTCCTTCGGCCTGACCGATCTGCCTCGTGAATATTTCACGCCCGACCGCCTTGAATTTTTCGGACTGCTCAATTGCCTCAAGGCGGGAATCGTCTTTGCCGACGCCATCACGACGGTCAGCCCGCGTTACGCGCGCGAAATTCTGACGGAGGAATACGGATGCAGCCTGGATGGCATTCTGCGCAAACGCGCCGCGCGGCTGCGGGGCATTCTCAACGGGGCGGATGACGAAGACTGGAATCCGGGGACGGATGCCTATCTCGAACGCCATTTTACGGCTTCGCGACCCGCCGGCAAAACGGCCAACAAATTGGCGTTGCAGAGGGAAATGGGGCTGGCGCAAGAGAATGGGATTCCGCTTTTTGCGACGATCTCCCGGCTGGCCGGGCAAAAGGGCATGGACATCCAGCTTGCCGCGCTCGAGGAAATGCTCAATGCCAACATGCAATTCGTTCTGCTGGGGGCCGGTGAAAACGCCTTCGAGCACGGTTACCGCGCACTCAGCGCACGTTTTCCGGGCAAGGCGGCCATCCGCTTCGGGTACAACGAAGCGCTGGCGCATCGCATTGAAGCGGGATGCGACTTTTACATCATGCCGTCGCGGTTCGAGCCGAGCGGCCTGAACCAGATGTACAGCCTGCGATACGGGGCCATCCCGATTGTGCGGGCCACGGGCGGCCTCGATGACAGCGTTGTGGATTTGACGGAGGATGGCCGGCGAGCGAATGGAATCAAATTTTACGATTATTCGCCAAGGCCGCTCGCGAAGGCCATTCGCAAGGCGCTGGCGCTGTACGAATGTCCGGGCCTGCTGGCGCAGTATCGTCGAAACGCCATGAAAGCGGACTTCTCCTGGAATCGGACGATCCGTGAATACCTGGAAGTGTATGAGACCGCAAAAAACGCGGCCTCCAGGCCGTGATCACGCGACGATCTGTGAGGCCCGGTCAGCCGTGAACCAGATTTGAAAAGCGTTCGGCGCGCTCGGCCACAATAGTGCTGGGATGATTGACCTCCCACGGGGCGTTCCAGAGGACGTAAAACTCGAAATCAGTCGGCGCGCGACGGTGCGTTTTCTCAAACCATTTCAGGCGCGAGCGCATGATGCTCCGGGCCGCAATGAGCGCCTCATGGCCATTGCGGGGGTCGCCGCCGGGCCAGAGCCTGGGGAGAATCTGATAGCGCGAGACTTCGCCGCGCTCGCCGACGGCCCGGTCGTTGTTGCCGCTTTCAATCATGGCCAGTGCGGACCAACGGCTCATGCCCATTGCGCCGGTGGTCAGCGCCATGAAAGCCGCTGCCGTAACAAGAAACTTAATGTTCATCGTAGGCTATTAAATAGCCAGTGTCCCAATATGAGTCAATGCGGTTTTACCCACATATTAAATATAACAAACATTGTATAACTATAATTGCACAAAGGCGTTTTCGCTATTCCATTGGAAATCAATTGGATTCCAGCAATTTCAACGCTCCTCCACGCGTTTATCAGAAAAACTGAAATCTTTCGATAAATGCAATTTTCTCAATCAGTCGCGTGCCGCCATCTTCCAGAAGGCTCAATTCGTCGTTTTCTTGAAATCGGCGAAGCCATTAAATTTCCCAACCATCCGGCGGACGACAGTCCTTGGCGCGAGGCGGATCAAGGCCACGAGCAGCTTGTTTTGGATGCCTGAAACGCAGACGGTGCTCGCGGCCCGCCAAGCGCGGTGGCCGTCTTGGGCCACTTTTTGGGCTGAAGTGGGCGGCACCCTGACCAGGTGGGCAGCGTCCATCCCGGCCACGGCGCCGAAATTCGTGGGTGTAGGTCCCGGGCACAACGCCACGGTCTTGAGGCCACTGCCGGCCAGTTCGACGGCCAACGCCTCCGTGAACGAGAGGACGAAAGCCTTGGTGGCGTAATACACCGCCATGCCCGGGCCGGGCACAAACGCGGCAACTGAAGCGACGTTGAGAACACCGCCTGTCCGGCGGCGGAGCATTTCCGGCAAGAAAAGGCGCGTCAGTTCCACCAAGGCGCGTATGTTGACCTGAATCATCCCGAGTTGGCGCGCCGACGGCAGATCGTGAAAGAGGCCGAAAGCGCCAAAGCCGGCGTTATTGACCAGCACGTCCACGGTGACGCGCTGATCGGACAATTGCTGGAACAGGTTGACGGGAGTTTGAGGCTGGGCAAGGTCCGACGGCAGTACGATGACCTGGACGCCGTTTTGGCGGCGCAATTCATCGGCAAGGGCTTGCAGCGCCGTTGCGTTGCGCGCGACCAGGACCAGGCGGGAGCCGTCGGCGGCGAAACATTTTGCCAGTTCGAGGCCGATTCCAGACGACGCGCCCGTAATCAAGACCGTTTCCATTGTGGAGAAAAATCCGGGCGCGGTGGTGGTTCAATGATCATCCAGGCCGAAGCGCGGGCTAATGGGCCAATAGACGAAAAACGCCTTTCCGATGAGGCTGGTCCGGGGAAAATCGCCCCAGAACCGCGAATCGAGGCTGTTCATTGTATTATCGCCCATCACGAAGACATGACCGGGCTGGACGTGATACTGCTGTCCCGGGGAAAGCCCTTGCAACATGGCATGGCCGTAATAATGGTTGTCGTGGTAATCCAGAAATTTGGCGCCGGCAGGCGGATTTGAAAATGAATACAGATTTTCGAAATGGGGGGTGTCGGCGGAAACGGGCTTGCCGTTGGCAACCAGATTTCCGACGGCGACGCTTTCCCGGCCAATCGGCGTTTCCAGCAAGACTGGAACGGGCAAATTGGTCACGGTGTAATTTTGGTGGATCGCAAGGGTCTCACCACCCAAGCCGACCAGGCGCTTGATGAAAAATTCGTTTCCCGGAATTTGCCATCGGGCGCGCTCCTCCCCTGGAATGCCTTTTGTCTCGAAAACGACGATTTCTCCGCGTTTGGGCGGACGGAAATTATAGGTCAAGCGGTCCACGAACAGATGATCGCCGGAATGCACTACCATGTTCACGACGTCCTGGCCCTTGTGATAAACCTGGCTTGTTACCAGTCCGGCCCGATTCTGCAACGAAGATTCGCCATAATCCGGCGGGAACCAGATTGTCTGGGGCATGCCGCCGATCCAGAGGGTCTGCTTGATATTGAAAATGAGAAATTTGACCGGAGGATCAATTCGTTCCAAGGCTCCGTCGTGTTGGGCGACCACGTGCAAATAGGAAATGCCTTCAAACCATTGCTTCACCCGTTTCCAGCCGGTGGGAATGACGAGATTCTTCTCGAGCGCCTGTTGTTCGGCCATGTCGCTTTTGATCTTTGCCCTGCACCAGGCGATTTCATCGGCGCTGATGGTTCCATTGAGCCGGTCAAAAGCGCCGATGGCATTGATTACCTTGTCGTAATCCGGCACGGAGGTGACTCCGTAAAGCGTGGGCTGCATGGAAGCGGTCGGAATCTTGAAGGGCTGGAGGAAAAACGTGCGGATGCCCATTGCCACCGCCAAAGCGACCAACAGGACCTCCACATTTTCGCGCCAGAGCGGATTCGGATAGGGCTTGATCCATTTTTCAGTCGTGAATTGCAATTCCTCGGTTTTGATGCGGATTTTTCCCCTTGCCCCCTCCCCTATCGCGGCATCGAGTTCGGCAATTTTGGCGATAATGGCGCGGATGGCGTCCGCGGAAAGAAGGTCGCGCTGGGCGTTGACGAGCCGCATGACATGGCGCCGCATGGCCCGCGCTTCGCGCACCGTTTTTGAAAAAAACCAGTGAATCATGGAATATGTTGACGTGGATGGTCTGTGGTTGCGGCCCGAAAATCAAGCGCAGATGGCTTTTGGCCAGCGTCCCGCAAAACAGAATTTCACGTCATGGGAGCGGATTTTCAAGGCTTCCCCGGCGATTGGCGGGGATCAAACTTGATTTGCGTTTCCTCGATTGCGAAAAGCGCCGGATTGACGCCGGATGAATTCCGGAAGTTGTTATGATTCAGGGATCGTTATTGGTGAAGGTTTCCGGCCTTCAGGCGCGAGGGCGATGGTTTCGCCCTTTTGGGTTGGAAACGCCAGGATAGCCCCGGACAAGGTGTCGGAGGGTTTGCCGTTGCGGAAAAGAGTCACGTGCGCGCCCGGCCAGGGATTCGTCAGACGGCACGGGCAACCCGCCTGGGAACGGATTTGAATGAATGGAATTGTTCCGTTCACTCGCGCCGAACTGACGACAAAGGCACCACGCGCGAGCAAGGTAAACGCGGCGTCCCACTGCGCGGGCCAGGCTGGAAAGACGGTGATGAGCGGGTCGCCGCCGGGCATGGGCGGCGCGCTTTGCAGCAAGCCATCGTTCACGCCGCGGGCGACGCGGCCCAGGCGTTCGGCGCAAATGTCGCCGGGGCCTTCGCGCAAGGTCATCCGATTCGCCAAAACGCCCGCTTTGCCGGAGCCGCCCCAATCGCAAAAATCACCCTGTGGACGCAGGCAACGGATCTGGTTGGGCAAAATGTAGCGCAAATCCGCGCCGCGGCCCAGATGCGCGGCGATAGTGGCAATGGGACTCAAGACTGAGACGGCGGTTTGAGGATTGAAACCCGAAGCGCTTGAATTGGTGGTGGACGCATTGGCCGAAGCGGAACGCCACCAGCGCTGATCATTGCGGATTACGTCATACGTGGCGTTGGCTGATTGCAGCATTGCGGAATTTGTGGTGGAGACCGTGCAGAGGCCGTAATAAATGGCGGGCGTGAGACCGGGCATGTTCGGATTGCCATGGACGGTTGGGGGACGCGCCACGACCCATTGGCCTTTGGCATTCGTGGGCAACGGCGCGAGGTTGGCGAGAAAACTTTCCCATTTCGCGCGCAGGCCGGGGTCCACGTTCAAAATCCGGGACGCGCGGATGGCGGCGGGGAAAATGCCGCGCATCGCGGAAATGTCCTCCTGCGAATCCGTTCCGCCCCAGATGCCCTCGGAATTGTTGACGTTGTGGATATGCCATTTGCCGTCGGCCCCCATTTTCGTGCCGGGATAATTCCGGTAAAACTCGGCGATGCCCTTGAGCATGGGATAGGCGCGGTCACGAAGCCAGGTTTTGTCCTGAGTAAATTCGTAGTGTTCCCAAAAGAGAAAGGCGATTTTGGCGCCGCTGTGAAAGAGGCCGACGACCGGCCCATGCGGCCCGGCGCGGCGACCCTTGATCGTCCACGTGCCGTCCACCCAACTGCCGTTTCCGATCCAATTCCAGAGCGAGTTGTGGGGGTTTTTGGTGGCGGCATAGCGCATGAACGCCGGGGAGCGGTCCGCCCAGGGTTTTTGGAGGGAATACAATTGGCCCATTTCAACGGCGATGGCGGGCGGGAGATTTTCGGGGCCGTTGAAGAAACCGGTTTCAGGGATGTAAATGCCTTTGCTGTGCCAGACTTCGCGAGCGGCGCGGGCGCAGGCGTCGAACATGCCGAAATACATTTTGAAGAGAGGATCGCAGAGGGCCGGGCGGTTCGCGGGCATCAGGCCGCCATAGTAGCAATCCATGTTGTTCCACCAGAACTGGGAACCCCATTCCTGCATGCCGCCGGTGACGTTCCAGAGCATCCCGCCGAAACGCGGCGGATAATCACCGCGCGAACTGGCGCCCATGAGGTAAAGAAAATAAGTGTAGTTGCGCCCCACGAAATCCGCCCCGCCACCGGCGCCGTGCAAAGCGACGAATCCTCCCGACCAAAAATCGTGCCACCAATCCTCGGTGCCGGCCACCAAGCCGTTGAAACGCGTTGCCTGCGCGTGGTCGAGTTGGGTCATCGCGCGGTTCACCGAATTTTCAACCTGGTTGAAGGAAGCGGCGCTGGAAATGAGAATGACAAATTTTCCGCGGCCGGGCGCGGCGGCGAGTTGAACGGTTGAATCGTTCAGATAACGGGCCTGGGATTTGCGCCCGACAACGGCGATGGCGAGAGCCGAGGAATCATAATAATTGCCTTCCGCAAATTCCTGGGTCAAAAGAATCCGGCCTTGCCGGATGTCCAGCCTGGACGCGGCGGTCTGATTGCGGCGCCGCACCATGACAGCGTGGTTGGCGGCCAATTGGAAATTGCGCCCTGAAAAGTACTCCATTTCGTAGCGCAACATGCGCAGGTCAATGGTGACGGGCTGGGGCTGGCGGCGCTGGTCGTCAATTTCCACGGCCATCACGTCCTCTTGCGGCCAGGCGAGGACGCGCACGGTGACTCCCCTGCCCTTCACCGACTCCAAGCCGTCATACACGGAGAGATGCTGGTTGAAAGCGCGGCCCGCGAAAACGTCCGGGCCATATTGCAGGAAATTGATGTCCACGCAGCCGCAGGCGGCCATGTAATCGGAATGGCGGGCCGGGAAACTGTGCGTGTCGCTGTTCATGGCGAAAACGTCGTCGCGATTGATTTGGAACTTCAAGGCGGCGGGCGTGGTCCACACGAGGCTGCCCATGCGGCCGTTACCGACGGGTTGTCCGGCTTCGGCGCGGGTGACTGGATTGGTGTAATTCAAATCCGCGGCGGAAACGAGGGCGCGATAATTAACGTTCAACAACGGGTCGGCGCGCGCGACAGCGGCCGTCATCAACGGCCCCAAAAGCATGGCGCATCCGTGGAGTTTGAGTTTCATGAAATTGTTCGCGCGCGCGGGGCGGGCCTTGAGCATGGTTGGGGACCAGGGCATCATAAAATGTGTTCGTGGGGAGGGTCAGCGGTTCGGGCGGAAAAAGCAAGTGTGACGGGTCACATATCCATTCCATTCGCGTTTAATCCATGGCATGGTGAATCATGCGCGTTTATTGGCGTTCATTCCCCGTTTTGGTTCCTCATTGTTTGTAATGGGTAAAATGTATGAAACGGGATAAGCTGCCGACGGATTTATGATTCCGGAAAAAGTATTTCATCAAATATTGGCGCTGGGCGAAGGCTGGCGCGTGCAACAAGTGGATTACCTGGACAAAGAAAGC
>JAGWNY010000105.1 GCA_028872915.1 Verrucomicrobiota bacterium
GTCGTGCCGGTGTTGCGCGAGGCAGATCGGTTGAGTTTTGCGGAAATCGAGCAAGCCATCGGCGATTTCGCCCGGCGCGCCCGTGACGGCAAGCTCAAGCCCGAGGAACTGGAAGGCGGCACATTCACCATCACCAACGGCGGCGTGTTCGGGTCGCTGCTCTCGACGCCGCTGGTCAATCCGCCGCAAAGCGGCATCCTCGGCATGCACGCCATCCAGGAGCGCCCGATTGCGGTGTCCGGCCAGGTGGTGATCCGGCCGATGATGTATGTCGCGCTGACTTACGATCATCGCATCGTGGACGGCAAGGAAGCCGTGCTGTTTCTGCGCCGCGTGAAAGAGGGCGTGGAAAACCCCGCCCGGCTGCTGCTGGAAATTTAGCAGCCGGTTTTAATCCTCATGAACCCGGAGACTTCTTACGTCTGCGTGTTACACAGCAGCATCAGGAGATACACACACGGAAGATAAACAAGTGTAGTGATGAATAACGTTTGAGCGGCAGCATCGGTTCGCTTCACCAAAAACCGAGTCGTAGCAAAGAGGAGCACAATTCCCAGTGCCAGTTCGCCAAACAGATACCAGTCTGTGACCTGCCGCAGGATCAACGGAATGAATGTGACAGCCACCGTAGTCACCGCGCCTGCAAGCGCCCATCCTGCCGTGCGGCGGCCTTTGTCATCACGGCAGGGCAAAACTCGATAGCCGGCGCGCAAATAGTCCGTTCTGCATCGCCAGGCAATCGCCAGAAAATGGGGAATTTGCCATAGAAACAAGACCGCAAACGCAACGGCCGCCCAGAGGTCAAATGTCGCCCCGCTGGCGGCCCAACCAACAAGCACCGGTAAAGCTCCCGCAATCGCTCCGACCAGGATACAGGCAGGCGTTTGCCGTTTCAAAGGAGTGTATGCAAATGCGTAAATGATAAAAGTCAGACCGGCCAAACTCATGGCGCGGAGGTTGACAAAAACACCCAGAGAAAAGCAGCCCACTCCAAGAAACACCGCCGCCAGTGCAAGCGCAGTTCCACGGCGAATCCTGCCGGTGGCCAAAGGACGATTCCTCGTCCGAACCATTTGCCGATCAAATTTCTCTTCGCGCATCTGATTGGCCGTGGCGGCGGCTCCAGCGATTAAACCGGTTCCAATCAGGGTGGGGAGC
Organism: Verrucomicrobiota bacterium; assembly: GCA_028872915.1. GTDB lineage: Bacteria > Verrucomicrobiota > Verrucomicrobiia > Limisphaerales > UBA11358 > UBA11358. Next base: position 1,159 of record JAGWNY010000105.1, read on the forward strand.
AACACCCACCAATTGGCCAGAATCCGGGCGTGCAAGGCAAATCCGACGAAGGCGGTTCCGACGACGAAGAAATTGACACGCGCTTTGGTGAGCGCCAGCAGATCCGAGAGGCGATTCGCCAATCTGCGGTGCGTGGCTTCAGTGTCGGTTGGTGCCCGGCTGATCAGCGACAATTCTGGCGTTTGGCCGTATTCCGCGATCAGACGTTCAGTCGGCATAGCCACTCAATTGCTCCGCACTCATTTCTCTATCGGCGCACCGACGATGCTCCCGTATTCAGTCCAACTGCCGTCGTAATTCCTCACGTTCGGCAGCCCCAGCAGATATTTCAGCACGAACCAGGTGTGGCTGGAGCGCTCGCCGATCCGACAATACGCGATGGTCTCCTTCTTGGGGTCCACGCCTTTTTGATCAACATAGATCGTGCGAAGTTCGTCCGCCGGCTTGAAGGTTCCATCCGGGCCGACGGCCGTGCTCCACGGGATGCCTTTGGCACCGGGAATGTGTCCGCCGCGTTGCGCGGTCTCCGTCATGCCGGCTGGCGCGATGACCTTGCCGGTGAATTCGTCTGGGCTGCGCACGTCCACCAGATTGCAGGTCTTGCCTGGTTGAATCCGGAGCACTTCTGGCAGCAGGGCGCGCAGAGTCAAATCCGGCGCACTGGCGCGATATTGCGTCGGAACAATTTTTGGCAATTCAGTCGTCAATTCCTTATCCGGTTCGTTGAGCCATTTCACGCGGCCGCCGTTCATCAGGCGCACGTCCTTGTGCCCATAAATTTTGAAAAGCCAGAAGCCGTAGGCGGCAAACCAGTTGTTGTTGTCACCGTAAAGAATCATCGTGTCGCTGGGCGAAATGCCAGCGCCGCCGAGCAGTTTTTCAAAGGTCTCCCTGCTGATAATGTCACGGCGCACTTGGTCCTGGAGTTGCGTCTGCCAGTTGAAGCCCACCGCGCCGCGAATGTGACCGGCGTTGTAAGCCTTCGTGTCCACGTCAATTTCGATGAGTTTGACGCCGGGCTTGTCGAGGTTTTGTTTCACCCAATCGGTTTCGACCAGGACTTCAGGATGGGAATAATTTGCCATAGACTTGTTATGGTTGAGTCCCGGAACCGA
>JAGWNY010000106.1 GCA_028872915.1 Verrucomicrobiota bacterium
TTAGGCAATGTCAATAAATAACATTTACAACTTGTCCGATGGATAAATGACATAATTCCATTCACCGTGAAAGCGCTCCGGCTTCAAACGAATGCTCGCCATCTGTTCGGGCGTGACCTTTCTCCCCGGCTGGTAGCGGCGGCGATCCAGTCGGCAATTGACCCTCAGTCCTTTGGCCGTGGTGGTGCAGGCAATCAAGCCCACGACCGTCTCGTAGTCGCGCAACGGTTCCCCACGCCAGTTCGAAGAGATAAACGAGAACAGGCGGTGTTCCACTTTGTTCCATTTGCTGGTTCCGGGTGGAAAGTGACAGACCGCAATTTCCAAGCCCGTCTGGTTGGCCAGTCGTTGCAGTTCCCATTTCCACAGACGCACGCGATAACCGTTGCTGCCTCCGCCATCGGCCGTAATGAGCAAGCGAGTCGTTTGCGGATACAATCGCCGGCCTTCGTGGCGCCACCAGCCGCGGATCGAGGCCACCGCAAAACTGGCCGTGTCGTGATCGGTCCCCACATTGACAAAACCCGTGTTCCGGGCCAAGTCGTAGATACCGTAAGGGTAGGCGCGCGGCACCGAGGGGGCGGGAAAATCGTGGTCCTGAACTTCTTCGCTGTCGCCCTGGCGACGCCATTGCCGGCCTTTGTTTTCAAAGTTCCCAATCAACTCCTTCTTCTTGGTGTCCACCGAAATGACCGGCTGGCCGCGCCGCAACGCCCGTTTCACTTGCCGGTTGATGTGCCGAAATTGCGCGTCCCGGTCGGGATGCTCGTCCCCTTCTTCGGTCTTCCGGTTGCTTTGCAGGCTGTAATTCATTCCCCGCAGCAGTTGCGCCACCTTTTCATGGCTGAGGCGAGGTCGCTGTCCGGCCAGTTCGTCCGCCAACGTTCGTGTGCTTTTGCAGGTCCAGCGCAGCGGCGACTCCGGATCACCCCGCGTCAGCGGCTCGACCAGGGACTCCAGCAACCCCGGCAAGCCCGGATCGTGCTGGACCAACGAATGTCGTCCGCCGCCCGCACGACGGATGCGTTCGGGGGCCAAGGCGGGCGCGTCCAATTCTTGAATGCCCTTCATGATCGTCACACGAGACAACCCGCAGGCCCGGCTAACCAGGGACACCCCGCCGTAGCCCAGTTGCGTGGCCTCGGCGGCGGCCAGCATTCGGCGCGAACGTTCATTAAGGTGAGGCCAGAGACTCTGCAATTTCTGCCGCACATCTCGCAGCGATACCATGAGCAAAAGGATAGCATCGCTTCGCCTAGTTGTAAATGTTATTTATTGACACTGCCTTAGTCCTTGTGCGACATCAAACGGCGGTCGCATTCGATGAAATCGAATTCCAACTTTCTGCCGGCTTTCCGGCCGGTAATAAGGCCGGCGGCGAGCCAATTTTCGATGGTACGGACGCCGGTTGAGTAATGTGCGGCCAAGCCTAGCTTGTCTCCTCGCAGCCACTGTTCCTGCTCGGCCGCCGTTGTTATTTGTTCCGTATCTTTATTCATTTTTCCGAGGCGCCATGCCCCTGATTGCATTCTAGTGCGGTGCAATTTTTTTTCGCGGGAAGTTTTTTCAAAAATATTTTCCTCTTGGTGCGGGGTTGCGGCATCACCGCCAGCATGGGCAAGTGGCTTTGATTCATAATGCAAACCACTCCTCCGCCATCGCGCGGGACACCGGCGCGCGTGATAGATAATTCTTTTTCAACTCTTCCTTGCTGGTGCCGCCTTCCTGCGCGACTAGCTCGATATCACCGAGGATGGCCAACCTATACGTAAAATAACTGTTGCGGAATGCATTCCGCCGATAGGGAATTCCCGCCTTGCGGCAAACGCGCTTCCAGGCGTTGGCCAACGAATTGGCGATAGCCCAGTCTACAGCCACACGGTCGTGTTTGATTTCCACCGGATGCGCCGCCAGACGGCGCTTGAGGTTGGGCAGAATCGGCACGCGTCTGGCATCGACTTTGCCCACCGCATCAGGTATGCGGATCAACTCCTCGCCTTCACAAACCATCACCCACCAGATCCGCACGATTTCCTCCGTCCGCACTCCCGAAAATGCCTTGATTTCCATGGTCGGTAAAATTCGAGGTTCTTTTGACTTGGCTGTGGCGAGCAGTTTGGCCATTTCGTTAGGCAGGTAGATGTCATCAGGCTTTAGCAGCGCGCGGGCCTGCTCCTCGGTTTCAATTTTCTGGCGGGCATCGCGGAATTCCGTGGTG
>JAGWNY010000021.1 GCA_028872915.1 Verrucomicrobiota bacterium
GGACTCAACAGTTTGTTTTCAGCGACCAAACGCAAGGCGCGCGGTTATCGATCCACGGAGTACCAGACCGCGATGCTCTACTTCGTGGCTGGCAAGTTGGAAGTTCCATACTATGGCTGATTACCCATTACAAACGTCGAAGAAGCACAAAAGACGAATTTAATAACAAGCGCAAATTGTCACTTGAGGCGATGGTGTCCGGCCTGTTGGGCTAACCCTATTTCGCGGCGCTGGAAACCGGACATTGGCCGTTCGGGACGCTTTGCGCGGGAGGCGTCAAACAATGAAAATCGGCCTTGTCCGCCTTGCCAGTGGATGGAATAATCCGGCGTTTCGCCCGAAGGCGCTGGTTTAACAGAAATTTGCCGTGCATCTGGCTCATTTGCGGCTGCGGGATTTTCGGAATTACGCGCGGCTGGACGCGGATTTCGCGCCCGGCTTTCATCTGCTCTTGGGCGACAATGCGCAAGGCAAGACGAACGTTCTGGAAGCGGTCTATCTGATTGCCACGCTACGCTCCTTCCGCGGCGTGGGCGGCGCCCAAATGATCCGGCACGGGCGGCCCGGCTATTTCGTCGGCGGCGACGTGGTCGGAACGGGCGCGCATCAGGTGAAACTGTACTGGTCGGCGCGGGAACGGGGCGTTTCGCTGGACGGACGGCCGGTGAAAAAAATTTCGGATTATCTGGGCGTTTTGCGGGCGGTGGTTTTTTGCACGGAAGACCTGCAATTGGTCAAGGGACCGGCCCGCGCCCGCCGCCGCTTCATGGATTTGCTGCTGGCGCAGACTCATCCGCCTTATTTGCCAACGCTTCAACGGTATATGCGCACGCTACGCGCCCGGAACGCGCTGTTGAGACAGCGGACGGCGGATGAAGGGGCCATTGACAGTTTTTCCGTCGAACTGCTCCGGCTGGGAGGCGAAATCATGGCGGCGCGCCGGGAATTGGTCCCCAAATTTTCGACGCCGGCGGGCGAGGCGTATCGCCGCGTCTCCAACGACGCGGAGCAACTGCGGATGGAGTATGTCCCTGCGGTGAAAACCGATTTTGCCGTGGAACTGGCGCAATCGCGCGCGCGCGAACGGGCGGCGCGGTTCACGCTTGTTGGCCCGCATCGGGACGACGCGCAGTTCCTGCTTAATGAAAGGTCCGCGGCACAATCGGGCAGCGAAGGGCAGAAACGCACGCTGGCCATCGCCCTCAAAGTGGCCCAGGCGGGCTTTTTGGCCGACGCGCACGGCAGCCCGCCGGTGTTGCTGATTGATGATGTGATGGGCGAACTGGATTTGAAACGGCGCGGCGGATTTCTGCCGCTGCTTGAACAGGCCCGACGGACGGGCGGACAGGTTTTCATGACCGCGACGGAGGAAAACTGGCCGCGCGAATGGGGGGGCAATTTGCAGCGATGGTGGGTGAAGGACGGGAGCATCGCCGGTGCCACTCGGACAAAAGATATTCAGATTTGAGATTTCAGATTTCAACCGCGAATACAGCGAATGAAAGTGGGAGAGGTGTTCGGAATCGGTGTTCGGAATCGGGAAAAAGCGCCTTACGCCAAGTGCGCAAAGGACGCGAAGGGGGTGAAGGCTGAAAACATTGCCGCGCGATACGGTTCGGGTATTGGTCTCGCGCGGCGGACGTGGTTTCCCTGAATTTCGAAATTTGCTCGAAAAAGCGGCCTCGCATGTTTTATCTTTTTGTCATGCGAATTTTGTCAGGCATCCAGCCCTCGGGCGCGCTGCATCTGGGAAATTATTTCGGGATGATGCGCCCGGCCATCGAGCTTCAGAACCAGGGCGAGGCCTTCTATTTCATTGCGGATTATCATTCAATGACATCGCTGTTTGACGCATCGCAGCGGCGCGCCAATACGTTGAACGTGGCGCTGGATTTTTTGGCGTGCGGCCTTGACCCGGCCCGGACGGTTTTTTTCCGGCAATCGGACGCGCCTGAAGTCACCGAATTGACGTGGCTGCTGTCCACCATCACGCCGATGGGCCTGCTCGAACGCGCCCATAGTTACAAGGACAAGATTGCCCGGGGCATTGCGCCCAGCCACGCGCTTTTTGCGTATCCGGTGCTCATGGCGGCGGACATTTTGATTTACGATTCGAACGTGGTGCCGGTGGGGCGCGACCAGAAACAGCACGTGGAAATGGCGCGCGACATGGCCGGCAAATTCAACGAACAGTATGGCCGGACCTTCGTCGTTCCTGAACCGCGCATTCGCGATGAAGCGGCGGTGGTTCCCGGAACGGACGGCCAGAAGATGAGCAAGAGCTACGGCAATACGATTGAAATTTTCGGCGATGAAAAGAGCCTGCGAAAGAAGATCATGGGGATTGTCATGGATTCGCGCACGCCGCAGGAGCCGAAACCCGACGCCGACCAAAACATCGCCATCCAACTTTTGAAACTGGTGGCTCCTCCGGCAACGGGGACGGAATTTGAAGACCAATTGCGCGCCGGCGGCCTGGGCTATGGGGACTTGAAAAAGGCATTGTTTGAGAATTATTGGAATTATTTTGCGGCAGCCCGAAAGAAACGGACGGAGCTGGCGGCCAACCTGGATTACGTGAACCAAGTCCTTATCGCCGGCGCCACGAAGGCGCGAAGCGTGGCGCGGGAGGTTTTGACGCGAGCGCGCGTCGCGTGCGGACTGGAGTGGAGTGATCCGCGGCGCCCAATCGAACGGGCCGGCGGCCTCACATGTGTTTGATGATGTTATCGCCGAATTCGCCGCACTTGATCTGCGTGGTGCCTTGCATCAGCCGGGCAAAGTCGTAGGTGACCCGTTTGGACGCAATGGCGCCGTTCAATCCCTTGAGGATCAAATCCGCCGCCTCGGTCCAGCCCATGTATCGGAACATCATCTCGCCGCTCAAGACGACGCTGCCGGGATTGACCATGTCTTTGTTGGCATATTTGGGGGCGGTGCCGTGCGTGGCTTCAAAAATGGCGTGGCCGGAAACGTAGTTGATGTTTCCGCCAGGCGCGATGCCAATGCCCCCGACCTGCGCCGCAAGGGCGTCGCTCAAATAATCGCCGTTTAAATTCAGCGTGGCAATGACGTCGAAATCGTCCGGCCGGGTCAAGACCTGTTGCAGGGTGATGTCGGCGATGGCGTCCTTGATGACTAGGCCGGCGCCGGGGCGTCCGTCGGGAATTTTGCACCACGGGCCGCTGTCCAATTCCACGGCGCCAAATTCCGTTTTGGCCAGCTCATAGCTCCAATCGCGAAAGGCGCCCTCGGTGTATTTCATGATGTTGCCTTTGTGGACAATCGTCACGCTCCGGCGGCGGTTCGTGATGGCGTATTGCAACGCGGCCCGCACCAGACGTTGGGTTCCGGTCCGCGAAACGGGCTTGATGCCCACGCCGACAACGTCCGGCGTCCCGCCGAACCGGATTTTTTTAAATTCATTGGGGAAATTCGCCTTGAGAAATTCAATCGTTTTGAGGGCGGCATCTTTTCCGGCCTCAAAATCAATGCCCGCGTAAATATCTTCAGTGTTTTCGCGAAAGATGACGATGTTTACCTTGCCGGGCTGTTTTACGGGCGAGGGAACGCCTGAAAAATACTGGACGGGGCGAAGGCAAACATAGAGGTCGAGCATCTGCCGGAGGGCGACGTTGAGGGAACGGATGCCGCCGCCAACCGGGGTGGTGAGGGGGCCTTTGATGCCCACGAGGAATTCCTTGAACGCTTCCACGGTGTCGTCCGGCAGCCAGTTGTCAAATTTGGTTTTGGCGGTTTCGCCGGCAAAGACTTCGAACCAGGAAATTTTGCGTTTACCGCCGTAAGCTTTTTGCGCCGCCGCGTCCAACACGCGCTGGCTGGCCGCCCAAATGTCCGGACCGGTGCCGTCGCCACGAATGAATGGGATCACGGGATTGTCCGGCACGTTGAGTTTGCCTTTTTGAATTGAAATTTTGCCGCCGGCGGGCGGTGTCACATTTTTGTATGCCATATAAAACAGAAAGATTATCAGGTGGCGGGCCGCCGGAAAAGCGCAATGCGCCAAATATCAAAAAATGTCATGCTTTTGGCAAAAAAGGCGGAGGCATGGGCCGCGGATGGAACGGATGAAAGCGGGAGAGGTGTTCGGAATCGGTGTTGGAATCAGTAAAAAGCGCCTCACGCAAAGGACGCAAAGAGGCAAATTTATTGGCCGCGGAGCGAACGGTCAGGCAAATACGACGGAGCCAACCGCATGGTTGCGGCCAAGCTGAGCCTTCACCCTGGCGACGGTGTCTTCGACTGTCAGGCCGTATTTCTGGCGCAGTTCGTCCACGGTAGTGGCGTGCTCGATGAATTGATCGGGCCAGCCAATGCGAATGACGGGCGTGGCCAGGCCTTTTTCGCTGAATAATTCGAGCACGGCCGAACCATAGCCGCCCATCAACACGTGGTCTTCGAGCGTGACCACGACGTCCGCCGCGCGCCCAAAAAATTCGTGCGTGCCGGTGTCCAGCGGTTTGGTGAACCGCGGATTGATGACGGCGCAATCGAATCCTTCCCCCGTCAGTTCATCGGCGGCCTTGTGCGCCAGCGTGTTCATGGGGCCCAAGCCAAAGAGCGCGATTTTCCTTCCGCCGCTGCTGGAAAAATTCCGGATCACCCTGGCTTTGCCGATTTCCAGCAATTCGGGCTGGTCCTTGACGGGCACGCCTTCGGCGGCGCCGCGAGGGTAGCGGATAAAAGCGGGATGTGCCTGGCGCGAGGCGGTGAACATCATGTCCGCCAGTTCGTCTTCGTCGGCGGGCGCCATGGCAATGACGTTGGGCAGGCAACGCAGATAGGCAATGTCGAAGAGGCCGTGGTGGGTGGGACCGTCGTTGGCGGAGAGGCCGGCGCGGTCCATGCAAAAAGTGACCGGCAAATCCTGAAGGCAGATGTCGTGGTGGAGGCAGTCGTAGGCCCGCTGGAGGAACGTTGAATAAATGGCGCACACGGGATGAAAGCCCATGGTGGCCATGCCGGCGGCAAAGATAACGGCGTGTTCCTCGGCAATGCCCACGTCGTAATACTGGTTTGGCAGCGCCTTTTCCAGTTGCTTAAGGCCTGTGCCACTGGGCATGGCGGCGGTGACGCCTACCATTCGATTGTCGCGCTGGCATAATTTTACAAGCGTCCGGCCCATCACGTCCTGATAATTGGGTGGCGAATCGGCCTTTGGCGCGGGCGTTTCGCCGGTTTTGGCGTCGTAAGACCCCAGGCCGTGAAACTTTTCGGGATGCCGCAACGCCGCCTCAAAGCCCTTGCCTTTTTGGGTGAGGATATGGATGACGATGGGGTAGTCGCAGGTTTTGGCAAATTCGAGCGTGCTGATCAGCAGCGGCAGGTTATGGCCGTCAATGGGGCCGAGGTAGCGCATCCCCATTTCCTCAAACAAAACGGGATTGCCAAAGCCGCCCCGCCCGTCTCCGTTAAACCCCACCTCCTGCTTCTGGCGCATGCCAACGCTCAAGGCGCCCTTGAAACCTTCGCCCGCCTTATGGGCCAGCCGGGCGGCCACTTCGCCCTTTGGGAGGCGCCGCACAAAATTTTCAAAGTCCCGGGCAATCTTGTTGTAATGTGGATTGGTAATGAGCTTGTTCAGATAAGCGGAAATGGCGCCGACGTTTTTGGCGATGCTCCATTCATTGTCGTTGAGGATGCCGATGAACTTCTTTGTGGTATGGCTGATGTTGTTCAGCGCTTCGAACGAGATGCCGTTGGTCAGGGCGGCATCGCCAAAAATGCAGACGATGTGCTCGCCCGAACCGCGCTTGTCCCGCGCCGCAGCCATGCCCAGCGCGGCTGACAAGGCCGTGCCCGCGTGGCCGGCGCCGTAGCAATCATGCGGGCTTTCCGTGCGCAGGGCGAAACCGTTCAGACCGTCCGTTTGGCGGATGCTTCGGAACCGGCCTTTGCGCCCGGTCAGGATTTTGTGGACGTAACATTGATGGCTCACGTCCCACACGAACTTGTCCGCCGGCGAGTTGAAGACCCGATGCAAGGCCAGCGTCAATTCGACAACCCCCAGGTTCGGGCCGAGGTGTCCGCCGGTTTTGGCCAGACCAGTGATCAATTCCTCCCGGATTTCGGCCGCCAATTCCTGCAATTGCGCCGTCGTGAGCTTCTTCACGTGTTCCGGCGCATCCACCATGTCAAGATATCGCATACTTAAAGACTTCCGCGGACCGTAGGGCGTCAGGATTCGACGTCCGTTTCCAGCGATTTCAATTTCATTTCGCCGTCGGCTGTTTTTTCCAATTGCTGGATTTTTAATTCCGCCTCGCCAAGCTTTTCCTGGCAGAGTTTCACCAGCCGCGTTCCCTCCTCATATTTGGCCAGAAGCGTTTCGAGTGGCAAATCGCCGGATTCCATCGCTTCGACGATGCCTTCAAGCTTTTTTAGCGCCTCTTCAAAGGGCGGAGTTTTTACCGGGCCATCCTGCCCGGTGTTCCTGGATGAATTGGCCACAAGATCAGGTTAAAATAAAACAGCGCCGGCGTCCAGTCCCCAATCGCCAGCCGGACCGCAGGGAAAAACTCACGCAAAGTCAAGACGCGAAAAATTGCCACCGAGGCACAGAGAACATGGAGGAAGTCAGAGCGTCCTCGCGTCCTACGAGAAAACAATGATTTTTTAGCCACGGATTGGCACGAATGAAAGCGGCGGTGTTCGGAATTGGTGTTCGGAATCAGGGAAAAGCGCCTCACCCAAAGGGCGCAAGGTTAATGGATCCAAGACGGCGGCATTTGACTAGCGGGACGGGATTGTCTATTGTTGGCGCTTTGAAGCTCAACCAAATTTAAGAATCGTATGGGCGCAAAATCCACTGAAAAACCTGAAAAAGCATCGGACGCAAAAGCGGCCGCGAGCCGGTCCCGCGAATTGGAAGCGGCCATTTCGACCATCACCAAGAATTACGGCGAAGGGGCGATTATGCGGCTGGGCGAGGCGCATGCGCAGAAGAAGATTGACGTGATCCCCACGGGCGCGCTGGCGGTGGACCTGGCGCTGGGGGTGGGCGGAGTGCCGCGGGGACGGGTGGTGGAGATTTTTGGCCCGGAATCTTCGGGCAAGACAACCCTGATGCTGCACGTGATTGCCAACGCGCAGCGAAACGGCGGGCTGGCGGCGTTTATAGACGCCGAACACGCTCTCGATCCGGCGTATGCAAAGCGCCTGGGGGTAAACCTGGAGGACCTGCTGGTTTCCCAGCCGGATTCGGGCGAAGAAGCGCTGACAATTTGTGAAACGCTGGCGCATTCCAAGGCGCTGGACCTGATCGTGGTGGATTCCGTGGCGGCCTTGGTGCCCAAGGCGGAGTTGGAGGGAGAGATGGGCATGGCAACGATGGGCATGCAGGCGAGATTGATGTCCCAGGCCCTTCGGCGGCTCACGGCGGTCTTAAACAAGTCAAAAACGACGTGCATTTTCACAAATCAATTGCGGGAAAAGGTGGGCATCATGTTCGGCAACCCGGAAACAACGCCCGGCGGCAAGGCGCTGAAATTTTACGCCAGCGTGCGGATTGACATCCGGCGCAAAGACACGCTCAAGGACGCGGCTGGTAACGCGGTGGGAAACCACGTAAAGGTCAAGATTGTCAAAAACAAGGTTGCGCCGCCGTTTGCGGAGGCTGAGTTTGACATCATTTACAATCACGGCATCAACAAGGAAGGCAGCATCCTGGACGTGGGGGTGGCGGATGGCGTGGTGGAAAAGAAAGGGGCATGGCTTCAATTCGAAGGACAACTGATCGGGCAGGGCAAGGAAGCGGCGCAAAAAGCGCTTGCGGAGACTCCTGCCCTCGCAAAAAAGATCACGGATGCCATCCTCGCCAAGCGACTGGCGGGTGAACAGGCTGCCGTGTAACGGCGGCTCCTCTTGCGGGCCATCATTTCACCGCGGAGACACGGAGAACAGAGAGAGGAATCATTTTTTCGCCACGGATTGGCACGGATGAAAACGGCGGTGTTCGGAATCGGTGTTCCACGATGAAGGGTTGCGTTGCCACGGATTAGGGCCTATCCTCTGGCAACCAATGAATGACAAGGAACATGGCTGCGGCACCCGCTTCCCGCGTGGCGCGGGCGCGCCGGGCACTCGCCCGGCTTAGCTTGGATTAGCCTGACCTGGACCGAACCCGTTTACTCCGCGATTTCCGATTCCGCATGAGCAACCTTTCCGACCTCGGCCTTGATTTGGTGAATTTGTTTCAACCCGCCTGGGCACGGGGCAAAACGGACCAGCGGCGCTTTGAACATTTCACCGGGGAAGAAGGCGCGGAGCGGGAACGGCGTCCGGGACCGCGGCGGGACCGGCGCGAAAAAGGCGGTGCGCGGCCCGGCGGGAAGGCAGCCCGAAGAGGGCCGGAAGAAGGCCGGAAGAGCGGCCATCAAAGACGGCAACCGCGCAGGGGCCAGGGGGGGCCGCGGGAGCATCGTGAGCCGGAGCCGCTGCCGGAAATCGGGGTGACGTTTTTGCCGGATGAAAAGGGGGTTGAACAGATTGCGCGGCAAATCAGGCTCACCGGCCGCTCCTATCCGCTGTTCCAGATCGCCCAACTGATTTTGGACAAGGCGGAACGGCATTCGGTGGAACTGGCGGTAAAAAAAAAGGGCGACGGCATGGCGCAGCCATTATTTGCCTGCGCCCTGGACGAAACGCCCTGGCTTTCTGAAGACGAGGCGGTGAGCCACGTTTTAAAGAATCATTTCAACACATTCTATGCGGCTGAACGCACGCCGTGTGATCCGCCCAAGGGCGCCTATACGTTTGTGGCGCAATGCGGCATGAGCGGGGTCATCCTCGGGCCGCCGAATTATCACGATTACCAGAACCGCCTCCGCAAACTGCACGCCGAACGGTTTTCGCGAATGCCGTTCGATGCCTACAAAGCGCGGGTGAAAATCGTCAAGGACGATGCCATCGTGAAAAAATGGATCGAAGAGCAGAGCTTCAAAACGCAATACGCGTGCCTCAACGTGCCGGAAGCGCAGAAGCTTTCATCGCGGGAGGAGGTGGAAAAACATTTTCGGGCCACGCACAAGGACACGATCATCCGGCGGGTGGAGTCGCACAAAATATCTGGCGCGGCCAGCCGGAATTTGCGCAGTCGCGATTTGCACCGGCTGGTGCGGGTCGAGTGGGACCGCCAACGCCATTTTCCATTGCAGTTGGCCACGCGCCTGAGCCGCGAATTTGCCGCCCACGGACTTCAGTTCTTCAAAGTCAACAAGACGGTTGTCCACGTAAGCGTGGCGCGACCGCAATTCCTGGATTTTGAAACCACGCCGGTCTCCGACAATGTCCGGCGCATTGTGGAATTCATCAACGCCCATCCGCGTTGCACGCGGCGGCAACTGATCGAGGGGCTTGCGCCAACCCCCAAACCGGCAGTGATTGAAGTGAAGCCGGATGAAGCAGCCGTCCCGGCGCCCGATGAACCGACGCCGGAACAGACGGCGTTGATTGCGGATTTGCACTGGCTGATTCATCAGGGACACGTCCTGGAATTTGCCGATGGCCGGATGGAAACGGCCAAAAAGCCCGCTCCGAGGCCCCCGCAACCGCCATCGGAAGCGCAGGCGCCGGCAGAAGCGCAGGCGCCATTAGAGGCTCAATCGGCGGCAGAAGCCCGGCCGCCCACGGAAACGGAAACAGCGTCAGGGACCCAATTGCCGGCAGAGGCTCAACCGGCAGCGGAGGCTCAATTGGAGCCTGATAAGGGTCCTGAGAAAGAGCCTGAAAACGAACTGGCTTCGCCATCGTGACGGATTTTCGCGCGTGAACAAGGAAACGCCCATTGGCATTGCCCTGATGATATGCGATAAGGTGATCACGGACGCAGCCACGCAGGAGAAGACCATTGTGGCGACGTTCAATCAAATCCTGGCGACGGCGTTTCCATGCACGCATCATCGCATGACGGTCTTCGTGGCGCTGACGAACGGCAAGGGTGTGTTGGATTCGGAAATCCGGTGCGTCAACACGGATGAAAATACGGTGGTTTTCGGCATGAAAGGCACGGTTCCCTTCGTCAATCCGACTCAGGTGATTGAAATGGCCTTTCAATTCAACAATCTCACCTTCGCCAAACCGGGGTTGCACACAATTGAATTTTATTGCGAGAACGAACTGATATTGCAGCGGCCATTTCACGTCAGCCTGATGAATCCCCAACAGCAACAGAAACCGGGTTGAAGGGCCTCGCATCTTCACTTGCCCGCATCCACGCGGGGACGGCCGAATTGAAACAGGCGCTTGATTTCAAACCAGCGGTTGGGGCGGAGACGAAGAAAGCGAAGCATCCACCAATCCGAATGTTTGCGAAAAGAGGCGATAAACCTCCGCTGGCGCAGGACGTGGCGCCGCAGCCGCCAGCAGTCCCGCAAAGGGTCCACGAAGCTGGCCCGGAAAAATGACGGGCGGCGCAGCAGGACCACGCCGGCCAGCGATTCGACAAACAGCAGGGCCAGCAGGGGAACCAGGAGCAGCAACAGGACGTGGCGGCCGTTCTTGAGCAGCGTCAGAAGGCAGTTGCGGTTGGTCAAAAACCGTTTGCGGTCCGTTGTGCGAAATTCGACGGTTTCAATGCCGCCGGCGGGATTGACGCCCGCCGCGCCGCGATGGTGCAGCCTGGCCTCAAAAATGCCGGCCACTTTGAAACCCGCAATCCAGGCGCGCCAGGAAAGATCGGCGTCATCCGAATAGATAAAAAATTCGCCGTCAAATCCGCCGACCCGTTTGAAGACGTCCCCCCGAATCAGATACGAGCAGCCGCCGGCAATGAAAATTTCACGGGTGCCGCGGGCGGCCTCGGAACCGCTGGGCAATCCGAAGGGATCGAAACCGTAAAAGCCGAAATCCTGGTACGAATGGTCGGGATAATTCAAAACGAGCGGCGTGGCGGCGGCGGCGGCCATTTTTTCGGTCCCGTCAATCAATTTTTCCATGCAATCGGGTTCGAGCCACGTGTCGTTGTTCAGAAAGAAGAGCCAGCGCCCGGCGGCGATTTCCGCGCCGGAATTGTTCCCGGCGCAAAAGCCGCGGTTTTCGGAGTGGCGGACTATGACGGCGTTCGGAAATTGTTCGAGCCATTTTCGGGCCACCGGAACCGAGTCATCGCTGGAGCAGTTGTCCACCAGAATGGTTTCGATGCTTGCGATGATGGTTTGGGCCTTGATCGTTTCAAAACATCGGGGCAGCCAGCCGGCGCCATTGCAATTGAGCACGATGATGCTGACGAGGGCCGGAGCCGGCGGGTTGCCATATTTTTCAATTTGAGCCGCCATCTTTCAAACGTTGTTCGGGCTTCAAGGCGGCGACAAGTTTTGGGTCGTTGCGGCGGATTTTGCAAGTCCAGACGCCCCAGGCGTCGCCCACGACACTGGCGGGACACGCGGGCAGGTGCCAAAGCCACCGCCAATCGCGGTCGCGCGCCAGGCCGCGGAAGGCATGGAAGAGCGGACCGACGACGGTGACACAATAAAGGCCGGCGAGCCAAAGGGGGACAGCCGGTTTTTCCCGCATCCAGTGTGTCCGCGTCTCCTGCCGCACGCGGAGGAAATGGACGGTCGCGCGGCGGCGTTTTTGGACAAACCCGCACAACGTTTGGACGTAATAATGATGGACGCCGCGTCCGCTGATGCGCAGCCATTCCCGTTTTCCGGCGCGCATCAGATGCAAGGCCACGTGGGTGTCCTGGAAATGGTCGGCGGCCCTTGCGAATTCCAGGTCGGCGCGGCGGAAAACGAATCCGTTTGCGCCAAGAGGATACGCGTATGTGCCCCGGGGGAGCGTCCAGCGTTCCACGAGGCCGTCGCGCCCAACCAGCCTGGGATTGGCGCTCATCAGCCATGCAATCGGATCGCTGATGTGTAGAAGATGCGTCAGGTATGCGCAAAACGAAGACATTTTTTGCGAAGGCGGATAATACCCTTCCACACCCAGGGCTTGAGGATTGGCGTCGAGCGCGCCAACAGCCAGTTCAATGTAATCCGGGTGGGTGATTTCATTATCGGCGTCCACAAACAGAATGTAATCGCCCTGGGAATGCCTCAGGGCAAGACGCTTGCCCTCCTCCATGTTTTTGCCGTCGTCATCCAGGACAACGGCGCCGTATTTTTTTGCGATATCGCGGGTGGCATCCGTGGAGTGCGCATCGGCGAGAATGATTTGAATGCGGTCGCGCGGATAGGTTTGGCGGGCGATGGAGGCCAGGCAATTATCCAGCAGGCTCGCCACATTGAGGGTCGGCAAAATGACGCTGACGCGCGGCGCGTTATTCTGGGTGAAGGATTTCAAGGAGTGCCGGACTGTCCATGCGGGGTGAGCAAGGTGAGATTGGCGTCGAGTTGAACATTTCTCCAGCCGTCAACTTCATAAATCTCCCTGCCGGCGAGGATGGGATGCCAGGAAAGGAGGATGGTGGCCGGATGAAGGCATTCAATGGCCTTGCTTTTGAAAAGGTCGAATTCCGCTCCTTCAATATCCACTTTCACAAACCTGGGAACGCCGGTCCTGGCGATGGCTTCCTGAATTGAAATGGTGGAAACGAGCGGGCCGGTGGGAGGGGACGTGAAATCGGGGTCGTGGGACCCCGGAATGGGCCGCCCATCCAGGGTAAGGGCGTTGGGAACGATCACGACGTTCCGGTAGCGGGCGGTGCGAAACGCCAGATAATAAAGCGAATTGAGATTTGGCTCGAAGGCGTAGATCATGCCGTTCGGATTGCTCCGGGCCAGAATGGTGGTGTATTTGCCGACCGAAGCGCCCACGTCCCAAATCGCGGCGGCGCCCCAGTCGCGCGTCATGAACGGGCGTTCCTTGCCGTCCATGTAATTGCCGAGCAGCCGGTCGGTGTAAAGCCAGCGGGATGGATGACGGCGGACGACGTGATTAAGCCAAATGGCCAGTCGGTTGAAAGATATCATGTTATGTCATTGGACTGAGTCGCGGCCCAATTCAAGCGGTGGAATACGTTAAACCAGGCGTCAGGCGGTTGCAAAACAAATGCCGACGGCGGTCCCGTCCGTACGCCGGATTGCGGAGGGCCGGAGAGTGGGCTAGGTTTTGGGAATGGCTGAAGAACAAAAACCAGGGCGCGGGCCGTTGTTTTCCGTCCTTGCCGCATTGCCGGTCATTGCCCTGGCGCTGCTGGCGTTTGAAGGATTTTATTATTTGTCTTCGCGGCGCGCGGACCAGTCGCAGTTTTCGCCGTGGGTGGGCGTTCGGGCACCGGATTTCACCGTCACGAATCTGGATGGAAAAGCCATTCATCTGGCAGACTTCAAAGGCAAACGGGTCATCTTGAATTTTTGGGCGACCTGGTGCCCGCCGTGCCGGGAGGAATTGCCCGGTTTCATCAAATTACGCAGTGAAACGCCGTCCACAAAAGTCGTCATCCTGGGCTTGAGCACGGACGCCGCCGCCGCGCAGCGGGCCTTTGCGCGAAGTCATCAGATCAATTATCCGCTGGCAGTCATGGGAATCCTGCCCTCGCCTTATGGCGAGGTGGCGCTGATTCCCACAACGATGGTCATTGACCGCCATGGCGTCATTGAACAGGTGGCCGTGGGGATTCAGGGACTTTCGACGCTGGAACAATTTGCGTCCGAGCCTGATTTTTCCGGGTCGGTGAAACCGGCGCCGGCGGGGCGGTAATCAGGCCGGCTGCTGTTGGGTGAGGCAATGCAAGGAGCCGAAGCCCCATACGAGGTCCACCGCGTGAATGCCGACGACGGGACGATCTGCAAATAATTCGCCCAAAATCCCCAAGGCAAGCCGGTCGTTGGGGTCGTTGAACGTGGGAACGATGACGCAAGCGTTGCAGATGTAGAAATTGGCATAGCTGGCAGGCAGGCGCCGGCGGTCGAAAAAGAGCGGCGAGGGCATGGGCAGGGCGATGATTTCGGGTTTCGTGCCGTCCTCAAGCCGCAAGTCGGTGATCCGCTCCCAATTTTCCATCAACGGACGGTAATTTTCATCACGCCGGTTCTTTTCGCGGACCAGAACGATTGTGCGACGGTTGACGAAACGGCACACATCGTCAATGTGGCCGTGGGTGTCGTCGCCAGCCGGACCTTTTGCGAGCCAGAAGATGTTTCTGACGCCGAGGTGCTCTTTGAGCGCGGCTTCGATTTCTTTTTTTCCCAAGCCGGGATTGCGCACCTGTACCGCGGGGTCCAGATAGCATTGGGCGGTGGAGAGGAGCGTGCCGCGCCCGTTGACTTCAATGCCGCCGCCTTCAATGACAAAATTTCGGATGGCGTGCGTTCCCGCGGAGCGCGCGGCGGGACAGGTGGCGTGAAATAATTTTTTGTGCAAGAGGCGCGCGGCGGTTTCGGGTACGGTGGTGTCCCTCCGCCAATTGGCGTACTTGGCCCAGCCGTTGAAATGGAAATGAACGATGGCCGTGTCGGAGGCGTTTCGCGCGGCGTTCCTTTTTTTGACAAAGACGGGGCCGGTATCACGCGTCCAGCCGCGGTCGCTGGGATGGAGGATAAATTCGATCTTTTTGAGGTCGCATCCAACGCGGAGCAACAGGCGGCGGGCCGCGGCCGCCTCGGCGTGGTGTCTCACTAATAGACGGACCATCTCTCCCGGCGAAATTTTTCGGACCATTTCGCCATAAACCCAGGGAATGGTTTCAAACTTGCTTGGCCAATCATTGGCATTGTGCGGCCAGCCCAGCCAGGTGGCCTCGTGCGTCTCCCATTCCCCCGGCATGGCATAGCCGTGGCAGGCGGGCGTGGCGGCGGAGCCGGCGATGGTGAAGTTTTGCTTTTTTATTGAAAACATCAGGCGAGAGCATAAGGGTTGCCCATTTTTTGCAAATTCGGAAATGCGCTTTGTCGGAGTTTGTCTGGCGAAAAAATCGTCCAAAAAGCGGCAGAAACTTTTTGGGGATTGCGCAAAGATGAGCGAAATTAAACTAGAGAATGAGTTTGGTTGCAACCATTCGATTGACATGATTCACAGGCGGAAGTCAGCAGGGTCTGAAGGAATTCGCGGACACGGAACGTTGAGGCAGGCGTGGCGGACGGCCATTGTTCCGGCGCTGGTTCTGATTCCGGCGGCGGCTTTGGCGGTGGCGCAGGGCACGAGCAACATCATGGTCCGCACGCTGGCGGCAGGGGCAACGGTGGCACGGATTCAACAGGCGCTGGATTCGCTGCCGGCCGCGGGTGGAGAAGTGGTTTTGCCCGCGGGAAAAATTGTGGTGGATCGGCCGATTGTTTTGGGGCGGGATGGACTGGCCCTGCGCGGCGCCGGCGATTCAACCGTTTTGTGGCTGGCAAACAATGCCAATTGTCCGGTGATCATCATGGGGCGGCCGGTGGACAATCCTGAAAGGGTCGAACATTTGCAGGTCAGCGATCTGTTCATTGACGGCAACCGGGCGCATCAGCAGCGCGAGAACTGGCGGCTCATGGGACAGGGCGTCAGCATCCGCAACAATGGCATCACCGTGCAAAACGTCAGTGATTCGAGGGTGGAAAACGTCACGTGTGCGCGGTGCCGATCCGGCGGATTGGTCACAACGCTGGGTACCACCCAATTGACGGTGAGCAACCTCGAATCGTTCGGAAATGAATTTGATGGCCTGGCCGGTTTTGAGACCAAAAGCTGCCATTTCACAAAGCTGTATCTTCACGATAATCCGGGCGCGGGCATTTCGCTGGACGGCAATTTCAACCATAACGTGATAGACAACGCCATCCTCTCGCGAAATGACGTGGGCATTTTCATGCGTTGGAGCCATGACAACGTGTTTCGGGACGTTTCCATCCGCAATAGCCGCCATTACGGGGTGTTCATGGCTGAAAATATCGAACAGGCTGCGGCGCCGGGCCGGGACCTCAATTGCTTCAACAATTCCTTCAGCCGGTTGACGGAGCATGAGTGGGGCGATGCCGCTTTTCGCGTTAACGACCCCGGATGCACGAATAACGTCCTGCTTGGGGCGAGGTTCATTGGAGACGTTCACGGCAGCCTTTCAATGGCCATGCCGGGACTTTTGATGATGAAGTAAGCTATCTGCGCCGCCCTGGCGCAAAATGGTAACCGCCGTGCACCCGGACGGCGCGGGCGCGGCCTGGAAATCCGGCGGCCCGTCCCGTTTTTTCCTCCTCAAAGAGCACAGTGTAACGATAATTGAAATTTTCAAGTTTCACACGCGGGATTTTCGCGCCAATGAACCGTTCGATGGCAAACACGTGGCTGGAGTCCTCGGCAATCATGATGGTAAAGGCGTCGCCGGTGGCCTCGGCCCTGCCGGTGCGCCCGATGCGGTGAACATAATCCTCGGGATGCTGGGGCACGTCGTAATTAATCACATGGCTTACATCCGCGATGTCCAGGCCGCGCGCGGCAATGTCCGTGGCCACGAGCACTTCAAATCTCCCGTCCCGGAAACCGCGCAGCGCCTGTTCCCGCTCGCGTTGGGTCCGGTTGGAATGCAACACGCACACCGCGTGATTGGCCCGCTTGAGCACGTGCGCGACGCGGTCGGCGCCATGTTTGGTCCGGCAAAACACGATCACCGAATCGTAATTGACGCGCTTGAGCAGTTCGACCAGCAGATCGGTTTTTTGGGAGTCGGACACCGGATAAATGACGTGTTTGACCGTCTCGGCGGGGGAACGCCGCGCGCCAATTTCCACGGTTTGCGGATGCCGCATTGCCCATTGAATAAGTGTTTCGATTTGGGGCGGTATGGTTGCCGAAAAGAGGGCGGTGTGCCGTTGCCGGGAACAGCGTTCCACAATTTTGCGCACGTCGGGCAGGAACCCCATGTCAAGCATCCGATCGGCTTCATCCAAAACAAGAAATTCAACCTTGTCCAGCCGCACCGTGCCCTGTTCGAGATGGTCCAGGAGCCGGCCGGGCGTGGCAATGACAATGTCCGTTCCGGCCCGCAACTGCTCGTTTTGGCGTCCGTAACCCACGCCCCCAAAGATGACCGTGGTCTTCAAATCGCTGAAACGGGCGTAATCGCGGAAGAATGTCTCAACCTGCGCGGCGAGTTCGCGGGTGGGTTCCAGAATGAGCGCGCGCGGGCCGGCTTCGGAGGAGTGCTTTCCGAGCCGGGAAAGGATGGGCAGCGCGAACGCCGCCGTTTTGCCGGTGCCGGTTTGCGCGCTGCCAATGAGGTCCTGGCCAGCCAATACCAGTGGAATGCCGCGCAGTTGGATGGGCGTGGGTTCCACGTAGCCCATCGCCTTGACGCCTTCGAGAATGGCCGGAGCCAGACCCAGTTTGCTAAAAGCCATGTATTATTCTAACAGCCCAGGCGATTAAAGAAAGGAGGATTTACGAGGCTCTAACTAAAGGCTGTCCTTCATGCGCCGTTTACCGTTGGTTTGCCAGAACCCGACCACTTGCCTCCAAAATTCCGCCGACGGCTCCATGATTTGGATATGGCCGCCCTGCGCGAATTTCCAGAGCCGCTTGGGACCGGCGCAGGCATTGTAAAGGCGAAAGCTGGATTCCTCGGGCACCACGTCGTCGTGCCCGTCCACCACCATCCCGACCGGGCCGCGATATTGGCGCAGATAATTTTCCGACGGAAAACGGTCGAGCAACAGCCAGCGCGCCGGGAAAATGGGATAGTGGTATTGCGCCACGTCGGCCAGCCGGTCAAAAGGCGAAAGCAATACCACGCCCGCAACTTGATGGAGATGCGCTCCCGCCAGATACGCGGCGACGCCGGTGCCGAGCGATTCGCCCACCAGATAAATGGGCCGGTTCGTGTCGAGCAACTGAAATGCCCCATCCGCCGCCTGGAACAAACTGGCTTCGGTTGGCGTTCCCGGACGGTCTCCGTAACCGGGATACTCCACGATGAACACGTTGAAAGCCGCGATCATCTGGATGCTGTCGGCATAATAACCGGCGCCTGCCGCGTCATCGGCATTGCCATGCAACACCAACACGCTGCCCAGGGCCGGCTGCCGGGGCGAGAGGCGTTTGACGCCGATACAGTCGCCGGCGGCATTTGTCCAGATATCGAGCCGGCCTGCCGCAGCCATTTGATCCTCCTGCGCCGGGGTGAGCACAGGGGGCTGATAAATGATCCGGCGTTGCAACAAAAAGAGGAACACACAGGCCGCCAGATAAAACGCCAGGCACAAGAACATTGCCCACGGGAAAATGCGGGGAGTCCGCATGGAGCGCGACCTTGTTGGGTGCATGGGCGGCATCATTGCAAAACCACGCCACGAAACGAATGGAAAAGTTCTCTCGACTGGTGAAAAATGCCAAGTTCGTTTCCGGCATCTTTCAGCCGCATCGTCCCGGTTCAGAGTCCCACGCGCTCGCCGCGAAGATTGCCGGGATGGCGGGACACCTAAAAACTAATGTCAATGGATTCCTAAAAGCGGTGGCGGAAGGGGTGGGATTCGAACAAATATAATGGTTTTTTTCAAAACTCACTACCTGTCCACTACCGCCCTACCACCAGAGGCACGCTGCCTCATAACCGACGAACACGAATAGAATCAGACGTTTTTTAGCGTGTGTCAAGCACTCGCCATTACCGGCTCAATACCGATCAGAAACTCACCAAATAACGGCTTACTACCGGTTCACTGGCACTTTCACTGGCACTTTTTTCGTGAATTTTTTCAGCAAATTCTGTGAGGCGAAAGCCGGTTCGCGACACTCGCCTTCAAAGTTTAGGTTTCAATCAAGATGTGGAGGCGGGAAGCGGATGGTTTCTCATGGCAATGCACACATCCTCAACTTGTTTGAGGAATTGTGCAAACTAACGGCCTTCTCAATTTGAACCGTTTGCCGGCTACGATTCCTGTTTCTTGATTTCCGTGACGGCAATTTCTAGGACGACCGGCTGCCCATCGGCAATCAATGAACGCTGGCTGCCCGGCACTTTTGTCAGGAGCGATAATTCCATCCTTTGCATTGCCGTTTCAATGCGCCGCAACGAGTATCCGCGCACCAATACTTCGTGCATGGCGAAAACCAGCCGAAGAACTTGTTCCTTGCCCTCACGTTTGAGTTCGGCGAAGACAAAGTCGTTGTGAGGAAGAAGCAATGATTGCTCTGGTGACATTTCAACGCGAACGGCGCGTGCCTGGGCGTCGTTCGCCCAACATTCAGGTGATTTTGTGCTCATATTTTTGTGCGAGTTGACGATTGCGATGATGCCGGCTGGCAATTTTCCGCCGGACAAAGTTATCGGCGGCTCGACGGCCAAAGCGCAGCAGATAGCCATGAAGCCGATCCCAAATGCGGATTATGCGGCGAGGAGCAAAGCTAGGTGCAAACTCAATCGCCAATGGGCGATGACCGGAACGCGCGACATTTTCGAGGAGTTGCTGTTTGTCCGGCGTGAAAATGCGGATGCCGCGCCGACCGCGTGAAATAGTCACATACCATTGCTGGGCATTGGTTGCCGCCTTGATGGTCGAATCGGAAAAAAGAACGTGGTCCACCGTCTTGCCCTGCGACCCGTAAGACGTGACGGCGTAGCCGGGCAGAAACTCACGGAACGATTTATCCAAAACCCGGCCGTCGGCCAGTTCGACCGTGCCATTGGTGCGGACAGACTTGACCGAAACGAATTCGCCATTCGTGGCCCTGCCACCGGCCGCAAGTTTGCGGTTGGCTTTGAGATGGAGACGGTCGCCCGCTGAAAGGGCAATTTCGCGCGGTTGGCAAACCGTGATCCGGTTCAGCAATTTGTTAGAGACGGTGACGAATTTTCCGTCCACTTCAACGAGAACGCCCACCTTAACGACGCCGGCCAGTTTTCCACTTGTGCCCGGTTCAGCCTGGTGGATTTTTTGGTTGAACACGACAACGGCCTCCGGTGGATAAAACCGCTTGTCGCGCTTTTGCGCGTTGGTGAGATCGAGCTTGTCCAGCACTTGAACGTTCGTGTTATTATTACCGAGCAAACCTTTTGCCTTTAGCGCGTCCCTGACGCGCGAATTTACGCGATGCACTTCACCCCAGGTCTGCGACACGACGACGGCTGATGCGTTTTGTTCCGCGAGGCGGACATATTCTTCGGCGAGCTTGTCGGCTTGTTCCCCCAATGCGCACTCGACGACCGCGCCCAACTTGTCGAGACGATTGAATGAGTCGCCAAGTTTGCCTGCCGCCGCTGCTTCGACAGCATGGCGATATTGTTTGATACGGGCACGTTCGGAGATTGTGCGGGCGAGCGCCGGGTCCTGGCGGCGAATCGTGTGCAATTCGACGGGTTTGACGCCAGAATGCCGCTCAATGGCAAGCAGCGCATCCGAAGCTTCCACCGCCCCATGTTGCCGGGTGTCGCCGGACAGAACCACACGAGCATTTTTCTCACAGGCAATCCGCAGGAGTTCGAGCATTTGCCGACCACCAATCTGACCGGCCTCGTCCACTACAATCAGCGAGTTTGCGGCAAGCTCATGCTTGAGCAGGAAATTTGCGACTGTCGTCGGCGACGGCAATCCGGCCTTTTCCATGTCCGCAACCTGCTGGCGTTGTGGCGCCAGCACGACCACGCGCCTTCGGGCTTGTTGAACCTGCTCGACCAGATCGCGCAACACGAAGCTCTTGCCCGTGCCAGCGCCGCCGCGAAAAATAGAAATCCTGTCGGTTGAACCGAGCAGGGCATCGAGTGCATTTCGTTGCTCATCGTCCAACTTTGGATTCAACGGTTGTGGATTGGCTGCCAATCCGTGACACTCGGCAACGCCCTGTTTTGCCGTCTGAACAATTTCCCATTCGCGGAGCAACACCTCGCGCAGCGTTATCTCGCCTGGCCGCGCTTCGTCCCGGATATAACCGCGTCGTTGAGTGAAATCCTTCAGATCGGAAATCGAGAAGCTCTCACCGCGCGCCCGGCCCAAGGCTTCCTGCCACAATTGACATTCCAGCACGACCGAGTTGCGGTCGAACAAGTGTTCCTCTGCCCACTGGACGGCCTCACTGAGAGTTGTTCGGTTTTTGTCCTCCTCGCTTTGCCCTGGCTGACCTGAAAGCCGGCGCAATGATGCCATCTCGGCTTTGCTCAACTGCGCCCCCCACAATGTCCGCAGTTCGTCCCGGCTTAGATCTTTCTGTTTCCGCGTTCTTTCGCCTTCTGCGAGCCGCTCTCTCAAATCCTGAATATTAGTCGCATTTAGCTCAGGTCTTTCCGAAAGCAATTTGTCCAACGCGGCATCAATCTGTCCGCGCCTCTTGGAAAACCGTTCACATAGCTCTTGGGGAATTCCTTCCACCTGAAAATCTCCACGCGCCCTGTTTTGAATCCGATAGCCCAATGCCTTCAAGTCACGGGCGAATTCGTGGTAGTAGATGTTTTCTGCGCATTTTCGCGCCCTGAGCAGTTCGTAATTCTCAAGAGCTTTCCACCGGCTTTCAACCGGATCAAAAGTTGCATTGAAAACAATGCAATGCGTATGCAGATGCGGGTCCAGGGCGCGTGAAGTGTCATGTGTGAACAACGCGGCGGCAAAATTGCCGGTCAGCCTCTGTTTTCTCGCGCCCCCGATGCGGATACGAGTTGCAGCGAACGCCTCAAAATGTTTCAGCGCCTCACGGACCGCCCTTGCGTGAGCTTCGAGAACCCGCTTGTCGTCGCCAAGAAAGCCGGCAATTGAAACCGATTTAGGCGGCGAGAAGGTAAAGTCGTAAAAAATCCGCCTGTCAGCCACGGGCCGGCCATCTTGAATCCGCGTGGTTTTCAATTCCAGCGTCAGCCTATCACCTGTGGCGGGGTGCTGGTTTTCGCATAACCGCAGGAAATCTTCTGCGCGGACTTTCCCGGACAAATTCAACTGTTCCGCGCCCAATCCAATCCACTCACCGGCCACACGCTGGCCCTCATCGTAGTAATCGCCAACGCAGAGGTGTTCCTCAAAGTATTCCTGGGCGTTCTTCAGGTTGTATTGCGTCTTTGCCGTGACCACAGGCAGGACAATACACGGACTGTGCGTGCATGTTGTGTAGCTGATACACCACCGCAGTCTCGATCTGTGATGAACTGCGGGCATGAAAACAAGCGCAGTTCCGATGCCGAAGCCTGGCAACCAACTTTGGGGCATCTATTACACTGACCGTGAATACGCGCGGTTGCTGGGTGACCCGCTCCGCACCGTCGTCGAAGCGCCCACCAAACTTGCCGCCGAAGAGATCGCCGGGAAACTCGGTTTGGAATCACCGTGGGCGCATCCAGTCACCACCGAGCAAGCGAAGCAGGCACTTTGGCTTCCAGAGAAGCGGGTTCACCATCGTCACCAATTCGCGCACAAAGCATCGCGCGGCATTCACCCTTGATTATGCAAACACCAACAACCATACAGTTACGCACCGCCATTGAGGTGCTGAACAAACTCAGCGAAAGGCTCAATCAACGTGCTTCCGATTCCGCCATGCAACTCCGGGAGTCACCGTTTGACAATCACCAGGCCGGGCGCATCGAAGTCACCGCCATCGAACAAACCAGCCGAATTCAATCCGTTGCCGCGCAGTTGGAACAATGGCGCAACGAGTTGATGCAACAAAGGAGGCAATGTGTTTCTCATCATGTTTAGGACAGGGCACGCCTTACTCCTGCCGGGAGGCAGGTTTTCGAGTCCGCGAATCGGTCGCGGTGAGAGTGCGGAACGACCGCGCAATATCGGCAATTCATGGCCGCAGACGCGGCAATTCCACGAACAGGGACAGGCCCAATGCAGGGCCTGGACTCGAATCATCCGTGTCCATGAACAGGCAACATCCGTGTTTTGTCCGCGTCCTCAAATTCGGCAACAAACAGTCCCCATCCGCGAATTTTCAATGACCTTCACAGTGCGTAATCGGAAATTGGCAACAGATATAAAATGTCCGCAGTCAGTCCACAGCCGTGGATCGTCCACGCCCACGAGCCAGCCACAGACAGGCATTGGCCGCGCATTTCAACAGTCAACGATTCGTCCACGTCACCGCATTACCGTTTCCGTTTTGTCGCCGACCAGTTTCCCGGTGCACATTCAATTCATCCCTGCCTATGTCCAACTTTGATGCCAACGAAATCCGCAAAGCGGTTGCGGAATTCACGCCGCGCCGTCCGCAGAAGTTCCAGGATTTGCTCCCGGCGAAGGACGTCATCACGGAGTTGCGCCAGAAACGCGCGTCGTATCGTTCCATCGCCGACCTGCTCTCGCAGCATTGCCTGCCGACCAGCAAAACTGCCATTGCCGTATTCTGTCATCAAGTGCTTGGTGAAGCCGTTCGGCCACGCAAACGACCGAGCCGAAAACGCCCGCCAGCTCCGACATTTGCGAATGGCGTGGAAATAACCTCTGCTTCAGTGCCGGCGGTAGAAGCCGGCCAATCACCAGAAATGCCCACTGCTACCAACGGCAACGAAGCCTTGCCGCCCCGCACGCGCGGCCCACGCATCGCGCAAGTTCGGGTGCTCAAACCTCAAAGCACATGAAACGTCTCGACCTCATCCTCAACGGCAAAGGCGGCGTCGGCAAAAGCTTCTTCGCCGTTAGTTTCGTTCAATATCTCAAGGACAAGGGCATCGCCCACGTTGCGATAGACAGCGACAACGAGAATTCGACCCTAAAACGGTTTCAACCCAACTCGCAATTCCTTGATTTGGAAAAGCGGCGTGAACTCGACGGCATCTTTCGCGCACTGGAAAAGGCGAATCTCGTCGTCATGGACTGCCGCGCCGCTTCCACCGACCTGTTTACCGATTTCTTTGCGGAAATTGACCTGTCCGCCGTTTTGTCCGCGATGAGCGCTTCACTCACGCTGATCATGCCGGTGAACCACGAATCGGACAGTGTGGACCAGGTGCAACGTCTAGCCGACCAATTCGGCAAAAAGTGCAATTACGTTGTGGTCCGCAATGCCGCTCACAGCGACAGCTTCACAATTTTTGAAACGTCTGAAGTTCGGGCACAACTCAAGGACAAACTTGGAGGCCGCGAAATCGCCATGTCGCGCTTGCAGGATTGGCTCGTCGAAGCGCTCAACGCCGAAAACCTGACCATCGAGGCGGCGGTCAAACATCCCGCTTTCAGCCTTCTTGACCGGCAACGACTCCAAACATGGCAACGGAAACTCTACGCCGAGATCGAATCCGCCGCCGACCTTCTGTTGCCAACAAAATAATGCCGCCGCCAAAGACAAAACAGCCGGACTTTGACGAGGAGTTCGACGCGGCTATCGCCGAGTGGCGCGATAAACATCGGCTGCGAGAAGACGACGCGGTGTTGCTCCTCGTCGAATTGTTCCGAATCCACCAACGACATTGGGACGAGCTCCGGTGCCGGGAATTTCCGTCATTTGGCGAACTCCGGACGGACATTGCCAAACTCACGGAGGCGGCCAGGACTTTTCAAGGACAAACCGCCGCTCTGCTCGAAGTGCTGCGAAGTAATCCGTCCGCCGGCAACGGTCCTCGCGTCACACGGGCAGCAGCATTCTTTGCCACATTGGCCGGTCTTCTGGCCGGCTATCTCATCGGAAGGGCATGGCCATGAAACTCCAACTCATTCCGTTCGATCCAATCATGCCGCCACCGGACCTGTGGCTTGCGTTCAAACACCCACAATACGTCTTCGCAGTGGGCGGTATTCTGCTGGCGCTTGTGGCTGCTTGGCTTCTGTTTGTCCCCCGCAAGGCCAAACGCATTGTCGCACGGCTCGGTGGATTGACGTGGAAACGGACACAATTCTGTCGCGGCTGGCTCATCACGGGCGACACCGGCTCCGGCAAGACCAGTTCCGGCATCAATCAACTTGCGCACCAGGTTTTCCAGAACGAGCGGAATTGGGGTGGGCTGTGTATTGACGAAAAGGGCGTTTATTGGGAAACGCTGGCGGCAATGGCCGAGCATTACGGCCGAGCGCATGACCTAATCCACTTGCAGATTCGCGCGAACGATTCCGACCAACGATGGACGCCGCCGCACCGTTTCAATCTGACAGGCGACCGCAGTATTCCATTTACGACTTACGCGAAGTTCATCGTGGACACCGCCACAAGCCTCGGCCAGGGCGGGGACAAGGGGTTTTTCAAAAGCCAGGCGCAGACCCACATCGCCCACGCACTCGAAATGCTCTACGAATTGAAACGTCCGGTCACTCTGCTCGGCGCGTTTGAGTTGTTGTCCAATCGTGAATTGCTCGAAGAAGAAATGGAGAATCTTGAGCAACTTCTCGAAACGCCACGGCGAGAAGCCGTGTATGCACATTTCGCGAATCGTTTTCTCAACCAGCCCGACGAGCAATCCGGTGGCGTTCGCGAAACCATTGGAAATTATCTGCAATACTTTCTAACGCCCGAAGTGGCGGAGGTGTTTTGCACCGGCGAGAGCACGTTCGACTTCGCCACAATTGACCAAGGCAAAATCATTCTCACCACGATGCCGCAAAAATTTCAAACCGAGCGGCGTTATGTGAACACGTTTCTGAAACTGCTTTACTACAATCACGCACTGCGCCGGTTCGACAAAACCAAGACTGAACGGGCGAAAAGCAATCTGATTGTTTTGTGGGCGGATGAAGCGCAACGGTTTATGACCGCCAGTGAAGACGGCACTAGCGACTACAACTGTGTGGACGTGATTCGCGAAGCAGGCGCAACAATCGTCGCCGCCGCCCAAAGCACCACCTCGTTTGTGCCGCCACTTGGCAACGACAAATCAAAGGTGCTGACGCTGAATCTCCGTAACCGGATAATCTTTCGCGCCGCCGACGAAGCGGATGCCGTCCAAGCCGCTGATTTCATCGGGAAAAAGCGCGTGGTCAAACGTTCATGGGGATTCAGCGCCGGCAAGCGCAACGTCAACTATTCCGAAACCGAGGAGCACAAAATCAAACCGCATAAGCTCCGCAATCTCCGCGACCATGAGTGTGTTTTGGTCCACTGTGAACGCGGATTCCGACGAGTGACGCTGCGGCCCCTGGAACCAAATGGCAGCGTTGTAAAGTGGTTCTCTCGGTGGAAGAATCCTTGGAGCTAGGGCACCGGACGATTATTCAATGGACCGATGAACATCACTTATCAGGTCGGCGACGCGACGCGGCCAACTGGAGACCATCCCAAAATTATTGTCCATGTTTGCAACGACGCGGGCGGATGGGGAAAGGGATTTGTTGTCGCGGTATCGCTCCGTTGGCGTGAGCCTGAAAGGCGTTATCGCGCTTGGCATCGTGGTGAAGAAACCCAACCGTTTGCCTTGGGGCAGGTTCAGTTCGTGCAGGTCGAGGACACAATTTGGGTTGCCAATTTGATTGGCCAGCACGGAATGGGTTTTCGTCACGGTCTTCCGCCCATACGTTACGAGGCGGCTCGGAATGGATTGCGTGTTGTCGCGACGAGAGCAAAGGAACTCGGTGCGCAGGTCCACATGCCCCGAATTGGGTCAGGGCTTGCAGGCGGCAATTGGGAGGAAATTGAGCGGATTATTGGGGAGGAGTTAATCGCACCCGGTGTTAAGGTAACTGTTTATGATTTACCGCAACGACAAAACATTGGACAAATCGTTGGTCTGTAATGCACTTGGATGTTTCAAATTAAAGGAATTCTCACCAATAACTGTCCGCTCTCGTTGATGGATGTGGTCAGCACCGGCAAATTGCGTCGACCCGGGCCGTGGGTGATCTGCCGTCGGGACTAAAGGTTGAACCGTGGCAGAGCTGGAGGCTACCGCGCCTGCACAAAGACAGCCAACGATCAAAATGTTTTTCATGCGCGAGAGAGCAACAACGTTAGAATTTTTGCGCTGCCGTTCGCTTGTCACTTTTTTGTCGGCGAGATGCCAAGAATCATTCGTGGCGCAAAATACTTCTAATGTTTAGCCTTGGGGATGAAATCTACCAAATCCCCCTGATGCCAGCATACACACCCAAACCGGCGGTGAACACCACAATACCACCGACCAGCCAGGCATACCACCCGCGCAACCGCCACGTTTCTGGCAGCGCTTTGCACGCCAGCAAGTATAAAAAGCCCAGCACAATTGGCAGCAGCAGGGCGTTCATCACATTCACGCCCACGGCCAGTTTTACCAGGTTGACGCCGGACAGCACGACGCCCGCGCCAATCAGCAGGCTGACGACATAAACGGCGTAGAACCACGGCGCTTCAAAAGGATGATGCGCGAGTGAACGTCTGTAGCCGGTCACTTCGCCGAGTCCCCACGCCGCCGTCAACGAAACCACGATCGTTGCCACCCACGCTGCGCCCAGCATGCCCAGCGCGAAAATCACCTTGCCCCAGAATGAACCCAGGAAGGGAATCAAAGCGTTGGCGATTTGCTGCACCGTGTCCAGTGACGCATGGGGATTCTTCGCGCCGATGGTGCTGGCGGTGACAATCAAGATCGCCGCCATGATGACTTGAGTAACCACCGCGCCGATCGCCGTGTCCAGACGAGCCGGCTTAAGGTGGGAAATATCCAGTCCTTTGTCCACCACGGCCGATTGCTGATAGAACACCATCCACGGCATAATGACCGCTCCAACGTTGCTGGCCAGCAGGAACAAATATTGGCGGTCGCCCAGCGGCATTTGGGCCATGCCGTGAAGCATCGCTGTCCCGCTGGGATGCGACACGATCGCCACCGCGACAAACGCCAGTTCAAACAATCCAATCAGCAAGGCCACCTTTTCCACCTGCCGATAGGTGCCGGTGGCCACCACGGCAATCAGAAAAATCACCGTAAGCGAGATGCTCATCCAGGGCGAAACGCCAAAAAGCTGTCCCACGCCGGCGATGCCTGAAAATTCAGTCAACATTGCGCCGACACACGACACCAGTAGAGTGCCGACCGAGAGCCAGGCCCACCCTTTGCCAAAATGCTCGGCAATCAACTCGCCATGCCCCTTGCGCGTGACCAACCCCAATCGGACCGTCAATTCCTGCACCACGTAAAGAATGGGAACGAGCAGGAGTTGCAGCAGCAGCAGGCGATAGCCCCATCGCGCCCCGCTTTGGGCGGCCACGATCGCGCTGCCGGCGTCGGTGTCAGCCAGCATCACCACCAGGCCAGGACCAACCGTGATCAGAGCCAGTTTCCAGAGCGGAATCGGCATCGAGACGATGGCTTTGGTCTGCGGTCTTTCCGCTGCCAAGAGGATATCAGCCCGGCTCGCTGCCCAAATGGTATTGGCTTGTTTCAGATTCATGCACAATAACAGTAAGAGTTGCGTTAGAATCCCGCTGCCGGTGGATTGCCATTTTTTGACGGCGGATTGTGCTCGTTGCCAAGTCCGCTAAGTTGAAGATACTGAATCTGCCGGGACATCTGTCGGAGCTTAACGGCAGATTGCCAGTGACCGGAAAGTTTTCCGAACACGATGGTCAGCAGAAAAATGCCGGTGATGGCCAACGCAATGACCACTGGGCGGACGCGGCGGCGCGGATAAATCGTTTGCGCCGCCAGAGTGTTGGCAACGGGACATGCTTGGACGCATTCCAAACAAAGCGAGCATTCGTCGGAATGAACGGTCAAGAGCCGGTCCACCGGCAGCCCTGCCGGACAGACCCTGGCGCATTTGCCACATTCAATGCAAGAGGGAATGTTCCGGCGGATTCGAGTCGGACTCACCAACCCAACCAGGGCGGTCAACGCGCCGTAAGGACAGAGATACCGGCACCAAAAATGCCGGACAAAAATGGATAACCCGATCAAAATCGCCAACACGACAAGCGTGGTCGTGCTCGGATGCAGGAAGAACAAGAGCAACCGCACATCGGCGGTTTGATTGAACGGGCTGTTCAAGAAGGCTCGCAGATCCGCGAGGTTCATGCCGAAGAAAACGACCCAGACAAAGAAGGCCAACAGCAGGTATTTGATGCCCCGCAATGGCCAGTCCGCCCATCGTGGCAAATGGAAGTTGCGCCCAGTGATTCTGCGGCCAAGGTCAGCCAGTTTTTCCGACAAAAATCCAAACGGGCAAATCCAACTGCAAAAGGAGCGCTTGAATAGAAAGGAAATCGCCAGCACCGCTCCAAAAATCAGCAGACCTGCCGGATGCATAGAATGGATGACGCCGGTCTGGAGCCAATACCAGGCGCTCATCAGGGCGCTGATGGCGCTGATGGGCAGAAATGCCTCGACGCCGGGAGGACGTGAAACGGTCGCCAATCCTAGACTCAAGCACGAAAAATAAAACTGGATGAAGCGCCAGCCAATCCACAGGCAGATGCAAAAAAAAGCAATTTGCACCGCCCTGCGCAACCGATGAGGTTGGAGCCATGATTTCTGCGCGTTTATTTTTTTGCGACCGTTCTGCTCATAATTGAGCCTTTGTTTTCTGCATTAAATGTGGCTCTTCGTTGGAACCGCCGCTTTGACGTAAGTCAAGGAAATGGGTTGTGGCGTGCAACCCGTAGTCAAGTCACTCAAAACCTTTAACTCGCATCGGCTGGTTTGATGTAAAGGTCGAATCAAAGACAGAAGTCGCATCAACGCCTTCTTAACGCTGGCAGCCGGGGCAGAAATACGTGCCGCGTCCGCCAAGCACGATCCGTTGAATGGGCGTGCGACATCGGTAGCAGGGTTTGCCCTTGCGGTCATAGACCTTGAACGTTTGCACCTCGTAAATCTCTGGTCCATAGGCGATGGCCTTTTGCAGCACGCGGAGGATGCTTCTTTTCAGCCGCCGCAATTCATCCTCGTTCAACCGGTTGGCCGGCCGTTTAGGATTGATGTGCGCGTGCCACAAGGCTTCGACGGCATACATGTTGCCGATGCCCGCGATCAACCTTTGATCCAGCAACGCCACTTTGACTGGCCGACGGGTATGCTGCAAACAGGCCAGATCAAATCCTGGCGACAGCGGCTCCGGTCCCAGTTTTGCCAGAATGGTTTCCTCTTGTTTCGCCGAAACCACGCGCACTTCCCCGAACAGCCGGGGATCCTCAAAATAGGCGGTGCCGTCATCCGTGCTGATGGCCAATCGGTAGCGAGGCGGCGGGGTGAATTCAAACCAGCCGGTCATGCCCAGATGGATGAGAATTCGCCGGCCGTCGTCCAGACGAAGACTGATGAATTTCCCACGTCGGCAAATTTCCGTGACCTTACGCCCCATCAAATCTGACGGCAGGCGGAGTTTGCGGTCACGGACCTCAACCTGCCGGATCAGCTTTCCACCCAAACGGCTGGATAGTTGCCGCGCGCAGATTTCCACTTCGGGCAACTCAGGCATGATAACAGGCTCGCGGAATCGATTTGACGTTCGGCATCACTGGCGTTTGGGCTGTGGGGCGCGCTCGACGATCCAGATGGCAAAACCAATCGGTTTCCACAACAGGCGCTCAACTATGCTGCCGGCCAGAAATTCCCGCAGCAAGGACTGGTCGCTCCGGCCGACAACAATGGTATCGCAGCCATGCCTCGTCGCCGTCTTCAGGATTTGTTTGAGCACGCCTCCGGAATTTTCCGCGACCTCGGTGGCAACAATTTCCGGTCTGACTCCCTCCTGGATGACTCGCTGTTTCAGCTCTTGAAGCATGGTTGTCGCGGTTTTTCTTCGGTCGGCTTGAATCTGGCTGGCCAGCTTCCTGACCACCGCCGCCTCAATACCCTCAACCGAAGCCAGCAGCGGCGGCAGCACATGGAGTATGATCATTCCCCCGCCTTCAGGGACCTCGGCACCCGCGCAGGCTTTGGCGGCGTAAGTTACCGTCGCCATGGAATCCATCCCGCCTTCAACGGCCACCAGAAGTTTGTGATTCATAACAGTGCGGCGTTTTGAAGTCTTGTCTCAAAGGCCCGTCAGCCTTTGAAGGTCAGAATTCGGCCCCATG
Source organism: Verrucomicrobiota bacterium (assembly GCA_028872915.1). Lineage (GTDB taxonomy): Bacteria > Verrucomicrobiota > Verrucomicrobiia > Limisphaerales > UBA11358 > UBA11358. The sequence goes on from JAGWNY010000021.1 coordinate 30,775, forward strand.
TGCTCTTGGTTCCCCAAATGCCGGAGCGGAGACACTCGAGCTGAACAATCTGGCTGTGATCCACAAACAGGTTCACCTCCGTCCCATAATTTTTGACATACCACGCGAACACTTCCGGGTCGGCCGCCTCGAACATCGGTTTCTCCAAGCCGAGCGCGTTGATGATTTTTGCGACCACGTCCGTCCGCCACGACTTGACATTCTCGGTGATGCCTTCGGACTCGATCATGATCATGTAGGCTCCGGCGTCCACGAAACGCTTGGCCTGTGAAATCGCCCATTCGGGATCGCGCGTGCCTTCGGCGGCCAACTCCGCTGCGGCCGTCGCGCCGCCGGCGCCGAACTGAATGCCGACTTCGGGCTTGGCCTTCAAACCGGCCTTCTGAACCTTTTCCACCAACCGCAGCCAATCATCCATCGGGATGGTGATGAAGCCGCTGGAGACTTCGATGATGTCGAAGCCTAGGCGCTTACATTCCTCGATGTAATGGTTGACGGCATCGGTTCCCTGCGTCAGCACATGCTCGATGAAGCCTCCGGTGGAAACCAAAACATTGTGCGCATGACAGAGATCGAGGAGTTCCTTGACGGCTTGGCGCGGCATCAAACTGAACGAGCCGCCGGCAAATTTGAGGACGTCCACGTAGGCGCCCATCGTCTCCAGCACGTCCTCCAGATAACGCTTGCCCATCGGGGTGTAATACGGCCCGCGGATCTCGGTGACGCCTCGCGCCCGCGGCTTGCCGGGGCGTTCATTGATTTTCAGAAAGTCAAATGCCCGATCAGAGGTGTTGGTGTTCGATGATTTCATAATGGTCTTCTCCGGTTAAAGGTCAGGTTGAATCGGCCCGTAGCCGGGCCAGCAGCGCCGCCAAATCGGCGACGGAAATGGTTTCCAGGCGGGCGACAGCGTCTATGAGTTCTTTGCCCAACTTCGGGTCTACAAGCCCGCTGCTGAGGCGCTGAAATTTTTCGGCGACCGTCTCCCAGCTCATAGGCCGGGTGTTAAATCCTTCGTAATCCTGCTTCTCCTTGGTCAGTGTTTGATTGTCCTGAAGCTGAATGGTGATGCGGCAGGGCATCTCCTTCGGAAATCTCCGGCTCAAGGTCGGTGAGGGCCGTACCTGAACTTTCCGTAGCAGATCCTGAACGTCGGCGCGTTGAATCCGCTCGGGTGAGTATTGTTCCGGCATGACCTGATCGTCCAACAGCGCCACCGCCACGATGTATGGCAGACTGTGATCGGCTTGCTCTTTGATTCGGACGACCGTTTTGTCTCCCTCCTCGCCACCACCGATGATTTTGTAAGCCACGTCAAAGATTTCGATTTTGATTCGTTTGACATCGGCGGCCGCGAATTGATGCTCGCGCTTAAGTTCCAGCACACCTTCCACGGCGGATTGCGAATGAATTTCGGCGTTAAACTTTTTGACAATTGTGCGGGTCACGATTTCCAGATTCTCCTTGGACCAATCTATTTGAAATCGGCCGGCGATGGCTTCCATGAAGCCCTTGTTCCCCTCAAAAACTTCCGGCGGACCGGTGATGCCGCGCCTGGCCAGATAAGCGGAGTGTGTGGCGCCAAAGACCGTGTTCGGATACGCCAGTCCTTTCCAATGCGACAGCGTTCCGGTGCGAGTCACCCGCAGCGCGTTGAAGGCGGTACCGGCGATGGCCATGGCGTTGGCGGTCTGGGCCGCGGTCAACCCCAGCGCCTTGGATACGCCAGCGGCAACGGCGTAGGCGCCTTGTGTGGTATGATCAAATCCTTTGGCGCGCACCGGGGCGACTTCGCTGAGGCGGCACTGCACTTGATACGCCACGGCCAGCGTCGTGAGCAGGTCGCGCCCATCTCGTCCGGCATACTCGGCAGCGGCCAGGACCGCACCCAAGTTGTCACTGGGATGACAGGTTTCGCCACGGGCCAGAAAACTGTCGTTAAAATCCAAGTATCGAACCAGCGCGCCATTGTAAAAGGCCGCGCGATCTGGTGCCGTGCGCCCGCCGCCAATCAAGGTGCAACGCTCGGCACCGCCGAAATCCTTCGTGTGTTCGCGAAGCAATTGAATGGGTTCGCCCGTCATGGCGCCAGCCGCGCAAGCGAGTGCATCCAGGATACGAATCTTAAGTTGCATCCGCGCCTCCGGCGACAAATCGTCGTAAGCGGCGCGAGTCACGAACGCGGCTAGTTGTTCAACCAAGGTCACTGGTGCCTCCTGTTTTTTGACTTTTAGATGTCAGGAGCCCTGCGGCGTCAAGTCGGTCAAGCAGCATGTGGAAATAAACCAGTCCCGCGTGAGGCTGCCAGCGGGCCGTGACACGTCCCACGCCGTCGTAATCCAGCGGCTTTCGGAGCTTCAGCCAGCGTTGCAAGTTGTTGCGCGCTCCGACATCGTCGCCGGGATAAACATTTAGTCGTCCCAAACCGCGCAACAGCACGTATTCGGCGCTCCAACGGCCGATACCCTTCAAGTCGAGCAACCGCTCGACCACCGCCTCGTTGCTCAAACCATCGAGCGCCTCGAGGTCAATCTGGCCGCTGGCGCAGGCGCCGGCCAGGGCGATGAGCGATTCACCCTTGGCACGGCTGAAACCCAGTCGCCGAAAATCCATCGGCTTGAGGCCGGCAAGATCTTCAGGCCGCGGAAAGGCATGAGCCGGCTCGGGTGTGCCGTCTGTTGCCAGGCCGAATTTCTCCGTCATCCGGCTCAACAACAGAATGCCCAGCGACAGGGACATTTGCTGGCAGGCAATGGCATTGGCCAATGTCTCGAAAACCGTCGGAAACCGTGGCGGCTTCGTTCCACGAAAACGTTCCGCCAGGGGATGAAGCTTGGCATCCATTGCAGCACGCCCATAAAAATCCGACAAGCTGATCCGCAGGCCCAGCAAACGCTCCAGCAATTTCACCGCTGCCATCCTCATGTCCGAAGTGATTCGCTGGCCGGTGAGCGTGACTTCTAAGCGTCGTGAATCTGAAGAACCGGCCTGGACAACGGCGGCCTCAACCGGCTGGCCGTCCAGCACCACCACGCGCCGGTAAGTCTGACCGTCCCAGCGGTCAATCAGGTTGCTCGGACGCCGCCGCAACACCCAGACCGTTGAATCGAGCCGGAACGGTGGAATCGGCTTGAGGAGAAACGTGGCCGTCCCACTATTCGAACCAACAACTCGCGCGTGGCTGACGGCACCGTTCCTGGAGTCAACGCGCCTCGTTTCAATAAGTTGGTTCACTCTTGGTTTCATGTGGTAGGCGTTGCGCTTTTCCCACTGGCCGCGGCGGCACAGAGGCTCGCTATATTTTCATCAATTGCTTTTGCGGCATCGTGAGGATGCCCGGCAAGGCCGTGCCACGAGGCAATGGCGGCAACGCGACGATAACTCAACCAAACCCGCCCAGCCTCATCCTGCCACGCCAGCGCCCGGGCCGGGAGGTCCAGGCCGACGATTTGACGTTCCTGCATCAGGAGCGTCCCCTTTTCAGGATGTCCGAACACCAGCAGTTCGGTCGGGCGCAATTCCAAGCGCGCCTCCGCGGCCGCCGCAGCGTGGTTGATGCGGGCAAAAACTCGCAATCCTTTCGCCGTGAGCAGTGCCGAAAGCCGACCCATCGTCTCGGACACGCCATACTCGCTGCGGATGGTGACCACGTCGCTATTTGATTCACTGGCCATAGTCATTTCCTTGGTTCATCCGGCACCGGCGGCTGGGTGGCCGGGCTGCTGCGGTCGCTTAAGCTGTTGATATACCAGATGAGCGCGTTGAGTTGATGCTCATTGGTGTGTTGCGGGCCGGAAAGCATCGCTCGGTAGGACGTCGGCATCGCGCCCGCCGGGAAACCTTGCAACTGGAGGTATTCGGGATAAAGAATCGCGTTCGTCAAAAACTGATAATTGGCGATTTCGGTCGCGCCGTTGGCTAGTTTCTGCGGGTAGCCGGCGAGATTTCTCCACGATGGTCCGACTGCCTTGGTGCCATCCACATGGTGGCAGGCAATGCAACCCAAAGTTTGCGACAACCTCTGCCCCAAAACATGAAGCGGCGCATTTGGCGGCACACTCATTCCTGAACCGGCCATCATTGAACTCTCCATTCCAGCGGCGCCAACTGACGCTTGCGGCGACAACAAATTGCTGGGTCCGGGAGAAACACCGAATCCGCCCGCCGCCGCTGCGTCCATGCCCACCAGCAGCACCAACATCGGCCAACCCAGCCCGCGCACGTAAGCTTGCGCCGCGAACACCGCCAGCACGCTGCACAGGAAGATGCCCAAATGATCAAGAAAGTGCAGCCAGCGATGGTCCATCAGATAGGCATATTCCGAAGGCCACATCAGCGCCAAGCCAAACACCGGCGCCAGAACGGCCGGCAGGACCCACCAGGTGCGTTCCCGGTCTCGCCGTGGCAGGTTGGCAGCCAAGGCCATCGCCAGCAAACCGGCCCCCGCCGCCATGCCGCTGTGAAGCAAATGATGCACGGCAATGGTTGTCATCATGTGCGCGCGGAGCGGCATCGTCAGGCCGTCCAGCGAAATGACAAAGCCGACAATTCCCATCCCGACGTTGATAATGCGCTTGGAATTACCCTTCATGCGGCGCCTCCTTCAATTCTCCCGGCCACAACGGTTGATCCACGGCGCGGTTCCAGCGCAGGCGCAATCCTTCAACAAAGGCCAGCGTGAACCCGATGAGCATGATGACGGCGCCGACGGTCGCAAATTGAGCGATGAACGGGCCAGGCGCAGGTTCCGTGGCGTATCGGCGCGGCACGCCATACGCGCCGCCAAAATAAAATCCCAGCAGGAAGACAACCATGCCACCGAACGACAGCGCGACAACCAATCCGCGCATGATTCCGCTCGTTTCACGCGCACTGCGCGATTCGAGCAGCAAAAACACCCAGCCCATGACGAACAACAGACAGCCACCTAACAGGTAAGTATGAAAATGCGCCGGCACCCAGAGCGTGTTGTGCAGATGCAAATTGAACGGGATGCTGGCGTCGATCTCCGCACCGATGCCGCCCACCACCCAGCCAACCAGGCCAGCATAGAGGAAAATCGCGCCCAGCGTCCAGCGCGTGCGCGACCGCCAGACCAACATCAGCGCGCTGAAAACCGTCACCGCCGTCACCGGCACTGCCGTAAGGTAGGACGATAATTCGCTGAAATACTGCATAAATCCCGGCTGGACGAAATCCATGTAAAGGTGATGGGAATAATTGGCCAGGATGAAAAACATTGAACTCCACCAGCCGATCACCAGCACAGTTGAGGTGTGATACTTCCGCCGTGTGGCATGAGCCATGCCGACGTAAATCAGTGCCGCCAGCATATAAATAATCAGGTTTGCGAACGTGTGTGCCCAAAAGTAGGTCAGGTTTTTCGCCCACAGCGGATTGATGACCACGCGCGGATCCAACCACCGCACCAACAGCGACACGCCCAGCAGCGTCGCGTCCATCCCGGCAATCAACCCGTCAAAACCCGCCACCAACGCCGGAAAAGCTTCCGGTGGCGGCGGTTGTCGGCCCGCAGCCTGGAATTCCTCCCGATGCCAGACATAGTCCCAAGCCAACGCTCCGCGCAAACCGCCGTAAGCCCGCAGCACCGCGCCAAGCATTTGCAGGCACCAGATCATCCAGCCGACGTTAACCAACACCAAGCCGATGAGAAACACGCCCGTGGACCAGCCCGGCCAGCTCCCATCAAACGGCAACGGATAAAGAAATGTGTATAACCCGCCGAAGCGCCCAACCAACGTCGCCACAATCACGCCGACGACGCCCAACATGATCAACACCCATGCCAGCACCACCAGTGATGCGCTCAGTTCGATGTGTCGGCGGATTAGAAACCACAGTGCGCCCATCGCACATACCGCCAGCGCCACAATCATTCCGGCGCCGTGCAGGGTCAACAAGGCGTAAAAAAAGTCCGGCGGCAGCGGCAGCCAATTCGCTTGTGCCGCGCGCATGGTCAGCCCCACCAGTAGCATCAGCGCGGTGATGATCAGGCCGGAGACCAGATAGAGCGTCATCACACCCCGGCCGGGAGACGAGTTATTCGAATGGGTTGCTTGCATTGCTACTTGGAACGGTGTTTGTGCCCGATGGCTGAGACATCGGCATCGGTGCCGGTGTCGGCGAAGCGCCTTCAACAGTAAAATCCTTTTGCATGATGGCGTGTCCAACCCCGCAGTATTCCAGACAGCGCACGGTGTAATGCCCCGGCTGGTGGAAGGTGACCGCCAGATAATTCACGTAATCCGGCATCGCCTGGGTCTGGGCGATGAGTTGGCCTTCAGGGTTGTAGATGCCAAAGCCGTGGTTGACGTCGCGCGAGGTGACTTCAAACAAAATCCGACGGTTCAGCGGAAAATGGTCAGGCATGATGAAAACGAACTGTTGGGCGATGACCGGCACTTTCTCGGCCGGTAACAGGGCTTCCGCCGCGGCCAGATAGGGAAAGAATGGAATCGTGGCGAAGAAGGCCGCCAGCAGAAACAGCGTTATCCCCAGAAACCATCTGCCCCGGATGGCATATCCCCGATGCTGCACTTCTGCTTGCTCTTGTTCCGGCAACCGCGTTGACCAGGCGACTGTCACGAACACAAACATGGCCACAGCGGCCAGGATGAAAAACATCAATAGCAATTTCTCGGCGGCATCCATTTCAGTTCAGTTCTTGCGTTTTTGAGCAAATCGCGCCGTCAAAATAGAGCAGGCGAAATCCCGGTTCCTTGACTTAGGTCAAATTTCTTTATCCGGCGCATCATCCTGTATAATTGGCTTTGAGTGGGAAGAATCAGCACCGCGCAACCGCATCAAAAGCCTGTTAATCTGCGGTCCCATGCGCTGGAGCTCTTCGTGATGCGCGGCGGAAAGCTTCTCAAGGATGGTCTCGCCACGCGACGTCAGGGCCAGTTGGACTTGGCGGCGATCCTCACGGCCCGGCACCCGCCGGACGTAACGTTCCGCCACCAGACGGTCCGTTAGTCCCACGGCGCTGTGATGGCGGATTTGCAGTCGCTCGGCCAGTTCGCCAACGGTAATCCGGTCACGGCCCGGAAAACCCTTGATGGCCAGCATGGCCTGGTGGTGTTGCGGGGTGAGGCCCGCGGCGCGGGCCGCGTTTTCACTGAAATGCTGGAATTGCCGCAGCGCGTAACGGAACTCGGCCAGCGCCTCGTATTCGGCCTTGGTGAGCGTTTGCTTGCTTGCCATAAGTTTCATTCTTCGGCTAATACCCGGCCAATTCGCGCCGGCGAATATGGTTGAATTATATCGCGGCACGATGTAATGTCAACGGATGGCAATTGAAAATCGGTCTGATTCGGAAGGCAGGATGGCGGCTCCGGCATGGGGGGCGCCCGTTGATTCGTTGGCTGACTTCCGCACCGACCAACGGATGTTGTTGTTGTCCGCCCTGGCGATTCCCATTGGCGTGATCGGCGCACTGGTGGCCAAGGCGCTGCTCTGGTTGATCGCGGTGTTTACAAACGTCTCATTCTTTCACCGTTTATCCGCTGAACCATCGTTGCCGGGACAGAGCCATCTGGGCTGGTGGATGGCGGCGGTGCCAGTAGTCGGTGCGCTGATTGTCGGGCTGATGGCGCGTTATGGTTCGGACAAGATCCGGGGACATGGCATACCGGAGGCGTTGGAAGCCATCCTCCTGGGGCGAAGTCTGATCAACCCCAAGGTGGCGATTCTGAAGCCGTTGTCGTCAGCCATCTCCATCGGCACCGGCGGGCCATTCGGCGCGGAGGGACCGATCATCATGACCGGCGGGGCGTTCGGTTCATTGTTTGCGCAGCTTTTTCACCTTTCGGCGGCGGAGCGGAAGACCCTTTTGGTAGCGGGAGCCGCCAGCGGCATGTCCGCCGTATTCGCCACCCCGATTGCGGCGGTGTTGCTCGCGGTGGAACTGTTGCTGTTCGAATGGAAGCCGAGAAGTTTCATCCCGGTGGCGGTGGCGTCAGTGGTTGCCTCCGTTTTGCGCGTGCCGCTGCTGGGCACCGGGCCGATGTTTCCAGTCCCGCTGCACCCGGTGTTGGGCGCCAGTGGATTGGTGGCGGCGCTGATCATCGGTCTGGCGGCCGGATTTGGTTCATGGCTGCTGACGACCTTGGTTTATGCGTGCGAGGATTTGTTTCAAAAACTGCCGATTCACTGGATGTGGTGGCCGGCGCTTGGCGCGGTGGTGGTGGGCATTGGCGGCTTGATTGATCCCCGGGTGCTGGGCGTGGGCTATCACACCATTCACACGCTGATGCTCGGGCGTTTGGTCGGCGGGATGTTGATTGGTCTTTTAATCGCCAAGGCGGTGGTGTGGGCAGTGGCGCTGGGTTCGGGCACATCCGGTGGCGTTCTGGCGCCGCTGCTCATCATCGGCGGTTCATTGGGCGCGTTGCTGGGCCAATGGTTGCCCGCCGGCGATCCGGGGCTGTGGGCCATGGTCGGCATGGGAGCAATCATGGGTGGCACCATGCGCTCGCCGTTCACTGGCATGGTCTTCATCCTGGAGTTGACGCATGATTTGAACGCCTTGCCGGCCTTGTTCATTGGCAGCGTGGCGGCGCTGGGGGTCACGGTGCTGGTGCTGCGGCGTTCCATTTTAACGGAGAAACTCGCCCGGCGCGGACAGCACATCGCCCGCGAATACAGCGTGGATTTGTTTGAGTTGATGCGGGTGGGCGAAGTGATGGACCGTCAGGCTCCCACCGTTCCTTCCAAGATGACGGTCGGGGAGCTTTCAGATCGAATTGCCAAAGGTGATCCGGACGTCTCGCGGCGTCAGGGATTGATTATTGTGGATGCCGGGCAAAAGCTGGCAGGCATTGTCACGCGAGGAGACCTGCTGCGAGTGTTGCAGAGCGCGCCAGAGGGCAACGTGCCGGTGCTTGAAGCGGGAAAGACAAAATTGGTGGTCACCTATCCAGACGAACTGCTGCATGATGCCATCGCCAAAATGCTTCGGCATAACATCGGCCGGCTGCCGGTGGTGAGCCGGGACATGCCGGATCGGTTGGTGGGCTATTTGGGGCGCGGCGAAATCATCGCGGCACGGATGCGTTACCACGAGGAAGAAGAGTCCCGCAGCAAGGGACCGCTGGCAAACGTCGGAAATCCGCTGAAATTCCAGCCGATGTTGGCCGCAAAGCGTTATGAGTCTTGATATTTCATCCCAGAAATCCAGCGCTTATATTGTGAGCCAATGCCAGGCTCGTTATGAGCGCATGGCGACAGTCCAGCCACAGTCGCTTCACCCGGCCATCACGATTTCCCACCAGACCGGCGCCGGCGTCCGCACCATTTCCGAAAGATTGATTCAAAGTCTTCAAGAGATAGACTGCCAGGGCAATTCGCGATGGGCGGTCTTCGACCAGGAACTGATCGAAACGGCTTTGCAGGAGCATCGCTGGCCGAAGGAATTGGCGCAAAAAATCGCGGAGGAAAAGCGCCTGTTCATTGATGAGTTTATGGATGATTTATTTGGTTTGCGTCCGCCGTCATGGGTGCTGGTGCCGCAGGTGGTGGAGACCACCCTCCGCCTGGCAATGGCCGGCCATGTTGTCCTGGTTGGACACGGCGCCACCGTGATCACGGCAAACCTGCGGAACGTGTTCCATGTCCGGCTGACCGGCTCCTTGCCCAAACGGATTGAGCGCGTGCAAAAACATCGGAACCTGACGCCGGAGGCCGCCGCCAAGTTCGTCCGGACGGAAGATCGCCAGCGGGCCAAGTATCTCAAGGCACATTTTCACGCCCGCTTGGACGAGGAGTTGCGCTATGATTTGGTGATTAATACCGACCGATTCTCCGCGGACGATGCCGCCGCAGTGGTCGCCGAAGGGGCGCGGAAATTCTTTGCAGCGCCAAACATTTCAGCAGTTGGTGATTCCGTTCATGTCCCCGCCATCGGCCGATGAAGCTGATGCGCCAGATTGCGAATCAAACCAAAGAACGTAATGGCCCAGGCACATGCGGCAATCCAAGCGAATGTTGCAGCGATGGGATTTAGAGAAGGCAAATTCAGGACTTTGGCCAGCACATCCGTTGCCATGGAATACATTCCGAGCGGGAAAACCATTGACCAATAGTCGGGGCTGTAAGTCCATTTCACGTGTCCCTTTGCGTGCCGCCAGATCTCCACGATCAACAAAAGCGGAATCCACCAGGTGGCCGTTGTCCAGAACAGCAGCGTGAAGCCCGCCAGGAACGGTGTCAAATCGCGTAGAAGACTCCAGCGGTCGGCGGCGGACAGAAGCAGTGCGCCAGCCAGCGTGGCGATGGCCAGTGCTCCCATGTCAATCCAGTAATCCGGCGTCAGCTTCTCCGGCCGCATCCGGAAAAACATCCAGCGATAGAGAATCAACGTGATGAAGAACAGGTAAAACATGGCGCCGGTCAGCCCGGCTGCCAGAGACACAAAGTGCGCCAACTTGGTTCTGGAGAACGACGGCGCCACCAACGTGCCAAGCACACTGATGGATTCGGTGGCGACCACCGTCAGCAGCCAGACGCCGTTAATGCCCGCTTCCAACGATGGCTTGGGATCGCGCACCGTGACCACCGTGAAGAACGTGTAATTCAACATCACCCACAAGCCAATGCCAGCGAGCCACAACAACTTCGCCACCGACATCCAGGGAGTCAAAATGGCAAATTGGCATCCAAGAATGCAGGTTCCAGCCACGATGGTCAGAAACGCCGCGCTGTGAAAATGGTGGGTCAGGTCATCCATCAACTGCGTCCGATAACGGAAGAACCGCAACAGCGTCAGCACCCAAAGCACGAAGTAAGCGGCGAAGTTTAACCAAAACAGCACCTGGGCCGCGTATTCCCAGCCTTGGTCATGCACGGCCAGGGAAACAATTCCGGTGGCCATCACCAGCGCGAAGTATTCGGGAGGAAACCCTGCGAAGCCGGCCGAATTTCGCGCCTCCGGTTTCGACACCGAAATCGCCCTCGAAGCGGAAGTTTGGGCATTGCGATCCACGGCATAATTTAACATCAGGCCGGATAATTTCAGGTATTTTGGCGCCTTGATGCCGCCTGGATTCAAACCAGCAGCCGGCTCGATTTCTCGTCCGATGGTTCAGGGGCCGGATAGGTAATCTGCCGGCCTTGAACCTTCGCGAATGGCGTCAAGACATGCGGCTGGCGCCGCGTCGCGCTCATGATGTGTTCGGTGCGAATCCCGCGCGCCAGCAGGGCATCGGCAATGAGTGAGCGGTGACATCGCCACGGCACGGCTTCGGCGCACATCAGCGCGACCTGCCGCCGACCGGCCAGTTTGATCAGCGTCTCCAGCGCCCGCTCAAATTCCGGAGTCTGCATATAATCCGCAAAACCGCGGAACGAAGCATTGCGCCAGCCGATGTTGACCGATGCGGCGGTCGTGTGGCGCAATCCGCCCAGACCCGGCATGTGCCGATAGCCGATGCCCGCCGCTTTCAATGAAGCGGGCAACGAATCAGCGTTGAATTGCGGATTATGGCGAGAACGTGGGATGGTGCGAACATCCACAAGGCACGCTACACCATGCGCCTGCAGCAGACGGATGAATTCCTCAATCGGCCGCGTGGAGTGGCCAATCGTCAGCACCATCGGCGACGCCTTGGCTTTGGCTCCTTGCGCTTTTGCCTGCTTGGCCGTCTGCTTGGGCATTGTTTTATGAATTCAGCTTGCGCGCTGATTGCGCGGCGGCGACCAGATTCTTTAGGGCCGGAACCACTTCCTCCCAGCGGCGCGTCTTGAGCCCGCAATCGGGGTTCACCCACAGGCGCTCACGAGGAATCACCTTCAACGCCGCGCGGATGAGTTGCACCATCTCATCTACGTTCGGCACCCGCGGCGAATGAATGTCCCAGACGCCGGGACCGATTTCGTTCGGATAACGGAAAGCCGCAAACGTCCGCAGCAACTCCATCCTAGAACGGGAGGCTTCAATCGAAATCACGTCAGCATCGAGCGCGGCGATGGAGTCAATAATGTCGTTGAATTCGCAATAGCACATGTGCGTGTGAATCTGGGTTTCGTCCTTCACGCCGGAAGCTGCGAGCCGGAACGCCTCGACGCTCCATTTCAGGTAATCCGGCCAATCGGCCTTGCGCAGCGGCAACCCTTCGCGCAACGCCGGTTCGTCAATCTGGACGATGCGAATGCCAGCCGCTTCGAGGTCGGCTACTTCTTCGCGGATGGCCAACGCAAGTTGCCGGGCGGTTTCGCTCCGAGGCTGGTCGTCACGGACGAAACTCCATTGCAGCATGGTAATGGGACCAGTCAACATACCCTTCACCGGCTTGTCGGTCAGCGATTGGGCGAACTTCGCCCAACGCACCGTCATTGGGCGCGGCCGGCTCACGTCGCCAAAAATGACGGGCGGTTTGACGCAGCGTGAGCCGTAGCTCTGGACCCAGCCGTTCTCCGTGAAGGCGAAACCGTTCATTTGCCCGCCGAAATACTCGACCATGTCGTTGCGCTCGAACTCGCCATGCACGAGCACATCAAGGCCGATTTCCTCCTGCAACTGAACGCAACGGCGAATTTCGTCTTCCAGAAACCGCTCGTATTCGGCACGCGTGCTTTGGGCTTTTCTGAACCTCGCCCGCGCAGCGCGGAGATTTTCGGTCTGTGGAAAGGAGCCGATGGTCGTAGTCGGCAGCGACGGCAGACGCAACGCCGCTTCCTGTAGCCTGCGTCGTGCTGGATAAGGACTGGCGCGTTGAAAATCGCCCGCCGCAATTTTCTCGCACCGCCTTTTGACAGCCGGATCGTGGGCGCGCGAACTTTCGCGGCGGCTTCGCACCAGCGCCCGATTTTGGGCCAGAGCATCCGGGCTGGCGGCTCCCTCCAACAGGCGCGCCAGTGTCACCACCTCTGTCAGCTTCTCCTCGGCGAAGGCGAGCCAGTTCTTCAATTCTGCGTCGAGTTTGGTCTCGTGCTTCAGGCTGACAGGCACATGCAGCAACGAGCATGACGGCGAAATCATCAACCGCTCCGCCCCCAATTTCTCGCGCGCCGATTCCAATAATTTCAACGAGCCGGTGAAATCATTGCGCCAGACATTCCGTCCGTCCACTACACCAAACGACAACGCCATGGAATGCGGAAGCGCCTCCAGCACTTCGGCCAGTTCGCGCGGCGCGCGGACGGCGTCAATATGGAGAGCATTCACCGGCAGACGAAGTGTCGTCGGCAGGTTTTTACCCAATTCGCCGAAGTAGGTCGCCAACAACAGTTTTACCGCCGGCGCTGCTAAACGGAGTCGGGTGTAGGCGGACTGGAGAGCAGTGTGTTCAGTGGAATCCAAATCCAGCGCCAGCATCGGCTCATCGAACTGCACCCATCGCGCGCCGAACGATTCCAACCGGCACAAGACCGTTTCATAAACCGGCAACAACGCCGGCAGGAGAGAAAGCCGGTCAAAACCCTGGCTGTTTTTGGTTGGCACTTTGCCCAGCAGCAAAAATGAAATCGGTCCGAGCAAGACCGGAACCGTTTCTATGCCCAGCGCCTTGGCTTCGTTGAATTCGTCGAACGGCTTGGTTGAGGCGAGATGGAAAGTCTGTTGCGGATGAAATTCCGGCACGAGGTAATGATAATTCGTGTCTAACCACTTGGTCATTTCCAATGGCGCCGCTGCGGAATCGGTTGACGACGCAGCTCCGCGGGCCATGGCAAAATAGGTCGCCAGATCAACGTTGCCTCCTCTCCAGCCAAAGCGCCCAGGAACCGCTCCAACCAGGGTGCAGGTGTCCAGCACGTGATCGTAGAGGCTGAAATCATTCGAGGGAATCAGATCAATGCCAGTGTTTTTTTGGAGCCGCCAGTTTTGCTCCCGAATCGTTTTTGCCGCGGCGCGCAGCGTTGCTTCCGTGAGCTTGCCCGACCAGAAACCTTCGAGCGCCTTCTTCAATTCCCGATGTGGTCCGATCCGCGGGAAACCAAGGTTGTGCGTGAGACATTTCATGGCTTGAATCCGTTTGTTGTTTTGAAAGTCGTTGATTCCATTTCGTTTGGCAAATGACCATTCGGCGCAGAGGAGTCACGCAGACGGCGTCACGGTCGTTGCGGGAGAGGTTGATTTCGCCAGCAACAGGCAAGACACGACCGGCGGCGTGGCGTCAATGTGAAAGCTCATCACGCGATTGCGAATCGCATGGTCAGACACGGTAAAGCGCTCAATCTGACGCTGCCGCTCCAGCCAAGACTCCACCACGTAAGTCTCCACGTAACGTGCCGGGTCGAATGGATCGCGAAACAAGGCCCAGCGGATGGCGCCGTCGCGGCGACGCACGCGGCCCAGTTCGTGCGCCGCTTGAACGAACTCGGTGGCACGAGCGGGATCAATTTGAAAGGTGACGGTAATCAACACTGGCCCGTCTTCCGGGTTCGGCTCGATCATCACTTGCGGCGCCGCCCGGCTCAGGGCATGGGCGAGCCGGCCGGGTGAAAGATCGAGTGTGCCCTCGGCAATCAGCGGGAACCGGCGTGCAATCGCCAGCCCAATCACCAATCCCGCCGCGCTGATGCTCAGTGCAACGGATGTGCCCGCACGTTCCGCCAAGGCACCCCAAATCGCGCTGCCGATGGCCATGCCGCCTTGAAACACCATCTGGTAAATGCCGAGCGAACGCGCTTGCACCCAGGCCGGCACCGATAATTGCACCGCGACGTTTAGGGACGAAGTCGTGCTGGTCCAGGCGATGCCACCCAGAAACAGCGCCAGCACCAACGGCCAGAACTGATGCACCCAGCCCATGACCAGCAGTGTGACCGCGAACGCCAAAGCCGCCAGCGTGACTATCGCATCGGCTGACCAATGCTGTCGTAAACGTGGCTGCAAAATCGCGCCAACGACCGCGCCCAAGCCAATGCAACCCATCAGAATGCCATATCCCAACGCGCCTCGATGAAGGTCTTGCCGCGCTACTACTGCCAGCAAGGCCCACATGCCGCTGACGCAAAAGGTCTGTAGAAACGCGCGGACCAGAATCGCCCGCATCACGGGCGTGAAGCGCGTGTAGCGCAAGCCCGACCGCATCGAGGCCAACAAGCGTTCCGCCGGCAGTGCGCTGGTGAACCAGGGCGTTCGCTTCCAACGGTAGATGAAAATCAATACCGCCAGGAACGAGGCGGCATTGATGCAGAACACCACGCCTGCGCCCAACATGGCCGAGGCGAACGCGGCGACAGCGAGGCCACCGAGTGCCGGGCCGACGGCGCGTGCGACGTTGAACGCGGCGCTGTTAAGCGCGATTGCTTCGGGCAGCTCCTCTCGCGGCACCAGTTCAGGGACAATCGCCTGCCATGTCGGCGCGTTCATGGAGGCACCGATGTTGAGTAAAAAGGTCAGCAGCAGCAGCGACCACGCGGCCACGCAGCCCGTCATCGTCAACGCGCTCAACACAGCGGCGGCCGCCAACATCCAACCCGCCCAAAAGAGGAGGAGCCGTCGCCGGTCAAGAATGTCCGCCGTGGCGCCGGCTGGCAAACCGAGGAGCAGCACCGGCAGGCTTGCCGCCGTCTGCATCAGCGCTATGAGAAATGGCGAAGTCGTCAGCGCCGTCATCAGCCATGTGCCCGCCGTGTCCTGCATCCAACTGCCGGTGTTCGAGGTCATGGACGCGAGCAACCGGTTGCGGAAAAGCGGCCGGCGCAAAGGTGACCAGACGGAGTTCGAGCTAGTTGTCGGACTGATAGCGGTCATACATGAAAATTCACGGTCGGCTCATCTCCTCCGTTTTCGTCAAATACAACCCGCCCCGGGCAAGTTAGCCGAGCGACGCTCGCGGCAGATCAAATTCGTTTCCGCGCCACGCCGGATTTGACGGCGACGCGCTGCACGGCTTCGGCCACGCAGCGGACCACTTCGCGGTTGAAGACACTCGGCACGATGTATTCCGGACTTAACTCGCGCGGCCGGATGCAAGCGGCGATGGCTTTGGCCGCCGCCTGCTTCATGTCTTCGGTAATCTGCCGCGCGCGGACGTTCAACGCACCACGGAAAATGCCGGGGAACGCAAGCACGTTGTTGATTTGATTTGGATAATCGCTTCGACCGGTGGCGACAATAAATGCCGTGCGTGCGGCTTCCTCCGGCATGATTTCCGGCGTCGGATTCGCCAGGGCGAACACGATGGAACGCGGTGCCATTCGCTTGAGGTGTTTGGTCTGCAAGATGCCGGGACCAGAAACACCGATAAACACATTGGCGTCGTGCAACGCGTCGGGCAGTTGTCCGTGCAGCTTGCGCGGGTTCGTGTTCTTGGCCAACCAGGTTTTACTTTCGTTCAAATTCGGTAGCCGGCCTTCGTGCAAAATGCCTTCGCGGTCACAGAGGATGATGTCGCGCGCTCCGCCCCGCTGAAGAATCCGGGTGATCGCAACGCCCGCCGCGCCGGCACCAGATATGACAATCTTGATACGCTCCAGCTTCTGCCTCGTGAGCCGCAGCGCGTTGAACAACGCGGCGAGGACCACGACCGCGGTGCCATGCTGGTCGTCGTGGAACACCGGAATTTTCAATTGCTCCTGAAGTTTGCGTTCGATGTCAAAGCAACGCGGTGCGGAAATGTCCTCCAGATTGATGCCGCCAAAGCCCACCGCCAGATTTTTGACCGTGGCCACGATTTCATCGGTATCCTTGGTGCGGAGACAAATCGGATACGCGTCTATGTTCGCAAATTCCTTGAACAACATCGCCTTGCCTTCCATGACTGGCATCGCTGCTTCGGGGCCGATGTCGCCCAGACCCAGCACGGCTGTGCCGTCACTGACGACGGCGACGGAATTGTGTTTGATGGTAAGCTGCCAGGCTTTGCGCGGGTCGGCGGCAATGGCTTCGCACACCCGCGCAACACCCGGCGTGTAAGCCATCGAAAGCGTGTCACGCGTGGTGAGCGGCACCTTGTTTTGGATGGCCAATTTGCCGCCGAGGTGCAGAAGGAAGACGCGGTCGGAGACGTTGACGACTTTCACATTGGCCAGCCGTCGGATGGACGAGACAATCTGATCCTGGTGCTCACCGTCGCGGGCGCGCACGGTAACATCGCGGGTCATGACCTTGGCATCGGGCGTAACGATGTCCACAGCACCCAGATCGCCGCCATGCCGCCCGATGATATTCACGATGCGCGCGAACATTCCAATGTGGTTCGGATAGGCCAGCCGCATGGTAAAACTGTAGCTGACAGAAGGATTCGAAGCGGAACCTTTCATAATATCGTTTTGATAAACAAAGTCCTTGTTTGCTGTTTCTTTTCAACCGAGCGGTGCTCTTGGACGCCATTCACCGGCTTTCAGGTTCTTCGCCAAGATTTCTTTGCAGCAACTCCTTGAGCCGGCCCAAAGCGAGAATGGTGATGGTTCTGCCCTTGACGGCAATCAATTTCTGTTTGCGGAACTTGGCCAGCGTCCGGGAAAACGTCTCGCTGATCGTGCCCAATTCCGCCGCCAGGACATGCTTGGGCACGTTCAACTCTATCCGCGGCGGCTGGCCAGCCACGGTGTTGGAAGATCGTTTCACGAGCCAGTTCGCCAGCCGTGTTTCAACATCCTTGAGTGTGAGGTCTTCCAATTGGCCGACCAGCACCCGCAGGTGGTTGCTCATGGAACCGAGCATCCGCAACGCCAACTCCGGCTGCCGCTTGAGCAGGTCCAGAATACCGTCCTTCTGGATCAACAACACCTGCGTGGGCTGCACGGCGCGGGCGTCGGCGTGACAGCCCTTGGGCGAGGCCAGCGTGGCTTCGGCAAACGAGTCGCCGGCCCGGAACACATGAACCACCTGTTCCTTGCCCAGCGCATTGACCCGATGCACATTCACCGCGCCGCTTTGCACCACGTAAAAGCCACGCGACGGCTCGCCTTCACGGAAGCAATATTCTCCCTTTTCCAAGGACTTGATGACACTGACTTCGGCGACTTTCTCCAGATCGGCTGCCGGCAGGCCGGCAAATAATTGGCATGACCGCAAGGTTGCCAGCAGGGCAATCTTTTTGAATTCGGCTGGTGTCGTGGGCATGGTTCCCCCATTTCAACCCGGCTCGCGCCAGAAGTAAACAATCCAATCGGTGCCCCGGCCACGCTCGACCTTGGTGGCGAAGCCCTCGCCGCCGAGCCGTTCCACCAGGGGTGACGGCAGAAACGGCGCGACGACAATCAGTCCTTCATCCGCTTTGAGCGCGTCCACGCGCTTCCGAATTTCCGGGAATGGTTCGACGCCGCGCCGGATGAGGTCGCGCACGTCGAACCGCTTGAATTGGCTTATTGGCGGCATGGCAGCTTTCATATTTCACCAGACGGTCACTTGTGACAACCAAGATCACGGCGACCCTTCAATCCACTCCGCGTCAGTTATAGTTATTTGTTGGTGCCGGCCTGTTGCTGCAATTGTCGGAGATAGGCCACAATGTCGCGCAAGTCCTGCGCCGACAACGCTGGATTCCCCCCTTTGGGGGGCATGGCCACGTGCGTCGTGTTCAGCGGATCATTGGCCGCGCGACCTTGGGTGATGAAATCAACCAGTTGATCATCGCTCAAACCCGCGACAAACTTGCTGGTTTGGAGGTCCTTGCCCAGATGCGGAATGCCGGCGCCTTGCGGCCCGTGGCAGCCGGAGCAGGTGGCGGTGAACAATTGCTGGCCGTGCTCGGCTGAAGGTGCCGCCGGTGCGGCTGGAGCCGCTGCGGTTTGCTCAACCGGCGGAGTCTGTTCCGCAGCCGGGTCAGAAGCGGAAGACGATTGCGAAGCGCCCGAACTTTGGCCGCAACCGCTCAAGATGGCGGTCAGCGCCAGACCGGCGCTCAAGGTTAGCGCCAGACGGAGGTTGGTTTTGGAATGTTGGTTAGTCATAATTTGTTTCATAAAGTCAGAAATCAATGATTACGGCTGGCCTGGTTTGCCAACGCCGGCGGCTGGATTTTCTGTGCTCCAGCCTTCAGCAATTCAGCCCAGGTCAGCGGGGATTGGCACCCGGACAACGACGAAAAATCGTTGGTGTTTGCTCCGGCGACGATGCCCCAGCCCATTGGTGTCTCCAGAGGCGGGCTTTTTACGTAGATCGCTGATGGCGCATCCAGCCATGCCGCCGTGCGCACGTTCTTGACCCAAGCCGCGAGCACTTGGTCGTTCGCATGATGCCGTTGCCAATTCAGCATACAGCCGAGGTCATCAAAGACGGCGGTTTGGGTGGAACCATTGGGATTGGCGCGCCAGGCGAGTGCGGCGGCATAGTGCGGGTCGTTGATAATCATTCCGCAATCGACACAGGTCTCGTAACCGTAATGAATTTTCGGCGGCGCCAGCGCCGTCTGCCGGGAGCAGCCGACCACCGTTAACCCCAGCACGAACGCTGGAAGGAAAACTCTCTGGATGAGTCGGCTCATGGCACCTCCGTTCTTTTCAGGAACCACCAGGCCAGCGTGAACGGCAGAATGATCCAGGCGGCGAGTGTGCCGGCGAAAATCGCCCAAATCGCATGGCCGTAATTCTCGACAGCGTAGCGGCCGACCGGACCGAGCGCGCTCAACGAAGCGTGAGTGCCCGCCAGCGTTGCCATTTTGAAAACTTCCAGCGGATTCGCCAGGGCGAGCGCAAACAGCGACCACAAATGCAAGCGAAACACAATTGCGCTGCCCATCAAGCCCAAGTCGCCCGCAAACGCCAATGCCAGCCAGACCACGATGGCAATGCCAATGGCCGCGGAGCTTTTACGGCTCAAAACGGAAACGAGCAGGCCGACACTTAACATGGCCAGCGTCAGCAACGCCGCCAGACCGACCATGTCCAGATAGGTGAACATCCCGGTCGTCCCGCCGTTGATGCTGATGATGATGCCGCTCAACCCAAACCCCAACGCCAGCGCGGTGATCAGCGCCAGCGAAAGACCGATGAATTTGCCGGCCAGCACTTCCGTTCGGTTCACTGACATTGAAAGCAGTTGTGCCAGTGTGCCGCGCTCACGTTCCCCGGCGACGCTGCCCGCCCCCGTTTGCAGCGCCATCAGCGGCACGATCAGCATGATGAGATTCACCAGCCCGGCGGCCGTCTGGTTGAATCCGGCAAAACCGTATTGATCCGCCCCCGCCAGCGAGAGCCAAGAGACCGATACGGCCAGCCCGGCAAAGGCGGCGCTGTAAATCAGGAACCAACGGTTGCGCAGCGCGTCGCGCAGTTCCTTCCGGCTTAAAATCAGAATGTTGGTTGCGTCCATAATCGTTCAAGCGTTGGAAAACAGGTGTTTGTCATCGGCCGTTTCGCTTCGATGAATCAAATCCAGTTCCCGGATCTGGATGTGGCGTTCCCAAAGCAGCTCCAATGGCGCGACGGCTCCGTGGCCGTTCACTTCCACGAGCAGATTTTCGCCGGCGCGGCGGCATTTATGTCCGGCAGTTCCGAGCAGCGTTGAAGCTTGCTCCAATTGATTGGCGGACAACGATATTTTCAACGTGCGCCCGGAAACTGCGGCGCGTTTCATCTCAGCAACGGTGCAACGGCGGAGGACTTGGCCCTGTTCCATGAACAAGACTTCGTCGGCCAGCGCCTCCACCTCGTCCATGCGGTGAGTGGCGAATAGAATGGTCAATCCTTTGGAACGCTGCCGCGCCAGCAAGGCGATGAGCGCTTCGCGCGCCTCGGCGTCCAGGTTGGAGGTGAATTCGTCCAGGAGAAGCACCGGCGGATTGCCCAACAGCGCCACCGCCAGACCCAATCGTTGCTTCATGCCGCCGGAGAGTTCGGAAACCTTCTTGGCGGCATGAGTCTCCAGACCGACTTCGGTCAGAAGACGTTGCACTTCGTCCGATGAAACCCGCTTGACGCGCGCACAGAAATCCATCGTTCGGCGAACCGTCCAATCAGGATAAAAACTCAACTCCTGCGGAACATATCCGAGCAGGCGCCGCGCTCGTTTGCCTTGGCGAATCACGTCTAAGCCGCCAACCCGTATCGAACCGCTAAAATTCAGCAGACCAAGAATGCACTTGATGGTGGTGGATTTACCGGCGCCGTTGCCGCCCCAGAAGGCGATGGCCCGGCCGCGCGGAACCGAAAAGTTCAACCCGCGCAAAACCTGACGGCGACCAAAGGACTTGTGCAAGTCCTTCACCGAAACCAATGCGTCGGTTGACACATCGGAGGTGGCTGGAAGCGGCTCCCTGTCGCTGCACTCCAAAACCCGGTTCAACTTCACGTTTCCATGCCGCCGTCCTTCCAGCTTGGCCGCGCCAATCACCATGCCGATGCCTGTCAGCATCGCCAGCGACAAACCCAGCAACCCGCCGGATTTTTGCTCCGGCAACGGCTCGGCGTTAATAGCTGGCGGAGCCATCAGCGGATGCGGGTCCGTCAAAACGACTTCGGGCTGAATCAGTGGAAACGCCTGCGCCGCCAGATCAATGGCCTCCTGCGCCGGGCTGAAACGAAACAATTGCAAACTCGGATATTGATCGGCCAGCGAGTCGAACAGGTTTTGCACGCGGTAAGGCAAAGCGCCTATGGCTGGATTCGCGCCGGGATAACCCTTGTAATCGCTCCAGTAATTGCCGCGACCGCGCAGCGAGAATTCGTCGCGCTCCAGAGTCCCGTCGCTGTCTTTCATCACCTGCTGGCTGTTGTTCATAAAGGTATTTTTCGTAAAAGCGTTGCCTTGATCGGAAGGATCAAGAACCAAGCCGGTGTCGTTGTAAGCCAGAACATTTTGCTCGAAGAGATTGGTGGCGGTCAGCGCCGAGGGGCTGCTGTTCATCCAGATGCCCACGGCATTGTCGAGTATCCGATTGTTGGCGGCCCTGATGTCGTTGATGTTTTTGATGCCCAGGCCGTAGCCGCTGACGCCGCGGTTGTTGACGCAAACGTTTCCTTCAAAGGCGATGTGCCAGGAATACATCAGGAATGCGCCGACAAAATCATCGGCGAGCCAATTATTGGTGATCGTCAGGCCGTCGTCATACATCAGGTGCAGGCCGTAACGATCGTGAGTGAAATGGTTTTGCGCGATGACGTCGTCCTTGGAAAACCAAATGATGTTGTCCCGGCTGTTTTGCACGTCATTGCCGGCGATGACGCAATGATGCGAATACCACAGCCGGATGCCATCGCCGCGAACCGGCAAGGCCAGGTCATAACCTTGAACCCGATTGCCGATGATCCGGCTGCCCGGCGATTGCTTGAGGTAGATGCCGAACAATACGTGGTCCAGCCGGTTGCTTTCGATGTTAGCGCGCGGCGCTTTGACCAGAATGCCACTGTCTTCAGACGAAAGGTGTTGGCCGGAGTTCCGAATGGTGAAGCCGCGCAACGTCACGTCCGGCGCTTCGATCCGAACGACCGTTCCTTGTCCAGTGCCTTGGATGACCGCGCCGGAGGCCGCAATCAACGTAACGGGTTTGGCGATGGTGAGCGGGCCAGAATACAGACCGGCCGGAACGTCAATCACGGCATTTGTTGGAGCTGCCGTCAGCGCTGCCACGAGGTCGAATGAAGCCGCACTGGCGCGCAGCGCCACCGCCAAACTCAGGCAACACCCGGCGACCAACAATGTGTTTGCCAACCGTTTCATTCTTGGCCTCCTTGCGGTGTTGCCTTTTTTCCATCGCGCAGCGGCTTGTAAGCCCGGCGTTGGAGCCAGAGACCGGTGATGATTACAATCGAAGCGATAGTCGCCAGGATGAGTCCGCTGCATGGCAACGCCTCGGATTTGAACTGTCCGACGTGGCCGACGCCCAGGATTTGCGGCACGAACGGCTTGACGGACATATTCAACGGCGCGTGCGGATCAAGGTGCAGACCAAAATCCGCGAGCCAAAACTGCAGGTCGGCCAGAAACCCCAGCGGAAATAAAATCGCCGGCAGAGACAGCCATGCGGCATAGGGACTGTGAATTTTCACTGCTGCCACCAGCAACAACGCCATCGCCACCAGCATGGGCACCGACAGACGCTTTTCAAACTTCGCAGCGTCTTCCAGCGGTTTCATGCCGATGTATTGGTTGAGAATGTCCACTTCGCCGACCCGGCCACCCACACGATTGATGTAGGAAGTCACGGTGAGGCCGTTGGGATACTGCGGGGCGAACATGGTAATTTTCCAGTAAGGCCGGAACAGAGAGATTAGCAAGAGAACCGACGCTACTATCAGCAGCAACGCGGGCAGGCGATACCGCAATGGATGAGTCTTTGCCAATTCAGCCGAGGCCCGAGGACCGATGATGTGTTGCGCGAATGAACTCATAATGGCTCCTCTCACCGTTGCGCCGTTTGCGCCTCCGCCGGTTTGACGACCAGATAACCGGCCATTTCCAAGTGCAGCGCCGAGCAGAACTTGGTGCAGTAGAAGCTGAACACGCCGGCGCGGTCGGCCTTGAAATGAATCGTCTCAGCCTGGCCTGGATTGATGGTCAGGTTGATGTTGTAGGCCGAGATCGCCAAGCCGTGGGTGGCGTTGGGCGTGCGCTCGAAATTGGTCACGCGCCACGTCACGTCGTCGCCCTGATTCACCTGCACGATTTCGGGCGTGAAATGGCTGCGAACGATGGTCATGTCCACCGTCACGTGACTGCCGTTGCGAACGACGCCTTCCTTGCCGGGCATGGCCGCGTTCGGGTCCACACTCTGCGTCAGCGGGTCCCAGCCGATTTGCGGATAGACCTGCCAGGGATGCAATTTGTCAGCGGCGATGATTTGCGCGTAGTGGGTCTCGCCCATGCCCAGCGGCGTGTCCGAAAGCAGCTTCATTTCCTTGCCGCTGATGTCAATCAATTGCAGGTTTTCCGGATACAGCGGGCCAACCGGATCAAACCGGTCAATGGACCACTTGTTCAACGAAAGCAGATATTTGCCCGTGGGCGCCGTGGTGTCGCCGCCAATGACGGCCAGGTGACCAGGGTTGTATTGGACGGGAAGTTTTTGCACCAGCGTCCAGGCTTTCACGTCAGGATGGAGCTTTTCCGCCGAACCACCGAGTGACCACTTGGCAATGGCACTATCAAGAAAGAGTGTCGTATAGGCAAAGCCCTTGTCGTCAAACTGCGTGTGCAGCGGGCCAAGACCGACTTCCACGCGAGCCTCCACGGTGTCTTCCATGGGAATGACCGGGACCCCGTAAGCGTCATGTTCAAATTTGCCGGCGGCGATGGCCTGTTGAATTTTGTCGAAGCTATAGACCGTCACGTGGGGATCCAGTTTGCCGCTGACAACGATATAATGGCCGTCCGGCGAAACATCCACGCCGTGGGGACTCTTGGTTTCGGGCGTGAAATAGAGAATGTGATCGGCAATTTCCGTTTTCAGCGGAATCAATGGAAAGCCGTTAACACGGACGAATTTTCCGGCCTCAAAATCCTTGACCGCCTGGTCCAGATGGATCATGTGCAAATAATCCGTGTCGCGGCTCGTCGCACCGGCTTCAAAAGAAGGATCGCCGTTTAGATCATCGCCGTGGTAAAGAGCCACGTTGAAGGAATTGCAGAACACCCAGCCGTGACTGACCAGCTTGCCCGAAATGGCCAGGTCCTGCCAGTAAGGCGGCAGTTCGACGGCGAACGATTGGTTAGTGTCAATGCGTCCGGTGTTCCGGTCAAACCGCCAGAGGGTCATTTCGCCTCGATAAGTTTGGTCATAGTTGGAAATGGAATCGTAAGCTCCACCCAGAGGCGCCGCATACTGGGCGGTCTCGATCAGATACCGTGTGTTGGGCGTCACGAAGACCGCGCCGTGGTCGTTGAAGAAGATGGGATTTTTGACAATCTGTTTGGTGGCGAAATCACGCAAATCAACCACCGCGATGCGGCCATTCGCCTTGTCATTGGCAAATAGAAACTGGCCGTCATAGACGCCGTTGGATTCGCTCAAATTGCAGTGATGCAAATCGCCCCAGCGGATGACTTTTTCCGGTCCCATTTTCGAGGCCGGAATGTTGCCTTCATCGAGCACCTTGTTACCGGTTCCGCCAAAGCCCCAACCGGCCATCGAGTCCGGCGTGAAGACCGGAATCTCGTCGAGCAACCGCATGGAGGGGATGCCATAAACCAGCACCTGGCCGTTCTGCCCGCCGGA
>JAGWNY010000067.1 GCA_028872915.1 Verrucomicrobiota bacterium
CATCGCCGGCGCAAGGCCGCCGCCAAGTGTCATCTGCGGCTGGACCTGCAAAGTTTTCTCCCGCGCTTTGCCATCGCAGACACGGCCCGCCACAACGACGCCAAGCGGGCCCGCGAACTCTGCGCCGGGATCAAGGCCGGCGAAATCGTCATATTTGACAAGGCTTACGTGGACTTTGCCCATCTGGCGGACCTGTGTGTGCGAATGGTGTTCTGGGTGACGCGCGCCAAGGACAATCTCAGTTTCAAGGTCGTGCGCCGTTACCAGCGCCAAGCGGCCGGCAAAATCCTGCGCGACGATCTGATCGGCCTGACGACCCCGGCTTCACGCCAGGACTTCCCCAAACTCATGCGCCGGATCGTGGCGCGGGTGGAGGTGGACGGCAAAGAGGTTGAAATGGTTTTCCTGAGCAACAATCTGGAATGGAGCGCCGCCAGCATCGTGGAACTCTATCGCTGCCGCTGGCAGATTGAAGTGTTCTTCAAGCAGATCAAACAGACGCTGCAGTTGGCGGATTTCATGGGCACCAGCGCCAACGCCGTGCGGTGGCAGATTTGGACGGCGTTGCTGGTCTACCTGTTGCTGCGCTACCTGAGTTTCCTCTCGGACTGGAGCCACAGCTTCTCGCGCCTCTTCACGTTGATCCGCACGGTGCTGTGGAAAAAATGGGATTTGCTGGCGCTCCTCAATCGCTATGGGACAGCCGGTGGCCACTTCCGCTATCTGGCCACGCCGGAACAGGCGTATTTGCCTGGAATGGGATAAAACTCTGGGACAGCCAGCAAACTTCCCGCGCCATTTTTCATTTTCAGTCATGTAAACCAGTCCAAAACTCTTAACGCAGTTGCGCCAAAGCACCTTCCGTTTGCACGGAAATACGACGGTTTTTCCCTCGATTCATGCCGTTGTGGGATGCCAGTGAAATTATTTTAATTCGGGGATTTCCCTTGAAAGTATCCATCATCGCCGGCACAAGGGCAGGCGAGATCTGGACTTTTGATCGGGTTTTTGCTTCTACTTTTTCCGGTTAATGGGCTTGTCAGCGGCTTGAATCCTGCTACTTTGCGCTTGCAGTGAACGCGATCCGGGGCGGCGGACAGGAATGTTGAAAGATAAAAAGTCGTAATCACGCAAAACTTGTTTCCGTCTGGCAAGTTACTATGGCCGGCAACCAGTTACTGTTTGTAGTTGGGGTGTGGCGCTCGGGCACCACGCTCCTTCATGGAATGCTGAATCAGCATCCCCACATCGCCCTGATGTTTGAGGTCCACGCCCTTATTGTCTGGCCCCCCAAGAAAGGCTACCTCTTGCCCAGGAATTGGCTGGAGCGGCTGGAGTTTTTGAACCCGACAATGGACCGGCATGGTTTGGATCGCGTGCCACTTTCCGGCAGGATTTCCATTCGGGAGGCTTCGCTGGCTGCATTCGGCGCCTATGCCGGAACTCGCGGCGGCCGAATCATGGGTGAAAAGGCGCCGGCCTATCACACCTGTTTGCCGGAAATCGCCCGGCTGTTTCCTGAAGCCGGTTTTGTAATCATTTGGCGTGATCCAATCGAATGCTGTCGGAGTGTGGCCCAAATGGCGCATCGGGACCGCCACTTCGCGCAGCCCGGGTTCATGACTCGAACTTTGTTTGGCGCCGAGATCTTGGCCAGCGGAGTCGAACATCTGCGGCGTGACGGGCGACGCGTCCACGAAGTAGTTTATGCCAGGCTGCTGGAAAGGCCGGAATCCGAATTGCGCCGCCTGTGCGAATTTCTCGGCCTTCCGTTCGACCCCGCCATGTTGGACTTGAAATCTGCCGACCGGCGTATCAGCCCTGGACTGCAGCAAAAGATGATTCGTTCTACCGTCCAAGGCGAACTTTTGTCACCGTCTTTCTTGGCCAAGGCCGGGCGCTACGCGGCATTGTGGCGCGAACGATATGCACATTTGAAACTGGCCGAAGCGCTTCAGGGGGCCTCGGACCACGCCAAACCGGGAACGGTCGAACAAGGGATTGACCAAGTCCTTTATTTTTTCTGGCAGCGCATGGATGCCCTGAAGAGATATGCATTCCGCCATACCCCCTTGTGGTGGTGGGCTTGGGCGCGGCAAATGAGAGACAGACTCCAGGCTGGGGCGGCCGACCCAAATCCAGCCGAACGGGACTCATCGGAAGCCGCGGCTGTCGCCGGAAGGAACGCTGCGTGTGGCGCTGTCAACAAGCGCCCCGAGGCTGAGAGCAAACGCGCGTTTTTTGGATTCATCTTGGTAAGTTGGATACAAACTTACCGCCAGGGCAAGGCATGGTTTTTGTCCGGGCGCGACGCCTCTTTGCCCGACCGCCCCTTTGGGCTGCGGGAGTTCCTCGTCCAGTTCCCAATGATTTTCATAAGCGGTCTGATACTTGCCGGCGTGGCGGCGATTGATTTATTCACTCCGCCCGACTTGGCGCTGACGCCGTTTTATTTGATTCCATGCGGAATGGCTGCGTTTCTCACCAATCGCCGCTGGGGAACGGTTTTCGCGATCATCACCACCCTCGTCTGGTCTGCCGCGCGAATGGCGGAACAACCTTATCTGAATTCGCATTACGGCCTGCTGCTGTGGAATTGCGTCATGCGATTCATTCTCCTGGAATTTGTGGTGCTCTTGTTTAATCGGATCCGCCTCGAAATCGCCTCCCTGGACAAGGAGGGGTTTCGCTCCAATACCCCTTCTTGAAACATTGGGACATTCGGGAATTTCTGCGCCGCGGAAGAAGAACAAACGCCGCGAATTTCACCACCTGGATAAGACCGAACGATAAACCTCCAGCACTTGGCCGGCGCATTTTTTCCAGGAGAACTTGGCTGCCTGGAGGCGGCCTTTGACAATCAATTCATCGCGTCCGTGGCCGTCGCGACACAATCGTGTCATGGCCTCAAGATAAGCCGGGGCGTTCATGTCAGCATACATGGCAGCGCCGCCGCCAACCTCCGGCAGGCTGGCCACTCGCGAGCAAATGACCGGACAGCCCAAAGCCATGGCTTCCACCAGCGGTAGGCCGAAGCCCTCATATTTGCTCGGGAAAACGAGCGCCAGAGCGCGGCGATAAAGATAAACCAAGGCCTCGTCGGGCTGTCGTCCAAGATAATGCCAGTTGGAGGGCGGCGCGCCTTCGTGTCCCACCCCAACCCAACGGGTGCCGACAATCAATAGTGGCGGCAAAACAAGGTTTCGTGCGTCGGCCAGTGCATAAACCTCTTTGAGCAGGGAAAGGTTCTTGCCCGGTTCCATCGAGCCAGCGAACAGAAAAAAGCCAGAGGGAATCTCGAATGCGGGTTCGGCTTCGCGAGGCGGTTCTCCGCTTTGGAAATCGCAACCATTATGGATGACCGTAATCTTTGCGGCAGGTAGGTCCAGCAACGCCATCGCCTCGTTCGCCGTGAACTGGCTGATGCAAATGATGTGGTTGGCCCGATGCAGCTTTTGCAGGCTGCGGCGGCCGGAGTGCCGATGCCATGGCCGGAATCGTTCGGGATATCTGAGCAGTGCAAGATCATGCAAGGTAACCACTTCCTTGACGCCGCACCGTGGGTGGATCAGCGGCATCGCCGGCGAGTGGAGCAAAGCAACTTGATTTTTTTCCAGGCGGCGCGGCGCGTTGAATTTGGCCCAGAACAATTCGCGATAAAGGGTTTTCAGGGCGCGCCTGGGCTGGCGATAATCGAAATTCTCCACCTCCCAGGCCAATGGAAAAATCTCGATGTCGGACGCGGCGCTTTGCTGGAATCCCTTGAGCAGCCCGCGAATGTAACGCGCCGTCCCCGCCTGGGTCACGTAAAGGGCGTTTGTGTCAAGGGCAATGCGGATCATCTTGGAACCAGCGTTTGACCTTGCGAAAATTTGAGAAACTTCGTTGATTCCCGAATCGAGCATCGGAATTATGAATCCAAGCGCCCCTCGCCGGCCTTCGGCCACCCTCTCCCCTGCTCGCAACGGGGGAGAGGGACGGGATTAGGAGGAGGTGGGGACGGCGCGCTACGCCGTCGGTGTCGGCGTCTTGAAATGCGGCGGCATGTCGCCGTTTTTTTTGTCGCTTCAGGTCGCGCCACCCTGGGGGAGGCGCCCCTTCCGCTCCAACCGCATGGTTCCGGTTCACGTTCATTTCCCGGGTTTCTTGAAGATGTAGAAAAAGCCCTCAGTGTCCCTACCCGCCGAATCATTGGGTTCCCGATGGACCAACTCTAAGCCCGACGATCGGGCGACGGCTTCCACTGTGGAACTCGGGGTGTAATACATGTCAAATACTGCGGCGCTTCCATGCCGCCACCGCCGGTAGTGCCGTCCGAGTCCAAACGGGAGATGTTCAATGATCCATTTGCGCACTTTTGCCGTCCGATTGGGATTCAGTTTGCGGCTGGGCAACTGGAAGGCCACAACGCCGCCCGGCTGGCAAACCCGACCAAACTCACGGAGATAACCTTGGGCGAATGGCCACGGCATGTGTTGCAGGCAGATCAGAGAAAAAACCAAGTCGAACTCGGCATCCCGGAAAAGACCCAGGTCTTGATGCCGATTCAGGAAAAAATTGACGTTTCCCAAACCCGCCGCATGCTTCCTAGCAAAGGCCAGCATGGATTCAGAAATATCCACTCCGGTTGCCTCCCGCGCGCGTTTGCTCCAGGCGCAGGTCAGGCGGCCAACCCCGCAACCAAAGTCCAGGACATGCGAAAATGGATTGTCGCGGGGAACGTGGCGGGCGATCAATGCATGGTAGCAGGCCACTTCCTCCTCACCAGTTTCCATGAACTCCGCCAGGTCCCAGCGCCCGCCCCGCTTGTCGGGAAGGCTGACCACGGCCCAAAGCGGGTCCTGCGCGCCCAATTCTTCCCAAGTCCGGGCAAGTTTTTCCCAAGCGGTCGCGGGGTGGTCAGGGCTTGATTTCACAGGCGTGCTTCCGAAGCCCATCCGCCATTAGGCCGGCTGCATGGCCGGCAGTTTCACCCCCGGCTCCCCGGCTTGCTGAACCGCCGCCGCTCTATGCGCGGGCGCGGGTTTTTTAACGCCGTTATTCAGCGCCAGGTTGAGACCCACCACGCCGACCATGCTCATCAAATCAAGATAAAACTCTCCATAGACGAACAAATACCAGAGCACCTGGGTGACAAATAGAGACAACAGGAAGGTGTTGATGCGGAGCAACTCGGGATCGCCATGACAATAATTGGCGTAAAGCGCCCGGAACCCGCCCCAACAAAAGGCCAGAAACACCGCAAAGCCCCAAACGCCCAGTGGGATGATCACCGGGAGAATGCCTTGGTGGTAATCGTCGGTAATCATCGCGTCCTCGAAGGAATCGGCAAGGCCGTGCTGCATGCCATAGCCGGCCAGTATCAAATCCGTGCTGTCAAAGGCAAAACCTTTGCCTAGAAGCAAATAATGCGGCACGTCCGGTAGCGCCCGTTGCCACATGGAAAACCGCCAGTCCAATGTCCCTGTGGCGTCTTGTTGGACAATCGGGCTGATCTTGACCGGCAAGAAACTGATGGCGCGCTGCACCGACATCGGCAGGTCCTCAGAGAATGGAACGACCACAAGGGTCGTCAGGACCACAACGGCCAGCAATGCCGAAAACACCACCGTGCCATATAGCCTCTCGAACCCCAATTGCACCAAGAACAAGATGAAGAAAATGCCCAGTTGACTCCGAAATCCCCCCAGCAGTCCAACCGCAAAGACGGCGGCAAAACTCAGCAATCGCCACAGTCGATGCCAATCCAGCAGGCCGCGAATCCCAAACTGCATCAGCATGCAGTAGCAAAAGAACGTCGCCATGATGCTGAATCCTACGAAGCGTTCCAAAGGATCCAGTGGCGACGGGGTTGCGATTGCCGTGCCCAGACTTGAAGGCAGCACCGCAAGCAATTCTTGAAAGCCAGGCCCCGCGAAGTTGAGCAGATCCGGCCAGGCCGCCGTGAGGCCGGAAAGGAAGAATAGCGCGGCCAGCCATTTGGCCCGGTTCGGCGGAATCGGTTGCGCGGTCAGCGCAAAATAACCGATGATGGCGCCCAGCACGCCGGCATAACGTCCGGCGCCCCAGGCTGACATGCCAAATGCCTTGGCTCCCACGCCGCGCACATACAGTGTGGCCAGAGTTACTACCGCCAACGCCAACAACGGGTAGGCCACCGCTGGGCAACTGATGAACGTTTTGTCCTTTCGTAGCATCCGGCTCGCCACGGAAATGGTCAGGCTGAGCGCCGCGATTACGATGAAGACCTGGGGATGTCCTGGTAGGAAAAAGACGAGAAACTGGAGGTTCCAAGCGATGATCAGCAAAGGATGATGCCAGCGGAGCAAAATCGGAATCAGAAAAGCGAAAAATGTCACGCCAACCCAGAAAAGGCTGGAGAATTGTTCGGGCGTGGCGAGTTGGTAGCCCAAAAAAAGCGCCAGCGGCAGGCACACGCCGCCAATGATCAATCCGCGCAACAATGCCGCTTGGTTATTCATCCGCCAGCAGATTAGAATAAATCCGTCGGTATTCCGCAACCATTTTCGCCGCAGAAAACTCACTTTTGATCCGCTCAGCTCCCTGGCATCCGATTTGCCCCTTTAAATCGGCCTGTCCCATTATCCGGCTGATCGTTTGAATCGCTTGGTTTACGTTACCCGGTTCAAACAACCAGCCTGTTTGCCCGTCCACAACAACCTCAGGCACGCCGCCGACGTTGGTCGCCAGTACCGGCACTCCAACCTGTCCGGCTTCCAATAGAACCGTAGGAAACGGATCGAATTCCGTGGAAGCCACAATCAGCAAGTCCAAATACTTCAAGAAATCCTGGGGCGATTCCACCCAGCCGTGCCAACGGACCCGTCTCCACCAGTTTTTCGTTTCATAGAGGCTGCACAATTCTGCTACCAGCCGTTTCCCATTTTCATCCTGCGCGCCGCCGGCCAGATGCAATTCCCATGAATCGCGGGTCTCCATTGCCAGAGTGTCGGCGATTTGAAAAAGGTCGCGCAATCCCTTGCGTTCCGAAAACGTCCCCAAAAAACCCACTCGAAAAGGAGTTCTCACGCGCTCGGTCGCTTCCTCACCCGGCGGGACGCCACCCTCTTTCGCGCCCGGAGTGGGGGAGTGGACGGGGTGAGCGGGCGGTTCATGGGAGGTTTCAACGATTTTGAAATCGCGCATCGAGGCCATGAACTCCGCGTCGTCCGTAGCGCGGCCGTCCTGGCCTGCGGGTTCACGCGGCGTCTCGCGGGGTGTTGGAGCAGGCGGCGAGACACCGCCGCAACCCGCAGTCGGGACGACTGCGCTACGAGGCTCATGGGCGGGCAGGCCGTTATGCACCACGGCCAGCTTGGCCGGAGGATACCCAGCACTAACGCAGGCGGCCTGGACCGCGCCGGAGACGCAAACGATCTTTTTCAAGCCAACCCGGGCGCACCACCGCATCAGGCGCCGGCGCTTGCCACTGATGAAAGATGCTTCTGGATGGTCGTGCAACGTGCCAATAGCCGGGCAGCCGCAGCGCCAACCCGTCAGCGAAGCCAATTCCCAATCCCGCGCCGCCCAGCCGTGAACAAGCTCGAAGGCAAAAGTCGCGCGATGTTTTTTCAAAGCCGCCGCCTGGCGCCAAAGTGCGTTTGGAGAAAAGGCCGGACAATCCTCAATCCAGAGCGGCATGATTTTGGCCGGCAGCGCGTCTGCCACCCGGCTTCCCTTCACTGCCGCCACCGCTGCTTGAATGTCCTGTCGAACCAGTTCGGTCAGGAAATATCCCAACACCTTTTCCGCGCCGGCAAAGTATTTGTTTTCCGGATGGATGATTAGAACGCGCATTGAGCGGGGGTATTGGAATCAAATCAAGGGGCGGAGCATCGCAAAGTTGGCACGCCAAGTCAACGCTCCGCTCTCCGTTTCTTCGGGAGAGGGCCGTATCCACGCACTGTCCTTGGTAGGGACGGCGCGCCATAAGCGTTAACCTAATGTGCGGCGAAAAATGCGGCGCAATTTTGAGTTCTGCATTTTTCGGCGGCGTGACGTTTGGCGCAGGCTGCGGGCAATGGTGCGGCCCCGTTCCAATAATTGTGGGAGCGGCAGCGATGGCGCCAGGGCGGTTCTTAGGGCGTCGCGAATCTCAATGAACACCGGCCACACCCGGCTCTGTTCGCCCATCATATCCCCAGGGGGAAAAAAAACGACCACACAAGGCAACCCGCTCGATCAGCCGGGAGGTCAGAATCTTGGCTTGCATCCAGGACTTGGCTGACTGGTCGCTGCTCTTGGGAACGTGGCCAAAGGCCAGCAAACTTTTGAGCCGTTTGAAAGCCAGTTCGATTTGCCAGCGCAACCGGTATAATTCCAGAACTTGAGTCGCGGAAAGTTCGGCTTGGGCCACCGACGTCAACACCAGCACATATGCCGTCAGTTCCAGACTTTGCGAATCGGGAGTTCCGCTCTGGTTGCGAGCGGCTTTGCGCAGGGCCTTTTTCCGGGCACGCTCGGCCTTGGTGCGGCTCTTGCGCCGCGCGCACAGACGCAACGGGTAACGCTGATTGCCAAAAATAAAACTCACTCTCCAATGGCCGGTCTCCCGCATCCGCAGTTTGCGCAACTGTGCCAGCAACTCCCAAGGCTCGCCTTGCGGCCCCTCCACCGGAAAAGTCGCCGGGTTCCAGCGCAGGAGCACCTGCGCCCCGGCTTGCAGCACCGACGCCACACCGGCCCGATGACTGTAGCCGCGGTCTGCCAGGATCAACTCCCCCGGTTGAAATTTGAACCGCCCGAGTTTTTCTCCACCGTGATCGTCGGTCAATTCGTAGTGATTGCAACTCAACTGGGGCAGACGCAGACTGTAATGCACCCGCAAGCTGGTTCCCGTATCGCCCAGTTCCTGGATGTCGGTCGCGTCAATGATGCGCAGCTGATAGCCTGTCGCCTTCTGGGGCCGAACTCTGAAGAGACGCTGGTGGTCGGCCAGCAAATACTGCGTCAAATCCGCCAACCAGCGCTCCGCTTTGCGCAGCCGCTTAAACAACGCCACGCTGGTTACGCGCGCCAACCCCAGTTCCCTGGCTCGGACGGCAGTCTGCTGCAATGACAACCCGCCAGCCACGTGCATGAGAATCAGTCGCAGCCAACGTTCGGCATCTTGCAGTCCGCGCGCCCGCTCCATGAATCCAGTCTTCCGCGCGCGCGCGTCCAAATCGTCAGGAAGCCATTGGCGCAATATCTTCCAGTCTTCCGGCAGAGCCGTGTCATTCATGCCTCCTCATCATTCATCTCCCCAAGAAAAAGGCAAGCACATTAGGTTATAGGGCTATGCACATGACTCAACCAACCACAACACCTTGGCAAGTTACGTCAAGCCAAACCACAATGGGTTGGGTCCGATTGAGCCAGGTTGAGTCATGTGCATAGGCACATTAGGTTAACGCTTATGGCGCGCCGTCCCTACCGGGTTCTGGGGTTCAATGCGCGAACTTTTTCGGGGAATTCTCTGCCGCTTTTTGGCCTGGGCGCCATACCAAAGCGCCGGAGGACTGGCGCAGTCCAAAACCTGGCGGCAGCGCGGACGGTTCATTGAGCCGGCAATGGAATAGGCGCGCTCACCCGATTTTGGGAAAGATTTTACATTTTTTGGCCCGAATCTGCCGTTTTATTGGCAAAATCCGTGAAACAGCGTCTGCCAGATTGGAATCATCAGAGAAAATTGGTTGACAAATTCTTCGGTTTTTGGTCAGATGCTACCGTCCCGGAAGAAAGCAAAGCCGCTTATGAAAACGAACTTGCAGATACTCTCGGAAATCCTCCTGATGTCCATCGCCTCAACCCTTATCGCGCAGCCCCCCCCAGTCGCAAACTAACATGGTGGTGGGCTACCAGATCGGCCAGCAGGACGCCAATTCGCGCACCTGGCTGAAAATCGTCAAGACGACCGACGCCAACGGCAACACCATCCTGACCACAAACAAGGCCTACGTGGAGGTCGCCACCGGACTCAATTATCTTGGCACCAACGGCGAATACTTGCCCAGCCGGGAGGCGATCGTCGCCTATCCGGGCGGAGCCCTCGCGCAGTTCGGGCAGCATCGCGTGATCTTCGCCAACAATATCAACTCCAGCGGGGCCATTGATTTGCAGATGCCCCAGACCAATGGCGCGCCGGGCGGCCAGGAGATGAAAAGCGAGATTTTGGGCTTGGCCTACTACGACACCGCCAGCGGCCAGAGCGTGCTGATTGGCCAGGTCCAGGACAGCCAGGGGCAGATCGTCGGCAGCAACCAGGTGGTCTATCCGGATGCGATGAGCGGAGTCCGGGTCAACGTGGCCTACCGTTACACCAAAGCCGGGCTGTCCCAAGATGTGGTGTTGTTGACGCAGTTGCCATCGCCCGAGTCGTTCGGTTTGTCTTCGACTTCGTGCGTTTTGCAGGTGTTGACCGAGTTCAGTCAGGCGCCCACGCCGGTGATTCAGACGGTGCCGGGGGCGACCAACGGCGTGATGACGGATGAGACGTTGGTTTTTGGGACCGGGAGCGGCGCAATGAGGATGATTCGAGGCCGTGCCTTTCTGCTGGGCACCAATTCGCCGGCGGCGGCCGTCTCGAAGCAATGGGTCACGGTGAGCAACCGGACGGTGCTGGTGGAATCGGTGCCCTTGTCGGCCATTACCAACTCTTTGTCCAAGCTGCCGGCCTTTTCCCGGGCGGACTTGAAGCCTGCGAGCGGCTCGCCGCTTTATGCGGTTTCCAGCAAACGCCTGTTGCCCGCACCTCGGCTGGCATGCGTTGACAAGGAAGAAATGGAGGTGGCCAAAGCCACGCCACCCAATCAAGGCTTGGTGCTGGATTACTATGTGGTCAACGGCACCCTGTACTCTTACTACTTTGGCGGGAACAACATTCCTGGTGGTAACACTTACCTCATTTCCGGTCCGGTTTATTGCAACTATGTGACCCTGGCTGGCGGCGCCGTCATTAAATATCCAAACACCACGACGGCGTTCATTGAAGCGGAAGTGGGATTCAACTGCCAGACCAGTCCTTACAAACCGTGCGTGATGACGGCTGCCGACGACAACAGCAGCGGCGAGAATACAAGCAGCGATGGCGGGGTCATTCAAGCGGGGGGCTATGCCAACCCGGCGTTGCGGTTGGATGTCAACGCCACCGTCGAGAATGTGCGCATCTGTTATGGAAAGGAAGCCATTTCAGTGGCCGGCAGCGCCGCCGTCACCGTCCAGGACTCGCAGTTCGTCAACTGCATCAAAGGAGTCAATTTGGATTCAGGCGCCAGCGCCAGCTTGACCAATTGCTTGCTCACCTCTGCGGGCGTGGGGTCAGAATATTACTACGGTGATCTTCTGGCAGGAGGAGGGAGTAGTGCCACCTTCGGCCTCTATAATTGCACGCTGGATAACAGTAACGAGGATCAAATGGTGGGCTATGGTGACGACGACAGCAGCCCGGCCAATGTTTCTGCGAACAATTCGATCTTTGCCAACGTGAGCTACTTTGGAGACGGCAATCTGGACGGCGATTTCAACGGATTCTGGAATACCCAGGGCACATTCGGCAACGAACCGATTCTGGATAGCGATGGAAATTCACCGTTCGTGCAGGCTGGTGGCGGGAATTACTATGTGTCTGGTTCTTCCCCACTTTACAACGAGTATAGCACCCCGCCGCCAATTGACTACAGTCATCAGTCGTTTTCCCCGACTACGCCCCTCGGCCCTCAATACTATTGCGACGGCTGTTTGACCTTGGGCT
Organism: Verrucomicrobiota bacterium; assembly: GCA_028872915.1. Taxonomy (GTDB): domain Bacteria; phylum Verrucomicrobiota; class Verrucomicrobiia; order Limisphaerales; family UBA11358; genus UBA11358. Next base: position 11,753 of record JAGWNY010000067.1, read on the forward strand.
ATCAATATCCGAGAATAGACTATCTTTTCTCGCAAACCACAGTTAACGGGAATTTGACTTTTCAACCCGGGACGGTCGTGGCCTGGCAGGGACAAGGCTTGTCGTTTTC
>JAGWNY010000068.1 GCA_028872915.1 Verrucomicrobiota bacterium
TGTTCTCAAAAAAGCGCAGCACGAGTGCGTCGTGGTCTTTCCGGCCGAGCTTTCCCATCGCGCCGTCCAGCAGCGAGGCGATTTGCGCCCAGGTTTCCTCGTTGGCTGGTGGCGCGGCGTCACCGCCCTGGTTCAAAATGGATTGCATGCGCGCCTCCTGTTCGCGCCGTTGTCGGCGGCGCTGGTTCCTTAACGTCTCGGCGCTGGCGTAACGCGCCGCGCGGCAGAGCCAGCCGGGTAAAATGGTCTGGTCGCCCAGCGAACCCGCCTTGCGCGCCAGGATAATGAACACGGCCTGCGTGATCTCCTCGGCCATCAGCGGGTCGCGCACCTGCCGCAGGGCCGCCGAATAGACCAGGTTGACGTGCCGGGAGACGAGCGCGGCAAAGGCCGCCTCGGAATTGCGCCGCGCAAATTCCCGCAGCAACGCCAGATCGTCATTCATCGTTACACAGGTATATGACCGCCAATGGAAAAAGGTAACAAATTATTCCGCGCATTGCATCGAAGCCACCCAGGTCGCCAATGACGATTGCGGCAGGTCGCCGGTAATGGTTCAGTCGCGCGACTCGGGCAGCAAGGGAGTGACGCCATTCCTCACTTGGCAGGGCCGGAGACCGGGACGCGTCCGGGTCCGCCCAAAATCAGACGTTCCGCTGCAATGGTTCGCGTTGCGTTATTCGCGATTGGTCTTCATTGTCCATTTGCATTCGGCGGAGTATTCTTGCCCAAGCAAACGAAACGGAAGAAACAGGCGTGAAGTCGGACCCGCGCAAGACGATTCTTTTGAGACTGAAACCTCATTTTCAAACGGCGATCAGGAGGGACAATTGAGCCGGCTGCACGAATCGCAGCAATTGGAAATCATCGCCGTCATCGAATCGCTGGAGCGGTTGAAGGACAGTGCGGAAGGGCCGCAAATCCGAAGTTGAAAATGGCGCAAGCCAACGCTTCGCGGCAGTTTTATGGATGAATGATTTGGTAATTTCAGCCGATCCCTTCGAGCCTGTCTAAATAAACATTCACCAGCTTGTGGGATTTGAGCAGCGTTTCAATCCGCGGCCAGACGCGGGCCAGCAGGGCATGAAAATCATTTCGCCGGAGATTCCCGAATCGCAGATGAACGACTCGCGGCGGCGGCGTTTGTGTGATGATCCGGCCCGAAAAATCCGCGTCCTTGCTCACGATGACCAAATCGTGTTTCCGGGCAAATTCCCAAATTTGCGAATCACTCGGATTCCGGCCAACCTTGGCGGCGGGAACAATGGGAAGCCTCGGCGAAAACCGCAGCCGCATGGGCAGGTTTTCATCGAAGAGAAAGCCCTTCATGCCGGCGCCACGGAGAAATGATTGCCCATCACGCGCGAGGCATAATCCAGGCACGCCTGCACGTCAGCGCGGGTCAGCCGGGGATATTCCTCCAGCACCTCCTCGATGGAATCGCCGGCGGCAAGGAATTCCAGCACCGTCTGCACCGTAATGCGCGTGCCGCGAATGACGGGCCGGCCATTGCAAACATCCGGCTTGATGGTGATGCGTTCCGACATGCCGTTAAATTAACATAACCATTGCCAAGCCCAAAAGGGAAAAGCCGCGGAATTCATCCGCGCTTTCTTGAAGCACGAATTATTTGATACCGCCGCCAAACGCATGGGCGTCGTATCACGGCATTTGGCGAGAAGTCCCTGAATCCCAAACAGCAAACGCTGCAATTGTTCGCGTTCGGCAGCCTGTTGCTTGCGGAACCTATCCCACTCGGACGAGTTCATTCTCCGTGCGGAGGTAGCGGGTGAACGGTGTGCTGATGTCCAGGTCAATCAAATCTACTGAACGGCCAATCAAATCGCTGATACGCGCGCTCATGCGATAGAAAACCGACGGCGGCAGACCGGAAACCGCCAGGTCCAGATCGGAAGCGGCGTCACCCGTCCCGCGTGCAGCGGAGCCGAAAACGTAAATCTCCCGTGCGCCGGCGCTTTTGAGTTCGGCAGCGGCGCGCTTGATTAATTTGTCTGTCTCGGTGCTCACGGTTCTGATTGATTCTGCGTCTTTTGAGCCGGAAAGTCAAAATTTCAAGGATTGCGCCTTCAATCGCAATGAATGGACTGCGTTATTCGCGATTGGTCTTCATTGTCCATTTGCATTCGGCGGAGTATTCTTGCCAAAGGAAACGAAACGGAAGAAACAGGCGTGAAGTCGGAATCAGTTAAGCTTGACTCCTTTTTTGCAAAACTCCGTGTCTTGTTATTTTTGGGTAATTCGGTTATGCTTTAAGATAATGAAAAACGGCAAACACGCGACGGAGCGCGTTGAATTGGGCGAATACATCGTGGCCGACCCGGAAATCTGCCACGGCAAACCCACATTCAAGGGCACGCGCATCATGGTCTGGCAGGTCTTGGAGGACGTGGCCGAAGGCCGGTCGTGGGACTTCATCTGCAACCGGCGCTGGGGTGGGCGCATCCCGTTGAGCGCCATCGCTGAAGCCGTCCGGCTCGCGCAAGAGGCGTTGCTCGAACGATACGGCCTTGCCGCGCGGCGGCCGGTGCGGAAACATTCCGAACCGGCTTTCGCTTGAATCTACTGGACGAAAATTTTCCGAAAGACCAGTTGCCGCCGCTAAAGGAGTGGCGCATTCCTTTCCGGCTCATCGGACGGGACATTTCCCGGCTTGGGGTGAAAGACCCCGACATCATCCCGCTGTTGCACCAGCATCGTGGCGTGACATTTTTCACCCTGGATTGGGATTTTTTTGTTCCCGCCCTGTGTCACCCCGTCTATGGTTTGGCGTGGCTGGATGTGCGGGCGGATGATGCAGCGCATTTCATGCGACGCTTTCTTAAACATCCGCGTTTCAAGACCCAGGCGCATCGCATGGGCGTCGTGGCTCGCGTGCATCACGAGGGGATTGATTTCTGGCAGCGCAATCGCGCCGTGCTCCAACATGCCCGTTGGATTCGCACTACGGCGGAATAACAATCCAGAGCCGGCAAATCCTCTCTGGCCGCAACGAGGGGTTTTTGCCTTCAATCACAATGAATGGACTGGCGCCATTCGCGATTGGTCTTCATTGTCCATTTGCATTCGGCGGAGTATTCTTGCCCAAGCAAACGAAACGGAAGAAACAGGCGTGAAGTCGGACCCGCGCAAGACGATTCTTTTGAGACTGACACCTCATTTTCAAACGGGGATCAGGAGGGACAATTGAGCCGGGCGGTTTCAGGGGAAAGGCTGCAACCAACCGATGTGGATGAAACCGGGTTGCCGCCCTCGCGGGGCTGGCGCAAGGCGTTTTCGGCGCTGCGCAATCCCAATTACCGCCGCTTTTATTCGGGCCAGATGGTTTCGCTGATAGGCACGTGGACGCGCTCCGCGGCGCTGGGCTGGCTGGCGTTTCAGGACAGCCATTCGGAATTTTTACTGGGAACGGTATTCGTTCTCAATTCGCTGCCGATCTTTCTTTTCGCGATTTACGCCGGATCGCTGGCCGATCGCGTTCCCAAAATCCGGATTTTCACCCTCACGAGCTGGCTGGCCTTGCTGTCTTCGTTGACGCTGGCGACGTTGTTGTTCCACGGAACCGTTTCCATCGGATGCCTGATGGTCTTCGCGTTTCTTTGGGGAACGATGATGGCGTTTGAGATGCCGGCGCGGCAGACGTTGATGGTGGAACTGGCTGGAAAAAAGGAATTGGTGAACGCGATCGCCCTTAACAGCGCCATGGTCAACGCGGCGCGGGTCGCGGGGCCTGCCATCGGCGGATTGTTGCTGGCAACGGTCGGGGCGGCGTGGTGCTTTTTATTGGACGCCTTGAGTTATCTGGCCGTCCTGTATGCAATTCATCGCATCCAGCTCCCACCCGCCCATTACGCGCGAAAGCAAGTGGCCGCGGATTGGAGCCATATCCTCGGGGGATTCAGGCATTTGCGGGTGAACTTCGCGATTGCCCGCGCGGTGGCCATGCTGTTCATCATGGGCCTGGGAGGATGGGCGTACCGCTCGCAGTTGGCGGCCTTCGCGATTACGCAACTGAAATTGGACGCGCAAGGGTATGGCTGGCTTTTGGCATTGAACGGCTTGGGCGCCTGCGCGGCGGCTTTATTCGTGGCTGCGAAAGGTCCCCGGATCGTGCGGGTTGAAGCCCTTTTCACGGGCGCCGGAATTTACGCGGCTTTCATCATTCTTTTCGGGTTTATGCACTCTCCCGTCGGCGCGGCCTTTCTGCTTTTTTTCGCCGGATGCGGCATCACGCTGTGTTTCTCGGTTGGCAACAGCATTGTTCAGACGCAATCGCCGGATCATCTGCGCGGGCGCTTGATGGGGATATGGGCGCTCGTGTTTGGCGCGGGCATGCCCATTGGAAGCTTTTGGATGGGCCTCGTGGCGCAACGGGTGGGGTCCGGTCATGCGTTGCAGATCGGAGGAATTTTCTGCGCAGCCGGGGCGCTGGCGGTTTATTTCCTTGGACGCGGCAAATCATGAAATTTTCCCTTGAAGGGCCGCCGGATTCCGTGGCGCAATGCTTTCCCGCCTGGCGGCTCACGCAAGGGAAAGTCCGCGAAGAAACCGGTCAATGTCTCCATCGTACTCCCGCGCGCAGTTTTGAGCGGCTTCACGAAGACGGATGATGCCTTGAGGGCTTGCGTCGTCCAGGGAAAGCGGGGTTTTGAGACCGGGCTGGATGCGAAAATAATTCGCGCCGAGCGATTGCTTCATTTGATAGTCGGCATCATTTGAACTTGCCTCGAACAGCAGGGCAACGGAGGCGAGTCCGGCGCGAATCAAACCGGGATTGATGAGTTTCTTTGGCGTTATTTTTGCAAGCGACTCCCCGCACCCCAGCGAAAGCATTTGCAGCGGCTCGTCCCCCCATTGCCTGAAAGCATCGGCCGCCGCGCAAGCGGATGGATTATTCGCTTCATTTCCGCCGTCCCAAAGAATCATTCCATCGAGGCGGAACGCCGGAAAATAAGTCTGTGCCGCGGAGCTTCCCCGCGCGATCTGCCAAAGGAAATAGTCGGGCGAACCCTCGAAATTATTGAAAAACACCGGGGCCTGGGTCGCGACATTCAGCGCGGGGACGACGATTTTCGTCTTACAATTTGAGAGCCGCGCTCCGCCGAGTTTTTTCTTCAATACCGCTTCAAGCGGTCCGGCGGGATAACGCGGCGCCAGCCATCCAAACGATCTCCACAATCTCCGGTGAAAAATGCGAGGCCCGTCCTCCGTGAAAAATTGGATCGTTTCAGAAGCGGGAACGCCCGAGGAAAGCAACGCGGCCAGAATCCCGCCGATGCTCGTTCCGGAAATCAGGTCAAAAATCTCGTGACACGGTTTTTTTGCCTTGCGCTCCAATTCAGCCAGCACAACGGCAGGAATCAGCCCGCGCATTCCCCCGCCGTCAATGCAAAGTATCCGCTTCATATCCGTTATGAACCGGCCTCACGGGGATCGAAGTTGGGGAAATTGGCGGGACGCTGTGGCATTTTACAGGAGGGGGATTGATGTGGATGAGATTTGCCCCTCAAGCCAGCCTTCACGAAGGCCCGCCGGGCGGGCTGCCGTTGAGGAAGTCGCCGATGGCCGTTCCGGAGGGCAGAATGATCGAATCACGGTCAACATAGGTGCTGATTCCCGGCAGGCCGCTCAAGACCGCATATTGCCAGATGCTATAAGCAGCCCAGCCGCCGGGAATTGTCGGGGCATGGCCCAGCGGGGGACGTTCCGCCGAACCAGGAGAAGGCGGATTGCCATACTGGGCGATCCAGAGGTGGAAGGCGTGAAAAGAGGTGTTGTCGGCCAACATGCTCCTCCAATAGGCCGGATAGGTATAAATAATGGGCTGCCTGCCGCAGCCTTCGGCCACCTGCTCCAGCCAATAGGTCAGCGAAGCCGCGATATCCTGCGGGGCCATCGCCGCAAAAATCACGTCGCCCGAGCGGTTGCGGAGGGGCAGGCTTTGTTCCACGTCAACCATGGGCGGCAAATCGTTGTCTGCCAGGGAACCCATTTGGGCAAGAAAAACATCCACCTGCCGTTGCAGGTGGTCCGATCCCATTGGAACCGGGTAGAAGTAATGGTAGGCGCCCCGCGGGATTCCCGCCGCGCCGGCCCCCGCCCAGTTGGTCGGAAAACTGGCGTGCGGGTCCTTTCCGTCGGTTGCCTTGGCATACGCGAATGTGATTCCCGAATTTGCGACTGCATTCCAGTCAATCGTGCCCTGGGCATCCGAAACATCAATTCCTTCGAATATATCGAAACCAGATGGAGTAGCGCTATCGTCGCTCATAGGAGGTGGTTGGCATTAGGTTGGCGGTTGTCCGGCCTCCCATGCGAGGGTGAGGTCCGGATTTGGACTTTTTGGGACTCGCTGGCAAATGAATGCCAAAATGGAAATCATCCCCGCGTCCGGTTGTTGCGTCGCGGGTGCGGCCGTCTGCGGCGCCTGCGGCGCTGGGGTGGCTGCAAATGAAATTGCTTGAATCCGCGACAGGAGGGCGGGCTGGATGCGCGGGAGGGGGGGCGGGCGAAAGACAGGTGCGTCGGCCGCAATGGAGGGTTTCGGCGACGGAGGCGGTGCCGGTGGCGGCGCCGCCACGAAGGGTTGAATCCTGGCTATTGGCGATTGAATCCTGTCCGCTGGTGGTTGAAGCACCGGTGAAGCCACTGGCGGGGATGGCCGAAACAGGAACGGATGAACATCCACAAACTGGCTGATGGGTGGAAGGCTCTGAAGCCGCGTTGGCGTGGCATCACCCGCGGCAGGGGTGCCGGCGGCAGCGGCGGGAGTTACGACAATGTTGCGAATGAAAACCAGCCCGGAGATATAAGCCGGCAAGGTTCCCTGCGCCGGATTTCCGCCATCGCTCAATTCCACGGAAGGATCGGCAAAGCGCCAGAACCTCGCCGCAAAAAGCTCCGGCTTAAACCAGGAGCGGTTGAGCACAACCTGGTAGAACTCGAAAGAGAGCGACGATACGCCGGAAGCGCCCGCGGCCGTGCCAAAAATATTCGCGAGTTCCTTCGGGGCTTGGGAGACTAATTGGCCGATTTCCTGCGCGGAGAGAGTGAAGGTCGGCCAGTCGGTCTGGGAAGCGGCGTTGGAGGGCGAAAACGCCGTCAAGGCATAGGTTGCGTTCGTATTGGGATCCGTCAGCATGTCAAGTCCGGGCTGGAACGAGGTCTTCCAGCCGTCCCAAACGATCTGGGGAGAGAGCCGCGTGGAAGATGCAGCCACCACCTGCAAGGCTTGTTCGACGGCTTCCTTGTTTCCGTTGTTGATCCAATTGTCAAGGGCGGCCTGCACCAGGGCGCGCAACTTCGGCCCGTCGGTATTCTGCCATTGGGCTTTCACAGCGGGATCCGTTGAAAGACTGGCGGCAATTTGCGCGTTTGTATAGCTCTGGGTTGCCTGGGTCCAGGCTGCCTGGCATTGGCCATAGGCAACGTAGGCCGGGCTGGCCGTCCGCTGCCCGTCAGTCGTTTGTGTGTAGAGGTACGCTTCGGCCTGCTGCAGATCGGCATTTTGACCGGGCGTCTGGCTGGCCTGGGCCAATTCCACCGCATCACCCCCGCCATCGAAAACGCCAAGCACATTGCCATAAACGTCCCACAGCAAATCGCTGTCGCCGGTACCAAACAAAATCCCCCGGGGAATCGTGTTCGCCAGGCGGGAAAATTCCTGAAGCACCTGGCTTTGCCCGCTGTTGCCGGCAATGGCGGGAAGGTTCAGTTGGTCGGGGGGGTATGAGATTGGCGTCAATGCGGGAAACATCAGGAAGGTGTCCGGAGGACTTTCAAAAACAAGCTTTGCCTTCGTCATCAAGGCCAATTGTGCATTGGAGTCCATATTCGTGATTCAGCTTTGACGCTGCGCCGGCGCTGGCGGGCGCCGGGCACGGGGTTTTCTAGGCCCAACTGGTGATACTCGGGTCGGGATTGGGGCACTTGGCGGCAAAGACATGGCATTTGAAACCGGCGATTTGCATTCCGGGCACTGACAAACCCTGGTCATCCCATTGGAAGTTGACGTTGTTTTTTGAATAACCGCTGTTGGAATAGTGTGAAGCGCTGCCCCCCAAAGTGAAGGGGCCAAAGGCGACCACCGCGCCGCCGCCGGCCGAGGAAGTCTGTTGCTGCCGGATGAAACTTCCCGCGCCGGACGATTTATCAATGGCCATGTAGAGGTTTCTGATGAAAACCACAGCCGTCGGATAACCCGGGAGATAGCCCTTGGGCGGGCTGCCGCCATCGCTCAAAATGGAGTTCTTGGCGCCGGCCTTAAAGTCCGGATTTGTCTGAATGAACCGCCACGTCGAACTGTTCAGGAAAGCATCTTTAAACCAGGGCCGAATGATTGGGACCTGGCAGATTTCGAAACTGAGCCGGAAAGAGTCCATGTGAAAGGCATAGTTGCTCTCGTTGGTGGCGGAACCGCCGCTGGCCTGGCCGGCGCCGCCAAACATTCCCATGAAAGAGCCGCCGGCCTGAGCCGACCAACCGCTCGAGTTGAATGAGGAATTGTTGTATCGGCTGAAATCTCCTGAATTGAAGCTGAATTTGCTCCAACCAAGTGAAAGCGCAAAATCGGCCGGCGCCAGGGCGGTGTAACAGAAGTTGCTGCCTGAAGAAATGCCGGTCAGGGTCGCCTTGGCGAGATCGTCCACATAATTTTGTTTGATCAGCACCATGTCGCGCGCCTGCACCTGCGAAATATAAGCGGCGATCTCCTCGTAATCGTCCTTGTAACCGTTGGTGATCCAATCGTCCATCGCGGCCGTCACGAGACTGCGAAGGGCCGGGGCGTTGATGGCAAAATTCTGAACGGCGGCGGGGTCGTCGGCCGCCAGCGCGGCCACGCGCGCCGTGTTATATTGCAGCGCGGCGGATTCATACGCCGCCATTTTGGTAAAATAGGCCTGAACCATCGGACTGGGACCCGTCACCTGCGTTTGGGCTCCGGTCACCAAATCCGTTTTGGTGGTAGTGGCTTGCAGCAAAGCGCGGAATTGGGCAATCTTGGCCTGGGTCGCGGCGTCCAATTCCGTGTGCATCACCTGGCTCATCTGCAGCACCAGACCATACCTGTCCGAGAGCGTCCCTTCATTGTTGTCCACGCTGAATTGGGCGAATTGTCCGTTGTTGATTTGCGCCAGATCGGGCACAAAGTCCACGATGCGCGCAAGCATTTCGGCTTGTTGATACACTGCATTCACGTCCTGCGCGCGCAATTGGTTCAGTTGATCCGGAGTCAGCGGCGTCGGGGCCGCGGCCTGCGTCCCGCCGGCCGGCGCAGCCTGGCTCCCGCCGGCCGCCGCGGCCTGCGTGGCGTTGAGAGCGGCGATTGCCTGCGGCGTAACGACGCCCGTGAGACCCTGCGACAGGAATCGGAAATCGTTGACATCAACAGGGATGCCCGGCGTGCACCAACTGAAAAAGTTGTCGCTGGATTTCGGAACAGTGTCGTCACCGTTCGTCAGCACATCGTAAAGTTTGCCCATTATTGCGTTGGCAAGCACGCTGGGTGTTACATCGGCCATAGAATCATCTCCATTTTTCGTTTGTTTGTTTTTTTGTTGCCGGGCCTTCGGCCCGGCAAAGATTTTCATCCTCCCGTCTGGGCATTGGGTTTGAGTTGCTTGTCCTGTTCGATTTGATCCGCCAGCAGGGGGCGCAAATTCGCCAGTGATTTCAACAAATTAAACCAAAAGGGAGCGCCCAAACTCAAAAGGGCCGCGGTAGCCATAATTCCAAACAGATGGCCGGGCGGCCAACTCCATTCGCCGCTCCAATGCCACTTCCATGGCCAGCTCCAAAACGTCCAACCTTCCGCGAAGACCCGCGGATACGGTTCGGGCATCAATTCCACCCCGGTTTGGGCGAAGGCGTCCGTGAGACGGGCAAAGTCGCCGCCCGCGCGGTTGTAATTTTCCACGGTGACCGTTTGAACGGCGCTCCGAAAGGCGGCAAGCACTTCCCCGGTGTCCAGGTGTGAGGCCCTGGCCTGGTCTTCGAGCCAGCTTTCGGCCGCCGCCTGCGTTCCAAACTTCAAATCCGGCGGAACGGGTTGGATGCCGGCGATCCCCGCCACGTTGGTATCGGTTTTCAGCCTGTCAATTGCCTCGCGATAGATTGCCGTTGCGGAGAGTGTGTTGCCAAAGACCTCGTCCGCCTTTTTCTGAAGTGCCGCCTGGGAAAACTGAATGAGCCTGGCACGGTCGCTTGGATCGTTCGACAGCCTCGCAATCAACTGGAAAGTGTCGAGTTGCAGGAGAAAAGCCATGAAGATGGAAGCGGTTATCGTCCAAAATCTGGCATGAACGGCGAACCATTGTTGCGCCCGGTTTTGGGCCGAATTGAACCATTTTTTAAGATTGCCTTCAGCGATGCTGTCGGCGTCGTTTGGGGACGCAACAGGCGCGGCGGCCTGCGTCCGCGGAGTTTGGGCGGTCGAGGCCGCATTCGCGGCCGGAGCGGGAAGGCACAAGGCGGACAAAGCCCTTAATGCCGCAATTTTCATCGGCAAGGGTTGAGGCGCGGCCTTTGAAAGTTCAGCCAGGCGGGCGGCCGCCTCAACCGGCGTCGCGCCGGCAATTTCCTGCAATGCCTCAAGCAGTTCTTCGGGCCGGATGGCCGAAGCTCTTTTCCAACGCTTTCTGAGCCAGCCCGCCAATGGAATTCCATCCCATGCGCTTTCGGACATCGAAAGCATCGAATCCGAGAGCATGGGCCGCGTCAAAACATGATCAATCAGTTCTTTTCTGGCTTGCGCATCCAGGGCGGGATCCATTTTATGCAGCATCGCCTCCAGGCCGTCCGCCAGATTGCTGCCGCGCAAACCGAGCAGGGAACAGATCATCTGCGTGATCAAGGTGATCAAGAGGCTCGCCACCGACATCACAACAACGAATCCAATTAATGTGTCCAGTTGTTGCAGCATGGTCCGTTAACGTCGTTTGTCATTCATGCAAATTTGCCCCGGTCCGCCCGGAAATGGACCCATGAAAGAGAAGGGCGAGAACGCCAAAATTGCCGCAGACCCTCCGCATGGAATGCCGTTTCGATACCTCGTTTGAACACGCCGGAACCCGGCGGCCCATACGGCTGCAATTCCCAATCCCGCGAAACCCGGACTTTTAACTTTTTGCAAGAGACGGATTGGCGCCGGTCTGATTGATTATGACGCGTCCCCGTCTCATCCTTGATTGACGACGAGTTGCCTTCGTTTTCGCCCGCCCAGTAACGCTTAACCATGAATTTTAAGTGTCCCGGATGAGACCTATACCATGTCGCCCGATGCGGCGTCAAACATTTTTAATTCCACGCATTTGTCAAAATAACAACGGCGACCCTTTCGGGCCGCCGTTCTCGTTTTCGTTCGCGAGTTTATTGCTTCAGCAAGACCCATTTTTGGTTGGTGCCGCCGGTGGCCGTTTCCTGGTCCATCTGCGTGCTCGTGGACGTGCTGCTGCCCGGATCGCCAAGCACCAGCCCGCTGTGCAAATTCACAAACGTATAGCTCCCATCCCCGTTCTGCTGCGGCTGCCATTGATCGTCCCCGGAGGAACCGAACGACCATTGGACGATGCCCGCTCC
>JAGWNY010000069.1 GCA_028872915.1 Verrucomicrobiota bacterium
GAATTCCCCACTTTAGCCCGTTTTAAAAAATAATGTGGCCGTTCGGAGCGGGGATTTTTCGTGTTTTGGCAAGGCTTCGGCCAAGGAGCATGTTTGAAAACCCTGTGACTGAGCCGAAACGACGCCAAAACCCAAAAAGACCGCTTCCCATCCTTTTCTTCCCGAATGGCTGCGGTATTTTTTAAACCGCCCTAAACGAACTGGATATGGCTCAGCCGGTTCCAACACCAACCGCCTCCAGGCCGGCCATGGCCCGGCTGTTTCTCAACAGGCGCGCCTGCCGTTCGGCCTGGCGGACGGCTGCGTCCGCCTTTTCGTCGAACAACAGCGGAAACACGAGCAATGGATACACGGTCGCCCATGCAATGGCGGCGGCATCATTGGCGGCGCGGCGCAGCGGCGCGTTCCACCCGGCCCTGGCCGTTTGAAGCCGTTGGGCCAGCAAGGCCGTCTTGAGCCTTTCGAATTCGTTTTCCCGCGCGGCCAGAAACGGGTTCGGGCGCGCGTCGAAACGCACGTCCGGGGCGAATGCGGCGGATAGGGCGATTTTATTCATAAATCCTTTCATTGCTTAAAACAAAAACCCGCGATTGCCTGGGCAATCGCGGGTTTCTTGAAATCTTTTCCTTGTCAGAACTCAAACACCACGATGCCCAAACGAATGGAATCGCGCCGGGCGACAACCATCCAGCGGCACGGCGCCTGCAGCGCCTGCTTCATGAATTGGACATGCATGACTTTCATTTGTTCAACGCCCGTATAAAACGCCATTTCAAATGATTTGTCAACTGGAATCTTTTGGATTTTCAAGATTATTTGGGGATTCTTGCCGGCTGGGTCGTTGCCAGGATTGTTTTTTTTGAACCGGTCAATCCCATTCCGAAAAACCTGAGGCAAAAAATGGCTTCGCTTGGCCGGCTCGAATGAATACAAAGAACCAATGTCTCGGCCGCGTTTGATTGCACTGCTCCTCGCTTTGGGCGCGCTGGTCCTTTATCTGCCGCTCACGCGTCACCAGTTCGTCAATTATGACGACCCGGCTTACGTGACCGAAAACGACATGATCCGGGCGGGGTTGACATGGGCCGGGCTGAAATGGGCGTTCACGGCGTGGGTGGTCGGCAACTGGCATCCGGTCACGATGCTTTCCCTGATGCTGGATTGCCAGTTGTTCGGCGCCAATTCCGGGGTCATGCATTATGAGAACGCCCTCTTTCACGCGGCCAACGCCGTTTTGCTCTTTACACTCCTGCTGCGGCTCACGGGACGAACCGCTGCGAATGCCGGCCCCGCGCGGCCCCGGCCCTCCGATGCGCTTTGGCCTGCCGCGTTTGCGGCCGCCTTGTTCGCCTCCCACCCGCTCCACGTCGAATCAGTCGCCTGGCTTTCGGAACGAAAGGATGTTTTGAGCGCCTTCTTTGGCCTGTTGACGCTGCTGGCTTATGCCGGATATGCGCGGCGACGATTGGATGCGGAAGAACGAAATCCCGATGCGCCTCGCGCCGCGTGGTCGAAGGATTATTTCCCGGCGCTTCTTTTTTTTACGCTTGGCCTGATGTCCAAGCCAATGCTGGTGACGCTGCCGTTTGTCCTCTTGCTGCTGGATTTCTGGCCGCTCCAAAGGATCAAGGAATTGCGGTTCTCAACAACCAATCTGCGGCTGCTCCTGGAAAAATGGCCGTTCTTTTTGCTCACGGCTGCTTTTTGCGTGGTGACGTTGTGGTCCCAGAACGGAACAGGCGCCGTCCAGTCCGAAAGCAATTTTCCGTTCGCTGCGCGAATCGAAGACGCCGTCATATCGTACGCCGAATATTTGTGGCAGACCGTTTGGCCGCTGAATCTGGCGGTCTTCTACCCCGCCAACGGCACGGAATTCCAGTTGTTGCCCAAGGCCGTGGCAATGGCGGTTGGGCTGGCCGTGGTCTCATGGGCCGTGTGGCAGGCCCGCCGGGCGCATCCTTATTTGCTGGTTGGCTGGCTCTGGTTCCTGGGCACTCTCGTGCCAGTCATCGGATTGGTAAAAGTGGGCGCGGCCGTCCGCGCCGACCGGTACACTTACATTCCTTTGATTGGAATTTTCGTGGCGACGGCCTTTGGCGCCCGGGCCTTCATCAGGCGGGTTCGGTTGAAGGCGCCCTGGCCGGCCGTTGTGGCGTGCGGCGTCCTGGGCGCGTGCTGCGTTCTGACGGAACGGCAATTGGGTTACTGGCAGGACAGCGTCACTCTTTTCTCGCACGCGCTCGCTGTAACACGGGAAAACGACATCGCGCACTCAAACCTGGGTGTCGCGCTCGATAAACGAGGCTTAAGGAAAGAGGCTCTGGTTCAGTATCAAGCCGCCGCCCGCGTCGCCCCGACCTCTTCCAATGCGCACAACAACCTGGGCAATTGGTATTACGAATCCGGCGATACGAAACGGGCCATGGCCGAATACCGCGAAGCCTTGCGCCTCAGTCCCGGCTCGGCGGACGCGCGGATCAACCTGGGCAATGCCGATGCCAGCCTGGGCCGTTACAACGAAGCCCTGACCAATTACATTGACGCCCGCCGCCTCAACCCGCGAGACCCCACGACACCCTATCTGGTCGGCCGCACCCTCCTCCAGGAAGGCCGAAGCATGGACGCCATGCCGTTCTTTCGGCAATCATTGCGCATGGACCCGAACAACCCCCGTGTCCTCGCTTTTCTCGCGCAGGTCCTCGCCTCCGATGAAGACCCGAAAGTCCGTGACGGTTACGCCGCGTATTTAATGGCCCAAAAAGCAAGCCACCTCGCGGGCGGCTCAAATCCCGTAATGCTCGACGCCTTGGGGATGGCTTATGCCGAACTGGGACGTTTTGCCGATGCCCAAAGTGCCGCCCGCGACGCCCTGCGACTGGCCCGGCGGTTCGATACAAACGACGTGGCCATCCTCTCCTCCCATCTCAAACTTTACGAAAACCATCAGGCCGTTCGGCAATCATTCGCGGGAAAACCCGCGTCTCAACCGGGGGGAATCATCAGGCCGGGCGCGGACTGACGCGGCGGGACGAGATTCCTTGCTTTTGCCCCTCTTGCATGGGAATTTTTCGGCGTGGTTAAACGGCATGGCCATTCGCACCGGCGGCAGGAATTGTCGGCCCTCAAAAGCCGCCTCCGCGGCCACGCCCGCAAGATCACCAGTCCGCGCGCCGCTATTCTCGAAATTCTCCGGGCCTATCCTCATCCGCTGACGAACCGCCAGATTTTTTCGCGCCTGCCCAGGGGGCGGTGTGACTTTGCCACCGTGTATCGGTCCATGCATCTCCTCGAAAAAATGGGCATGGTCAAGCGATTCGATTTCGGGGACGGCGCGGCGCGGTTCGAGTTGGTTGGCGAACATGACAACGGCCATCATCATCATCTGGTTTGCACCCGCTGCGCCCGGATAGTTGAGATTGAAGTGTGCGTTCTGCGGAAAATCGAGAAGGAGATCGCCAAACGGAACGGGTTTGCGTCCGTGACACATCGGCTCGAATTTTTCGGCGTTTGTCCGGCGTGCCGGGGGTGAATGGCCTTCACTTCGCCCCCGTTTTGCCGGGCTGCGCCACCGGCACGTGTCGCGGCTTGGACAAACTGGGTGAAATTAGTCAGACCAGCAATTCATCCGATTGCCAGCTTGCCCAATGCAGGAACTCCTTGATTTTTCGGCGCTCGTAGCGGTTTTTAAGCGCCTTTTTGGGGTGATGTTCCGTTTTTCGAAACGGATGTTTTGGATTGCGAACGACCTCATCAACAACGTCCATGGTTCTAATCATAGCTCGTTCCTTTCACAAAATGAATATAAGCCAAAAACATGCCAATTTCCTGCAAAACTTTTTTCAACGGCGGTTTTTTGTCCTGCCGAGCCCCCGCTGGAGCGTTTTAAAAAATAATGTGGCCGTTCAGGGCGGGGATTTTTGGTGTTTTGGCAAGGCTGAGCCGGGACTATGCAGTCGGGAGGGAAGTGATTGCGCGGCAGATTTTTGGGCAGGACGAGGAGTGAGCCGCTTGCCCCGTGGGATGCGCCTTTGCTCTCCCTCGCGGGACAAACCCCGAACCGTTATCCCATGGGGCGAGCATACCCTTTATGGGTCTGTAAGCGGCGAACAACGAAGTCCTTGCACAAAAAGATCAAGCAAACACGACCGAGCCAATTGCATTGTCCCGGCTGAACGAAGGGGCATGTTTGAAAACCCTGTGACTGAGCCGAAACGACGCCAAAACCCAAAAAGACCGCTTCCCATCCTTTTCTTCCCGAATGGCTGCGGTATTTTTTAAACCGCTCTAAGATTGAGATTATGGCGGGATGCGGACCGTTCAAAATATCGGAAAAATTCCGATCCGCGTTGGGGAGAACAACGAATCGAGCTTACCCGTGCTGGCCCAACTGCAAGCGGTGGTCGGTTTCCAGGAGCAATCTTAAATTCGCCCAATTGGCGCCGCTCATGTCATTGAACGCGTTCAAATAGACGGCCACGGCTTCAGGCGGATATTTTGCGAGCAGCGTTCCGATGGCGGGTTTGAGTCGGTCATCGGCCATTGTTTCGGGCAATTCATCCGCCACGCCGTCCTTGTGCGCGATTTCCAGCGCGTTCAGAAAATCCATCAGCATCGCCTGCTGCTTTTTGACCAGCCACCCGCGAATCAGCCCCGCGGCGGACGCATCCAGGGCCGGGCGGGACAAAATCTGAATCATGGCGACGTGGCGCTGCGCGCGGGGCTGCCGCTCCAGATACACGGGACGCACGCGCAAGGCCTGGGCCGCGGCCGCCAGCGTCGCCTTATAGACGGGCTTGTCGGACTCGTACGCAAAATTCAAGATGTCGGCTGCCAGCGGCGGCGACATAAAACCCATCAGTTCGTGGGACGTCAGCATCGTTGCAATTCGTAATGGTTCAAATCGTTATGACGGAAATTTTATTTTTTTTTGCCAGCGTTTCGCAAGCTTCCCGTTCCAGCAACAGCGTCTTGTCCGCTTCAATGGCCAGGACGGATAGTTTGAATTTGGCGGCGGTTTCCACGGTTTTGGCCCCCAGGCACGGTATGTCGAACCGCAAATCGTGATTGTCTCCGGCGGTTTTGACAGCCACCGCGCCGCCCTTCGGCCCCGCCAATTCCCCGCCGCGGGCCAGGCAGGCGTCGGTCCCCTCAAAGCCTTCCACTGCCAGCACCGTTCCTTCTTTGACCACAACCGTCTGCCCGATTTCCAGCCTCGAAATTTCCGTCGCAATCCGATGGCCAAACGCCACCTCCTCCTCCTGTTCGGGCGAAAGTTTCGGCCCGATCCCAAACCCCTTGCCCGGCATGAGCGGCTTGAGCCACGGCGTCGCGTCAATGAGTTCAACGCCCTCTTTCTTCAATTCATCGGCAATCGCGCCGAAAATCGTCCGCGCGTTTCTCTCCTTGATGCGGAACAGCAACGACATGGCGCGAAGGTCGGGCCGCAAATCGAACAGGTTCCGCGGCGCAATCTGGCCCGTCATCACGCATTGCGCCACGCCGCGTTGCGTGAAAGCCGCAATCATTTTCGAAAGTTGGCCGACCTTGAGCCAGACAATGTCGTCCACCAATCCCGCCAATGCCGGATCGGTTTCATTTTCAAACGCCACGGCCACGAGTCTTTTCACGCCCGCCGCCCGCGCATGACGGGCAAATTCCAGCGGCAGGCCGCGGTTGCCCGCGATCATCCCAATGGATTCGATGGCGGTGTTCATTGGGCCGCGGATGGCCCGTGGCGGCGTCCATTGAGCCACGGATGAAACACGGAGGCGTTGAACCGCGGGGGCGCGGAGACGCGGAGAAAAAAATTCAGCCGCGAATGGAGCGCGAATTTTGCGCCACCCGGATAAAAAATGCAATGAACGGACGGCATGGTTAATCCTTTCGCGGAAACAACGCCGCCGGTTCGGCGATGGCCTGGCCGGGCGGCAATGCGCCCCAGGCTGAATCGGCAAATCGTCCGGGCGCTTCTTTCAATCCGAGTTGGGCGTAAATGTTGGCCGCCGTTGCCGGCAGAAACGGCCAAAGCAGCACCGCCAGCACGCGGCACGTTTCGGCCAGGCTGTAGAGCACGCCATCGAGCCGTTGGGCTTGCGCCGGATCCTTGGCCATTTTAAACGGCGCCGTT
This sequence comes from Verrucomicrobiota bacterium, assembly GCA_028872915.1. Classification (GTDB taxonomy): domain Bacteria; phylum Verrucomicrobiota; class Verrucomicrobiia; order Limisphaerales; family UBA11358; genus UBA11358. The sequence goes on from JAGWNY010000069.1 coordinate 6,128, forward strand.
TGGTCCACGTATTGATTCCCGCGGGTGACCAGCGCCCAGATGCATTGCAGCGCCGCCTGAAGCCGGTTCTGTTCCAGCATCGAGCGGGTCTCGCCAGCGGCTTTTTGCGCATCGGACGCCAGGTCATCCGATTTCGGTGGCACGATTCCGTTGCGGTAGCGCTTGAGCATGGAAAGCGAGCGGTGGACCAGATTGCCCAATCCGTTCGCCAGTTCCGCCGAATACCGGGAGCGGAAGCCGGCATCCGTCCAATTCCCATCCGGGCCGATGTCCAGTTCGCGCAGGGCGTAATACCGAAAAGCGTCCAATCCCCATTCGTCAATCACCGCCACGGGATCCACGATGTTTCCAGTGCTCTTGCTGAGTTTCTGGCCGTCCTTCTGCCACCAGCCGTGAACCAGAATTTGTTTCGGCAGCGGCAAGCCCGTTGCCCTGAGCATGATCGGCCAATAAACGGCGTGAAACTTCAAAATGTCCTTGCCAATCACGTGGATGTCCGCCGGCCAAAGTTCCGGGCCGTCCGGCGCGGCGGGAATATCAACCGCGGCGCACAGGTCAGGCTCGCCGGCGGATGCCGGCGCGGAAATGTAATTAACGAGCGCGTCAAACCAGACATACGTCACAAAATCCGGGTCAAACGGCACCGGGATGCCCCAATTCAGCCGCGACGCCGGCCGCGAAATGCACAAATCATCCAGCGCGTTGTTTTTCAGGAAACCAAGCACCTCGTTTCGCCGATACGCCGGTTGCACAAACAACGGATTCTCCTCGATGAAACCGATCAGCCATTGCTGGTGATCGCGAAGCTTGAAATAATAATTTTGCTCCTCCAGCTCGATAACCTCGCCGTACGCCGAATCGAAGGTCCCGTCCGGCAGGCGGTCTTTCTCCGTCAAAAACGTCTCTTCCCGGGCCGAATAGTAGCCGCGGTAAACCGCCTTGTAAAAATGCCCGGCATTGTTGAGTTTTGTCAAAATAGCCTGGACATACTTCTTGTGGCGCGGCTGGGTGGTGCGGATGAAATCCTCATTCGAGAGGCCCAGCTTTTTGGCAAACGCCACCCAGTCCGCCGCCAGTGCGTCGCAATAGGCCTGCGGCGGTTTGCCTTCCGCCTGCGCGGCTTGGCGAACCTTTTGGCCATGCTCATCCAGGCCCGTCAGAAAATACACCTCCCGGCCCAGGCTGCGCCGCGCGCGGGCAATCGTGTCGGCCACAATCTTTTCGTAGGCATGGCCCAGGTGCGGACGGCCGTTGACGTAATCAATGGCGGTGGTGATGAAAAACCGTTTATTCATCGAACCCCAAGTCTGAACGAGGAAACCGCCAATGGCAAAGGGAATTGGATTTTCCGCGCTTCCGCCCGGGAAATTTCGCCGATCAACGGCGGGCCGGCGCGGCGACGGCTTGCGGCAAGTCGTCTGCCATTCGGATTGCCAGTTCGCGGGCGCGGCGGACAAGGGCGGCGTCCCGCGCCAGGTTGCCGAAATGGAAATCGGGCAGGCCGCTTTGTTCGCGGCCCAGCAATTCGCCCGGGCCGCGCAACGCCAGATCCGCCTCCGCGATTTCAAACCCGTCGTGGGTGCCCTCCAGAATCCGCAGCCGTTGCCGCGCTTCCGCGCTCCGCGCCTCCGAAATCAGAATGCAAAAGCTTTCGTCATCCCCGCGCCCGATGCGGCCCCGCAACTGGTGCAACTGCGCCAGGCCAAATTGTTCCGCGTTCTCCACGAGCAGAACCGTCGCGTTGGGCGCGTCCACCCCGACTTCAATGAGCGTGGTTGCCACCAAAACCTGGATGTTGTTCGCCCGGAAATCGGCCATGATGCCCTCTTTTTCGGCCCCCTTGAGCCGTCCATGCATCAAGCCGACGCGATACGGCGCCAGCACCTTGCGCAAACGCTCCGCTTCCGTCAGCACCGCCTTCAGCCCGCCGCCGCGCCCGCCCCCATTTGGCGACTCCCAGTCGCCTTCAATTCGGGGATAGACGATATATGCCTGCCGCCCGGCGGCGATTTTCTCGCGGATGAATTCCAGCACTTTCGGCAATTGGGCGGTGGCGCGGACAAAGGTCTTGACGCGGCCGCGCCGCGGCGGCATTTCCCCAAGCACCGAAACATCCAGGTCGCCGTAGAGCGTCAGGCCCAGCGTGCGGGGAATCGGCGTGGCCGTCATCACAAGCAAATGTGGATAATTCCCCTTGCGCACCAGTCGTTCGCGCTGCGCGACCCCAAACCGGTGCTGTTCATCAATGACCACCAGGCCCAGCCGCGGCAAATCCGAATTTTCCGAGAGCAACGCATGGGTGCCCACGAACAGGACTGGCGCCGGACGCCCTGCCGCGGCCGGTTTCTCCATCGTTTTGCGATGCCCCGTTTGCAATCGCACCGTAACGCCAAGCGGTTCGAACCATCTTTTGAAATTTTCAAAATGTTGTCCGGCGAGAATTTCCGTGGGCGCCATGAGAGCCGCGTTCAAGCCGCTTTCAAGCGCCATCAGCGCGCTGCACGCCGCCACCGCCGTTTTGCCCGAGCCAACGTCGCCCTGCAACAGGCGCCGCATGGGACGCCCGCCGCCCATGTCCGCCCGAATCTCCCGCAGCACCCCGGTTTGCGCGCCGGTCAGCTTAAAACCGAGCCGCGCCAGGAACGGTTTCATGAGCCGGTTATTGCCGCCGCACGGCAACCCTTTCGCCGATGCCTCAAATCGTTTTCGCCGCCATTGCAATTGCAGTTGCAGCGCCAGAAATTCCTCCAGCGCCAGCCGTTGCCGCCCCGCTTCCGCGTCCGATGGACTTTCGGGAAAATGCACCATGCGAAGCGCGTTGAAAATCGGCGGCTCAACCTCGGCTGCCGCCATGGGCATTGCTGCGCCTTTAATAACCTGCAAAACGCCCCCGCGCCCTTTGAATGTTTCCAACGCACGCCAAATCGTTCCCCGCAACCAGCGTTGCGGCAGCCCTTCCGTCAGCGGATACACGGGCGCAATCCGGGCAACATGTATGAAATCTTCCGCGCCGCCTTCGACCACCTCCGTTTCCGGATGATCCATCGTCCGGGGCTTTGCGTCCGTGAGTTTGCCAAAGACGAAGACCTCGTCGCCGACGTGAAAATAGCTTTCCATGAACGGCAGGTTCCACCATCGGCAATGCAATCGCGCCGAGCCGTCGTCCACGATCATTTCAAACACGGATTTCATTCCGCCCCGGAACCGTTTCAAGCCCTGGGCGACAATTGCGCCCCGCACGGTGGCGGGCGTTTCGGCGTCCAATTCGGCAATCTTCTTAAAATGCCGCCGGTCTTCGTAACGCCGCGGGCCATGCAGCAGCAGGTCCTGCACGGAGACGATGCCCAGCCGGGCCAATTGCTCCGCGCGGGTGGCGCCCACGCCCCGCAGCGAAGTCACCCGTCCGCGCAGCCAGGAAGATCCGCCGGCTGCGGTTCCGGCCGAATTGGACGGTCCCTTTTGGCTCTGGGCGGGCGGCATGAAGCGCACGATACAAGCGGCCCCGTGTGCCATTCAATGGCAAATGAAGCGGCTTGGGGCGCATTGCCAGATCGTGAGTGCCTGGATTGCGCAAACTGCCATAAAATTTCGGCAGTCTATACTGATTATCATTATGGACTGAGTCTTTTCCGCTGGAAACCGTATGTTAGAGCGGTTGAAGAAATAATGTAGCCGTGCGGCAGCGGGGAATTTTGGGTTTTGGCGAGGCTGATCGAAGGAGCATGCCCAAAGCGGCCTGTAACCGGGCGAAAACGAAGCCAAAACCCAAAAGAACCGCCGCTCACTTCTTTCCAACCGCATGGCTGCAGTATTTCTGAGACCGCTATGAATCCCAAAACCATTTTGTCCGGATTGCGGACAAAGCTTTCCGCGCCTTGGATTAAACGTATTCCAGGATTTGTTTCCAGCAAGAAAATTCCTGATTTACCACCATCGGCGCTATGGCGCGATTGTGAGAATTGACGCGAATTATTTTTCGGCGCACACTGGCCTGTCATGCCTGCGCAATCTACGGCTTGGACGCGCGAGGAACACATCCTGGCCTTCAATTTGTATTGCAAAATTCCCTTCGGCCAAATCCACATGCACAACCCGCGCATCATCCAGCTCGCGCGGATGCTCAAGCGCAGCGTCGGTTCCGTCTCGCTGAAACTCTCCAACTTCGCGCGGCTGGACCCGGCGTTGCGGGCGCGCGGCATCAAAGGCATGAGCCACGGCGCCAAGGGCGAGGTGGACATCTGGCGCGAATTTGCCGAGCACCCGGAATCGCTGGCGTTCGAAAGCGAGCGCCTGCTGGCCGACCGGCTCCACAAACCGATTGAAGAAGTGGCGGACGTGGACACCGGCGACCTGCCGCTCGCCGGACGCGAGCGCGAAGCCACCGTGCGCGTGCGCGTGAACCAGAGCTTTTTCCGCGACCGGATTCTTTCCGCCTACAATTTCCGCTGCTGCGTGACCGGCCTGACCGTGCAACCGCTGTTGACGGCCAGCCACATCATACCGTGGGCCGAGGACGAGCGGAACCGGTTGAATCCCCGGAACGGCCTGTGCCTGAACGCGCTTCACGACCGCGCGTTTGACCGGCATTTTATGTGGATTGAAGACAACTACGTCATCCGCTTTTCCCGGCAACTCGGCGAAGCCGACGATGCCAATAACAAAACGATTCGTTGGTTGAAAAGTTTTGACGGCGCGCGGCTGTTGTTGCCCAAGAAATTTGCGCCCGACGCGGAATTCCTTAAACACCATGCTGAAAAATGTTTGGCCAAGCAGAGTCACATGAATTGATACATGCATTCCAGTGTTGAAATCTTAATCATCGGCGCTGGACCGGCAGGCTTGGCGGCAGCTTCATACTGTGCCCAACGCCGCAAATCATTCGTTGTCGTGGAAACAGGTCAACGAATTGAAATGCGGAACCATGCAGATACCAATCATCTTGCCCATGGTGTTGGGGGTAGTGGGCTATATTCCGATGGCAAATTTTCATTTTATCCGTCAGCGACAAATTTATGGCAACTGCCAGATAAAAAATCCCTGACTGAAGGGTATGCTTGGTTGTGCGCTCATCTATCGAATTTTGGGATGGTGACACCTGAATTTCCGCTTCATTTCAATGATGATGGTTTGTCCCTAAAAGGTATCGGAAACTCAGATATAAAATCAAAAAAATATCAATCATTCTATTTGAGCCTCGGCCAACGCAAGCAATTGGGAGAAAAACTGGAAAGGGCGTGTGGAACCAGCCTGAAGACGGATGTCTCTGTCGCCAAGATTCAATTTGAAGATAAATCACGACGGTTCAATTGCCATTTGTCGTCTAAAACATTTGCAAACCAAGGAACAATTGAATGCGAGACGATCATATTTGCCGGGGGAAGATTTGGCCCAATTGGTTTATTTTCAATTTTGCCAGAAACGCCGAAGCGGTTTC
>JAGWNY010000070.1 GCA_028872915.1 Verrucomicrobiota bacterium
CTTGCAATCGCCGCCAACTGGCGGCAGGCTCAATGACGAGGGCTGTGTTGGCTCTCATGGGTGTATCCTTTCTTTGGTTGATGGTTCGCTTGTTTCAGAACCGGGATACACCCTCTCGCCTTTTTACACACGTTTCCTTACACCACCGAACCAAGTCGAGGCCGTTAATGAATTTGACCCGTTTGGCCGCGATTGCTAGGCTGGAGCCTCAAATTTATGGCAAAAGTTTATACGGACAAGGATGCGGACCTGGGCATTTTGCGGAATAAAACGCTTGCGGTCCTGGGCTTCGGCTCGCAGGGCCACGCTCACGCCCTCAATCTCAAGGACAGCGGCTGCCATGTCATCATTGGACTTTATGAAGGCAGCAAGTCCATTCCCGTGGCGAGCGAAAAAGGATTGGAAGTCGTGAACACGGGCGAGGCGGTCCGGCGGGCGGATGTCATTTTCGTCGCAATACCGGACACCAAACAGCCCAACGCCTATGAGCGCGACATCGCGCCCAACCTCGCCCCCGACAAAACGCTGCTGTTTTCCCACGGCTTTTCCATTCATTTCAAAACCGTCGTTCCGCCCGAAAACGTAAACGTCATCATGGTGGCGCCCAAAGGCCCGGGACACATCGTTCGGCGGCAATATGTGGAGGGAAAAGGCGTGCCAAGCCTGATTGCAGTGCATCAAGGCGGAAAAGAGGCCAAGGCGATTGCGCTGGCATGGGCCAAAGGCATCGGCGCAACCCGCGCCGGCGTCCTGCAAACCTCCTTCAAGGAGGAGACGGAAACCGATTTGTTTGGCGAACAGACGGTGCTCTGCGGCGGCACAACCGCCCTCGTGCAGGCCGGATTCGAGACACTCGTGGAAGCAGGGTATTCCCCTGAAATGGCGTATTTCGAGTGCCTCCACGAATTGAAATTGATCGTGGATTTGATGAATGAATCGGGCATCGGCGGAATGCGCTTTTCCATTTCTGAAACGGCAAAATGGGGAGACGTCACCATGGGGCCAAAAATCATTGATGCCGGCGTCAAGAAACGGATGAAGGCGGCCCTCAAGGACATTCAATCCGGAAAATTTGCCCGCGAATGGGTCCGGGAATACCAAGGCGGCTACAAACGATACAACGCCTTGCTCAAAAAGGGCGCCCGGCATCCCATCGAAAAAACCGGTGAAAAATTGCGCGCCATGATGCCGTGGATGAAAAAACATTCCATCAAAGGTGCCCAGGCGGCTTACTGAAACGCGAAAGCCGCCGCCATCACAGCAGATGGCCGAGCTTTTCGCGCTTGGTCTTCAAATAACGTTCGTTGTGGAGATTTGATTTGATGCGGATTGGCACCTGCTCGGTGATTTTGAGGCCGTATCCATCCAAGCCAACTATTTTTTTCGGATTGTTGGTCAGGAGACGAATCGTTTCCAGCCCCAGGTCCACCAAAATTTGGGCGCCCAGGCCGTATTCGCGCAAATCCATGCCGTAGCCGAGCTTTTGATTGGCTTCGACCGTGTCGTAACCCTGTTCCTGCAACTTATAGGCCTTGATTTTTGGCGCGAGGCCGATGCCCCGGCCTTCCTGGCGCATATAGACAATCACGCCGCGTCCGGCATCAGCCACCTGGCGCATGGCTTGGCGCAATTGCGGGCCGCAATCGCAGCGGCGCGAGCCAAAAACGTCGCCGGTGAGACATTCACTGTGAACGCGGACAAGAACATTTTTTTGTCCCGCGACCTGTCCGAAGACCAGCGCCAGGTGATGCTCGCCGTCAAGCTTCGAGCAATAGAGATGGAGTGCAAAATCGCCGAAGTCCGTCGGCAATTGAACCGTTTCAATTTTCTCAATCAGCTTCTCCCGCGTGCGGCGGAAATGGATCAAGTCTTCAATGGAACCGATTTTAAGCCGGTGTTTTTTTGCGAATTTCAGCAGTTGCGGCAGGCGGGCCATGGAGCCGTCGTCGTTGAGAATTTCACAAAGGACGCCGATGGGACGGCAGCCGGCCAGATGGACCAGGTCCACGGCGGCTTCGGTGTGGCCGGCGCGCTGGAGCACGCCCCCCGGTCGGGCGCGAAGCGGGAACACGTGGCCGGGCTGCACCAGGTCCTCCGGCACGGCGGCGGGAGATGCCATGCGGCGGATGGTTTCGGCGCGGTCGGCGGCGGAAATGCCGGTGGTGATGCCGCGGGCGGCATCCACGCTGACTTGAAAGTCCGTGCGAAAGCTTTCGCGGTTTTGCCGGACCATGCGCTCGATGCCCAATTGTTGAAGACGTTCCGATATGGTGGGTACGCAAATCAGGCCGCGTCCGAATTTGGCCATGAAATTAACGGCCGCCGGTGTGACGTGCTGGGCGGCGAGGATCAAATCGCCTTCATTCTCGCGGTCGGCGTCGTCCACCACGACGACTAGCCTGCCTTTGCACACGTCGGAAATGACGGATTCAATGGTGTTGAAAATGCGTTTCATCGTGCCATGACAGTCTAGCAGCAGAAAGATGGACCGTCAGCCGCAAAGAGCGGGCGGGAGAGCTTCTGTTCATTTTCTCCAAAAAATCGTTGCGCTGCTTCTCTGCCGCGGCTACAACGTTGCCCGGCGAATGTGGCCCGCCGCCGCGCCGGCCGCGTCTTGGTGAATTTCGGTTCCTCACGACCAAGATGCCATTTATGAGTGGATTATTGTCTTTTGTCGTGGGGGCTGCTGGCAATCAAACGGAGCTCCTTTACGTTTGGAACAGGGCGACGCCTGAAGCCAAGGCGATCATCGTCTTCCTGGTCTTTTTTTCCATCGTTGTTTGGAGCGTGATGACTTACAAGGGTTTGCAGATGCGGCGCGCGCGGAAATTGAATTATTACTTCAACGAGGAATTTCGTTCGCAGAAGAAGGTCCTGGATATTTACGACCGCAAGTTGAAGGTGGAAGGATGCCCGCTTTACGATGTGTATCAGACCGGCTGCCTGCATTTGGACGCGCGGTTGCGGGGTCCGGGCGGTGAACGGCAGAGGCAGCGCGTGAGTCTCAAAAACATGGAGCACGTGAAGCGCGCCATTGAAAACGTCGTGGCCCAGGAATCGTTGGAGCTGGAATCAGGCCTTATTTTGCTGTCCATCGCAGCCAGCGGCGCCCCGTTTCTGGGCCTGTTGGGGACGGTTTGGGGCGTGATGAGCGCGTTTGCCGAGATCGCACAGGCACCGCAGGGGGCGGCCTCGCTGGCGGCCATGGCGCCGGGCGTTTCCGCGGCCCTCATTACCACGGTCGCCGGACTCCTGGTGGCCATTCCCTCCATGTTCGGCTACAATTACCTGGTGCATCACCTGCGCGTCTTTACAGTGGGCCTGGACAATTTCGCGCAGGAATTGGTGTCGAAAATGGAAGCCGAATTCCTTGAGGATGAATAGCATCCATTGCCCAAACGATACGACAAGGCGCGCCAAAATTTGAATTGCAGATGAGACGATTTTCACAACGCGGACACCTGGTGACGTTGAGCGAAATCAACATCACGCCGCTCCTGGACCTGGCCTTCGTGCTGCTGATTATTTTCGTGATTACGACGCCGCTTTTGGAACAAAGCATTGATTTGAAGCTGCCGCGTGGCGGACGGCCCGACCAGGCCATCGCCCGCCGCAACGTCCGCACTGTCGAGATCAGCGCCACCGGCATCTATACACTGGACCGCCGGCGCATGGCCCTGCCGGAGATTGCCGCCCAGCTCGCCGCCGAATTTCGAAGAAATTCGGCTCTTATCGTCTATATCCGCGCGGATGCCGACGGCCCCTATAAAAACGTCGCCGCCCTTTTAAACGATTGCCAGCAATACGGCATTACGCGCTATTCGCTACGAACGGAACCGCCCAAATGAATCGCCTGCAAAAAAAATGCGTCATGGGGACGGCGGGAATTCATCTCCTGCTGCTGGTCACGTTACTGGCAGGCCCGGCATTTTTTTCGCGCAGTGCCAAGCCGTCCGATACGCACGTTCTGGACGTCATTCCCGCCAGCTTGATTGACGCCGCGCTTCAAAGCGGCGTAAAGAACGCGAGCGCGCCCGCCCCGGCGCCTCCCGCGCCCCCGCTGTCCCAGCCGCAACGGACGCAGCCACGAGTAACCGCGCCGGCGCCGCCACCGCCAAAGCCGCAGCCCTCGCTGGTGAGCCGCTTGGAACATTATTTTACGCCAGCGCCAAAGCCCGCGGCTGAGCCCGCGCTTCGGCCCCAACATGCCCGCCATCAGAAAGAGCGAACCCAACCGCAAAAAATCCAGATTAGCACCCAGTTGGTGCATCGCGCGCCGGGAACGCAATCAGCCAATCCACGTGATACGCGGGCCGTTCGAAGCGCGATTACCGCGTTGCGGAACCGGTTTTCCCATGAACCAAAAATTGACCTGGCGGGCAGCGGCAGCGTTGCCGCCGCGGATTATGCCTCCGTGGTCCAAAGTGTTTATGACGCGGCGTGGGCGCTGCCGGAGTCCATCGCCAATGACGACGAAAACGTAAAGGTTCTGGTGACGATTGCCCGCGATGGCACGGTTGTTTCGGCGCGGATTGTAACCCCTTGCGGCGACGGGCCGGTGGATGCCTCCGTCCAGCGGGCGTTGGATAGGGTCAGATTTGTCGCTCCCTTCCCGCAAGGGGTTGCGGACGCCCAACGCACTTATCCCATCATTTTCAACCCACGACTCAAAAAATCCGAATGAAAACGCGTCTTCAAATTCTTTCGCTCCTGCTGCTCTGCGCCGCAATCCCCGCGGCCGCGCAAAATGAACAAAGTCCGATTCTCATCCAGCGCACGGTGCCAGTGCTGGGTTTCACGCCGCCGATTCCCGTTTCGCTCGAAGGTTTCACGGGCGTGGCCGCCAGGGTGTTGAATTTTGACCTTTACGTGCAGGGCTTCATCGTTGTTCCACCGGCGCAGGCCCAATATCACATCCGCGGCACGGATGCCGTCAACGTGAGCGGCACGGTGGCCCTGGCGAATCATACGATTCTGGCGCGCAGTTACGCCGGGGGAAACACGCGGGCGCAGGCCCATGCTTTTGCCAATGACATCGTCCAGGCCATCACGGGCAAGCTTGGTATTTCCCTGCTGCGCGGTTCCGTGGCCCGCATTGTTTTCAAGGCGCAGGCGGCCAACGGCAACGGCAAAATCTACGTCTCGGACTTTGATGGGGCGAATGCCCAGGCGGTCACGGCGGAAGATACCATCGTGGCGGCGCCGGTGTGGACGCCGGACCGGCTGGCCATTTATTATACGTCGTATCAGCTCGGCAATCCCGATGTTTTCTATCATGATCTGACGACCGGACGGCGGCGTGTGGTGGCGGGGTTTTCCGGCTTGAACACCAGCGCGTCCGTTTCGCCGGATGGAACGCGCGTGGCGATGATTTTAAGCAAGAGCGGCAGCCCGAACGTTTGGGTTTGCGACGCCAACGGCTCACATTGGAAGCAACTGACCGACACCGCCGGATACGATTCCAGCCCCTGTTGGTCGCCCGATGGACGCTGGATTTGTTTTGCGACAGAAATCCGCGGACGCCGCGAGCTGGCAAAAGTTCCCGCCTCCGGCGGGCAACTGGAAATCGTGCGGACGCCGGGCGCGCCCAATCCCACGGACCCGGCATGGTCGCCGGACGGCAAATGGATCGCGTTTACGTGCCAGATGGGCGAATTCGACATCTGCGTGATGCCGGCCAATGGTAGCGCGCCGCCGATGGTTCTTGTTCGGGGACAGCATCCGTCCTGGGCGCCCAATTCCCGCACGCTCATTTTCAACCGCCCGTCCGGCGGCTACGAACAAACGCTGTCCGTGCTTGACGTTTTCACAAAACACGTCAAGGATATTCCCCGGATTTCCGGAAGCGATTCGGAAGCCGAATGGGCGGAATGATTTAATGCGAGCATTTTTAATCAAATTATCAACCTGAAGGAAAAAATATGAAAATGAACAAACTGTTTTTTACGCCCGTCGCGGCCCTGGCTGCCGTCCTGGCCGTGACGGGATGCAAACACGAGCCGGTGGGGCTGACGCCCATTCCCGGGCCGCAGGCGGCCGAAGTGCCCCAGCCCGGCCCCGGGCCGACGTTAAATTCCGAACAAGGGGCCGCGCCGATTGCGGCAGCGCCCTTGTCCAGCTTCGAAGGTTACACCGAGGACCGCGCGGCGCTGGGCGGCGATACCATCCATTTTGCATACGACAGCGCCGTGATCCGCAACGGCGAAATCCCGAACCTGCAAGCCGTGGCGCAGGCCTTGGGCGCCGATTCGAACCTCAAACTGCTGATTGAAGGCAATTGCGACGAACGCGGCACCGAGGAATACAACCGCGCCTTGGGCGAGCGGCGGGCGGAGGCCGCCCGGCAGGCGCTGGCCGGCATGGGCGTTGATGCCAGCCGCGTTCGCACCATCAGCTATGGCAAGGACAAGCCCGTTGACCCCGGCCACAATGCTGCCGCCTGGGCCAGGAACCGCCGCGATGATTTTGTGCTCCTGCATCCGCCAACGGGCGGGTCGTGAATTGGATTAATCGGTAATCGTCACAAACGGCGGCATGGGACAATCCAGGGTGTCGGAGATGGCGCGAAGCAACTCCGCTTCCCTTTCCTGAACCACGCCGTCGGCCCCGACAACCCGCACGCATGCATCCAACAAGTTCCTTTTGATGAGCGGTGACGCCGTGGCCAGGCGATTGAGTGCGGCGTCCATCTGTTCGACGCCGCACTGTTCCCCCGGCAACAATTCCATGACGGCGCCGTCCGGCGCGCGCAGCCAGGGCGCTCCGGCCTCAAACGCCTTTTGAACTTCCGCCGGTTCCGCGGTCCCGACGCGGGCCAGGGCCGAAAGCAGGACGGCGCAATCCGGCACAAGCGGTTTCATGGAATAGTATTGCACCACGGCGCGCCGGACCTTGCTGGAATGCGGGGCCAGATGATGGGTGATGATTTTTTTGAGCGCGAATTCGAACATCCCCGTTTTGCCGTCGCTGGCAATGAGCCAATCAAGTGTTTGCAGGAATTGGGCGGTTTGTTCACTGGTCAAATGCCAAAGCGCCCCCAAGGCCAGATTCAGCATGGGTAAATGCGCGTGCGCCGCGGCCGCCGCTACGTCGTCATACAAGGCAACGGTTTGTTTCAACGTGGCATCGTCGGCGCGGGTGCGCAGACCGTCCAACTGTCTTTGCCGCTCCGCCTTGTTATCATTCAAGAGCATCGCATAAACCAGCGCCATCGCGCCGCCCGGATCGCGCGCCGCGGCCTTGATGCCGTCAGGCAACGAATCGCGCAAGGCCTCGGCGTATTTCAGATGGAGCGGGGTGGGATTGCCGATGGCGGGGAGGACAACATGCGGCCGAACGACCGGCGGCCGGCCCGGGTCGCCCGACGAGAGAACCATGCCGCCCAAAACCGTGCCAAACAGATTGGGCATGGGCGCCGGTTTCCTTGCCGGCGGTTCGTCGCGCCTTTTTTCATCGTATCGAACCACCGCAAACATGCCGTCGAAGTCCGGTTCGAAGACCCGAATGCGCTGGATAAGCGGCGGATGCGTTTCGAGCAGGCTAAACCACGGTTCGGACACGCCGTTTCCAAAAAACATGTGCGACAACTCCTCCGCATGGGCGTGGCTCAGGCGCGAACCGGCCACACCCAGGCCGCCAATCTGTTTCAGGGCTCCCGTAATGCCGGCGGGATTGCGCGTGAATTGCACCGACGACGCGTCCGCCAAAAACTCGCGCTGTCGGCTCACAGCCGCCTGAATCAGGCGGCCAAAGAAAACGCCGATGTAGCCCACGATCAATAGCACGATACCAACCAGCGGCAGCGGGTTCTGCCCGCGGCTGCGGCTGCCGCCGGTCATCCCGCTTTGAATCAAAACGCGCCCGATGATCGCCACGCAAAGAATGCCGAAAACAATCCCCATCAGCCGCAGATTGAGCCGCATGTCGCCGTTCAGAATATGGCTGAATTCATGGCCGATGACGCCCTGCAATTGATCTCGGGAAAGCAGTTGTAGGCAGCCGCGGGTCACCGTCACGGTGGCATCGCTCGCCTTGTGCCCGGCGGCAAAGGCATTGATGACGTCCTCGTCGTCCATCACATAAACCTGCGGCCGGGGAACGCCCGAGGCGATGGCCATTTCCTCAACCACGTCCAGCAGCCGGCGCTCATCCGGGTCCTGCGTGGTCGGCACGATGAGCCGTCCGCCCATCAATTCCGAAACGGCGCTCCCGCCCGCCGACAGCGCCGCCGCTTTATATCCGCTGCCAATGCCGATAATCGCCAGGGTGGCCAGGCCCACCCATAGCAGGATTTCGGGATTCCAATAGGAGAACGTCCATGTCTGGTTGACGACGTAGGCCTGGCGCGATTGAATGCCCGAAAAGACCAGCATGGCGGCGATATATATCGCGGCAATCATGCCAAGAACCGCCATCGCAAAATAAAGAACGAGCCATTTCGTCTTGCGATGGGCTTTGGCCTGTTGCTCAAAGAAGTCCATCAGCCATTATTCCCTTCAGTCAATTTGCGTTACGAAAAACTCACCTTCGGCGCTTCCTTTTCCTCGGGCTTCTCCACCACAAACAATTCCGCCGGGCCGAAATTGAACATGCCCGCAATCATATTCGACGGAAAAACCTCCCGGTCGGTATTGTAAGCCATTACAGAGTCATTGTAGGCCTGCCGCGCGAACGAGATTTTGTTCTCCGTGGATGTCAATTCCTCCGTCAGTTGCATCATGTTCTGGTTGGCCTTCAGGTCCGGGTACTGTTCCGAAACCATCATCAACCGGCTCAACGTACCCGACAAACCGGTCTCCGCGGCGGCGAGGTTTTTGACCGCGCCTGAATCTCCCGGATTGGCGGCGGCGGCCTGCGATGCCGCGTACGCAATGTTCCGCGCCTTGGTGACCGCCTCCAACGTTTCGCGTTCGTGCTTGATGTAGCCCTTGGCGGTTTCAACCAGATTGGGGATGAGGTCGTAACGGCGTTTGAGCTGCACGTCAATTTGCGCGTAGGCGTTTTTGTAGCGGTTGCGGAGCGTGACCAGCTTGTTGTAGCCCCCGGCAAAAAACGCCGCCACGCCGATCAGGATGACGACAATCACGCCCGCGATAATCAGCGTGACAACCAGGACGGATGAAGCCAGCCCAATTTGAGTTGTCATAAATGCCTTTCTTTGAGTTTGCGCACAAATAAGCCAAAACCCCGCCGGAGGCAATGATAATTTTGGCATTTCCGCGCTTGCCTGGCAACCCGCCGGCGGGTAGAGAATCCGCCGATGGACAGGCAAGGCAGATCGCAATGGAACTTCGGGGAACTGTTCCCGGCCGCCGAAACGCGAAAAGTCTTTTCCGTGGGCGAACTCACAGGCCGCATCCGCGGGATGCTCGAACAGCAAATTGGCCGGGTTTGGGTGGCGGGCGAAGTGAGCAATTTCCGCGCTCAAGGCTCCGGTCATATCTATTTCACGCTCAAGGACGCCTATGCCCAGATTCCCTGCGTGCTGTTTCGCACTGAGCCGGTGTCGCATCGGGAACTGATTGCCGATGGCCAAAAGCTCGTGGCACAAGGTGACGTGACCGTGTATGAGGCGCGCGGCCAATACCAGCTTGTCGTGTGCGCGGTCGAATTGCAGGGCGTGGGGGCGTTGCAGGTGGCGTTTGAAAAGTTGAAACAAAAATTGGCGGCCGAAGGATTGTTTGCGCCGGACCGCAAGCGACCGCTGCCGAAGTTTCCAGAACGCATCGGCGTGGCCACTTCGCCAACCGGGGCCGCCATTCGCGATGTCGTCCACGTCGTCCGCCGCCGCAATCCCTCCCTGGAAATTGTCCTGGCGCCCTGCCGCGTGCAGGGTGACGGCGCCGCGCGCGACATTGCCTCCGCCATCCACCTGCTCAACGAATTTGGAAAAAACGGGCGGCTGCACTTGATCCTCGTGACCCGCGGCGGCGGCTCGTTTGAGGATTTGTGGGCCTTCAACGAGGAAACCCTGGCGCGGGCCATTTTTGAATCCGCCCTGCCGGTCATTTCGGCTGTCGGCCACGAAATTGACTTTACCATTGCTGATTTCGTGGCCGACGCCCGCGCCGCCACGCCCAGCGCCGCCGCGGAAATAATCACCGAAGGCTTCGTTTCAAGCTGCCGGTTTTTGTCCCAATGCGGCCAGCGAATGCGGCAATTGTTTCGCCAGCAGTTTTCGAGCAAACAATTTTTGCTCCGGCACGCTGGAGAGCGGCTGGATCGCGCCCATCCGCGGCGGAAAATTCAGGACTGGCAGCAGCGGCTGGATGACCTCCACGGCGCCTTGTTGCGCCGCGCCCGGCAGGAAACGCGGCAATTCCGGCTGCGCCTGGAAAACACCGCCAAACGCCTTCATCGTATCCGGCCATCCCAGTTTCTCAAACAGCGGCGCGAACAATTGCGGCAACTCGAACGGCGGCTAAACGCCCTTTGCCCGGAACAGGTTTTGGGCCGCGGCTATTCCATCACGCTGGATGCCGCCACCGGCCAGGTCCTCCGGGACGCGCGCCGCATCAAAGCCGGCCAGCGGCTGAAAACCCGCCTGAAAACCGGGCAGGTGACCAGCCGGGTGGAAACCCGCGACGACCCGCAATAATCACCGCGGCGATGGCACGGCGCCCATGTCATAGACGGGCATTCCGTCCCGCACACGGCCCGTATCCAGCGCAAAACAATCCACCTGATAATGGCCGTTGGCATTGGGAATGGCCTTGAGAGATTGCTCCAGGGCGTTCAACGACTCTTGAGCCTGTTTTTCCCGCGTCAAATCGTTGGTCATCCGGGCGGCATCGAGGGCGGCGCCCCAATTGTGGCGGACTACCAAGTCGTACTTGAAGCGGCTCCGCCGCAAACGGCGGACGATGGCTTCATTTTCCTGCCGTGCCTTGCTGGCGGCGGCGCGGGCGCTCCGATCCCTGTCGAGAGCCGCTTGATAGGCGGCGATCTGGTTGGTGAGCGCCTCGAATTGCCTCTCCTCGGCGATGGGCGGATTTTCAAGAACGATCCGCGCCGAAACGGATGAGCCTGGCGTCTTATAGACACGGGCATTCACCACCCAGGCCCTTTCCGTTTCACCGGTTTTCACTCCCACCACGCGTTTCCATGCTCCCAGCGGTCGGGGCGTGGCGGGCTGGTTCGTCCACCAGGAAAAAAGCAGCGTCAGGTTTGCGTTGCCGCCGGCAAAACTGCGGATCGGATAACGGCAGCAGAATACCGGCGCCGTCCGGCCGCAGGCCGGAACAAGCACGAACAAAAGTAACAAGCCGGCGATTCTTTTCACAGGCGTCCATGGACAATGTGCTGCCTTTTGTTGCCGAACGCGAGTTTTTTGAGCCTGGCCGATTTTTTTGGTAGTGTCACGACAATTGTGTAAAAGGTTTGAGAGGGTGTTGATCCCAGTAAATGTTCATACGGTCAAAGACGCTGAAAAGGATGCGTTCACAACTGTTGCGGGTGGTGAAGGCGCACATCGTCCGGATGCGGCGGCGCACTTC
>JAGWNY010000001.1 GCA_028872915.1 Verrucomicrobiota bacterium
TGCGCAACGCACCCAGGACGATCAAATCAAGGCGATCGTGGAAGCGACGCTCCATACCCAACCCGAGGATGCCACCCATTGGAGCAGTCGGACTTTGGCGAAGCGATTTGGGGTCAGTCACATGACGGTGGCCCGGATCTGGGACTGCCACGGTTTGCAGCCACATCGCGTTCGCAATTTCAAGCTGTCCCGCGACAAGCAGTTTGTGGAGAAACTCACCGACGTGGTTGGTTTGTATCTGAATCCACCTGATAAAGCGATGGTTTTGTGCGTGGACGAAAAATCCCAGATTCAGGCGCTGGATCGAACTCAGCCAGGTTTGCCGATGAAAAAGGGACGCTGTGGAACGATGACTCACGATTACCTTCGCCACGGAACCACGACGTTGTTTGCGGCGCTCAATGTGCTGGATGGCACGGTCATCGGCTCCTGCTTTGATCGCCACCGCCACGAGGAATTTCTCAAGTTTCTGCGGCGGGTGGACCGGGACACCCCCGAAGGAATGGACCTGCATCTGATCGTGGACAACTATTCCACGCACAAGCATCCGAAGGTCAAACAATGGATTGCCCGGCACAAGCGGTTCCACCTGCATTTCATTCCCACCAGTTCATCCTGGTTGAATTTGGTGGAGCGGTGGTTCGGTGAAATCACCCGGAAACGGATTCGCCGCGGGGTCTTCAAAAGCGTGAAGGACTTGATCGAAGCCATCCAATCCTACGTCGAAACCAACAATCAAAACCCCAAGCCCTTTATCTGGACCAAACGCGTCGACCAAATCTTAGAAAAGGTCAACCATTGTAAAGCCAGCACTGTTACAGCACGCTAGCATGTCGCCAGCCATTTGTTCTTTAGCTCTCCAACTGGATTCTTATCCTGAACGCACGACAAATGACGCCGGAACACCCACCTGTCATCGCATGGTTTTCATATTTTCCCGTCGAATGGCTGCCTGACGCGCCCGAAACCGTCCTGCGATTGCCGCGCCAGCACCCCGCCTCATGGCAGCGCGTGCTGCTCCAGGAACTGGAGAATGTCCCCGGTCTCCGCTTGCACATCTTGGTATTGCGAAAGGAGTTCGAACGGAATCTCACATTCAAGCGCCGCGGCGTGACGTTTCATCTCATTAAAACTCCCGGCGGCTGGCGCGCGCCATCGTTGTTCTGGTTCGACACGTGGCTGATCCGGCGCAAGTTGGCGGAAATCCAACCGGATGTTGTCCACGCCTGGGGCACCGAAAACGGCGCCGCCTCGGTCGCCTCCCGCCTGAAATATCCCTCCGTTGTCACTCTCCAAGGATTGCTGGCTTGGTACGGCGAACACGTGCCGCTCAATCCCTACAACCGTCTCGCCGCCTGGCTGGAAAAACGGTGCCTGCCGCGCGCTCCGGTTGTGACCATGGAATCGTCTTTTGTGCTGCAATTTGTTCGCCAGCGCTGGCCCCGCCTGAACGTTCGCCAGATCGAGCACGCTCCCGACTGGATTTTCCACCGGCTGGAACGCAGACCGCAAATCAGCCCCTTTCGCTTTATCCACGTTGCCAACGTCTCCCATCGCAAGGGAACCGACCTGCTCCTTTCGGCCCTGGACCAGATGCGGGATGAAATCAATTTCGAATTGCTGATTGTGGACAACCCAGACCCAACCTTCCTCGGTCATCTACGGACGGTCACGTCAGCCGCCCTCTGGCAACGCATTCGCTTTAAACAAGACCTGCGCCCCGCCGACGTTGCCACCGAGATGGCCGCCGCCACCATGATGATTTTCCCTACCCGCGTGGACTCCAGCCCCAATTCCGTGAAAGAAGCCGTGGTGGCCGGAGTTCCGGTGATCGGCAGCCAGGTCGGCGGCATACCGGATTACGTCATTCCGGATCGCAACGGCCTGTTGTTCCCTCCCGGAGACGTTACGGAACTGCTCCAGGCCATTCGCGCCGCATGCCGCCATCCGCTCTTCAGCCAGGGCCGCGTGGACCCGGCCACATTGTCGAAAATGCGGGATTATCTATCGCCGGCGTTGATGGGGAATCGGTTCTTGGAACTCTACAACGAAGTCCTTCAAACGTCCCGCTAAAGGGCGCCGGGTTGAAGGACGCTCGCGCGCCAGCCGGCGTCGCAAAAACCAGAAAAAGTGCCTCGCTCGAGTCAGGGCTGTGTTGACCAGAAGACGTTCGTTCCGGAGACTGGCTTTCAGGCTTTCAACCGCGATCCAGGCGGAACGGCCAGAGGCATCCTTCAGCCGGACTCGCCGCCAGGGAAATTTCTCAGGCCCTGAAATCCCAGGGAGAAAAGATTTTCGCGTGCCGGAAATCCGCGGAGTTCCGCGTGGCAACAATCAGATCGTGGCGGACCGCCATCGCGTCAATCAGGCTGTCCCAAAGTGGCTGCGGCTGGCGTTTGACTCCCGAAGAGCGCCTGAGCCGGCCCCAGATGCGCGCCGTTTCCCAGTCCCAATCCAAAATCAGTGCGCGAAAATTCGCGGTTAATTCATCCAATTTCCTATTCAGAAAAATTCTCCGGGCTTGGCCTGGAGCAGCCTCCGCCCCTTCCTGGATTTCAGCAATCACTGGTGTCGGAATAAACCATTCCGCCGTCTCAAGCCAGGCGACGACGTTCTGATCCGAATTTGGTTTCCACCATTCCGATAGGACATTGTTGTCCAAAAGAAACTTCACTTGCGGGGAGGAAGTTCAATTGGCCCCATTGACTTGAGCAATGCCAGCGCTGCCTTCCGGTCCACCGATTTGATGGGCTGAAGCCGAAAACGGGGCTGGCCATGCTCGGTCAGGATCACTTCCTGGCCTTCATCGGCTGCACGGACGATCCGGGATGTTTCCCGGCGCAATTCTGTCAGCGTTGCTTTCACAACTCAAAAATACACACTTTTCATCGCGGAGCAAGGTTAAATGGATGGGGATGCGGATCGCCATTTTCGGCCGCGGCTTGTTTGGCCTCTCGTTGCGTGCGTCGGGCTTATTTTTCCGAGTCATTGCGCAATTTCCCCGCCCTGCGCGGGTTGTCAAGCGTTCCCGAAACGCGGTAGTGGTATAGTTTGCCTAACGCTTTACCAGTGTGGTGATGATGGCGAC
Source organism: Verrucomicrobiota bacterium (assembly GCA_028872915.1). Classification (GTDB taxonomy): domain Bacteria; phylum Verrucomicrobiota; class Verrucomicrobiia; order Limisphaerales; family UBA11358; genus UBA11358. Next base: position 3,089 of record JAGWNY010000001.1, read on the forward strand.
CACCACCCCAACCAAAATCGCCAAAATGCCGGGAATGATAAATCTGTTTTGGATGGTGGCAAACGTGGTCATTTCTTTGCTCAATGTGTCAACGCTCTGGGACATTGTGCGAAGATTTTGAGCGACCTCACTTAAGCTTGTTGTTTCCAGCGACCTCAAGAATGCCCGATCTGTTTCAGGAATACGGCCTTGGATCAAATCCTCGTTACGTGGCGCTGGCTTGGAAGCATTTCCAGAGAGTTTGTGAAACTCAATCATGCAAATTTCATCTTCGTAATCCAGCGTGATTTTGCGCGGAGAAGCATTGTATAAACCGAAACGCAAATGACCTTCAAATCCCGGATCAATTTGCATTCCGTGAAGCAGAATCAATCCCATGCGCGCCAAACCGCTACGCATCCCAATGGATGCGGTCATATTTAATGGGAATTTCAGAGACTCTTTTGTGAGCACCAGCGCGAAGTCTCCCGCTTCCAAATTCAAACTGCCGACTTGATCCGATCCAAGCAAAACTTTTTGATCGCGGTTGCTGACCAAAGCTTCCCGGCCAAGGCTCAAATCGTAACTGGCCCCTTTGAGTTTGTTTGGAGAAAAAGGTGTGATGAACAAACTTTTGCCTTCGATGGCCTTCAAGATTTCTGTGTCATGCATTAACATAAATTCGCGTTCGCCTATAGCACAATTTTATCAGTTTTCAAGTCTCAGTCAAAAATTAAAAGAGGCATTTTTATTGGATTATTTCAATAAATTCACAATTTCTTCCAAACCCCAAACGTGATCAGCAATACCCGCCTCCATCGCTGGCGTGACGCGCAAGGTCTGGTGAACGCGGGCGAAATTGTAATGCATATAATGCAGGGCAACCGCTGCTTCGTGATTCTCAATCTTCTTTGAAAAAGCATTCGTCAGCCGCGTGAACCGCCGCATCTGCATCCGCATCGTCAGGTTTTGCCGTTCCGTGTGGCTGGTCGAAACGTGCCGGAAATCAGGATTGCCCAAAACGACCGCCCTGCGTGCGCCCATACATTGCGCTGGCGAATAGCGGACTTCACCCTGTTCCGGCGCAACGCCGTAAATCTTTTGCAGCGTCGCATAATCAATTTCCGAACCAAAAGCATCCTCAACCGCCGTCAAATACGGCTTGTGGCCGTCCGTTGTCAGTTGCACACGATTGGCCAGCCGTCCAGCCAAGTCGTGCATAAAATGATATGCCGCGCCAGCGTCACGGCTGCTGACAAACCAGCAGGGAACAAGTTTCGTATCCGGGTCAAGCGCAACCCACGTCCACACACTGCCGACGCCGGGCTGTTTCCGCATTTCTTCCGGCACGTTTTTGTCTTTGGCATAAACAAACGACCAAATTTCATCGCACTGGACGCGCTTGCATTTCAGGTTGCGGAAAACCTTGTCTTGATAAGCGGAACAGGCCGCGCCAAGTTCAACCAGCAGCTTTTGAATCGTCGTGCGGTGAATGCCTGTCATGCGGACAGTGGCGCGGAGTGAATTGCCCTCGACCAGACAGGCAACCACTCGAACTTGCTCTTCTTTGCTCAATTTATTCATGCCCATAATATGCTTGACCGATCAAGCATTGTCAACAAAAAAGTTTGGCATTTGATTCTGAACAATCAGAATCCGAACTATTTAATTGGCTCGGCTGCCTCGGAAGGTGCTGGCGGGAGCGGTGTTATTTCTCGCTCTGGAATGCAGGCAGCCAGTGTTTTGGATGGTATTTTAATTATGGAATTGAGCTTGTCCGAATTTTGCTCAAATCGTTTGAGAAAATTAAAAAGCACCTCCCGATAGAAACGATTGATCGCGTGAGCGATTTTATCATCTCCCCCGACACCATGCGCCAGCGTCGCGAGCTTTTTAAGGTCTTCGTCTATTTTGAAGACACACTGTTTTATTCTTGCTGCGGCGGGAAGTGAATCGTCATCGAACAAAATGCCCATTTGCACCTTTAAGGCGTTAACGTATCCAACAATATCCGACCATTTTAGTTGTCGGTCATTGCCGGATTCTATTCTTGAAACCGTGCTAGGGTCACATTTCATGGCTTCTGCGATTTGGTCTTGTGTAAGCCCCTTCGCAATTCGCATTTCCAAAAGCACAGAAACCAATGTGTTTCCTTTTATTTCTTTCTTCACGGACGCCTCAACATCGGCATCTTCAGCCAAGTGAGCCGCCGCCGCCGCCACGCTTTTGAATTTTGTATTCATATTATTGGCTCAATGTTGATTTTATGTTTTTCGCCGCTTGTTTTGCTTCATTGACATCATCATGCTGACTGTCTTTGTCGCCTATATTTAAGACGTGCATAACGCGGTTCTGTTCATCGGGAAATACATACAACCTGCTTTCCTTTGCACTGGGAACGCCGGTCTGACCGATTCTATACACGCCTTCGCCCTCGGACCTAAAAAACCCCACGCTAAATCCGCCAATTTTGTGACCATTTCTCAACAAATTCATTATTTTCTCAAGATTGGCAAACATCGAATCGTATTCTTGCCGATGCTTCTTGGAAAACTTCTTGAATTTTCCAGGACTCGCACAGGCGCTTTCGATTTGCCATTCTATCGGTTCTTCTGCCATTGGCTTTAGCGATTTTCATGCCATTTCAGCACGAATTGTATTTTGAATTGCCTTCACTGCAAGAAAATTACATAAACTTGCTATTATTGCAAGAACAATCTTTGCGTGGTATATTAAGCTCTTTTCTTCCAACGGGATTTTGCTGCTTTCCGTGCGATTTCAGATAAGCGTTCCGCAGAAAGGCGACGTGCTCGCGCTTTTCCACCTTTCAATCCTCCAAGTCTGCCCAAAGCGACGGCGGCGGGATTCTTGGCTGGAATTGGCTCCGGCACTGGCGAGGTCTGTCCCGTGGATTGTTGAACGATTCGGAAGGCCGTCTCGTTTAGGTCGCTGCTTGAGCGTTTAGGCATGACGCAACATTGCGCCGATTCAGGAAAGATTCAAGCCCAAAGTGAGGTTTCGGGAACGAAACTATACCACTACCCGAAACGCGTTTTTCAGTTGAACGCCGGGAACGGGATATGCTCCAATGACGCAGCGCTCGTTGATATGTCACGCCTGAAAAATTTCTCCCGCAACCTGACCGCCAGTTATCTCCAACTGGCGGCCAACGTTGCCTATTCCCTCCTCTCCGTGCCGCTCATCCTGCACTGGCTGCCCAGGGCCGAGTTCGGCTTGTGGGCGGTGCTGGTCCAGTTGATGAGCTACCTCACCCTGGTGGATTTGGGCGTCAACCAGGCGATCTCCCGGTTTTTGATTGATCATAAGGACGAGCGCGGCACGGGCGGATACGGTTCGCTCATAAAAACGTCCGTCTGGGTCAGCGCCGTCCAGGGTTTAATCGTCCTGGCCATCGTCACCTTTGGCTCCCCAGCCCTCGCCGACGCCATGAAAATTCCCGCGCAATATCAGGCCCTCTTTATTTTCCTGATGCGGATCCAAGGTTTGATAGCGGCGCTCACCTTTTGCGCCAATCCGCTGACCATCATTCTCTACGCGCACCAGCGCATGGACATTGTCACCTGGCGGAACATCTTCGGCCTTGTGGCGGGGCTGATCTTGCTGGTGCTGTTCCTGTTCATGGGCTGCGGCATTTATTCCTTCGTCTATGCCAATGGCATCATCGCCGTCATCGTTCCCCTCTATTTGCTTTGGAACTGCCGCCAATTGGGATTTCTGCCAAAAAAAGGCGAATGGGGAAAGATGTCATGGAGACAATTTCAGGAGGTCTTTCTTTACGGTAAGGACGTTTTTTTGATGAACGTGGGTGCGCAACTGATCACGGCCAGCCAGACCATCATCATCTCGCGCGCGCTGGGCCTGGAACTTGCCGCGGCCTGGACGGTTGGCACCAGGGTTTTTACGTTTGTGCGGCTTTCCATGTTTCAGCCGTATGCGGCGGCCAGCCCCGGACTGTGTGAAATGGTCGCGCGAAATGAAATGGAGCGACTCCAGTATCGCTTCAGGAATTTGGTTTCCCTGATTGCCAGCCTTGGTGTATTTCTGGGCACAATGTTTGTGCTGTGTAACGGCCTGTTTGTGAGAATTTGGACAAGCGGTAAGATCATCTGGCCCCCCGAAAACGATGTCTTGCTGGGGTTGTGGATATTCTTCACCGCTTTGCAGGCGCCTCATTGCAATTTTGTCGCCGTTACCAAGCAGATTGGCGGAATGCGTTACCTTTATTTTGTGGAGGGTTGCAGCTTTGTCTTGCTGTCTCTGCTGTTGGGATACCGCTGGGGCATTCCGGGCATTGTTGGCTCCTCGGTGCTCTGCCTGGTCTTTTTTTCCTACCAATTCGGCTTGCGCAGGAGCCAAAAATACTTCCGTGTCAGCTTTCTGGAATTGACCGTGGGTTGGATAAAGCCGTCCTTGAAACTGGCGGCGGCGTTGGTTCCGGCTGCCATCGTCATCTGGTTCGCCACCTCCGGCCTGCCTGTCCTCTGGCGTCTGATGGTTAACGGCGCCGCAGCGGGCTTGATCGGCGGCCTTCTCTTCCTGCGCCTGGGCGTTCCGCCTGAAATGATTCGCGAAGCGGGCGGGCGCCTGCCACGACCAGCGGCGCGATTACTGGGAATGCTTGCGCCATGCCATACGTGAGGCCATCCGATGAACCTTACTGACAAGCTCAAGGCGAGCCTCTGGCAATGCTATGGCGCCCCTGACTATCCCGCCGAATGGGATGGGAAAGTTTATGGCGGCGGCAAGTTAAGCCAGCGTTTCTGGGAATATCATCAGGCGATTGAATTACTGGACCTGACACCCGACTCCGTGGTGTTGGACATTGGCGGCGGCTCACCCGCCACCGGCGCGGGCTTCTTCACACGGGTCATTGCGCCCCATGTCCGGGAGGTTCATGTTCTGGACATGAACGTCGGCGAAGGAAAGGACACGGCGAACATCAAATTCCATCGTCGCCTTGGATGCTACGACACTCTTGCGGAATTATTCACGAAAATCCCACAAGTCTCTCACGTGGCTTCGATTTCAGTTTTTGAACATATCCCGCACGACGTGCGCTGCGGCATCGTCCGGGCTATCAACGAATCCTTTGGCGGTGATACCTTTGTTGCGACTTTGGAATATCACGCGCGGGATTGTTTCTTTGAATACCAGCTTACCGTGCGAACACTGTCCGAAATGTTTGAACCTCTCACCAACTTTTATCCAGACCGGATCGCCAAGTCGCCAATTTGGAGCGAGGGCGCCTTCCGCTATGGAAGCCTGGGCCGCCGCCTTCTGCGCCGTCTGGGGATTCAGATGCGTCCCTCGGCGAATGAGCCGCAAGTCCCCCTCTGGTACCCGCTCGCGCTGAAATTTCGTCGCAGGCCGAAAGAAGCGGCCGGGAATCGCTCCCCGCTTTCGCCGCTCTGAAACACGCGGGACGCTCCGAAGTATGAAAGCCAAAATGAAACAATTTCTTGTGAACGCCGCCTTGCGTCTCGGCTATGAGGTCGAAATTCACCGACGGCCCGTGCGGAGTGAAACCTCCCGGCACCGCGATTTACTGCAACCGTATTGCCAGGGCTATGGCTGTGATATTGGCTTTGGTGGCGATCCTATCTCCGCGGAGGCAATTCGCGTTGACCTTCCCACTCCCTACACCAGCGTAGGGCCTTTCAAGGTCCAATTGGGCGGCGATTGCCGCAACCTCCATTGGTTCGGAGATGACGTTCTTGATTTTGTCTATTCGTCTCATCTCCTTGAGGATTTTCCAGAACCTGAAATCATCACGATCCTCGCGGAATGGTCCCGCGCGCTCAAACCTGGTGGGCGAATGGTCTTGCTGCTCCCGGACCAACAGAGATACCTAAACGCGTGCCGGAAAAATGGACAGGGCCCAAATCCACACCACTCCATGGATCATTTTTCGCTGGCGGCTCTCCGGCCACTGATTGCCAGGCTGCCATGCCTGCGGGAGGTTGCTGCCTATCCGAATTTGGGCGAATATTCCTTCGCCGTCGTGCTTGAAAAACTCTCGGCAGTCAGGGCGTCGCCGGGCTGATCCAAGCTCGCTTTTGGTTTCCAAAATAGTGAGAGCGCTTTACAAGATACCCTTTCTCATTTACCTGTTCTTTGTCCGCCTACAGCGTTGGAAGCGGGTGATCGTCCTCGAACGGGTGAGCGGGCTTGGCGACGTCATCTGTTGCATTCCCGCCTACCGCGCCTTGAAGGAGAAATATCCGAAACATCTCGTTATATTTGCCACGGCCCAACCCCTGGCCGACCTCCTGAAATATTGCCATGAAATTGATGCAGTTTACGGCATTCCGCGGGGGCTGGACATTCCGAAGGAAAGGGCCGCGTGGCTGGTGGACAGGCATTATGAACCGCATACGAGCGACGAGCAAAAACAGGGCGGGAAGAAGTTGCATCTCGCGCGGGTCTTTTTGAAAGATTGCGGTTTGCCGGTGGAAAATTGGCAGCCGCGGATTTCCATTCCAACCGGGATCAGGGAGGCGGTCGCCCGCCGGTTTGGCTTCCGCCCCGGTGAACCCATCATAGCCCTCCATAGCGGCCGCACTTGGCCCGTGCGCGAGCTCCCGGCGGAGAGTTGGCGCGAGATCGTCCGGCGCATCAAACAACGATTTCAGGGCAGGCTCATCCATTTCTGCGCCCCCACGCGTGTAGATCAACTCGACCTGCCGGTTCAATGTTTCGAGGACGTTCAGGCAATGCCTGAAAATTTGGAACTCGTCGCCGTTGCGGCGGTCTTGTCGCAATGCCGCCTGCTGATCGGGATTGACTCGGGCCTGCTCCACCTTGCCGGGACGGTCGGCACGCCGACGCTGGGAGTTTTCGGCGCCGTGAATCCCGAATTTCGCCTTCCGGTTGGCACGCCGTCCAAGGGTGTTTATGCGGCCTTGCCCTGTTCTTTCTGCCACCACGAAACCCCCATCAAACATTGGCTTACCGGCTGTCCTTATGACATCCGCTGCATGAAGGAAATCTCCGTGGACCAGGTTATGAAAGCCGTGGAAAGTATCTTGGATGTGAAGTGACCCACCGCTTTCGGGTCGTCTGATTCTGGCCCAAAAAATCAAGTCCTGAATCGCTTCGCCAGCCGCCGTAGCACCCGTATCGGCGGCGAAAACCGGAGAGAATGCCCCACAACCAGCGGCGGCTTGATCTTCCATCGTTCCGGCCATTCGATAACCGGAATCGTTTTCGGAAACAGGCTCAGCCACCGCTCCGTCATGGCCGTAACCGAAAATTCCCTTCTCACCCGCTCCCGCGCTGCCGCCGATTTCGACGCCAGTTCATCCCGATGCCCGTGCAAATGGATGATGGCGCGAGCGTAGCCGGCAATGTCATCCACCGGCACGAGCATGCCATTCGTCGCGTCCACCACCTCCCGAATGCCGCTTTCCAAATCACTGACGACGGGAACAAGCCCATGACCCATTGCCTCAAGCAGGCTCAAGGGCAGTCCCTCAAAATCCGAGGCAAGCAAATAAATATCGTGCGATTGCAAAACCGCGCCAATATCCGAATACGGAACCGCGCCGGTGAACTCAACCCGCTGATTCGCCGTGGATGCCATCAGCCGTTCCAGATTCGCCCTTTCAGGCCCCTCTCCAGCCATGGTCCAATGAAACGAAATGCCGGACGCCTTCAATTGCTCGAAAATTTGTGGAAAGAGATGCGCCCGCTTTTGCACGCGGTCCAGCCGCCCCAGATACAAAATTCGCAGCGGCCCTGCCGCCGGGCGGCCAGGCGCCTTGTCGGGCATGGGCACTCCGTAGGGCAAAGCGGCCACGCGCGACCGCGCAAAGTCCTTGATCGCCTCCGCCTTTGCCTTCATCGCCTGCGACACCATCGCGGCCAAATCCATGTCCGGCGTATAATGCCGCATCATCTCATAAACCAGGGAGTGATCGGCCTGTCCCACACCGGCACGAAAAACGCCCGGCGGCAGATAACGCAGCACCTCGAACGAAATCGCGGAGAGCGTCGCCAGCACAACCGTCGGCCTGAACTCCCCCAACCGCATCAGGACCATCCGCATCTGGTCCTCAAAAATCATGCCCCTGTCGCAGCAAAAAACAGGAACGTTCTCCCGCTGGAAATCCGCTCCCAACGGATTTGCCGCTTCAAAACTCAGCACCTCAACCGGAATCCCCCTGTCAACCAGCCCGCCCCCCAGGTTGCAGAGGAACGTGGTGGACCCGCCAAGCGGCACACTGCCCGATACAAGCGCAACCCGATGTCGAAGCTCAGTCATGAGCCGGTTGGGCGTGCCCTGCGTTTCGACCATGCATTTGGCCGCCCAGGTGAAAATGCGCCAGGCCCACGCCCGCTTCCGTTGTCTGGAATGCCAGACACTTTGCGGCGGGACGAAAAATTCGCGCGGAATCAAACGAAATGTGACGCTGAATTCCTCCGTCCGCTCCCGCGTCAAGGAGGGTCCCTTCCGCGTCGGGCGAAACGAGAACAATTTCACATCCGCGCCCCCTCAATTCACGAGTCAGCGTATTGACAAGCACGCTGGCGCCGCCGCAAGTGGCAAGGGGGTATTCCAGGCAAAAGGCAATGCGCATGACCGGAGCGCCGATTGTCCGTGATTGTTGGCGTTCTTGGCAAGGCGGAACACACACGAAGCGGCGGCTGGAACAAAGTCGGTGTGCAACGATTGCCGCCGTTCCGCAAACGGAAACACGCCGCATTTGCGGCCGCAAAATTCCGCTCACGACGAGCGCCCGCGAAGCGCGTGTCGGTCGGGCCGGACGCCATCGCCCCAAATAACGATTTGAGTTTATATTAAATTCGTCTTTTATGACGATTTAATTGACCTTCAACCTTTAATTCGCCATAAATGGCGCGTTATGAAAATAACCAAACAAGCCACGGACGAACTCGTTCTCGGTGAACTGGGCGGGCGGTTGGCCACAATCCGGCTGGATCGCAACCTCACGCAAGCTCAACTGGCCACGCAAGCCGGCGTCTCGAAACGCACGGTGGAACGGTTGGAAGCAGCTGCGGTGGCAATGCAATTGTCCGGGTTCATCCGCGTGTGCCGTGTGCTTGATGTGATTGAACGCCTTGATCTCCTCGTCCCCGAACCAGTGCCCAGCCCGGTCGCGCAACTGAAAATGGCCGGAAGAAAACGGCAGCGCGCCTCCACAGCCAAGCCGGTCGCGCCTTCGGCAAAAAAATGGCAATCGGGAGATAAACAATGATAGCCGAAGTTCGACTCTGGGGCCGAAGTATCGGCGCCGTCCGAAGCCCTTTTTCATTCGACGCCACGACGCCCCGCCTGAAAAAACTGCTGGCCGCCATTCCATGGACGGCATGAACAACGCCGCCGTTCCAACTGTGTTGCTGGGCGCCTGCGGCGGCTGGCATCTGCCGACCACCGCCAGGGGATTCGAAGCCCGTGGCGCGCTGGCGGGTCTTTGGATTTCCAACAAGAACGGCGCCGGCGTTTCGCCGCAACTCTTCCGCCGCTGCTGGCCGTTTCATCTCTTGATGAAGCCGTTTTATCATTTGACGCCCGAATCCTGCTGGGTGGAAAAGCCATTTTATGCCCTCTTTCCCGCCTGGCGGCTATGGGTCAAGCGCCAGGCGTGGCCGCCATGCGACGTCGTCCATGCCATCATGGGATTCGGCACGGAATTTTTTGATCGGGCGGGCCGGCGCGCGCTCAAGGTGCTGGAAGCGCCCAACAGCCACCCGACCACTTACTACGGCTACTGGCAGCGCGAGTGCGACATCTGGTGCCCTGGGGAAAAGGTGCCCCTGCCACGCTGGGCGTTTGCGCGCATGAACCGCGAGTTGGAACGGGCCGACCTCGTTCTGTGCCCATCGGACTTTGTGCGCGACACGATGCTCGCCAACGGCGTCCCCGGCGCGAAATGTTTCGTCTGCCCTTTTGGCGTGGACACGTCCATATTCAGCAAGCGCGAAAAACCGCCCGAACGGCCGCGGTTCATCAGCGTTGGCATGATAACGCTCCGCAAGGGCCATCAATACCTCTTTCGCGCCTTTGAAATGGTCAAACGGGAGATGCCCGAAGCCGAGTTGGTCTGCGTGGGCGGGTATCGGCCCGATTTTCGGCGTGAAAGGTCCAAATGGGAAGGGAGCTTCATCCATTATCCCCATCTGCCCCATGCGGAACTTGCCGCTTTGCTTCGGACCTGCACGGCCTTCGTGTTCCCGTCCCTTGAAGAAGGCTTTGCGCGGGTCATTCCCGAAGCCATGGCCACCGGCCTGCCCGTCATCGCCAGCTACGAAAGTGGCGCATCCACCGCGGTGACGGATGGCGCCGAGGGATTCATCGTGCGGCCGCGCGATGCGCGCCAGATCGCCGACGCAATGCTCCGTCTGGCAACCGACCGCGGGCTGAATGAGCGGATGGGCGAGGCCGCCTGGCGCGGAGCGACTGTTCAAAACACCTGGCAGGATTACAGCGACCGCCTCCTGGCGGAATACCGCCGCCGCCTCTGAACGCGGCAGTGGCTCACTCCCGGCCTTTGCAATCAAGCCCCCCGCCTGAACGACCCTCCCGAACAATACCATGGCGAAGCTGTGAATAAGAACCCGTTGACTTCGTGGGACTCTCAAAGCCACTTGATTGTTTTCCCAAATGGGCTGGTTTCAAAAACGTGAACACGGTCGAAGAAATTGAACAGGCGGCGGAACAACTCACCCCGTCTGATTTTGTCCGGCTCGCGTCGTGGGTGAGCGCGCGTCATCACGAATTGTGGACGCGGCAGATGCAACGGGACGCTGACGCCGGCAAGCTGGATTTTCTCTTTGACGAAGCCGAGGCCGAGCGCGCGGCCGGTTCGCTCCGCGACTGGCCCAAAAAATGAACTCCAAAGCCGCCCGCCGGTTTTGGAAATGTTACAGCGGTCTGCCGGAACCCGTCCGCCAACTGGCGGCAAAGAATTACCCGCTTTGGTGCGACAACCCTTCCCATCCATCGCTGGATTTCAAAAATCTTGGCGGCGGGGGCGGAAGGTTTTCTGTTCGCGTCGGCGACCATTACCGCGCACTGGGACATACAATTGGCGGCGGTGTGGAATGGGTTTGGATCGGAACGCGCGAGGAATACAACAAACTGGTTCATTGAAAAACAGGTGGCAGGAAATCACTCTGGCGATTGCCGCGTGAAAAAATCTTCCCGCCAATGAAAGATTTTGAAACATTGCAGTGCATAAGAAACAAAATAAATGGCAGCCCCTTCGCGACCGTTGCGGCCGTTGCGTGAGCCTTCGTTTACACGGTGTCCTTCGGCTGTTGCCAGCGCCTTTGAGCAATGCCCGCGTCCCGAAAAAATTATAAAATTGTTGTTGCATTGTTCTACGCGGCATGTTACTCTTGCACCCGAAAGCCCTCGCGGGCCTGCTCTTTGACATCCCGGACCGGGAAGGGCCGGAAATGAACCGCCCAGGCCCCCGTCAATTTTGAGTGGTTTTGCGTGATTTTGCCTATAGTGGACCCGCAGCCCTGCGGTTCATGCCCCCAATGCGCATCCAACTTTGCAGGTCGAAGGTTTCCATGCGACCCCGGCCACGACCAGCCGCGCGCAATCTCCGAAATTTCTGGCGCATCCGTTGGCCCGCCGGTTATTGTCCGGCCCATGCCGCAAAAATCCAAATCTTCAGCTCGCAGGGCCGTGCTGGCGCAGTGGCGGGGGATTGACGCGGAGACAGAGCAACTGCCGCCGGCGCGGGGAGCCGGCGATCTGGTCGCAAAAGTTCTGGCGGATTTGAAGATGGACACCCGGCGGGGCGAGGTGGAAATCGTGAAGGTCTGGAACTCGCTGCTGGACCCGGTCATTGTGGCGCATGCGCAGCCGGCGGGCCTGCGGCGGGGAACGTTGTTTGTGAACGTGGACAGCAGCGCCTGGCTTTCGGAAATTGTGCGCTATCGCAGGAAGGAAATCCTGGACCGGTTGCAGCATAGTTTTGGGAAGGATGCCATCTGCAAACTTTCGTTTCGGGTGGGATAGGCTGATCAGGCCATTTGGGCCATTTGCGCGGGCGTCAGCAGCCATAGCCAGCGGGCGCAGCGGTCGTGTTCCAGAGCGCCCGTTTCCAGGCAGCACAGCCCGCCTTTTTCAAAGGCCGTCTTCATCTTTTTCTTGCCCGTGGCCAGGACGGATATCAACCCGGACAAATACGGTTCATGTCCCACCAGCAACAAACGCCGCGGCGATGGTTTGAGCCGGGTGATTTGGCGGACCAGTTTTTTTGGATCGCCATCCGATTGCAAATGCCGGGTCAACTGGAGCTTTTTTTCGAGGCGCAGAATTTGGGCGACGATTTGAGCGGTTCGTTTGGCGCGCTCGAACGGGCTGGACAAAATGACATCGAATTGAAGTCCCATGCGTTTCATCGCGGCGGCGCTGGTTTGAAGCTGGCGCTCTCCCTCGGCGGTGAGCGGGCGGCCGGCATCGGAATTGGAATTCCATTGTTCGCGGTCCAGGGCGATTCCGTGGCGCAGAATAAAAATAAACATGCGCCAATTTAACCGAATGCAGTATTTCTTCAAACGCTCATAAAAGGCGTGTAGGATATTTTCATGGAAACTGTCAGGCGGGCAGTCATTGACGTGGGGACCAACTCGGTGAAGTTGCTGGTGGCGGACGTGTGCGGCGAGGCGCAGCCGGTTCACGAAGAGAGCCGGCAAACGCGGCTGGGCAGGGATTTTTACCGGAACCACCTCTTGCAACCCGACGCCATAGCGGCCACGGCGCGGACGGTGGCGAATTTTGGGCGGACGGCGCGCGAGATGCGCGCGGCGACGGTGCGCGTCATTGCCACCAGCGCCGCGCGGGACGCGCGGAATGCCGGCGACCTGCTCTCGGCCATCCAGGAGGCTTCGGGTCTGGCATTGGAAATTATTTCGGGCCGGCAGGAGGCGGAATGGGCGTTTCGAGGGGTGGGGATGGATTCGGCGGCAATGTTGTTGCTGGACGTGGGGGGCGGCAGCACGGAATTCATCATGGGCAGGGCTGGAAAGGCCAAATTTGCCGAAAGCTATCCGCTGGGCACAGTGCGGTGCATGGAACAATTTCCGCAGAGCGATCCGCCCCTGATGGAGGAACTTCTGAGAACATGGGCCTGGGTCCGGCATTTCTTAAAAGACCGCGTGCAGCAGACGCTGGAGCCGGCCTTGCAGCAGGAGAAAAAAACGTCCGTGGTTCGGCTCGTTGGAACGGGCGGCACGGCGGCGATCCTGGCCCGGATTGAATTGAAATTGGACCACTACGATCGCGCCCTGATCGAAGGGGCGCGGTTGTCCATGGAACAAATCCGGTCGCAACGCAAGCGGCTGTGGGCGCTGCCGCTGGCCCAGCGCAGGGAAATACCCGGGCTCCCGGCGTCGAGGGCGGACGTGATGCTTTACGGCATTCTGATTTACGAATTGGTCATGGAGGAATTCGGATTTGCTGAATTGCGCGTCAGCACGCGGGGCATCCGATTTGGGGCGTTGATGACTGATACTTAACCCGGTACTACCAGACTACACGGCGCTTTCGCCGCGTTCGTCGGTGCGGATGCGGACCGCTTCGTCAATCGTCCAGACGAAGACTTTGCCATCGCCGATTTTGCCGGTTTTGCCGGCCTTGACGATGGCCTCGACGGCGGCCTTCACCTGGGAATCGGCCAGGACGGTTTCGATTTTGATCTTGGGCAGAAAATCCACCGTGTATTCGCTGCCGCGGTAAATTTCGGTGTGGCCTTTCTGGCGGCCGAAGCCCTTGACCTCGGTCACGGTCATTCCCTGGATGCCCAATTCGTTGAGGGCATCCTTGACCTCGCTGAGCTTGAACGGCTTGATGATGGCTTCAATTTTTTTCATAACGTTCATTCATTATACGCGCGCTCGCCGTGCTGCGAAAGGTCCAGACCGATGCTTTCATCCTCCTGGCTCACGCGCAGGACCGTGGCGGCGCCGACAACTTTGAGGATAACAAACGTGCCAGCCGCGGCCAGCGCAATGGTGAACAGGACGGCCAGAAGTTGATTCAAAAACTGGTTTGGGCCGCCGGCCAGCGAAATGACGGCGCCGTTTCTCGTAAAGGCCGACCCGATGGCGGGATTGACGCGGACATCGGCCAGAAAACCGACCATCAACATCCCAATCGTGCTGCCGATGCCATGCACGCCGAAGACATCCAGCGAATCGTCATACCGAAAGACGGCCTTGAGACTTGTGACCGCGAAATAACAGACGATGCCGCCGGCCAACCCGATGCAAAATGCGGCCGGCACGGTGACAAATCCGGACGCAGGCGTGATGGTTGCCAGGCCGGCCACCATGCCTGAGGCGGCCCCCAGGACGCTGGGTTTGCCTTTGAGCAGCCATTCCGTGGTTGTCCAGCTTAACGCGGCGGCGGCAGCCGAGAAATGAGTGGCCGCGAAGGCGCTGGTGGCCAGCGGGCCGGCCGCCAGCGCGCTGCCGGCATTGAAACCGAACCAGCCGACCCACAGCAGACCGGCGCCAATGAGGGAGAGCACGACGTTGTGCGGCATCATGGGTTCGCGCGGATAGCCGTCGCGCCGGCCCAGCACCAGCGCAAAGACAAGGGCCGAGACGCCCGAACTGATATGGACAACGGTGCCACCGGCAAAATCGAGCACGGGCACCCGCCCGCCGCCGGCCCAGTTGAAAAATCCGCCGTCGCCCCACATCATGTGGCAGAGCGGGAAATAGACGACGGTCATCCAGAGGATGGTAAAGAGAAGATAAGCCTTGAACTTGACGCGTTCGGCAATGGCGCCGCTGATGAGGGCCGGAGTGATGATGGCAAACATCATTTGAAAGAGCATGAACGTTTCCTGCGGAATCGTGGATGAATAGGCGGTGTTGGGATTCGCGCCCACCCTGTTTAGAAATAGATAGGTCGTCGGGTTGCCAAAAAACGGGTTTCCGCGCGCAAAAGCCATGCTGTAGCCGAAGAGCATCCAAAGCGTCGAAACCACAGCCATCAGGATGAGGCTGTGCATCATGGTGGACAGGACGTTTTTGGTGCGGACGAGGCCCCCATAGAAGAGAATGAGGCCGGGAGCCGTCATCATCAGCACGAGGGCGGAACTGGCCAGAACCCAGGCGTTATCGCCGCGACTGATTCCAGCGGAGGCGCCCGCCGCCATGGTTTGGGCGGCGCCCGCCAGCGGCGACGCCAGGAGCAGGAGGAATGACAACGAAAATGCTTTTCCACCCATTGAACGAAGGGAGATCATGGACATTGAAAATCTTAAAATTTCGCTTTCAAGTCTAGGCACGCAATTGCACAAAACTTCTCGTTTTTTGGCGTCGAACACGTTTAATTTGCAGCGATGGCCGTCGCCGATTCCCAACTCACGCCCATGATGGCGCAGTATCGCCGCATCAAAGGCGGGCTGCCGAAAGACGCTTTGTTGTTGTTCCGGCTGGGCGATTTTTATGAGATGTTTTTTGAGGACGCCCACACCGGGGCGGAGATTCTCAACCTCGCGCTGACCGCGCGCAACGGCGTGCCAATGTGCGGCCTGCCGTTTCATGCGGCGAACGGTTACATTGGAAAAATCCTTCGTTCCGGCCGCAAGGTGGCGATTTGCGAGCAACTGGAGGACGTGCGTCCGGGCAAACTGGTCAAACGCGAAGTCACGCAAATTCTTTCACCGGGCACGCATTTTGACGAAAGGCTCTTGTCCGCCGAACGGAACAATTTTCTGGCGGCCGTCAATCCGATTGGCCGCGCCTTTGGCGTTGCCCTGGTGGATTTGACAACCGGTCAATTTCTCGCCACGGAACTGGAAAACGAGGCGGCCTTGCTCGCTGAAATGGAGCGGGTGCGCCCGGCGGAAATTATTTTTCCCGCCGAAAAAACTGCCGTAAAGGACGCGCTCGGAGCAGCCTTTAAAACCGTGGCCGGCCATGACGGCTGGACATTCGCTCCGGAAACGGCGGTCTTCACCGTGCAGGAACACTTTCAGGTCGCGTCGCTGGATGGTTTTGGATTAAGGGAAAGAAAGGCGGCCATCGGGGCGGCGGGCGGCATTCTCCATTATTTGACCCAGCATTTGCGCCGCGACGTTCGCCATCTGACGCGCCTTTCCTATTATCAGCGCGGCGATTTCCTTGTTCTGGATTCCACGGCGCTGCGGAACCTGGAAATCCTGGAGCCGCTGCGCGCCGATTCGCCCAGGAATGCCTCCCTTTACGGCGCGATGAACCGGACGGTGACCCCCATGGGCGCGCGCCTCCTGCGCCAGTGGCTCTCGCAACCGCTGGCGACAACCGGCGCGATTGGCGAACGGCAGGAGGCCGTGCGGACGTTCATCGCCAATCCAGGGAACCTGGAGAATTTCCGGGCGCAACTCCCTGCCGTCCGTGATCTGGAGCGCACTTTGGGCCGGCTGGGTTCGGGCAGCGGCAACGCGCGCGATTTGGCGGCGCTCCGGACGGCGCTGGAACAGGCGCCGGCATTAAAAGATATCCTCTCAAACCTGACCGCGCCGCCGCCGGCAATGTCTCTCATCCGCGAGGAAACGGCCGGCGGCGCCGTAACGGGACCGTTCTTGATTGAAAGATTGAATGCCCAGGTTTCCGGCTGCCCGGCCCTGGTGGAACTGGTTTCACGGGCCATCGAGGACGACCCCCCGCCGGCTGTGAAGGAAGGCGGGATGATCCGGGACGGTTTTGACGCCGCGCTCGATGAACTGCGCCATGCAACGCGCGGCGGCAAGGAATGGATAGCCAAATTGCAGGCGGACGAAATAGCGCGCACGGGAATTTCGTCGCTCAAAGTGCGGTTCAATTCTGTTTTTGGATATTACATCGAAGTGACGAAAGCCAATCTGGGCAAGGCGCCCGCCCATTACATCCGCAAACAAACCACGGCGAACGGGGAGCGGTTTATCACGCCCGAACTCAAGGAGATGGAAGGGAAAATTCTCGGGGCGCAGGAGCGGTGCGTGAAGCTGGAATACGATATTTTCCAGCGCGTGCGCGAAACGGCGCTCGAATCGTTGAAAGTGCTTCAACAATCGGCGGGCGCACTGGCCCAACTGGATGTCCTGGCTTGTTTCGCTGAAACCGCCCGGTTGCAGAATTACGCGCGCCCGCGAGTTGGCGACGACGGCATCATTTGGATCCGCGATGGACGCCATCCCGCGCTTGAACAAAACCTGGACGAGCGCTTCGTGCCCAACGACACCGCCCTCTCCAGCGCATGTGCCGCGCCTCTCGCCGGCCAACCGCAGCCCGATGCCTCCGCCAACTTTCCCCAAATTGCCTTGATTACCGGGCCGAACATGGCCGGCAAATCCACTTATATCCGGCAGGTGGCGTTGATTGTGTTGCTGGCGCACACGGGCAGTTTCGTGCCGGCCGCCGAGGCGCGGATTGACTTGGTTGATCGCATCTTCAGCCGCATCGGCGCCAGCGATGATCTCGCGCGCGGGCAGAGCACGTTCATGGTGGAAATGACCGAGACGGCCAACATTCTGAACAACGCCACGCGACGGAGCCTGATCGTGCTGGACGAGATTGGCCGGGGAACCAGCACCTTTGACGGACTTTCCATTGCATGGGCCATCATCGAGCACCTGCACCATCAGATCGGCGCCCGGACGCTGTTTGCCACTCATTACCATGAGTTGACGGAACTGGCGTCGCGGCTTCCGCGATTGAAAAACTTCAACGTGGCCGTCCGGGAGTGGCAGGATCAAATCGTTTTTTTACGGAAAATTGTCGAAGGCGGCGCCGACAAAAGCTACGGCATCCATGTGGCGCGGCTGGCTGGCGTGCCCAAGGCGGTCATCGAACGCGCCAGGCATATTTTGTCCAATCTTGAAGAGTCGGAGCTGACCCCCGAAGGAAACGTGCGCCGGGCGCGGCGCGCGCCGGAACGGGAGAAGCTCAAAAACCTGACGGCTCCGCCGCAACTGGATTTATTTGGTTGAACGGCGGGTTCGGGATAGGATGGGGGATGAATTCATCCTTTTTCCCGGGCCAGATTGCCGGACGCATCGCCATCGCCACGGGCAGCGGCGGGCTGCCCAAGGCTGTCGTCACCACGCCTTTCAGCACGGCGGAAATTTATCTCCATGGCGCGCACGTGACCTGTTTCCAGAAGCGGGACGAGCCGCCGCTTCTGTTTCTGAGCCAAGCCAGCCGCTTCAGCGCCGGCGAACCGATTCGCGGCGGCGTGCCGGTGATTTTTCCATGGTTCGGCCCGCGAACCGGCGCCCTGGCCCACGGATTTGCGCGCCTGACGCCTTGGGAACTGTCAAAGACCGCCGCCGAAGCGGACGGTAGCGTGCGATTGATTTTTACCCTGCCCGAATCGGTATCCGTCCAGGCGAACTGGCCGGTGACGAGGGTGAATTTTATCGTCACCGTTTCCGACAAACTGGCCATGGAACTCGCCGTGGCCAATGTCTCACCCGAAGACTTGGGCTTTGAAAATTGCCTTCACACCTATTTCGCCGTTGGCGACATCACCCGCGTTTCCATTTGCGGTCTTCAGGGGTTGCATTACCTCGACAAGGCCGGGGACGCCGGAGGCGCCCGAAAGCTGGAAGCGGAACCGGAATTGCGGATTACCAGGGAAACCAACCGCGTTTATGTCAACGCGACCGGCGCCGTGGAAATCCGGGACGAAACGTTCCGCCGCAAAATCGTCGTCGAAAAATCCAACTCGGCTTCCACCGTCGTCTGGAACCCCTGGACGACGCAGAAAATGCCGGATGATTTTGCAGCCGGCGAGTATCAGCGGATGGTTTGCGTGGAATCCGGAAACGTCGCCGAAAATAGACTGACTCTGGCGCCGGGACAAACGTCCAACTTGAAGGTGACCTTGAGCACCGGCGCGCTTTGACTGGAATCGTGCCGTGAAGCCCGGAAGCCTCGGGATGCGCACAACGCCACGCGACTGGCGCTTTTTGGCTTGGTCGGGCAGCCGCTGTTGGCTAGGTTGCGCGCGTGATCATCAGCCGGACACCCTTTCGGATTTCCTTTTTTGGCGGCGGCACCGATTACCCGGCGTGGTATCGGAAACAGGGCGGCGCGGTGCTGGCGGCAACCATCAATAAGTATTGTTACCTCACCTGCAGGTATCTGCCTCCGTTTTTTCAGCACCGCACACGGCTGGTCTATTCCAAGGTGGAGATGGTGCACTCGCTGGATGAAATCCAGCATCCGTCCGCCCGCGAAACCCTGCGCTTTTTGAAGATCAAACGGGGGATTGAAATTCATCACGACGGCGATTTACCCGGGCGCAGCGGCATGGGTTCGAGTTCGGCTTTTACGGTGGGGCTGTTGCATGCCTTGTATGCGCTCACGGGCCGTGTGATTGGCAAGAAACAACTGGCGACCGAAGCCCTGCGCCTCGAGCAGGATGTGTTGAAGGAGGCGGTGGGTTCACAGGACCAGGTGAGCACGGCCTACGGCGGCGTCAATAAAATCGTTTTCCAGCCCAATGGCGATTTCTCCGTGCAGCCGATGACGCTCGCGCCCGCGCGCCTGGAGGAATTGAACGCGCATTTGATGTTGTTTTTCACGGGCATCAAGCGCACCGCCGCGCACGTGGCATCCAGCTATGCCAACAACGTGGCCGCTCGCGAGGGCCTGCTGCGCCAGATGCGCCTGCAAGTGGATCAAAGCTGCGGGATTCTCAATGGCCGCGGGAGCCTGGCGCCCTTTGGCGCCCTGTTGCACAAGGCGTGGGTGGCCAAGCGCGGATTGAGCGACAAGGTCTCCAATGCGAGCGTGGATTCGTTGTATGAAACCGCGCGCCGGGCCGGCGCGTTGGGCGGAAAATTGCTGGGGGCCGGCGGAGGCGGCTTTTTTTTATTGTTTGTTCCGCCGGAAAAGCAAAAGAAAGTGCTCCGGCAATTTCAGCGGCTCATTCACGTGCCCTTTGAATTCGAGTTCAGCGGCAGCCAGATCATCTTTTACGATCTGGAGGAGGATTATTCCAAACACGAAAAAGCCCGCGGACGGCGTCCCATCGAGGCATTTCATGAATTGGATGCGACCGCCCCCGGGGCCTTCCTGTAATATCCCGGCCGCGAATGCGCCGCCTGCGTCAATTCCGATTCAATTCCGATTCAATCTTTTTGACATGGGATTGAGTTGCGCCATAAGATGGCGGCCAATTTTTTCGCCATGCCTACACATTATCTCGCCTGCGACCTCGGCGCCGACAGCGGCCGGCTCATGTTGGGAAAGCTGGACAGCGGCAAAATCGTCGTCGAAGAGTTGCACCGGTTTCCCAACGGCCCCCTCAAGACTTTCGGGGCCTTGCATTGGAACATCGAAGCGCTCTTCGCCGAATTGAAGAACGGCTTGAAGAAGGCCGCCGCGCGGAACCTTCCCATTTCCAGCATCAGCAGCGATTCATGGGGCGTGGATTACGTGCTGCTGGACGAACGCGGACTGATCATGTCTCCGGTCTGGTGTTACCGGGATTCCCGGACGGCCTGCGGCGTCGAGAACGTGAAGGCAATAGTGGACTGGCCCACCATCTTCGTGGAGACGGGCATCCAGTTCATGCCACTGAACACCATTTACCAGCTTGCCGCCGAATCGCCCGACCGGCTTGTCCGCGCCCGGCAGTTGCTGCTCATCGGCAATGCGTTCAATTATTTTTGTTCCGGCGTGGCCCGCAACGAGGTCTCGCTCGCCAGCACGACGCAACTCTACAATCCTCAGACGAAGGCCTGGTCCAAAAGGCTGCTTGACGCCCTCAAGTTGCGTGAGGATTTGTTTGCGCCTCTCTGCCCCTCGGGCACGAAGCTCGGCCCGTTGAAAAAGAACATCGCCGCGGAAGTCGGCCTGCCACAGATCGAGGTGGTGGCGTCCTGTTCCCACGACACCGGCGCGGCGGTGGCCGCGGTGCCGGCCGACGGCGAAAATTGGGCCTACCTCAGTTCGGGCACGTGGTCGCTCGTGGGCGTTGAATGGCCCAAACCGATCATCAACGATCAGGCCCGCGGCCTCGCCTTTACCAACGAAACCGGTTACGGGGATTCCATCCGCCTGCTCAAGAATATTGTCGGTCTTTGGATTGTGCAGGAATGCCGTCGGCACTGGGAGAAAGAGGGAAAGAAATTCACGTTTGCCCAATTGGAAGAAGCCGCCGCCGCTGCCGCCCCGTTCGGCTCCCTCATCAATCCGGACGATTCCCGCTTTGTCAGTCCCGGCGATATGCCCGGGAAAATTGCCGCTTTTTGCGAAGATACCAGCCAGCCCGCCCCGGCCAATCCGGGGGCGTGCATGCGCTGCATCTACGAAAGCCTGGCGCTGTTTTACCGGGCCACGATTCGCCGGCTCGAAAGGCTCATCGGAAAAAAAATCGAACGGCTGCACGTGGTCGGCGGCGGCAGCAAGGATACCACCCTTAACCAGTTTACCGCCAACGCGTTGAAAGTGCCCGTCATTGCCGGCCCGACCGAATGCACCGCCCTGGGGAACATCCTCGTCCAGGCCATTGCCCTGGGGCACTTGCCGTCTTTGGCTGCGGCCCGGGAGGTCGTCCGCAATTCCTTTGAATTGAAAACCATCATGCCGCGGGACGCCGCTCAATGGGACGCCGCTGCGGCGCGTTTTGAAAAATTGCTGGCCTGAAGCAGCCGGGCCGGCTGTGCGAAAACCCAGCCAAACCGCTTGCGTGGACGCTCTCGCATCCCTGGCATGGCCTTGTAATTTATGGTCGGGACTTTTTGCGCGCCGCTGGCTGGCCTCCTGCCGCCCCCGCCGCCATTTTCAATCGCAGCCCGTTCAGCCGGATGAAGCCCGTCGCGTCGTCCGGATTATACGCGCCCGTGGCGTCCGCCTCCATCGTGGCCATGCGCGCATTGTAAAGGCTGACCGGCGATTTGCGGCCGGCGGCCATGATGTTGCCTTTGTAGAGTTTCACCCGCACCGTGCCGGTAACGTTTCTTTGCGTTTCTTCAATCAGCGCCTGCAACGCGAGCCGCTCCGGCGCAAACCAATAGCCGTAATACACGAGTTCCGCGTATCGCGGAATGAGGGAGTCCCGCAAATGCATCGCTTCGCGATCCATCGTCAGCGATTCCATCTGCCGATGGGCAAAATGCAGAATCGCGCCGCCGGGCGTTTCATACACGCCCCGCGATTTCATGCCCACGTAGCGGTTTTCCACCATGTCCACGCGTCCCACGCCGTGTTTGCCGCCAAGCTGGTTCAACGCTCGCATTACGCCCAGCGGCGAGAGCTTGCGGCCGTTGACGGCAACGCAATCGCCGGCTTCAAAGTCCAGGGTCACGAATTCGGGCCGACCCGGGGCGTCTTCTGGAAACACGGAAAGCGTGGTGAACGACCCACGGAATTTCCGGTCGCTTGCATCCAGCCACGGGTCTTCCAGTATCCCGGCCTCGTAGGAAATGTGCAACAGGTTGCGGTCCATGGAAAAGGGCTTCTTCACGCTCGCCGTCACCGGAATCCGGTGTTTCAGGCAGTAGGCGATCATCTCCGCCCGTCCGGGAAATTCCGCCCTAAAACGCGCGTCCCGCCAGGGCGCGATGACTTGCAAATCGGGAGCCAGCGCCGCCGCCGTCAATTCAAATCGCACTTGGTCGTTTCCCTTGCCGGTCGCACCGTGGGCAATCGCATCGGCTCTTTCCTTCCGTGCAATCTCCACCATTCGCCGGGCAATGAGAGGGCGCGCGATGCTGGTGCCCAGGAAATACTGCCCCTCGTAAACCGCGCCGGCCCGGATCATCGGGAAGATGAAGTCCCGCGCAAATTCCTCCTGCAAATCGTCAATATAAACCTTCGACGCGCCCGTCCGGAGCGCCTTGGCTTTCAAGCCGCGCAGTTCCCCTTGCTGGCCGATGTTCGCGCAAAAGGCGATGACCTGCGCGCGGTGCGCCGCCTTGATCCAGGACAACAACACCGAAGTGTCGAGGCCGCCGGAATAAGCCAGAACAATTTTCATGCGACCGATTAAACCGCCAGGCGGCTCCCTTCGCCAGCAAATTCAGTTTCGAATTTCGGAAGACCGCCCACGTCAGGCCCGGGCCAGGCGGCTGCGGTAATCGCTGGGAGATTGCCCCAGGATGCGCTTGAAGACGCGGTTGAAGTGTGTGAGGGATTGGAATCCAACCTCGTAGGCGATTTCGCTCACGCGCAGGTTGGGGTTGAGCAGCAGGTTCTTGGCGCGTTCGGTGCGGATGCGGGACAAATAATCCGTGAAATTGATGCCGGTGGCCTTTTTGAACATTTTGCAGAAGTAAAATTTGCTGGAATGCACGGCGCCGGCCACGGCTTCGAGCGAAAGGTCCTCGGCCTGGTGTTCGGCGATGAATTGTTTCGCGCGCGTCACCAGGGGCGGCTCCGAGTTCTGTTCCTGCAAAATGACCTGATTGCTTAAAATGGACAGATGCTCGGCAAAAATGGAGAGGAGTTTCACTACAGATTCGTGTTGCCGTCCGGTAAGCACGCGGGTTTGGAAATAGGTCTTGCGCAGGTCGTTTTCGGGCGTGTCCACGCCCCAGCCGGCCAACACGCGCGCCGCGCGATTGAACTGGTTGGCGGTGGGCTTGTGGCAAAATATCTGGCCGGTGGTCAGAAATCCTATCAGCCGCTCGCCCAGCCGCACCGGTACCGCGCTGTCCGACAAGCCGACCGGGCAGACGACCGTTTGAGGCTCCTGTCCGGCGGTTTCCGACAGTTTTTGCTGCACTTGAAGGCACGCCGCGCACGCGCGGCTCTTGCGAACCAGCAGGGCGCAAAACGGGTTTTCAAACCGTTTGCCGTGGTGCGGCAACTGCCAGGATTCGACCGCCCGCAGGGAAACAGCCAATCCAGTGGCCTCGCTGAAAGCCCGCTCGTAATCCTGGTAGATTTTGGATTCCGCAAGCGCCTGAATCAAATTTTTTGACATAACATATCCTTATTTATATGACAAAACTACATTTTGTTCTAACAAAGACAACTTATGACAAGCCGGCCACGCGGACAATCAGGAGACTGCCTCGCGATGCTTGGTGGAAAAAGCTTATGCGACTAAGGAAAGTGCTTACGACCGGCAAATATATCGCGCGCACGGATCAAAAAACTTCGGCCTTCAAACCGCTGATTTCGCGGACGCGTTCGGCAATGCGGGCAAGGATTTTGAGCGAAAGGTGGGAACATTCCGTGCGGGCGGTGGGGCGCATGGCGGAATAAATTTGCACGAGGGGGATTTGCGCGCCGGCGGCCTTTAATTCGCGCAGCCGCAGGGCGTATTGTTCGATTTCCTCCGCCGCCGGCTCGCGGCCGGCCAGCCGCACAAAGAGACTCTGGATGATGACCGGCCGCTGTTGGGCGACCAGGAGGATGTTGCCAAGAATTTTTTCCAGCGGCCATGCGGGATGATTGATGGTGTTCATGTAATCCTGCGCGCCGGCGTCCAGCTTGGCCCAGATCTCATCGGAATGCGTGAAGAGCTTCACGCCGTTCTGGACCTCCGGGAGGTCCAGGCCGGTGCCGTTGGTCATCAGCACCACCTTGAACGGAATTTGGCCCAGGGCGCGGATATGCACGACGGCGCGAACCGCGTCAAGAAAATTGGGGCAAAAGGTCGGCTCGCCGTCTCCGCTCAGGGCCACGTGGCGGAGTTGGAGCAGTTCGGGGGGAATCGAGCCGTAACCCGGCAGGTGTGCGGCCCCGCCGGAGGCAATCAAATGAAGCGCGTGCTCCAATTCGGCGGCCATCACGTCCACGTTCAGCGTCTTTTCACGCGCCGCGGCGGAACGGTCCACCTCGCAATAGACGCAATCAAAATTGCACCGCGCGTCCGGATTCATGTTCACGCCGATGGCCAGGCCGTGCGCGCGCGGGGAGACGACGAGATAAATAAACCTGTTCCCGCAGAACTCCCGGGGATAGGCATACGCGGACAACGCGTGGTGGTCAGGGGGCGTGTGTTTGTGCCGCACTGGTGGATGTGTGAGAACCGAGTTCATGCAATGGTCTTGAATCCGACGCCTTGGGCGGCCCGCCGGCCGAAATGTGTCCGGCAGCCGGGATGCGTTTTGTCCGTTCTTCCTTGTCAAATGCCGCCACTTCCTCCTCCAACATCAGCGAGATGAGGAACAAGCCCAGAAAAACCACGCCCAGCGGCGCCAATACCGCCCATGCCGGCGGCAGTTCAACATCGTAATAATGCGCCAGCGCCCCGCAGACAAAGGCGGCCACCGAGAGCGCCAGATAGGCTTTGGTCCATTTTTTCATAAACAGATGGATTCACCGGTCTTGTTTACCGTCATTCCACTATGCTACGGCGGCTCAAGAACTTCTTCACCGCTGTTGGCGGAGACACACCCTTTCTTGCTGGCCAAATTGTCCTTTTCAGCAATGGTTCCCCCAATTGGCCGCCCGCCCGGATTCGCCAGGCTGGCAATTTTCATTGAGCGTGTTGCCGCGCTGCCCGTAAGCTGGACGCGTGAAAACTCTTGCTTTAATGACCAGCGGCGGTGACGCGCCGGGTATGAACGCGGCGATCCGCGCGGTCACCCGCGCGGCAGTGGGTAGCGGTTTTCGGGTGCTCGGGTTCCAACGCGGTTACGACGGCATTTTGGAGGAGCAGTACCAGGAGTTGGACGCGCGTTCGGTTTCCAACATCGTTCAGCGCGGCGGGACGATTTTGAAGACGGCGCGCTCCTCGGAGTTTCTGCGGACGCGCGGCCTGGTCAAAGCGGCTGCCGTTTTAAATAAAACGGGCGTGGACGCCCTGGTCGTCATCGGCGGCGATGGCACGTTCCGCGGCGCGATGGACCTGGCCGGGTTCTGGAAAGGCCGCATCATCGGCGTGCCCGGAACGATTGATAATGACCTCGCCGGAACGGATTTTACGATTGGTTTTGACACGGCGGTCAACACGGCCGTGGAAGCCATAGATAAAATCCGGGACACGGCCGCCGCGCACGAGCGGTTCTTTCTGGTCGAGGTCATGGGCCGGCGTTGTGGGCAGATTGCGCTCGAGGTGGGCATTGCCGGCGGCGCGGAGGAAATTTTGATCCCGGAAAATCCGGAGGACATCCGGCGCATAGCCAGGCGGCTGTGCGCGGGCCGGGACGGCGGCAAGAGCAGCAGCATCATTGTGGTGGCCGAGGGAGTGAAGGGCGGGGCGCTGGAGGCGGCGCGGCAGCTCAAACGGCTGACGAGGAATGAATATCGCGTGGCCATACTGGGCTACATTCAACGCGGCGGCAATCCCACGGCTGCGGACCGCTGCCTGGCCACCCGGCTGGGCGTGCGCGCGGTGGAGGCGCTTCTCCAGGGCGAGACGGGAAAGATGGCGGGAGAGGTTGGCGGCAGAGGCGTTCTGGCGCCTTTTCACGTGGCCGTCAAAGGCAAACGCCAGGTGGACAGGCTTTATCCGCGATTGATGAAGTTCCTGAATTTGTGATCAGGCGGCGCGCGAAAAAACCGCGAATAACCCGGAATTTTCACCAGACACGGCCTTGCCAGACCCGGTTTGGTTCCGTAGCTTTGAGGCATGAGTCCAGCAGGTGAAGTTCCGCCGGAATTGCTGGCGGAGTTTGAGGCGGCGGCGCGCCGGCCTTTGGCGCAGCGCTTTCGATACGCCTTCGTGCGCACCTACAAACCGGTTCTCGATGATGCACGCTACCGTTCATTTGAAAGCATGGAGGAATATCGCCGGTGGTGTGAGCACAATCTTCCCGATTGGCTCGGCTATGGGCGCGTTTGAATACCGCCAGGCCCTGGAAATCCGCGATACCTTTGCCCGCCACGGAGTGCGGTATCTCTTCATTGGCAAGTCGGGTGCCATCATCCTCGGTTTTCCCGATACCACCCAGGATGCCGATATTTTTCCGGATCGGACCCCCGAAAATGGGCGCGCTTTGGCAACCGCGCTGCGCGAACTGGGTTTCCAACTCACGGATGCTGAATCGTCTGAAATCGAACGCGGCAAGGATTTCGTCCAGTTGAAAGACGGCCCTTTCGACCTCGATCTGGTTTTCGCTCCCGACGGCATTGAGAGGTTCGCTGACGCGTGGGGACGGCGCATCGTTGTGGACGGATTTCCCGTCTGCCATCCCGACGACATCATCGCCAGCAAAGCAGCCGCCAACCGCGTGAAGGACCGCGAATCGCTCGGACGCCTGCGCAGCTTTCGAGACTATTGGTTGAGACAGCGCAAACCTTGATAAACGATTCATTTGGCCGGGAACGCAACGCCGATTCAGTGTTTGGAACCGGTGTCCAGAATCGGTGGATACGGCGGCCACCGCTTGAAGCCCGCCTTTCGGCAGGCGTTTGATTATCGTAACAATTTCAACTCGTCCGCGACCGGGGAGCTGGCCAAAACCGTCGCCCTGACTTTTGCAAAAATTTCCGGCGGCAAATCCCTCTGGTTGCGGACTCATGGTGGAATAAAGCGTTTTAAAAAATAATGTGGCCGTTCGGAGCGGGGATTTTTGGTGTTTTGGCAAGGCTTGGGCGAAGGAGCATGTTTGAAAACCCTGTGACTGAGCCGAAACGACGCCAAAACCCAAAAAGACCGCTTCCCATCCTTTTCTTCCCGAATGGCTGCAGTATTTTTTAAACCGCTCCAGGCAAAATAATTTGTCCGCTTTTTGCTTTGGGCGGACATATTCATTTGCAGGCTTGAACTAATTTGGCCGGCAGCCGCGTCCTTCCCAACGGCGCCACATTTTTATAAATTTTGCTTTATTTTGTAACTTTCGGGGCTGGAAATTGTTAATATAACGGGTAAAACCGGAATGATGCCGAATTATCAGGACGGTTCGCGTGAACGGCGGAGGGCCGGGTCGCAATGCCACCGGCCGGGGCTGGGTTTTACCCTCCTCGAACTCCTGGTCGTCATCGCCATCATCGCCATCCTGGCGGCGCTGGTTATGTCGGCCGTGAGCCGCGCCCAAAATTCCGCCAGCAAGGCAACCGACATCAACAACCTGCATCAAATCATCACCGCCCTCGCCATTTACTGCGACAATAACCATGACCGATTGCCGCTGCCCAACTGGGACAATGGCGGCGCCCTGGCGGACGGCAAGGTCCATCGCGGCTGGCTCTATCTGCCGGACCCAACCGCCGTTGGCGCCAACCGTTATCGCGTGGACACCGGTTCGCTTTGGCCGTTTCTGCGCCAGTCCAAAGTTTATTTCTGCCCGATGGACAAGCCCGCTGTGCCGCGCTATTCAGCCAGCGTGGGAGCAGTGATACAGCGGCCGCAGCAAATCTCCAGCTACGCCATCAACGGCGCCATCAACGGTTTTATGCACCTCTGGAACCACCCCGAAATTCTTCCACCCAAGCTGGCGCAGATGCGCCCCTCCGATTGCGCATTTTGGGAAACCGACGAAAGAGACCCGTTCTATTTCAACGACGGGGCCAATTATCCCCGCGAAGGCGTCAGCACGCGACATTATCAGGGAGGCATCGAGGCCACTTTCGGCGGCCAGGTGGATTACGTCCGGTTCACCGACTGGTATAAAGACGTCGCCTTTCCCGGCAAAAACCGTCTATGGTGCTACCCCAACAGCGCCGACGGCGGCAATCCGGAAAGTCCGGGGCATGGGCCGTAATTCCGGAATGAATTTTATGCGAAATTTCTTGATGAACAACGATCAACGGGAATTTCCCGAAGGAAAGGCTCGCATCGGATTCACGCTCCTCGAATTGCTCGTCGTTATCGCCATCATCGCCATTCTCGCGGCGATGCTGCTGCCCGTGCTGGCGTCCGCCAGACGCAAAGCCGCGCAGGCCGCGTGCATCAACAATCAGAAACAGCTTGCCCTCGGCATGCAGATGTACGTGGACGGCAACCATAACACCTTCCCCGGCATCGCTTCACGCCATTATGGTTTTCAACCGTCTGACTGGATTTACTGGCGCACCAATGCCGCCATCTATCCCTCCCTCGCCAAAAGCCCCATCCTCGGCGCCATTCCCGGCCTGGGCACTCGTTCGCTCACCTGCCCGCTCGATACGGACGACACCTATCGGGAAATTTATGACTACGGCGACGATTCCGGACCCTATCTCTATAGTTATAGCTTCAACGGCTACGGTCTGGACGCGAATGGAAAGAACCTCGGCATGTCCACGGTCGTCGCGGCGGATTCCAGCGGTCAGCCGACGGTTTATCCTTTCAAGCAAAACATGGTGCGGCGTCCCTCCCAAATCATCATGCTGGCCGAGGAACCGGGCACGGGCAGCGGCCGCGACAACCCCAATCCTGGCGGCCCGCCCATTTCCGATGGCCGCTGGATTCCGGCGCCACTGACCGGTTTTCGGGGCGATCCATTGACCATTCGTCATGGCGGCCGCGCGGACGTGGCCTTCGCCGACGGCCACGTCGAGCCTGTCAGGCCGGATTTTGGCGCCGATAAGAACAATAACCTTTCGGGGTTGTGAGGATTTTATTGATATTTTTCGATGCCTTTCAATTCTTCGAGGGCGCGTTGTCGCAGCGGCGTCTCTGGAAACGTTGCCACCCAGGCCGCCGCCGCGGCCATATCTCGCATCGCCCATTGATGAAGCACCGTCATCACCGCCTCGTCCCGCGCCCGCCCCGGTGGAATTTGTGTTTGAACCAGGTTCGCGGCATCGGATGGGTCCGTTTCTGACAAAACAAAACCCAGCCGCGTCATGACCGCGTCGCGCTCCCTTCCGGGGGAGATGTTATTCGCCCACGTCAACGCGGCCGCGAAATCCGACGACGCCCATTGTTGTATCAATTCCTCCACAACCGCTCCGGGCATTTGATCCAAATACAGCGACTGCGCCAAATTGACGGCCTGCGCCGGGTCGTCCTGCGCCAGCCCAAGACAAACCGCCGAGAGCGCCTCGCTGCGTTCGTAGCCGTTCGGCAATGTCATCGCCCGATCCAGGGCCGCTTCAGTATTCGTGGTTGCGATGGCGCGAAGTTCGCGCAAAAGCGCGGGCAGGTCGTCCAGTGGAACAGCTTTCGCGGGCGCGCCAGTCGTTAATGCCGGGGTTTCGGCTTTGGCGGTTTCATGTGGCGGGGTTCGCGGCGCGGCGCAACCGCCTGCCGCGGTCGCCGCCAGGATGAAAATTATCTTTTTCATTCGAAAACCTTCACCCAAAAATGCGCGACGCGCGACTGTTTTGCAATCGCGCGTCGCATTGTGGGATTTTAATTTACTGTTTCAGCAGTTTCCATTTCTGGTTGCTGCCGCCGGTGGATGTCCATTGATCCATCTGCGTGCTGGTCGAGGTGCTCGAACCGGGGTCCTCAAGCACCAGCCCGCTGTGCAGGTTCACAAACGTGTAGCTGCCGTCGCTGTTGGCCTGCGGCTGCCATTGGTCGTCGCCAGACGAGCCAAAAGACCATTGGATGATTTTCGCTCCGGCGGCCGTCGAGGCGCTTTGGACCACCGCGTCCAAGCCGCTCTTGACGCTGTTGATCTGGTAATAACCGCCGCTGGTTGTGATAAACTTCCAGTCCAGGTTCGCGCTGGTCACCGGCGACCACTGCGTAATGGCCGTGCCGTCGGTTGTCGAGCCTTGGTTGTTCAACACCAGGCCGCTGGCTTCGTTTTGGATCTCGTAAGTGGCCGTCGTGTCAATGCCGCCGCCGCTTGGGGGGTTCACCGTCAGGCTGACGCTGGTCGAGTGCGTAAGGCTGCCGCTGGTCCCTGTAATCGTGAGCGTATAAGTGCCGGCCGGCGTGCTGGAGGCCGTGCTGACGCTCAACGTGGAATTTCCCGAACCGCTAACGGAGGTGGGATTGAAGCCGGCGGAAGCGCCCGATGGCAACCCGCTCACGCTCAGCGAAACGCTGCCGCTGAAGTTGTTGATGCTGCCGATGCTCGTTGTATAGCTGGTCCCGCTCCCCGCCGTCACCGTTTGAGACGAGGGACCGGCCGTGATGGAAAAGTCAGGACTGCCGCCGCTGACGGTGATGACGAAGGTGTCGGAGCTGGAATCACCGCAGGAATTGATGTAAGTGGCGGTGTAATTGCCGCTGCTGGTGATGTTATTGACGGTCACCTGGCGGGAGGTCGAGCTGAAGCCGTTGGGGCCGCTCCAATTCCAGGAGCCGCCGGTGGTGGGCTGCGGGCCGAAGGTTACGCTGCTGCCGGAAGTAATGGTTGCGGTATCGGTCTGCTGCCAGGCTCCGCCGTTGACCTGGAGGTAGGGCACGATGGGCGTGGGGCTGCAACCGCCGCCACCACCACCGGGATCCACGTCCGCGTAGGTGGAACCGATTTTTCCGCCGCTCATGTAAGCGTCGGCCGAACCCGTTCCATCCATCGCGCCGGAACGGTAACAGCCCCATTTGACGGCGTCATAGGAGCCGGATGTTGCGTCCACCGTCTGGCAATACAGGCGCGTCACGCCGCCAGCGAGAGTCTGCTGGACTCCATTATACCAAACCTCCACATAGCCGACGCTCGGATCGGGGGAAATCTTCACGTGGATGACGAAGGTCTGCCAGACACCCAGTTTGAACGGCACGTGCCAGAAGTCAGGATTGCCGCCCGTGACGCCATTCTGGAGGCTGATGTTACCGTCGCCGTTGATGCAACGGAGGACGAGCGGGGCGGGCTGGCCTGATGGGCCGTAACCGTGCAATTGGAAGAGGGCAACCCAGCCCGGATTAATCGGCATGGGCTTCCACATGGCGCGCCAGCCGATGTAATAATCGTGGCCGCTGGCAAAGGTGAAGCCGGTGGACCCTTTCGATTCACAACGTTCCTTTCCGTATCCGGGCGGTTCGTCGGGCAGGTAGTATTGATAAACACTGCCGTACTGTCCCAAGGGATCGTTTACGACGGTAATGGTGGCGGTTGAAGGCGATTTGTCCAGCGTTTGGAAGACGCTCGTGCCCTTGCTCGTGTCCGCCGTCCAATAGAGGGTGGCTTTGGCTGAATTACACGCTAAAATCCCTAAAACTGCCGCCAACCAAAGACCGCAATTCAGGATTGTTGTGGTTACTTTTCGTTTCATGTTGTTTTTCGTTGTTATGTTTCTTCCCGGCAGCCTGTCGCAATGCAGGTTTAGATCCGCGGGGATTGTGAATTGCGACTTTACGATAAATCCGGTGCGTCTGTCTCCCGTCCATTCGGCTGGTTTTGGCGGGAACGAAATTAGAAAACAATGTCTGACAAATATAGATATTAGAAAATCAAAAACCGTCTCATTGCGCCGTATTTGTTTAAGAAATTTAAATTTTGCTTCGAAGCTTAAAAAACTTCGTTTTTTGGCGCCGCTGGAGCTCTTGGCCTGCGCGTGACCCGTCGCTGAACCGGAAGCTATTTCGTGGTTATGAGATCATCCGTCCTGGGATTTACCTCAATCGTAATGTCCCTGTATTCGTCGAACAACCCGGCATTGTGCATTTGCAGTGCAATCGGGCCGGTCTTTCCCGCGTCGGGTACGTGGAAATCCAGCACTTCCACGGCCTTGCTGCCGGGCGGCTGGGCCACCGCCATGCGCGCCGCGCCGGTCCCGGCGTCGGCGACAATCTCGATCTGGCTCCATTCGTGGATGTTGAATTTGCCCTTGATAGGATTGGTGAACTCGCCCTTCCCGCCGTTGTTGTGGCCCCGCCGGTAATCCCAATGGCCGCCGTTGGGCACTTGGAACTGGATGCCGCCCAGCGCATCAAGCGGTTTCTCACCGGCTTCCGGCCGCGTGCAGAAAATCAAAACACATGCCTGGTGGTCCGGCTTCCCGGAAACGTGCCGAATCTGGAACATCAGCCGGAAATGGTCGTAGTCGCCTTTCGTGTAAAGCGTTCCGCGTCCCGCGCCGGTGCTCGCAATCACACCATCCTTGACCCGCCAACCGGTGCCGGGACTTTTGCCCAATTCCGCCGGATAAGCGTCTTCAAGCAGCAATTTATTCAGTCGCGTCAACTCCCATCCCTCCGGATTGGTTTCGAGCAACGCCTTGGTTTCCGCCTCCAGGTGAACGCCCTTGAATCGCGCTTTATCATAAATGGAGCCGCTCGAAATGATCCGGTTCAGGTTTTTGACCAGCGCCGACCTCGTGGCCCTGGCATTCAGGTCCGCCGGCGAATTTGCCAGGTCCGCCAGGGCCTTGTCGTCCAGCTTCCCGTATAGAAACGCGGAAACGGCGTCGGACTTTTCCGTCAACTTTTTGGCAAATGCCTGAATGTCCTTGATGTCGCCGCCCGAATAGGAGCCGGCGCTGTTTTCCTGGTCAATCCAGCCGTCGAGCGTCCGGCCGTCGAAAAGGGAAACAGCAGGACCGTTTTGTGTCGTGGAGGTTTGCGCGGTGGAGCAATTGGCAACGCCGATTGCAAGCACAGACACGCTCATTATGATGGTTTTCATGGCAGACGTTCCATTTGGTGTTTCCTCCGGCGAGCAGCGTGGTGTTCTTTGATTCTGCCGCCCCCTTGCATGATGTCAAATCATTCTCCACGTATTTCTCCGCTTGCGGTGGATGTATCATTCCCGCCGTTTCCGGGATGAAGCGCCCAAAGCCTGCCCCGACGGGGAAAAAGCCAGACGCCGGCTCCGCGAAAATCCGGGCCTGCCCCCGTGCAGGGTTATTTCCCTTTTCCAGCCATCATCCGCTCCGCTTTTTCTATCCAATCGGCGGCGGGCCGGCCGTAAGGACGGAAGATTTCCGTGTAGCCTTCGCGGTCATTGTAATAAATCGCCCGGTGAAGGCCCAGCGAGCCGGCTTCGGGCGAATCAATCAAACCGGCGGAATCGCTCGCGCTCATCTGAAAAAGCACCCGCATTTCAAATTCCGCCAGCGTCTTGCGGCCCAAAAACCGGGTGGCGTTGTTGTACGTGTCGCAGGCGGCCAGAATATGGATGCCATTGGCCGGGCCGTCGCTGATGAGTGTCTGCAACACGGCGTCGGGCTTCATTTCGCCGCCCCCGGACGAAAAACCAAATTCATCCTCCTGCCGCAATTTCTTGAAATTTTGGAGGCCGTTGATCAGCAGGAAAATTTCCGGCGCAGGCGCTTGGGAAGCGGACCGTTTTTTGAGATCATCAGCCAGGGCCGCCATGATTTCGGCGAGGCCGGCATTGCTTCCAAAAACAACTTCATGCGGGACGGCCCGGCCGACGCGCTCGATGAATTCGCGTTCGGGAAATCCGGGCGGAGCGCTATCCAGCACCACAAACCGCGCGGCGCCTTTGGGAAATTGCGCCGCCAGCGAAACGAGGGCGACCGCGAGAATCGTCAGCGAGCGTTCCTCGCTCTGGCCCGCGATCAGGAGATTGGCCCCGCTTTGCCTTTGGAAGGTCGCTTCCGTGGGGCCTTTGATGGCATTCGGCGCGCCGATCCAAATGCGCGATCGGACGGGCGCCTCAGCCGGCGCGCTCCCCAGCACGTCGCGCAAGTCCTGATTCTCCCGGACATCGGCGGCGGCATTGCCTTCGAAGATGAACGGGCCGGGAAACTGTTTTTCATCGGCGCGGGCGCGGATTTTTGCCAGCCAATCGTCCCGGACGCCTTCGGGCAGCCAGACCGCCTGGAATGGGCTGTTGCCTTCGAGCGCGCCGGCGGCATCGTTGTAAATGCCCTCGCCGGGCCGGGACAGGAGGCGAGGAGCCGGATTGTCCTGGTCCATGATGAGGTAGGCGTCGGCTTCGTTGCATTGGAGGGCGATGCGGATGACCATTTGACCGATCGTGGCGCGGGCCAGGGTGTAAGCCCCGCCCAGCGTCTGCGAACCCAGCAATACGTGAATGCCAAAGGCGCGCCCCTGCCGCACGATGCGGTCCAACAAAACCGCGGCCGACTGGGAAACCCTGTCCTCCTCGGTAAAAAATTCCTGAAATTCGTCAATCATCAACAGCGCGCGCGGCATGGGTTCAGTGCCGCCCGCGCGCTTGTAACCGGCCAGGTCCTGAACGCCGGCCTGGCGGAACAAATCGCCACGCCGCCGCAATTCCTCGTCCACGCGCTGCAACACGCTCAAGCCAAAGGCGCGGTCGCTTTCGATGGCCACCACCCTGGCATGGGGCAGATGACGGCTCGCGTAGCACTTGAACTCAACGCCTTTCTTGAAATCCACCAGATAAAACTCAACCTGATCGGGACCGCACCAGAGCGCCAGATTCGTGATAATCACGTGAAACAGCGTGGATTTCCCCGAACCGGTCTTGCCGGCGATCAGGGCGTGCTGGCGCGTGCCCTTGCCGATTTCCAGATACTGAAATTTGGCCGCGCCCGACCGCCCGATGGGCACCCGGAGTTCCTCCACGGTTTCTTCGCTCCACATTTGCCCTTCCGGGGGCGTCACCTCTTTAAATGGCACTTCCACGCGGGTCGCATCGCCGCTGGCGCGACCGATGTCGTGGAGCAATTGGGTGGCGAATTCGGGCGACGGCGGTTTGTCAAGAATCAATTTAATTCCAGCCGGATGGCAATCGGCCAGGTAAAAGCGATCCTCGCCGCGCGAAATCCGGACCGCGTTTTCGCGCAACTCGTCGGGAACAAATTCGTTCGGCGGCGGCTGCCGCTGGTCCCAATGCAACAGGGTATAAACCCCGCAGCGCGCGCCGTTGGCGGCTATGTTGCGGAGGCGGCGGGCGGCCGTGTCGCTAAAATTCACCGGAAACGACGCGACCACCAGGAAATGATATTTTTCGGCGATCGTTCCCGCCTGCGCGTTGTATTCGGCGATGGTCGGATATTCGTTGCGCAGATACATCTGAATGACCTTCTCCATGTGCTCGGTCAATTCCGCGAGCTTTTCCTCAAATTGGGACGTCTGCGTCCAAATGCGGCTGTTGATGTAGCTTTCCTCGTAATCGGCCAAATGCATCAGCGCGGCAAAATTCTGGCCCAGTCCCACTGGATCAAAAATGGTGAAGCTGGCCTTGCCCGGCGGCATGGCGGCCAGCAGGCGGAAAATAACGTTGTTGATCGCGGCCACCGCCTCGTTTTCCCCGCCCTTGGTCGTTTCAAATAAGATGGAACCTTCCCGGGGAAAGGCGAGCATCAGCGGCGCCGACACCTTTTCTTCCGGAAACGCCAGCCGTTTGTCCTTCGGCGCCGTCTCCACGAATTGTTTGATGTCAATTTCCAGCCGGCCGAAGCGCGCGACATCCGGAAAATCGCCCGGCGGCGTCCAGTTCCCCCAAAATGCCGGCTCCCATTCGGGAAACATTTTTTCAGTCTCGGCGGACGCGGACCGGAGCCGCTCAAAGACGGGCAAAATTGTATTCCGCCATTCCTCTTCCAGCGTCCGCCACCGTGACTGGGTTTCCCGATCCAGGCTTTGCATCTTCGCCGCCTGATCGGCGGCAAAACGGGCGGCGTCTTCCCGCGCCTGGCCATGCAGGGCAGCCAGGGCGCCGGCGTGACTGGCCGAAAGCCGTTCGAAGGATGCCGATCGCCGCGCCTGATATTTACGCTTGATATTCGCGGCGCGCCGGTCCACTTCCGCCGGCCGGGTGTCCCGCAGACCCATCGCCCCGCGTACCGCATTGCGCCATTCGCGGTTGATGCCCTGGACGGTCGCTTCGAATTCCGCCTTGATGCGCTCCTGGTCCCGTTGCCAGGTCAATTCGGCGGCGTGACTGGCGGCTTCCAAAAATTGGCGCATCCTTGCGAGGCCGGCCGCAATCGCGGCTGCCAGTGGCGCTCCACGGCGGCGGCTGTCAAAATAAATCAACAGCAGAACCACCGGCGCCGCCAGGGCGCATCCAGCCACCGGCCGGGAGATCGCCGCGGTTGCCCCGCGCTGAAGTGCCGCCAGGCCGACAACCGCCGCGACCAGGAGCAAAAAAACCAACCACGGCCGGAGAAAGCGAAAAATTTTGGGCGGAATAAATGTCGAGAAGCGTTCCAGGTCCGCCTCGGCCCTCTTTTTCCAGCGCTCGAATTCCTCCAGCAGGCTCTTTTCGTCGCCCGTGGGTCCCGGTTCCGGCAGGTGCTCGCCGGACGCCAGCCGCCGTTTGAACGCGCCGTATCCGCCGAAGGCCCGCCGCGCGCGGCGGGTGAGTTTGTCCACCGCCGCTGCCGCATCGGAGGCCCTGGCGCGGAAATTTTCCAGTGCCACAACCGTGGCGTCCAGCGCTTCGTCGCGCCGCTGTGCCGCCGCTCGCGTGTCGGAATTGATCTTTTCCTTTATTTCCTCGTGTTGCAGGGCGATGCCGTCCATGACGCGCTTGCGCATGGAGGCATGGGCCTCGGCAATGCGGGTGGCGCGGTGTTCGAAGTGCGTTTCCAGCCGCGTTTGCGCGGAGCCATAAGCGGCGTTTTCAGCGTCCACGGCGGCGGCCAGGCGGCTGGCGCGCGCCCCGGCTGCCTCATCGCCCTGCCGGCTTGCCGCCGCGGACCGCCCCTCAAAATCCCTGTTGAGCTTTTCCTCCCGCGCGGCGAAATCCCGGACGGCGTTCTTCAACGCGTCCAGCAACGCCAGCAATTCCTTGACGCCCGGTTTAGTCACAATCAGTCCTGACTTTGTTCAAAAGCTCATTCAATTTATCCGCAATGGCAACCGTTTTGTCCACGGCGGGAAACAGTTCCCGCAAAAACCGGGCCTCAAATTCGCGGCTTTTGTCATCATGCCAGTAATTCCTCGTCTGCTCCCATTTGATCGAGAGTTCCTTGGCCGCGCCGATGAGCCGGCTTTTGCTGCCAGCCATGCTCATGACGTTTTCTCCGGCGGCTTGGATGCTTCGGGCGGGGCGGGACCCGCGTAGCTTTCCAGCGTTTTGACCATTTGCCCGAGCGCCGCGATTGCCTTGGGAATTTCCATCATTAATAACGTCTGGAATTGTTCGGCCTGCTTGAGCATGGGCGCGCTCCGGTTTTCGAGTTCGCGGTCCCAGCGTTTCACCGTTGCCAGCTTTTCCTCCCCCTCCCGGACGGACCGCTGCAACCGATTGACCGCCATCACTTGCAGCGACGTTGTCTCTTGAAATTCCGACAGCCGCGCGTTCAACAGCTCCTGCTGCGCTTCTTCGAGCTTTCGCCGGCGGCTTTTCAACTCATTGTCCCAAAAACGCCGCCGGTCCTGTTGCAGCCAGCCTTTCGTCCGTGCCACTTCCGCCCCAATTTCCTCAATTGCAGGCCGCGCCTGGCCCAGAAAAACAATCAGGGCCGCGCGGAAGTTTTCAATCGCTTCGACCGACCTGACTTGCGCTTGCTGGGCCATTGGAGAGTTAAATGACAGCCCTCAACATGCGATAAAAGGCCTCCGAAATCAATCCTGGGCCGGGAACGGACGCCGATTGTTCCTTGTCTTTGGCCCGCCGCTGGCGCAGTTTGTTGTTATTGAGCGATGAAACCTGGAGCAAAAAAATGGCTGCGGTTCCTGGAAACGTGGCTGATTAACACCCTCGCCGTCCTGGTGGCCGTGGCCTTGTTGCACGGTCATATCAAGTATCAAGGCTGGACGAATTTGTTCATTGCATCCTTGCTCCTGGGAATCCTCAACTCTTTTGTCCGCCCCATCCTCATGTTCCTGGCCCTGCCGCTCCTCATTTTCAGCCTCGGCCTGTTCACCCTCGTCATCAATGCGCTCCTGCTTTACTTCGTGGGCATCCTCATGGCGCCCGGTTTTCAGGTGGACAGTTTCGGTTTCGCGTTCCTGGGGGCGCTTATCATCAGCGTGGTTTCCATTTTGCTCAATCTCATGACCGGCAATGCCCGCGTCTCCGTTGGCCGCCGCCGTCCCCCACCCCGCCGCCCCGGCGGCGGCGATGACAACATCATTGACGTTTGAACGGTCGCGCCAGGCGTCCTGGCCTTGATACAGGGGCGCGGGATTTTCAAATCGTGGCCCCATTTGTCTCCCGGCATGAGCATGAAAGGGAAGAAGTTGCGCCGCCTTTCTAAACTTCTTAAAATTTTTGTTGCATTATTATACGCTCCATGCTACGCTTGCTCTCGAAAGCCCTCGCGGGCCTGCTCTTTGACATAACCATAACCGACCGCAAAGCGTAAAAAAGAACCGCCCCGGCCCCATCCAACCGGGCCAAATTCCAGTAATTGAGTCAATGCAGTCTGCGCAATCAATTGCAGTCAAAGCAGTTGATTTCAGTCATTGCAGTAAATTGCAGTCAATTGCAGTAAATTGCGGTAAAAAATAATTTTACTGCGGCCGGCTCTCCGGCTTCCTCCAGTCGCGATGCCAGTTCAATCCCCACAGATTTTCCAACTTTACCAATTCCACGCGGCCGTCGGCGAATCCGATGTTGATGGCGCCGGGCAGGATTTGGGTGATGTCGAAATTTCGCGGCGCCGCCGACGGAATAACACCGCCGTGCCGCGCGATGGTGGCGCGTTGCATTCCGGGAGTGCCGCGGTCCCAGCCGCCGCCGTCGTAGAGGTCCGTGTCGGGCGGGTCGGTTTCCATGGGCCATGCGTCCACCCATCCGGAATCGAAAAACACGGGCGTCGCGGATGGCTGTTGAATGCGCGTCTGCCTGCCCAACGTAAATTCAGGATGGTCCTTGGCAACGAACTCCGGCTTGTCGTAGAGCCATCCGTTCACCGCATAGCTGCCCAGGTAAACGGTCGTGCCGACAGAAAGACCGGTGGTGCCCGCATAATCCCAAACCCAGGCGAGGTCTGCCGCGCCCGGGGCGTTTTCGGTCGGCACGGGGATTGGCTCCTGCGTGGCGGGGCAGAGGAGAATTTTCTTTTGGTTGCCGAAATAGCCCATGCCCATCCAAAGTTCGTGGGGATTGGAGGCCGTGCTATAAGCCGCGTGCGCCCCGTTGTCGGTGGCGTAAATGTAGCTGGCGAGGGTTAATTGCTTGACGTTGTTCACGCAATCAATTTGCTGGGCGCGTCTTCTCGCTGAAGACAAAACTGGCAGCAGCATTGCCGCCAGGATGCCAATGATGGCAATCACCACGAGCAGCTCAATGAGCGTGAACGCGCGCCGTCGGTTCATGGGATTACGGCAGTGGTCCGGCCGGCCTCACCCTCCGCCAAAGCCAATGCCACTGTCTTGATACGACACTCGCAAGGTCTGGATTCCTTTCGACAAAAAGTCCAGTTCAAAATCGGTCGGCAATTCCAATAGCTCCCGCGGCGCCTCCCTTTTCCGGAACTTTCCGCTTGCGTCGAAAATTGCCCTGATTTGCCCGAAATAATTCGGGTCATCCGTCCGGAAGTGAATCCAGCCGCCGGGGCGGAGCGTGGCGGCGACCGCGTCCGCGAATTGTTCGGTCACGAGGCGATGCCGCTGATGCCGCTTCTTGGGCCACGGATCGGGAAAATAGACATGCACCGTTTCGGCGGCGCGCGGCGGCAGCAGGAATTTTAGAAAATAGGACGATTCGATCCGCGCGCCCCGCAGGTTCGTCAATCCCGCCCGCCTTCCTTTGCGATCCAGCTTGGAAAGTCGTCCAAGCAATCGCTCCACACCGATGAAATTCCGTTCCGGATGGCGCCGCGCATATTCCGCCAAAAACGAACCGTCTCCACAGCCCAGTTCAATTTCCAGGGGCTGCGGCTTTGGAAACCACTCCGCCAAATCAATGCGTTCCACGATGGACCGAAGTTGAAAAATCAAGGTGCTCAATCGTTGTCGGCGGAAAGCTCAACGGCACGGATAAAGAGACATTTCTTTTGGGATTTCTCACACTGTTTCGCCATCCCCGAGGCGTTTATCAGGAGCCAAATAATGTTGGACGTAATCCGCGACGGCGTCGCGGAGGGGCGTGATGGCTTGGGAATAGCCGGCGGTTCGCAGGCGGGAAATGTCAGCCTGGGTGAAATACTGATATTTTTCACGGATGGCGTCCGGCATTTCGATGAATTCGATCTTTGGCTTTTTGCCCAGCGCCGCGAAAACGGCGTGGGCAAGGTCGAGCCAGGCATGGGCGCTCCCGCTGCCAATGTTAAAGAGGCCGGTAGCCGATGGAGTGGCCGCCAGATGGAGCGTCATCGCGGCGGCGTCCTTGACATAAAGGAAATCGCGCTTCTGTTCGCCATCCCGAAACTCCGGGCGATGGCTTTTAAACAGGCGGATGATGCCTTCGCTGCGCGCCTGTCCGAAGCTTTTATGGACTAGAGAACGCATGTCGGCCTTGTGATCTTCGTTTGGGCCGAAGACGTTGAAGTATTTCAAACCGGCAACGCGGGAAAGAAAACCGAGTCGGCGGGCGTGCAGGTCAAAGAGATGTTTTGAATAGCCGTACATGTTCAAGGGACGCAGGCTGTCCAACCTGGATTCGTCATCTTCCATGCCCGCGGAGCCATCGCCGTAGGTCGCGGCGGAGGAGGCGTAAACGAAACGGGCGTCGCGGGCCAGCGCCCAGGCGCAGAGGGATTTTGTGAATTCGTAATTGTTCCGAATGAGGAAGCTGGCGTCCTTTTCCGTCGTGGTCGAACAGGCCCCCATGTGCAGCACGAGATCGAACTTGCCGAGCGCGCCGCTCTCGAGCCCCGGCAGCAGGGCGTCGGCCTCGATGTAATCGGCAAACCGGAGAGCAGCGAGGTTGCGCCATTTTTCATTGGTACCGAGCAGATCGCAGACCACCACATCGTCGCAGCCGCGCCGGTTCAAGGCCCAGACCAACGCGCTGCCGATGAATCCCGCGCCGCCAGTAACCAGGACCCGGGCGCCGGAGAAATCGTTTCGTTTCACGCCGGCAGGTTAGGGAAGGAGCGGGGGAAAGACAAACGGTTTGAGCGCCTGGAGGGCGTGTCAAAAAGGCAGGCAAAGTTTCACTTGTAAAAAAGCCTATTGGTGCGAGCAGCGACAGCAATCCCATCCATCCCATCTATTGTTGAACGGCAGGCAATTTGCGGTTAGGCTTGGCTGAAGCATGGCTGAGGAGAAATTAAGCACGGCCCACAAGGCATCGCAGATCAACCGCGACGCGACCAAGTATGGAACGTTTGCCGAAATTGGCGCGGGCCAGGAAGTGGTGCGATGGTTTTTTCACGTTGGCGGGGCATCGGGGACGGTGGCCAAGACCATATCGGCCTATGACATGGCGGTGAGCGACGCGATTTACGGGCCGGCGGATCGTTACGTGAGCCGGCAACGGTTGCAGGCGATGCTGGATTATGAATTCAACCTGCTGCTGCAACGGCTCGACAAATCGCGCGGCGACCGCACGCATTTTTTTGCTTTTGCGGACACGGTTGCCACGCATCAACAGAACGGGCGAGGATGGCTGGGGATGAAATTTCAGACGGCGCCGCATGAGACGCCCTCGGCGATCATTATTCACGTTCGGATGCTGGACCCGGATATCGCCCGGCAGCAGGAAGCAATGGGCATCGTGGGGGTGAACCTGGTTCACGGCGCGTTTTACGGGCACGGGGAGCCGGAGCAATTGATTGCATCGCTGCTGGACAATCTCAACCGGCAACGGATAGAGGTGGACATGGTCAAGTTTGCCGGGCCGCGATTTGAAGGGGTGGACAACCGGCTCATGAGCCTGCAACTGGTGCAGCAGCATCTTTCGGACGCGGCGATGTTTACGGCGGAGGGGGAAGTGGTGATTCCCAGCGAGGTGCTCTATAAGAAACCGGTGCTCGTGGAGCGCGGCAGCTTTCGGCCCATCACGGCGACGACGCTGGATATTTTGGAACGGGCGCTGGAACAATTTTTGCGCGAGCCGCAGGTCAATGGGGAGGAGCCGGTGATTCTGATGGAAATGACGCTGCACAGCGTGCTGGAAGACGCGACCCAGGGCCACAAGGACTTTTTGGACCGGGTGGATTTGTTGCGGGCGCTGGGCAGGACGGTGGTGATTTCGGATTTTGGACGGTACTACCGGCTGGTGGAATATCTGTCCCGTTACACCCAGAAGATGCAAGGGATTGCGATGGGCGTTCCGAGTTTGCGCGGCATCTTCGACGAAAAATTTTACGCCGATCTTCCCGGAGGATTGCTGGAAGGACTGGGACGGCTCTTCAAAGGCGCCACCAAACTTTATGTGTATCCATTCCGGGACCCGGCGGCGGGACCTTCCGGCGGGATAGTCACCGCCGACAGCCTGGAGGTGGCGCCGCACCTGCGCCATCTTTACGCGCACCTGCTGCAGAACAATCACATCGCGGCCATTGAAAACTACAGGCCGGAATATCTTTCGCTGTTTCCGCCGTTGATCCTTTCGAAAATCCAATCGGGAGACGAGTCATGGGAACGGGACGTGCCGCCGCGGATTGTGGAATTGGTCAAGCGCGAGAGGATGTTCGGCTGGCGGGAAAAGCCTGCCGCCGTTTCGGCATGAAAGGGGCCGCGGACGGCTTTTCAAGCGGAGGCGTTTACTGTAAACCTTGCGCGATGGCAGCGCCCACGCGGAAATCAGGTCCGTGCTTGTCGCCCCGCCTGCGAATCATCTCAGGCAGGAATATCGCGTTTGGGCCGGGCAAGGCCGCCTTGCTGGACGGCGTTGCGCAAACCGGTTCCATCGGCCGGGCTGCGGCGCGGATGGGCATGTCCTATATGCGCGCCTGGTCGCTCATCCAGACGATGAACCAGTGCTTCAAAGAACCGCTCGTGCTGGCGGCCCACGGCGGACACGGCGGCGGCGGCGCGGAATTGACGGCCACCGGACGCAAAGTCCTCGATCT
Organism: Verrucomicrobiota bacterium; assembly: GCA_028872915.1. Lineage (GTDB taxonomy): Bacteria > Verrucomicrobiota > Verrucomicrobiia > Limisphaerales > UBA11358 > UBA11358. Next base: position 46,583 of record JAGWNY010000001.1, read on the forward strand.
CTATCACCGGATGGAACGAGCGAGCGCCCGGGCCGCAGCAGGGCCGTGGAAGCGGATGCGAGGGCTGCTGGCGGGGTGAGCCGGGGACGATGCGCTTGCCCGGTCGTGTTTGCCTGATCTTTTCTTCGTCCTCTCCGATCCTTTTCCGGCTCTCCGGCTCCATTTTTGCCGTCATAAACGGGCATGGAGCGACGATATATTTGACAGAATATAACGACTTGCCATAATTGCTATACTATGAAATTGCCCATGCGTTCACCTCCAAACTGTCATTCCTCTCTTTCCCTGGCCGCGGCGTGGCTGCTGGCCATAGCAGCATTGCCGGCTGGCGCCCAGGCACCGAAAGACCAGGACGCGGCGTGGGTGGGCATGACGCCTGGGGCCAACGGTTTTACGAGTTGGTTTTCACGGGTGGCACGGGTGCAGGCCGAACAGCCTCATTGGATGACGCCGCTGGTCACGGTCACGCCTCTGCTGGAGGAGGAATACCGCTACGACCAGTTTTGGAAACGTCTGCCGGGCGGCGCCTCCCTGACGAGCTGCGGCGCGGGAAAGGGATTGGAACTGATTCCGGCGCAAAACGTGGAGGTGATTCTGGGCGTGCCGGCGTGGGAATATAAGAACACGTCGCCGTCAAAATCCGGCTGGAGCGATGAAAGCTTTCTGCTCAAATACCGGCTGCTGTCCGCCAAACCTGGCGAGGGCGACTATGTTGCGACGGCATTCCTGGGTCTGTCAGCGCCGACTGGCGACAGCGCCTTTACTTCGGATCATTACGTTGTGACACCGACGATCGCGCTCGGCAAGGGCTGGGGCGATTTCGATTTTCAGGGGACCTTGGGCGTCTCGTTGCCGGACAATGGGAGCGCGCCAAAGGGGGCGGGGACGCCGATCCTTTTGAATGCGGCTTTCCAATATCATTTGGGGAAATTTTTCTGGCCGCAGGTTGAGGCCAATTATACCGGCTGGCCGAACGGGGAACATGGCGGATTGAACCAACTGTTCATTACGCCGGGATTGTTGCTGGGCAGGATTCCTATTGCGGGCCGCGTGGGTCTGGCGATCGGCATCGGTTGCCAGATTGCCGTGACTGACGATCCTCTGTATCGCCACAATCTTGTCTTGTCGGCCCGTTTGCCTTTTTAACTCCAAAGATAAAGATATGTGCAAATGGACGTTTGAAAAAACCATCGGATGGATGCGGCCCGGCCGGCTGATAATGGCCGCGGCGATATGGGCGCTGTCGCTTCATGCGGCGGTTTCCCGGGAAATCACGGTGTTTGCGGCGGCCAGCCTGGGCGACGTGCTCACGGAAATTGGGCGGAATTTCCAGGCGCAAACGGGAGACCGGGTTGAGTTCAATTTCGGCGCGTCCAGCACGCTTGAGCAGCAGATTGTCGCCGGCGCGCCGGCGGATGTTTTTATCTCCGCGAATGAGGGCTGGGTGGACCGGATGCAGAAAGCCGGCCTGGCCATGCCCGGAACGCGCCGCTCGATTTTGTCCAATACGCTGGTCATCGTTGCGCGCGCAGGCTATGACAGGCCGCTGCGGTCGGCGCGAGACCTGACCAATGCAGCCAGTCTGGCGCTGGCCCAGCCCGACACGGTGCCGGCGGGAATTTATGCGCGCCGGTATTTGCAAAAGCTGGGACTGTGGAAGACACTGAAGCCGAAAGTGATTCCGGCTGAAAACGTGCGCGCGGCCCTGGCGGCTGTGGAGGCGGGGAACGCGGATGCGGCCATCGTGTATAAGACCGACGCCATAATTGCAAAAAATTTGAAAATCGCGGTTGAAGTTCCGGCGGCGGAAGGCCCCAAAATTTCCTACGCGATGGCTGTTGTCAGGCAAACGGCCCATCCGTCCGGTGCCAAACGGTTCGCCGCCTGTCTCTTATCCCCGGCCGCGCAAACTGTTTTTGAGAGGTATGGATTTACCGTGCCGGTGGAGAAGAGATGAATGCGTCCGACTGCTGGCAGATCGTTCGGTTTACGCTTGGCATGGCGGGGTTCGGCGATTTGTTGATTTTGTTGCCCGGCGTGGCGCTGGCATGGTTGCTGGCGCGGCGGTCGTGGCCGGGGAAGGCGTTGGTCGAAACGATGGTGATGCTGCCGTTGTTCATCCCGCCAGTCGCGACGGGTTTGCTGTTGTTGCTCGTCTTTGGGCGATATGGAATTCTGGGCCGATGCCTGCCATTCCAGATCGTCTTTACGTGGCGCGCCGTGGTTTTGGCGGCGGCGGTGATGGGATTTCCGATTTTGGTGCTGGCGGCGCGGGTGGCATTTGCGGAGGTCAATCCGCGGTTGGAACAGATCGCCCGGACGCTCGGCGCGGGGGAGACGCGGGTTTTTTTCACCATTACCCTCCCACTCGCACGCCGGGGAATTTTGTCCGGAATGGTGCTGGCGTTTGCGCGGGCCTTGGGCGAATTTGGGGCCACGGTGGTTGTGGCCGGGATGATTCCAGGCAGGACGATGACGTTGTCGCTGCAGATTTATCAGTTCATCCAGCTTGGCCACAATGGAGAAGCGGTGGTCCTGCTGGCTGTGGCCGCCGGGATCACGCTTTGCGTGCTGCTGCTCAATCAAACCACTTCCAGGATGCGCCTGTGAACCTTCGACTACATGACATCGAACTGCCCCTGGCGCATTTTGACCTGATTCTGAACCTCGAATGCAGCCGCGCTGTTACCGGCATTTTCGGCGCATCCGGGGCAGGCAAGACAAGTTTGCTCGAAGTCATTGCCGGCCTGAGAAAGCCGCGATTGGGATTGGTCCAATTCGATAAGACAGTGCTTTGTGATGCGCAAAAACGGGTGTTCGTGCCCCCGCGTTCGCGGCGCATGGGTTACGTGCCGCAGGATGGCGCGATCTTTCCGCACTTGTCGGTGCGCGGCAATCTGTTATACGGCGCACGGCGGGAAGCGGCGGCAGGCTTCGATTTGGAGCACGTGGCGTCGGTTTTGGAAATTGCGCCATTGCTGGAACGCGGGGCGGCCGAACTATCCGGAGGCGAAAAACAACGTGTGGCCTGCGCGAGAGCCATGCTGTCGCAGCCGAAATTATTGTTGTTGGACGAGCCATTTTCGGCATTGGACCAGCCGTTGCGGGAAAAGGCGGTTGCGCTGCTCCAACGGGTGCGCGCTGAATTTGGTGTGCCCATGATTTTTGTCTCTCATTTGGCGGATGAAGTCGCCACGTTGTGCGACGAGGTCGTGGTGCTGGAACGGGGCCGTTGCGCGGGCCGGGGCCGGCCGACGGAGATATTTACGGCCACACCGACGATGGCCTGGCGTTTGAACGCATCCAGGCTGACGGGAACGCCGTCCATTGGCTGACCATTATGCGCGTGCTGTTTTTTGCCCAGCTCAAAGACGTGACCGGCTGCGAATCGGCCGAAATCGAGGCCGCATCGCTGGACAGCGAACGGCTTTGGCGCGAATTGCTGAAAAAATTTCCCGCGTTGGCGGCTCATCGGGCGGCAACGCGGCTGGCGCGCAACTGGGAGTATGCCGGGCCGAACGCGATATTTGCGTCCGGTGATGAAATTGCCCTCATTCCGCCCGTATCAGGTGGTTGAAATTTTCATGGAAATTGAAGTTCAACTGACGAAGCAGCCGATTGCTGAAAAAATTTCTCCCGCGCAGGGCGGCGCGGCGGGGGCATGGCTGGAATTTCGCGGAGTCGTGCGCGGCAGCGAAGACGAAAAGGACATTTCAGCGCTGGAATACGAGGCCTATGCCGAAATGGCTTGGCGCGAAATCCGGCGCATTCTCGAATCGCTGGCGTTAAAATGGCCGTGCCTGGCGGTGAAGGTCGTTCATCGCATTGGCGTCATCCCCGTCGGAGAAACCGCCATTTATGCGAGTGTGGCCGCGGCGCATCGTCATGAGGCCATCGGTTTGCTCGCTGAATTTATGGACCGCCTCAAACAGGACGTGCCCATTTGGAAACGCCGGGCAATGGCGCGCGATGAGAGTGGAAATGAAGAGCGGAATGAAAGCCGAAACGAAAGGCCCGCCCGCGCGGGCCAGCGGGCGCACGACGCGGAGGCGAGCGGCCAACAGGCAGCCAAATCCGCGGATGAGGCCCGCATGGAAATTTCGTCCCGTTGCCGGCCGTTGCCGCCGGAGCGCCAGCCCCTTCCCGAAGCCGCCGGCTGCATTCTGCGGGAAACTGTTCGCGCTTCGGAAGACATGCCGCCCGCGGATCGTTCCACCCGCGATGGCTACGCCGTCCGCTTGGACGATGCCTCGCAAACTTTTTTAGTAGTGGACACACTCCATGCCGCCGATTGGAGGCCGCGCGGACTTCAGACCGGCCAGGCCGTTCGTGTGGCTACGGGCGCTTCGCTGCCTTGCCAAAATCTGCAGGTGATCATGCAGGAAGACGTGGTTCGCGTTGAAAATGAAATCCGTATCGTCCGCCGTGGCCCCGATCGCAACGTGAGCCTGCGTGGCGAGGACATGCGCGCGGGCGCCGTGGTGCTGGAGACTGGCGCGCGGCTGGATGCCGGCGCGCTGGCATTACTGGCCACCGTTGGCTGCGTCCACCCGCTGGTTAGTCCGCGGCTGCGCGTCCGCCATTTTACCACCGGCGATGAAATTGTTTCCCCGGAGATCGCGCCCAAAGCCGGCCAAATCCGTGATAGCAATTCCAGTTTGATCCGCGGCCTTCTTCGGCCGTTCGAATGCGATTTGATCCAGGGGCATCTGCCCGAAAATTTCGATGAGGCCGCCTCGCGGATCGGCGGCCTGAAAGTCCCGGGCAATCCGCACCTGCTTCTCATTTCCGGCGGCGCCAGCGTCGGTGACAAGGACTTTACACGCGCTCTTCTCGAATGGCTGGGTTTTGAGATCGTTTTCAGCCAGGTAAACGCGCGTCCGGGCCGGCCCTTGATTTTTGGCATCCACGGTTCCGGCGTTGCCTTCGGATTGCCAGGCAATCCGCTCTCACATTTTGTGTGCTTCCATCTCGCGGTTGCCGGGGCGCTCGCGGCGCTGACCGGTGGTCCGGCGCCGAAATGGTCGCGCGGCCGGCTCGCGGGAAAGCTGGAGGGCGAGCCGTCCGCGCGCGAGACATTTTGGCCGGCGCGATGGGCCGTTTCGGACGAAGGAACGGTGCGCTTGCATTTGCTGGCTTGGGCGAATTCGGGCAACGTGGCGTGCCTCGCGTCAGCCAATGCCCTGGCGCGAATTCCGGCGCAATGTGGACGATTGGACCCATCGGCCATTGTGGAATTTTTGCCGGTGTCAGCCATGCCCGAAAAATTATGAAACGATCCTTTTCGCATTTGAATACGGCGGGCGCCGCCCGCATGGTCAACGTGGGCCACAAGCCGCTTCAACGCCGCCGCGCGACCGCGCAGGGGACCTTGGTTTGCGCCGCGGCGACCATCCGCGCCCTGAAAAAGCAGGCGTTGCCCAAAGGCGATGTCCTGACAGTGGCCCAAATCGCCGGCATCCAGGGCGCCAAGCGAACCGGTGAACTGGTCCCGTTGTGCCATCCGCTGACGTTGAACCACGTCGAAATAAAATTCCGCGTGAAGCGGACGGCCATTGAGATCGTATGCGTGACGGAGACGACGGCCCCGACGGGCGTGGAAATGGAGGCGCTGGCGGGGGTGAGCATCGCCGCCCTGACCCTTTATGACATGTGCAAAGCCGTGGACAAGGCCATGCGGATCGAAGGCATCCGCGTCATTGAGAAAGTCAAGGAATGAAAGTCGGGCGCATCACCGTCAGCGACCGCGCCTCAGCCGGCGTTTACGCCGACCGCGGCGGCCCTGAGATTGAAGCCGTCGTGCGCGAGTTCCTGGGCAATTCGGCTGTGTTTGAGCCGCTGATTGTGCCCGACGAGGTGGACAAAATTTCGGCGGCGTTGAGAAAATTTGCAGATGAACTGAAATGCGATATGGTGATAACGACGGGCGGAACGGGAATTTCGGCGCGCGACGTGACGCCCGAAGCCACGCGCGCCGTTCTGGAAAAAGAATTGCCGGGCTTTGGCGAGGCGATGCGGATGCGCTCCTTCGCCAGGGTGCCGACGGCGATTTTGGCCCGGGCGCTCGCTGGAACGCGCGGTGCGTGTTTGATTGTGAACCTGCCCGGCAGGCCATCGGCCATTCGCGAGTGCCTGGAAATCCTGGCGCCGGCCATTCGCGAAGGGCTGGCGCATTTGCGCGGCGAAAATCCGCATGAAGAAAAGTTCGACAAAAGATAGCTAAAGCCGTCAATGGACCCTTTTGGACGCCATGTAGATTATTTGCGAATCTCGGTCACCGACCGGTGCAACGAGCGCTGCCTCTATTGCATGCCGGAGGGTTACAAGGGTTGGGAAACACGGCCCGACCATCTGACCGCCGTCGAAATTGTCCGGGTGGTGCGCGTGGCCGCCGGTCTGGGGTTTCGTAAGTTTCGGCTGACTGGCGGCGAGCCGCTCGTGCGTCCGGACATCACCGGCATCGTGGAGCAGATGACCCGGATTACGGGCATCGAATGCGTCTGCCTCTCCACCAACGGCATGAAGCTCGCGCCATTGGCCGCTCCACTTCGCCAGGCCGGCTTGCGAACCATCAACGTGAGCCTCGACGCCCTGGACCCGGCGCTCTACCGCAGGATCACGGGCGGCGACGTGAGCCGCGTGCTGGCCGGCATCCGTGCGGCGGTCGCGGCCGGCTTTGAGCGCATTAAACTCAACTGCGTTCTCATGCGCGGCGTTAATGAACAGGAGTTGTGGCCGCTGGTGCTCTATTCGGCTGAGCACGGGCTGCCTTTGCGTTTCATTGAGTTGATGCCATTGACCACCACGGATGTTTTAACGGAGAAAAACTTTCTGCCCTGCGGCGAAGCAATGCAATTGCTCGGACAAAAGGATGAACTGATTCCGCAGCCCGATCGCAAGCTGGGCCACGGCCCGGCCCGCTATTATCTGCTCAAACAAACGGGCGCGCTCGTCGGATTTATTGGCGCGCTCACCAACCTTCATTTTTGCGACAGTTGCAACAAGATGCGCCTGACCGCCGATGGCAAGGTGCGTCCCTGTCTGGGCAACCATATCGAAGTGGATTTGCGCATGGCGTTGCGGCAGGGCGCGGACGACCGCGTCTTGAAAGACCTCCTGGAAACCGCGCTCCGATTGAAGCCTTTGGAGCACCAATTTCGCGCCAATTATCAGCCCTGCCGCCCCATGACCGCCATCGGAGGGTGAGCGTTCAGGCAGGCGCGAAACTTACGGCGGCCGCGCCCGCAGGGTCCTGGGATGGGTCAGACCTGCATTCCACCATTTATGCCAATCCAAACCGCTGCTGAAAGTCGTTTGGATACATCGTGACCGCGAGCGTCATTTGCTCGACGTTGCTCAGACAATCAATCTCCAGCGCCTTGCGTCTGGCCTGCGCCAATGCCGGAAGCAGGATTGCGGCCAGGATGGCAATGATCCCGATCACCACCAATAACTCGACCAGCGTAAATCCAATGCGGCTTTTCTCATCCGGAAAGCCGCTGGCGCATCCGAATGCCGAATGTCGGTATGAGCCTTGCATAGGGATAATCCGTTCCATAGCACATAACGCCGTCCGCCGCAACGGGCTTATTGCAGGTTTATTGCAGCCGGATTCTTGGATCGCTCCAGGCCAGCAACAGATCTGCAATGAAATTGCCCGCCACCAGCAGCGCCGTGGCCATGACCACGCAATCCACCACGAGATACGAGTCCTTCGCAAAAAAAGCCTGGATGGTCAACCGGCCCAACCCCGGCCACGCCATGATGTTCTCCACAATGAACGCGCCGCTCAAGAGTCCCGCCAGCGAGTAACCAAAAATCGTCAGGAGCGGATTAATCGCGTTGCGCAGAGCGTGCTTCCAGATCACGCGCCCCTCGCCCAGGCCGCGGGCGCGGGCGGCGGTGACGTATTCGGCCCGCAACGTGTCCAGCAGGCAGGAGCGCATCCGGCGCATGATGCCCGCCAGGTCGGACGCGGCCAGGACCAGCGCCGGCAGGATGAGATGATGCACCCGATCCCAAAGCTGTTGCATCGGAGACATGAAATCGTGGAGCGGGCTTTGGGCGCCGCCCACTGGAAACCAGCCGGTCGCGGCGGCAAACCAGAGTGCCAGCAAGGAAAGAAGAATGTCTGGAATTGAAAGACCGGTGAAGGCGATGAGCGAACAGAGGTGGTCAATCCAGCTATCCTTTTTGACCGCCGCCCAGATTCCCAGCGGCACCGCCACGCTCCACGCAATGATCATGGCCGTAAACGCCAGTACAAACGTGTTCCATAACCGGCTGATAATCAACGCTGTGGCGGGGATATTGTAGGCCATGGAATAGCCGAAATTGCCGCGCAAGAGGTTTGCCAGCCAGAAGACGTATTGCACATACCACGGTTTGTCCAAATGAAACTGCGCCTGGAGCTGCGCGATCGTTTCAGGCGAAACCTGTGGATTTTGTGAGAGCGTTGTGAAGTAATTTCCGGGCGAGAGCGCCATAAGCAAAAACGTCAGGAGCGAGACCCCCAGCAAAATGGGTATCACGTGCAGCAGCCGTTTCAGGATGAATTGCAGCATGGCAAAGCCGTCGCATTTTATGGCCGCGCTGCGTTCAACGCACGAACTTCGTGACAAAAATACCGCCGCCCGCCCGAATTCATCGGACGATGGTGTTTTGGAATTGCTTGGGAGAGAGGCCGGTGGCTTGTTTGAAGGCCACGCAAAAGCTGTTGGCGCTTTGATAACCACAAAGGGTGGCCAGCACCTCGATTTTGTGGTCCGATTCGGCAAGCAGCCGCTTGGCGCGCTCGATGCGCACACGCTGAAGTTCCTGGCCGGGCGTTCGGCCAACGTTCTCCAGAAACGCCTTGTGAAGGCCCCGCCGTGACATCGCCGCCACTTCCACAAGGTCCTTCACGCTGATGGGCTGATGCGCATGGCCCCAGATGAAGCGCAGGCTGTTGGCCACCCCCTTGTGCGCAATGGCCAGCAGATCGCTGCTCTTGCGGGTTACGATTCCTGCCGCGGGAACGCGGACCGGTTCGGCAGGCGCTTTTTTTCCGTTCATCAAATCATCCAGCAACGCCGCCCCGCGGTAACCCAGCGTTTCCAAATTGGTGTCCACGCTGGAAACCGGCGTGCGCATCGCGTCCGCGGCCAGCAGATAATTTTCCGCGCCCACGATGGCCACTTGTTCGGGAACGGCCAGCCGCGCGTTTTCGCAGGATTCAAGCACTTCCAGCGCGTGGTCATCGTTGGCCGCGAAAACGGCCAGCGGCTTGGGGGCGGCCTTGAGCCGGACGACAAGCCACCGCCGTTTGCGTTTCCACTGATCGCGGCCATCGCGATATTCGGGCGAACGATGCCAGCGCAGCCACAGGCATTCCCGGCCCGACCGGCGCAGCGCCGCGGCAAATCCATCCCCGCGCTCGATATACGACCAGTTTTCCAGGTTGCTGTAGAACGCAAAATGGCGAAAGCCGCGCGAGAGAAAGTGCTCCGCCACAAGTTGCGCCGCGTGGGCGTGGTCTTCCAGGACGCGCGCAAATTTCAAATGCGGCCGCCGGAAACTGAAATCCACCGTCGGCTTTCGCGCCAGCCGCACGAACTCAGCCAGGTCATCACCCGCGCCCAGCCACGCCAGAACGCCGTCGCCATCCCATCCCCACGGAATCACTTTTTCGCGCGCGAGATTCGCGGAGAGGTGCCAGTCATGCTCCAGTGCGAATTTCTCAATGCCCCGATGCAGACGGTAGTCGTACCACCCCAGGGCAATCAGGACCCGTTTTTGTTTTTTAGGCACTGTCCTCCAGTCTGTCAGCGGCCCGCGATCTTTTCAAGCGGTTGCAGCCGCGGAGACGCCGAGCCGGACGCGCGCCGTTTTTATGTCCGCGCGAACCGCCGCACTGTGAAGGCCCTGCGGGGGCCGCATGAATGCGTCTCAGCCGGGACCATGCAGTTGGGCCTGCCCGCCGCAGGCAGGGGAAAATCGCCCCCAATATGCGGAATCATTTGTCATGCAATACCATTGTTGACGAATCCCAACGACCGCGTTCTCATACCGTCAAAAATGCGAAAATGAATAATCTGACCGAATACCGCTGGTTGCCAGTTGCGCTGCCGACCTGTTCAAACATTTTTATGAACATTGCCTGGTATGGTCATTTGAAATACAAAAGTTCACCGCTTTGGATGGTCATTATTGTCAGTTGGAGCATCGCGTTTTTGGAATACTGCTTTCAAGTGCCGGCCAACGGATGGGGAAGCGCCGTCCATTCCCCCTTCCAATTAAAAATCATTCAGGAGATTGTCACGCTCACGGTGTTTGTCGCTTTTGCCTCCTTGTATTTCGGGGAGAAATTCAGATGGAATCATTTCGCGGCGTGTGTTTGCATCGTGGCAGCCGTCGCCTTCGCGTTCCTGCCCAACACCCATGTTTCAAATTAGGGCGTTCCAGAAATTTGTCTTTCGCATGCCGGCGCGGTGGTGTTGAATGGCCCCATGAGTCTGACACATCCGCTGACCACGACCGCCTTCGACCTGCCCGGCTACCGGACCTCAAAATCATTCGGCGTCGTGCGCGGCATCATCGTGCGGTCGCGTTCCGTCATCGGGAATATCGGCGCGAGCGTGCAGGCGATTTTTGGAGGAAATATTTCGGTCTATACGAACCTGTGCGAAAGGGCCAGGGAGGACGCCTTCAATCTCATGCTCACCCATGCGGGCCAGTTGGGGGCCAATGCCGTGATCGGCGTGCGATATGATGCCACCGAGATTGCGCCGGGCATCACGGAAGTTCTGTGCTACGGTACTGCGGTCTATGTGGAGGCGGAAGTCCGGTAGAATTGATGGATCGCGCAGAAGCCTGGTATGGCGGGGCCATGCGTTTCCGCGCTGCAACGTTTAATAATCAATGGCGGGTCACAGCAAATGGGCAAAGGTCAAACGCCTCAAAGGGGCGTTGGACGCAAAACGCGGCAAGATTTTTTCCAAGCTCGCGCGGGAAATCACGGTCGCCACAAAAATCGGCGGCGGCGACCCAACCATGAATCCGCGCCTCCGGATGGTGTTGCTTAAATGCAAGGCGGCCAACATGCCCGGCGACAACGTGGAACGGGCCATCAAAAAGGGCCTGGGTGGCGGCGAGGGCGCGGATTTTGAGGATTTGATCTACGAAATTTTCGCCCCGCACGGCGTGGCCGTGCTCGTGGAAGTGAGCACGGATAACCGGAACCGGACCGCGTCGGAAATCCGGAGCATCGTCACCCGATGCGGCGGCAGCATGGCAACCCCCGGTTCGGTCAGCCGGCTGTTTCAGCGCAAGGGCCAGATCATTGTTTCCAGGGAGGCGATCAAGGAGGAGGCGCTCATGGAACTGGCCCTGGAAGCCGGAGCCGGGGATTTCAAAACGGATGAAAATGGATTTGAACTCCTCACTGAACCGGCGGCCTTTGAAACCGTCCATAAGAGGATGGAAGCCGCCGGAATCAGGATGGAGGCCGCGGAAGTCACCTCGCTCGCCGCCATAACGGCGCCGGTGGCCGCCGATCACGTGGCGGCGGTGACCCGGCTGATCGAGTCCCTCGAAGAACACGACGACGTGAAGGAGGTTTTTTCCAATGCGGAACTTGACGACGCGCACCCGGCGGCTTGAGTCATGAAGCCGTTGAGCAGCGACAGTTTCCTTGCCCGCCTTCTCGGCAGGCTGGCTGCGGTGATTATCCGCCGTCCGCGCTGGATTTTTTATCCTCAAATCGTTTTGCTCGGTGTTTCCATTCTTTACACGGCCCGGTATCTGGGCTTCGACATGAAGCAGGACGATCTGGTGGGATCGAACAAGCCGTATCACCGCCGGTTTCTGGAATTTGAGAAGGAATTTCCCGAACCGTCGGATTTGGTGGTGGTGGCGCAAAGCGGGGACCCGGAAAAAAATCGCGAGTTTGTGGAACGGATCGGGGCGAAAATGGAGGCGGAAACAAACCTGTTCGCGGACGTGATGTTCAAGCCCGGCGACCTGGAAAAACTCGGGCCAAAAGCGCTCATGTTTTTGTCGAACACCGACTTGGTCTCGCTTCGCGACACGCTGCGGGATGACCTGCCTTTTGTTCAAAAATTCACGGAAACGACCAACCTCAATTCTTTTTTTGATCAGGTCAACACCCTGTTCCGGACGGCGCCCCAGCAAACCAATGCGCAGACCGAATCGTTGATCGGTTCGCTCCCGGCCCTCCGGCGCATTGTGGCCCAGGCGCAGGCCAGCCTGGTCGAGCCGGGTCCGCCGCTGGCGCCCGGCCTGGCCACGCTCTTCGGTGCCGGTCAGGCGGCCGAGCAGCAGGAATATATTACGTTCAATAATGGACGCATTTTTTTGGCCACGGCTCATGCGCCCACCGATGCGTTGAATGCCGCCGCGGTGCAACGTTTGCAGCAACTGGTTGCGGAGACGGAAATGGAAGTGCCCGGAGTCAACGCCGGGCTGACCGGCGAGCCGGTGCTTGATTACGACCAGATGCTGCAATCGGAGAGGGACGTGACGCTGGCCAGCGTCGTGTCACTGTTTCTATCGGCGTTGATCTTCGTCTATGGCTACAATGAAACCGGCCGACCCATCAAGGCCACGCTCTGCCTGGTGGTGGGTATGGCCTACACCCTTGCCTTCGCCACGGCCACGGTCGGATATCTAAACATTCTGACCGTCACTTTCGTGCCCATGCTCATCGGCCTTTCCATTGATTACGGCGTGCATTTGATCACGCGCTATGAGGAGGAACTGCGCTATGGCAAGAAGAAAGAGGAGGCGCTCACCACGGCGATGATGTTTACCGGCAAGGGCATTGTGACGGGCGCATTGACGACGGCAGGGGCGTTTTTGGCGATGTGCGCCACGGATTTCAAGGGCATCCAGCAAATGGGAGTCATTTGCGGCGGCGGCCTGCTCCTATGCTGGGTCCCCATGATGACCCTCCTGCCCGTGCTGCTCCTGCGCGGGCGCCAGAACGTGATGGATTACAATACCGCAGCCATGGAACGCCGGGCGCGCATCGAAAACGTATGGCTGGAACGTCCACTGGTGGTGACGGCCCTGACCGTGGCGTGCTGCGCCGCGGCGGCCACGCAGATCCACAAGGTGCATTTCGACTACGACCTGCTCCACATGCAAAGTCCCGGATTGCCATCCGTGATTTATGAACAAAAATTGATTGACACTGCCGGCAAGTCGGTGTTGTTCGGCGCCGTCGTCGCCGATACCCGCCGGCAGGCGCTGGCCCTCCAAACGAAACTCGAACACCTGACCAACACCGTGGCCGACGTGGAATCCGTGGCCGGCTTCCTCGACGGCCATGACCGGGAAAAATTGAACTTGATTGGCGAAATCAAACGGCAGGTCGCGCCCCTCCACTTCCAAACCCCGGATACGCGTCCTGTGGACACTGCCGCACTCGGCGTGACGTTATATTCGCTGGACGGCTACTTGGGCGACGCCGCCGAGGCCGTTGCCACGAATGACCCCGCGCTCACGGCACAATTGACCGCGTTGCGCGACACCATAGAAAATTTCACAAAGACCATGCTGGCGCCGGACGGCATCGCCCCGCCAGCCGTCAGGCTGGCCGAGTATCAGGACAACCTCTTCGACAACATCCATGATATTTTCCAAACGTTGCGAAACCAGGACGACAGCGGGCCGATGCGCGTGCGCGACCTGCCTCCGGCGTTGCGGCACCGGTTCATCGGCATCAATGGACAATTCCTGTTGCAGGTCTATCCCAAAAAGGACCTCTGGCAGCGGGCCAACCAGAAACAGTTCATTGACGCCGTGTCGAAGGTGTGTCCAAACGTGACCGGGACGCCCGTGCAGCTTTACCAATACACAAATCTTCTCAAAACCAGCTACATCCAGGCCGCCTGGTATTCGCTCATCGCCATCGCGCTCATGGTCTGGCTCCATTTTCGCAGCGTGGTCGCCATGATCCTGTCCCTGATACCCGTGGGCATTGGCTCCTTGTGGCTGGTGGGCTTGATGGGGGCCTCGGGAACCGAGTTTAATCCCGCCAACATTATGACGCTCCCGCTGTTGGTGGGCATTGGCGTGACCAACGGAATCCAAATCCTCAACCGATATGCCGAGGAACGCACGCCAAGCATTTTGACGCGCAGCACCGGAAAAGCAGTCCTCGTGTCCGGCTTGACCGCCATTTCAGGGTTCGGCAGCCTCATTCTCGCCAAACATCAGGGCATCCACAGCTTGGGCTGCGTTATGGCCACCGGCATTGCCACCTGCATGGTTGCCGGATTAACTTTCCTGCCGGCGTTGTTGAATTTGATCGCGCGATGGCACCCCCTGATAAAACAACCCAGTGCCGGCAGGGTGCCGACACCGGGTCAGGAGGAACCGAGGTAAAAAACCTCAATCACGTGCAACTTAATGCGGATCGGCGAAAAGTCAAAGGAAAATATGATGGTGAATGTTAAACCAGGTTAAAAAACAGCCTAAAATACTTGAAAACCATTTTCGATAACGTTAATGCCAGCCGAGGCGATTTTTTCCTTCGGCCCGTCTCCCGGCCGTGGTTTTCACATCAGGCATTGGTAGCGTGCTGCATTTTTTTTACCGTATCGCAGGTTTTAGGCGGGACAAATTTCAGCGCCGGGCCAATTTTCGACGAATTTCCGCTGACGTTGGGCGATGGAAACCGGACGGAGGCTGCGGGACCGTTGTACTATAGCCGGAAAGATGGCTCTGAAAATACTTGGGCCATTCCCCCACTTTATTCGCATGACGCCGATCCGGCGGTGGAACAGTTGGAAAACGATTATTTGTATCCCATTGTCACCTATGGACGATACGGAAGCCAGTACCGCTGGCAGTTCATCCAAATTTTTAGCGCCTCCGGCGGAGCGGACCCGGATAATTCCGCCAAAAACCGCGTGACGATCTTTCCATTTTACTTTCATCAGCACTCGACCAATCCGGAAAAAAATTACACCGCTGTTGTTCCCTTTTATGGCCATTTGAAAAACCGGCTTTTTCGTGATGAAATTTTTTTCGTGATGTTTCCCGTGTTTGGCGAGACGCGAAAAAACGGCGTTGTCACCGACAATTATTTGTATCCAGTTTTTGACCGGGTTCACGGCAACGGAGTGCATGGATGGCAGGTGTGGCCGCTGTTCGGTACCGTCCGAAAGCCGGTGACCACCATCACGAATGACTTCGGCCAGGCCGAAGTCTCAGCCGGTTACCGGCGCCATTTCGCCCTTTGGCCCATCCATTTTTGGCAGGATAACGGCATCGGCACGACCAATGAGCGGAAAGTCCGGGCCGATATTCCCTTATATGTCATTGAACGCTCGCCCATGCGCGACTCCACGGCGGTCCTGTGGCCGTTCTTCGAATGGATCAACGATCGGGGCCTGAAATACCATGAATGGCAGGGGCCATGGCCGTTCGTCGTGGTCGCGCGCGGGCCGGGCAAGACCGCCACCCGGTTTTTTCCGCTCTTCAGTCGTGCGCACAACAATATCCTGGAGGACAATTTTTACCTCTGGCCGCTTTACAAGTTCCACCGCGTCCACAGCCCGCCGCTGGATCGCCGCCGGACGCGAATCTTATTTTATCTCTTTCAAAACGTAGCGGACAAAAACACGGCTACCGGCCAGGAACAACGCCGGGTGGACTTGTGGCCGTTGTTTGTTTATCACCGCGATTTTCACGGCGACACCCGCCTGCAACTGATCGCCCCGGTCGAATCCATGCTCCCCGACAACCGCGGCGTGGAACGAAACTGGTCGCCCTTGTGGTCGGTCTGGCGGTCGCAATGGAACGCCGTCACCGGCGCCAACAGCCAGTCGTTACTGTGGAATCTTTATCGGCGCGACGCCTCCCCGGAAGGCAAAAAAATCTCGGCGGCCTTCGGCCTGTTCCAATACCGCGCCCATTACGAAGCCGGCGCCACAAACACATTGCGGCTTTTCTTTATTCCCGTGGCCCGGTGGCATGGAAAGGCCGGCGTCGTCGAGCCGTAAGGGGGCTGGCGGAAGCGGGCGAAAAAGCCGTCGAAAATTTTCTTGGAACCAAGCGCGATGGAACAACAGCAGGGCAATGGCAAACCTTCAAGCAGACTGCCGGGCCTTTGGCCGTGGCTGGGCCTGTTGCTGGTGCTGCTCTCCACGGCGTTTATCCGGTTCCGGCTGCTGGACATGCCATTGGAACGGGACGAAGGCGAGTACGCTTATGCGGGACAACTGCTTCTGCAAGGAATTCCCCCGTGGAAACTGGCGTACAACATGAAACTGCCGGGCACGTATGTGGCTTACGCGCTGGGCATGGCGGCCTTCGGCCAAAGTCCGGCGGGAATTCACCTCACATTGCTCTTTGCCAATGGCCTGACCATCATCTTTGTTTTCCTGCTGGGACGGGAGTTGTTGGGGCCGGGACCGGGCCTGGCTGCCTCCGCGGTTTACGCCGTTTTGTCCGTCAGCCCCGCCGTCATGGGCATGGAGGCGCATGCCAATCACTTCGTTGTTTTGTTCGCCGTTCCGGGAACGCTTTTGCTGTGGAAAGCCGTGAAAGGCGGCCGCGCGAGGGCCTGGTTTTTCAGCGGCCTCCTCCATGGCATCGCCTTGACGATGATGCAGCAGGCGGTTTGTTTCTGCCTCTTTGGATGGGCCGTGCTGCTTGCGCAAACGGTTGTGGCCCGCCCGCTCTTCACCCGCCAATTTTTGAAACGAAGCGCCTTGTTTGGATGCGGCATGTTTCTGCCGCTTGCCGGCGTTTGCCTCTATGCCGCCTGGGCGGGCGTATTTTCCCGCTTTTGGTTTTGGACCGTGACTTATGCAAGCACCTATGTCACCGGCGTGTCATGGCAGGATGGCTGGAACAATTTGTGCGCGTATCTTCAAAAAAAATTCGTCATCTACGCGGGATTTTCCGGCCTCATCGCGATTGGACTCCTGGCGGCGTTCCGGAATGGAGGCCAACGCTCCCAGCCAGGCAATCCATCCCTCTTCGTCTGGGCTTTTTTTCTCTTTTCATGCCTCGGAGCGTCCATCGGGCTTTATTTTCGCGAACATTATTTCATTCTGTTGCTGCCGGCATTGTCCATTCTCACTGGACGATCCCTGATCCGCTTGCAAGGCGCGCTGGCCGGCTGGAGAAGAGTGGCCATCGTCGCGCCTTCGCTTCTATTTGCAGTGGTTCTGGGCTGGACCGTTTTTTTTCAACGCCGGCTTTTTTTTCAACTTCCTGCAGATGTGGTGCTCCGGGCGATCTATCCCGATGAACCTTTTCCGCTGACACCGGCCATCGGCCGGTTCATCCGCGGCCATTCAGCGCCGAACGCGACGGTTGCCGTGATCGGTTCCGAGCCGGAGGTTTATTTTTATTCGCATCGCCATTCCGCCACCGGTTACATCTATACCTACGGCCTGATGGAGGCGCAACCTTATGCGCTCAAAATGCAGCGGCAAATGATTTCGGAGATCGAATCCAATCGCCCGGAGTATCTCCTGTGGGTGGGCTATCCTGATTCCTGGAACGTCCGGCCCGCGTCCCATCGCGGCATCTTTGCCTGGTTTGGCCGATATGCGGAGCGTTTCTATGAACCGGTCGGAGCGGCAAACGGCGGGACAGGCGGGCTTGATGCCGGCAAGCTTGTTCTCTACAAACGCAACCATGTTGGGTCGCAATGAATTTACCGGTCTTTCGGACGATGGAGCCGGCGCGGGGAATTATGGCGGCCGGAGCAAGGCCCGGCCCGCGCCGCGGCAAAGCCGATTCGCTGGCAGCCAGCCGTCATGGCTCCAAACAATGCGTCCGGCTCGAGAAACGAGAACAAACCACGGCAGGTCCTTCACTTTCGCGCCATCAGCCAGGCGCCCGTCCGCGTCCTCGATCATCGGAGTTTGAAGGTTCGTGGCGAGATTGGAGAGGGCGGTTGGGGTGGAAGCGGCCGAGGCCTCGGTTGAGAGTTCGTCAATCGCTACCGGCGGCGGCCAGCCGTTCGTTCGGGCGGCGGCGGCGTAGTCGTCCAGCGCCGCCAACTTGAGGCCCAAATTGCGGCCATCGCCGAGCCAGCCGGCAAAAAACAGCAAAAGATGCGGGTGACCCTTTCCCAGCGTCACGACGCGGGAACGGTCGCCGACAGCCGTCCGCTGCGCGGGGGCATCCGGCGTAAGCGGCGGGATTTGCGCCGGCGGAACGTTATTGCCGATGAGCGGATGCCCGGGCAACAGCCGGGCAATCCCCTGGGCCAGCAATTGGGCCTGTTGCGCAATTCCTTCATAGCTCATCTCCGTGAAATAAACCCTTCGCTCCCGCCCCCGCCCATCTATCAGGTAAAAGATCGGTTCATGGTCAATATCATTATGAACCGCCGCCACGTACACGTGGTATAGACGCCACACCCGCTTCAGGTCCGGAAGCGGCCCGGTGAGAAACCGCCAGCGCCCCTCCATCCCGTGAGCGCGCGTGTAGGCCGCCACGTCCGCAACCCGGCGGGCGGAGGGATTGGCATTGATTCCAATCAATTGAACTTGATCCGCGTTTGTCCCCAGCAGACGCGCCGCCTCAACCATGCTTTCAGTCGTCAGCGGGCAAATGGTCGTGCATTGGGAATCCACGAATGCCAGCACCACCACCTTCCCGCGGAACCCGGCAAGCGAGGTCATGCGACCGTGCTGATCTTGAAGCACAAAATCCGGCGCCGGAACCATTGCGGTGGGCGTGCCCCCGTCCACGTCCGGATTGGCAAGCGCCGGCGACAATGCCGGATGCCGGGGCGAACCGGAAAGCTGCAGGTACGACGCAATGAGCAGGGCGAGAATTCCAAAGGTCAGAATTCCCATGACGGCGGGCAGCAGCCACCGGGTGCCGGACGAACTCATGAATTCATACGAATGACATCTTTTTCAGCCCGTGGCAAGGGAAGGAAAAACAAAATTTTTCACGAAATGCTTCAAAGACATTTGAACAATCCTGCTATGCCGTGTTATGGTGGCAGCCGAAAAGGACAAAGGACTATT
This sequence comes from Verrucomicrobiota bacterium, assembly GCA_028872915.1. Taxonomy (GTDB): domain Bacteria; phylum Verrucomicrobiota; class Verrucomicrobiia; order Limisphaerales; family UBA11358; genus UBA11358. Next base: position 65,590 of record JAGWNY010000001.1, read on the forward strand.
TCGACATCATGCGATTGGTGATTGTTTCAAATCGGCTGCCTTTCACGGTTTCATTCAAGGAAGGAATGCCGGAGTTCAAGACCAGTTCCGGCGGATTGAGCACGGGACTGTCCAGTTATTTGCGCCAGGCGTCGGCGGGTTCGGCGAACCGGCCGGATTATTTCTGGCTGGGCTGGCCCGGCGCCAGCGTGGCCGCCGGGCACGAGGCGGCAGTGCGAAAATACGGCGAGGACGAGTTCAAATGCGCGCCCGTATTTCTGCCGGAGGAAAGCATGGAACGTTTTTACCACGGTTTTTGCAACAAGACCATCTGGCCGTTGTTCCATTATTTTCCCATGCTCGCGCAATATGACGAGGAATGTTGGGCCGAATACAGGAATGTAAACCGGATTTTCGGCGAAGCGGTCGTCAACGCCCTGCGGCCCGATGACACCGTCTGGGTGCATGATTATCATCTGATGCTGCTGCCGCGCCTGATTCGCGAAAAATTCCCCGACATGCCCATCGGTTTTTTTCTCCACATTCCCTTTCCGTCCTACGAGCTGTTTCGGATGATGCCGCGGGCATGGCGGGAGGAGGTCATAGAGGGATTGCTCGGCTCCAGCCTCATTGGCTTTCACACCCACGATTATACGCGCGATTTTTTAACGTCCGTGCTGCGGACCGCCGGCTATGAGCATCAACTCGGCAGCCTCGCCTTGCGCGACCGCGTGGTCAAGGTGGACACGTTTCCCATGGGCGTGGATTTCGACCGTTTTTACAATGCCGCCGCGTCGCCGGAGACGGACACCAAAGTGTCGGAATTGCGCGAGAAGTGCGCGGGCCAAAAGGTGATTTTTTCGGTGGACCGGCTCGATTATACCAAGGGCATCATCAACCGGCTGCGCGGTTACGATATTTTCCTGAAAAACAATCCACAGTGGCGCGGGCGGGTGGTTTTTATCGTGGCGGTGGCGCCGTCTCGAATCGGCGTGGAAAGTTATCAGGCCATGAAACTGGAGCTGGAGCAGATGGTCGGGCGCATCACCGGCGCGTATGGGACGGTGCAATGGTCTCCGCTCATTTATCAATACCGCAATCTTTCGTTCGAGGAAATCGTGGCCCTTTACCGCCTTTGTGACACGGCGCTCATCACGCCGCTGCGCGACGGAATGAACCTGGTCGCCAAGGAATTTGTGGCGTCGCGCCCGGACCAGAAGGGTGTCTTGATCTTGAGCGAGATGGCGGGCGCGGCCAAGGAGATGGGCGAGGCGCTCATCATCAATCCATTTTATTGCGAGGACTTTGCCAAGGCCCTGGAACAGGCGCTGGCCATGCCCGCCGACGAACAGGTCAGGCGCAACCAGATTTTGCAGGATCGGCTGCGGCGTTACAACGTCAACCGCTGGGCCGACGAATTCATCCAGGCGATGTCTTCCACGCAGAAAACCGAGGCCGCCCGGCAAGCCCGCCTGCTCACCGGCAAGGCGCATTCGGGAATGGTCCAGCAATTTCGCGGGGCCGCATCGCGCGCGCTGTTTCTCGACTATGATGGCACCCTCATTCCCTTTGCCTCCCAGCCGGCCCTGGCCCAGCCGGACGCCGAACTGACGGCCATCCTCACTGCCCTCGGTTCGGACGCCGCCAACGAGGTGGTGATCATCAGCGGACGGTCGCGGCGCGACCTGGACGAGCGCTTTGGCGGATTGCCCGTCTCCCTGGTGGCCGAACACGGCGTGTGGCTGCGTGCGCGCCATGAGGACTGGCGCCTTTTGAAAACCGTTTCCGCGGATTGGAAGGAGCGGGTGCGGCCCATCCTCCAGCTTTACGTGGACCGCTTGCCGGGGGCGTTGCTCGAAGAGAAGGAATTTTCGCTGGCGTGGCATTTTCGACGGGCGGACCCCGAACAGGCGTCATTGCGGGCCAAGGAACTCCTGGACGATTTGGCGGGATATACCCGCAACATTGACGTGCAGGTGCTCGAAGGCAACAAGGTCGTGGAAGTGCGCGTGAGCGGCGTCAACAAGGGCGCGGCAGCGATGGAATGGCTGGGCGCCCGACCGCGCGATTTCATTCTGGGCGTGGGCGATGATTGGACAGATGAGGACTTGTTTCGCGCGCTGCCGCCTTCGGCGTTTTCCATCCGCGTGGGCGTGGCCAACACGGCCGCGCGATATTATCTGCCGGGCCACACTGCCGTCCGGCGCGTGCTCAATGAATTGAGCCAGCGATTGCCCGCCCTCGAGCCGGCGGCGGGCTGATGAAAACGAAAAACGGATGAATGCAATAACCAACAACGGCGCCGCGATCAGCATTGGCGCCTCAGCCAGGGGGTTTTTCGACGGCGTTGTATCGTCCGCCACGTCGCTCTTTTCGCGGATTCTGGAACATTTTTTTGGCCCAGGCATCCATCGCCCGGTCGTTGGGCGCGTCACTTGGGCCGATCTGGGAGCGTCGCTCGCGATCATCCTGTTCACGATCATTGTTAACGGAGCGATAGCCTGGCTGCTGCGGCATCTGATGAAAAAGGACGGAGACCGCCAACATTGGCATTTCCATCTTTTTGGCGGAATGCGCGGCCCTGTGTTTCTCCTGATCTGGATCGCCGGCATCTACGTGAGCCTCTGGCCGATCCTGGTCAAAGCCGTTCCCGGAAACGTTCTGGCCCTGGCGGAATCCGTCCAGGATGAATTTTTTGCCGCAATCGGTTTTCTGGCCGTTTTATGGCTTTGCATGCGGCTCACGCGCGGGTTGGAGGCGCGGCTGGACTTATGGGCGGAAAAAGCACCCTTCCGACTCGCAAAATTCATCGCTCCGCTGGTCGGCCGCGCTTTGCGGGTCATGATTCCGTTGCTGGCTGTCATTTTTGTTCCGCCGCTGTTTGGCTTGCCGGCGGCGTATCAATCGTTTTTTTCCACCGGAAGCGCCATTTTGATCATCGGTGCCGTGGCGTGCATTTTGTTCCAGGCGGTGAACATTTTCGAAAAGGCATTGCTGGAGCAATACGACATGACCGCCGCGGATAATTTGCAGGCACGGAAAATTTACACCCAGGCGCGGGTCATCAGCCGCACGCTGCATTTGGCCATTGCGGTTTGCGCCGTGGCGTCCGTTTTAATGCTGTTTCAGGAAGTCCGCCAGATCGGCGCCAGTCTGCTCGCTTCGGCGGGCATTGTTGGCATTGTCGCGGGCGTGGCGGCGCAAAAGACCCTGGCCAACCTTATCGCCGGCTTCCAAATCGCCCTTGCCCAACCCATAAGACTCGATGACGTGGTCATCGCCGAGGGCGAATGGGGCCGCATTGAGGAAATCTCGCTCACCTACGTCGTGGTGCATATCTGGGACGATCGCCGGCTCATTCTGCCATTGGTTTATTTTATAGAAAAACCCTTTCAAAATTGGACGCGGGCGTCGGCGCAATTGCTCGGCTCGGTCCACGTGTGGGTGGATTATTCGTTGCCATTGGATGAGGCGCGGCGGGCGCTCAAAGACATCATTGAAAGCCATCCGCTTTGGGACAAACGGTTCTGGAACCTCCAGGTGACCGAGGCCACCGAGAAAACAATGCAATTGCGGGTGCTCGCCACCGCCGGCGATTCTTCCAGGTCATGGGACTTGCGTTGCGCCATTCGCGAACAATTCATCGCGTTCATCCAAAAGAATTACCCCCAATGCCTTCCGAAAATCCGCGCCGAACTTCCCTGGCGCGAAGCCGCGGAGACCGGGGCGATGCCGGTGCCGCCCTGATTTCAGCCCTCGATGCCGGTCTGGAAATCATCCGGCAAATCGCCGGGCAACAACAGCGTCAACGCCTCGCGTCCGCACTCGCCTCCGGCCACCAGGCGGCCGCTTTGATTGCGAACGGCTGATTCCAGCAAATTGCGCATTTCGCGCGCGTTGCCAAACGGTTCGCCGCGTGCGGCTTGGCGACGCTCGCAGACCGTCAACAGTTTTTGTTTGGTTTCCGGCGCGCAAACCAGCCCGCTCTGTCCCGCCATCCGCTGAAAAATCTCCACCAATTCATCCGGACCGTAATCCGGAAAGTTCAAATAATTCGTGAATCGCGATTGCAGACCGGGATTGGACGCGATGAATTGCTTCATCGGCTCGTTATAGCCCGCGACAATCACGATGAGCCGCTCGCGATCATCCTCCATCCGCTTGAGCAGCGTCTCAACCGCCTCGCCGCCAAAGTCCTGGGAGCCGCGCCCGGCCAGCGAATACGCCTCGTCAATGAACAGGATGCCGTCCAGCGCCGAATCAATGACCGCATTGGTGCGCGCCGCCGTCTGCCCCACGTATTCTGCCACCAGCCGCGCGCGGTCGCATTCGATCACGTGTCCGCGCCGCAGAAGGCCCAGCGACTTGTAAACGCGGCCCATGAGGCGCGCCACGGTCGTCTTGCCGGTGCCCGGATTGCCGAAAAAGACACTGTGCAGGCTGGCCTCGATCACCGGCAGCCCTTGCTGCCGCCGCATCATTTGCACGCGCGCAAAATTGGTTGACCGGCGCACTTCATTCTTTACCGGTTCCAGTCCCACCAGCGCCTCCAACTCCTTCAGAATTTCGTCAAGATCCTCATCGTTGACGCCGGGTTCGTCCGCGCGCGCGGCGAAGTCCGCCGCATAGCGGCGCGACACGCCGCCGATTTGGGCGGAGATCACCGCCGAACGGCGCCGGGAGGCGTCGGAGATTTCGGGGCCAAGAGCCGGAAGCGTGGCGGCGAGCGTCTGCAATTTCTGCCGGACAAACTCGATCGTGACCGGCTGGAGGCCCAGGTCGAGCGAGTGCCGCGCGAACATTTCGAACATTTCCTCCAGGCCCCGCTTTTCCGCCGGTTGCAGGAGGGCTTCAACCCGTTCCATCGCCTTGCGCCCGCGTTTTTCAAACCATTTCACGAAAACCGCCTCGTTGCCGTTCGAAGCCGCGTAGCCCGATTCCAGGAGGGCCAGCGCGTCGTCGGCTTTGGCGGCCAGGCCCGCAATACACGCCGACAAGGCGCCATACGCCTGTAAATCCGGGCCATCGGTTGCCAGCCGCTGCCACATGGCCAGCGCCATCAGCCGCAGAATGGCGTGCAAATCATCAATCAAATCAAATTCCTCGTCGCCAATCTGTTTGATCGTCATCAGCGGCGGCGTCAGGATTTCCGTGCATTCGATCAGCAGCCGCAGTTGCAGCAGGCTCCGAAGGATCGCCTCCTCTTTGCCGCTGTCATGGTTGAAAACGCCGGCGCGCCAGTCGCTGTGGCGGAGCATCTGATGCAGGCGTCGCGAATGGCCTTCCACGCTCTGCCGCACGCGCGCCGCTTCGTCCGCCGTAAACAGCGATTGCGATTGGTAAAAATTCAGGAGGTATTCGCCGGTCATCCCGTCCAGTTGCGCCAATTCATCCGGTTTGAACGACACCGTCCGCCCGGATTTTGGGTTCCGAAAGAGCGTCGTCAAAATGGAGCCGGGCAGGAGCGTTTCGCGGAGGGGCGCCGGGACCATCGCCGCCTCCTGGACCCGCGGCAGACCGGACGGCGCGCGCGTGACCTGTTCGAGTAACCGCGCCTGGCGCAGAAGTTCCTCCAACTGCTGCCGCAATCCGGCCTCTTCGGGTTGTTTGTTAGTGTCCATGACGGCGCTTTGTGACGTTCACATTGAACCGGACGCCGCGAAAAAGGCAAGCCGGCGGTGAAAAATAGCTTGGCAAGCCGCGTCCGCTTCGCCGTTAATTTCCTGTGGCCACGCTTGTTTTTGACATCGAAACCTCCGCCCTGCCGCTGGAGCATTTCGATGAAGCCCAGCAGGAATACCTCTTCCGCGAATGCGAAAAGATTGCCGATGAGACCGGGCGCGAGGCGCGCCGGGCTGAATTGCGGCAGATGTGCAATCTTTGGCCCTTTACGGCGCAGGTCGTCTGCATCGCCATGCTCAACGTCGAGACGCAGCGCGGCCAGTCGCTCTTTATCGCCGACGATTTTCAGGAGGAAGTGGATGACGTGGCGCCCGTCAAATTCATTCCCTGCGCCGATGAAGCCGAATTGCTGGAACAGTTTTGGGATGCGGCGAAAAGTTTCAATGCGGTGGTCACGTTCAACGGGCGCGGCTTCGACGTGCCGTTCGTTTATCTGCGCTCCGCGATATTGAACGTTCCGATCTCCAAAAAGAACTGGCTGGGCTACCGGTTCGCCACCGAGCCGCATTGCGACCTGGCCGAGCAATTCACCTTTTACAACGTCAGCGGGCGCGACGGCGCGGCGCGGCGCTTCAACCTCGATTTTTATTGCAAGGCATTCGGCATCGAATCGCCCAAAAGCCACGGCGTGACAGGCGGCGACGTGAACACATTGATGAGCGAGGGAAAATTCCGCGACATCGCCGAGTATTGCCTGCGCGACGTGCGCGCCACCGCCGCCCTTTATAAAATCTGGAAGGAACGGCTCGAGGGCGTCAAATAATTTGCGTCGTGGATGGCAATTGTGTTACAATTTTCGTATGACAGAAACATTGACCATTCGTCTGCCCAAATCACTCGCCCGGGCCTTTCGTGCCAGGACCCGAGCCGCAAAAACCAATCCCACCGAAGTCTTGCGCCACGCCGCGGCCGATTATGTGCGGCATGACGCCCCGGCCAGGAACGCCGTTCTCGAACACCTCCGCGCCCGCGCCGGCGCCTGGGACGGCGATGTCTCTGGCGAAGAATTGTTGCGCCTGACGCGGCCATGATTCTCGTGGACACTTCCGTGATTGTGGCGTGGCTGGATGCGAACCACCCCCAACATCGCGCGTGCCTGAAAGCCATTGAGCATTGGGCGCAACGCGACCGGCTCGCGGTCAGCGCTGTTACCCTGGGTGAATTGGCCGTGGGTGGATGCACCCGTGACGCGGTGGAGGAAGACCTGCGCGATTTTGAAATCCTTCCGCTGGATGCCAATGCGGCGTGGCGGGCTGGCATGGCCTTTCGTCAATACCGTCGGAAAGAATCGGACCGTCCGGTGCTGCCGGATTTTTTCATCCGCGCGCAAGCGGCCGCGCTCCAGTTGCCGCATTTGACCAACGACCGCCGCCGCATCAAATCATTTCCAGACGTGGATTTTGAATTTGTGTGACGCATGTGCGCGCCACCGCCGCCCTTTTCAAAATCTGGAAGCAACGGCGGCACGCATTAAAATGACCCGGCCATGTCCGCGCTTGTTTGTTTTGCCCTGAAGGAAGAAGCCGCGCCGTTCCAAAAAATGGCCGCGGCAAAATCGGGCGTTTCCGTGCTCATCACCGGCATCGGGCGCGACAATGCGGAAAAATCGCTTCGCAATTATCTCGCCTCCCATTCTCCCGGTCTCGTTTTGACGTGCGGCTTCGCCGGCGGACTGGACCCCGCCCTCAAACTGGGCGACATTATTTTTGAAGCCCCGGCGCCGCTGCCCGATTCCTGCGCTTCACTGCCGCACTCGCTCGCCGCCGCCGGGGCAAAACCGGCAAAAATCCTTTGCGCCAACCGGATTGCCACGACGGTGGATGAACGAAGGACACTCCGAATGCAAACCGGGGCCGATGCGGCCGAAATGGAATCGGGCGCCATTCACGCCGTCTGCCGCGGGCGGGGCATTCCCGCGGTAACCGTGCGCGTGATTTCCGATACGGCCCTGGAGGCGCTGCCGCTTGATTTCAACCGGTTTTTGACGGCCGACAAAACCCTTGATTTGAAAAAATTGCTCGGCGCCGTCGCCATGTCGCCGGGGAAGATCGGGGCATTGATGAAACTGCAACGGCAGGCTGCTTTTGCCGCCGGGAGGCTCGCGGAAACGCTTTTCAAGGTTTTACAAACGCCTATTGATTGACGCCCGTGGCCTGGCCCGGAGGCGTGGGCGGCTTTTGCCGAGGATGCTCACTGTAGCTGATGAATCCCGCCCCAATCATGATCAGAACGACGCCGATCCAGCGGACGGGCGAAACGCGTTCGTGCAGAAATAAAATCGCGGCGAACGTGGCAAAAACGAACGTCAACGCCGTCAGCGGCCACAGGAAACTGATTTCGCTCCTGGACATCAGCACCAGCAGGCAGCCGAAGAACACGGCTTCAAAAAATACTCCCAGCAGAATTTGCGGATTCGTGACTCCCGCGCGCACGACCCGGTATATTTCCGCCGCATTGTAAGCGCGCGGATGCGCGACAACGTCCAGCCCCTTCTTGAGGAGCACGATGCCCGTGGACTCAAAAATGAGGCCCACGAACAGTATGATGGCGAACCATTTTGTCATAAATTTACGGCGCAATCCCTGGCAAGACCGGCGGCAACCATCGCCGCGTCCTACAGGTCCTGGTAACGGATGCGTTGGATGCCGAGAGTTTCCACCAGCTCCCGCACTCGCGGACTGATCAGCGCCTCGAACTCGTGCCTAAAGTTGTTCAAGGAAGGATGCGAGTAAAGCTCGGAATCGCCTTCAGGAAGGTCGCGCAACAGTTTGAGAACGTATTGCTCATCCACGCGGGCGTCCTGAAGCAGGCCAAAGGAAATTTCGGCGTGCCGGATGCCCCGCCGCCGCAACGGTTCCCGCGCCCGCCGTGAGAGCCAATCGTAAATGGCGGCATGACTAAATCGGTAAATCCAGCGGCCGCGGGCCATTTTGCGGCTGCGCCGCAGGCAATCGCGCGTGAACCGAAAATGACGAATGCCCAATTCCTTCGCGTCCTCCATCAGTATCTCGAAGATCACCGGATGCAGATGCAGATGCAGATGGCCATTGACGTGGTCGAGGCGCAGGCCGGTGCGTCGAAATTTTTCGAACTGCGCGTGAATTTCCGCGCGGAGCTGGTCGCGCAGGCGGCGGTTGAAGAAAAAGCGCATGCCTGTCCAGACCGGATCATCGGAAAACCGGCCGTTTGAATCCACCAGCGCCGGGATTTTAGCCGGCGGCAGGACGGAACGGCCCATGAGCAGCGTAACGTGCAGCCCCACGCCCAGCGTCGGATTTTCGGCCGCCAGATGGACCGCTTCCTCGAAGCCGGCTTCGGCGACCATGAGGCTGGCCGTGGTGAGAATGCCTTCTCGATGCGCCAGGATGACGGCCTCGTTGACCTCGTGGGATAGGCCGAAGTCGTCCGCATTGACGATCAGCCGTCGGGCGGCCCCGCCGGACGAAGCCTGAAATGCCCCAGGCGCCCTTGCTGCCTGCCGCCCGCCTGGACCCGCGGACTGCGCGTTTGGATTCACGCGCAGACTGTAAGCGTTCCGCCTGCGGACGTCGAGGAACGCGTCCGAATTGAGGACCGTCGCGGAACCGCGGCTTTCGCTCTATTTGATGGCCGCCGCCAGGCGCGACTTTTTGCGGTTGGCGGTGGGGCGGGTCAGGGAGCGGGATTTGACGGCCTTGTCGAAGGCCGAGTACAGGCCGGGTAGCAATTTGGCCGCGTCATCCTTTTTGCCGGCGGCTACGGCGGTGCGGAAATCCTTTTCGAGGCGATGCAGGCCGGATTTGACGGCGCGGTTGTGCAGACGTTTGCGGCGGCTGTTGCGCATCCGGCGGACGGCGGAATGTGTGTTCGGCATAGTTTTTAAGACAGACCAGTCTAGGGCTGTGCCCAAAAATGTCAACGCCGGCAAAAACGAGATCTGGCTTTTCCCCGATTCCGAACACCGATTCCGATTCCCCTTCATCCCTTTTCCAGAAGTTTCCAGACCCGCAACGTTTCCGTGACGCTCCACGCCTGCGCATCGCAACCTCGCTGGGCGTGAGGCGCGTCGCCGTCCAGAATTTCCGGAATTTGGCCGATGCAGCCTTCCCGCATGGTCATCTCCGCGCCGCACAAATGGCTTTTGGCGGCCGCCACGGCTTCAGGCGCGAACTCCCAGGCCCGCGCCAGTGCTTCACAGAAGTTCGGCAGAAGCCATGTCCATGCCGTGCCGTTGTGATAGGCGACCTTGCGGTGGGTATCTTCGTCGCCTTCATAGCGGGGACAATACGGCTCAACCGGATTGTTTAGCAACCGCCCGTCATTTCCATAAACCGGCAACGGAACCGTTACCGGCAGCGGCGCAAGGCTGCGCACCGCTCCCGGCACAACCAGATGTTTTTCCGCGGCAGCCACGCAGCGCCGGGCGCGCTCGCCGGCGGCCAATCCCAGTGTCACGGGGAACAGGCAGTTCCCGCGCAGGGCATCGCTTGCGACCGCCTGGCGCGCGGGCGTTCCACGGGCCGCCAGCAGCGCGTCGGCAAACCATCCATTGCCATCCATCCAGAATAATTGTTCAAATGAAGCTTCGGCCCGCCCCGCCAGTTCATTCCAATTCAGCGACCCCTTCCCCGGAGCGATCTTTTCCAGCAGCCGCAGCAGGCGGACCCACAGCGCCTGAATCTCCACTGGATAGCCTTCGCGGGCCGTGGCTGCCGGAAAACTCGTGTCCATCCAGCTAAAATGGGCCGGACTCCAGATCAAGGCCGAATCCGGGTCCATGCGGATTCCGTTTGGAGTGCCGCGGGCATAATTTTCGGCGATGCTCGCCAACACATCGGCCAGCGTCCGCTGCGCGCCGCCAACGGGAGTGGAATAAAATGCGGATGGACCCGTCGGCTGTCCGCGTCGGTCGGGCGCCTCCGCGCATTCGGAGACCGCCAGCGCGAACCACAACGGCGCGTCTGACGTGTCGCGATTCGAGGCGTCACCCCCATAAATGGCATTGGGCAGCGTGCCGTCTTTTTCAAATGCGGCAAAGGTTAAGAGTAATTGTAAAACCTCGTCGCGCATCCCCCCCGCCAACAATCCGCGCGCGCTGATGAACGTGTCCCGTCCCCAATCCAGAAACCACGGATACCCGGCAATCACAGTCTTGCCCGCCTCCCGCCGGACCACGAATTGCCGGGCGGCGCCCACAAGCTGGCCCTCAAAAATATGGGCCGGCTCTTGCGGCGGGGTTTCGTCGGGTTGCTCCGGCAACGCGGTCGCCTCCGGCTCGCAGGTCACCGTTAGCGTCGCGTCAGCCCCCTTGCCCATGGGGATTTCAAACCAGCCCGGACTGTAGGCATCGCCGCTCGCGGCCAGGCCGCGCTCCGCTTCGATGGGATGCGGAATGTTTTCGCACCACTCCGGTTCGGGATGGTAAAGGCCGGCGTCGGAAAAGATGCGAAGCCGGCGGTCCCTGGCGGGTGTGAAGATAAATCCGGCCTGCGATTTCCCGCCCATGCAGGGCGGCAAAATGCGCGTGTTCGATGCGAAATGATGGTCCGCCCCGCCATTGCGCTTGGTCTCCCAGTGAAAATTGCGGTCTTCGATGTCAAAACGCACCGTCAGGCGCGCATCGCCCTCCGCCGGCAGCGGTCTGCCGGATTGTGCCGCGGGACGGTTGAAATGCAGCCGGACGGTATTTTTTTCCGGCATCATTTCAGCGCGCATCACGATGTCCACCGTGCGGCCATCGCCGGCGTTCGCCGTGAACCGCCAGGAAGCCGGCGGACCGGCGTCGAAAGCATTGAGATTTTTGAAATCGAGCGCCGAGAGAAACCCATCCGCGTTGATCCACACACGAATACGTTTTACGAATATATGCCGGTCAACCGGCAGCGTCGGATGCAGGTTCGCTCCCAGAATACAATCGTATTTGGAACGAACTGAACCCGCGTCCAGCCGAATCCGCGCCATGCCGCCCCGGCCGTTTGTAAGCAGGACCACGGAATCCGGGGACAAAACGCCACCGGCGGGCGCAACGGGTTCCGCTGGCAAAAAATGAATCGCCGCCGAAATGTTCTGCGCCGTCGCGGCATATCGCTCCACGGTCAGCCGTCCCGGCCCGGCGATTTTCGCCGGCGCAAATGCCGCCACGTGGACGGCGCCGATGGAAATGGATTGAACGTGGATGGCCGGTCCGTTTTGACTCTCTCCAACGTGCAGGCGGGCGCGGAACGGCGCGTTGTCTTCAATCAGGAGCCAGTGACCGGCGGGCACCGGCGTCACCCGTCGCGCGTCAATCAAGGTCCATGTTACGACATTCGGATAAATCCGGCCCGCGGCCGCCATTTCAATGAAGTCGGCGAGTTCATCCTGGCTTTCACCGCCTTTCATCCGGCTCGCCGCCGCCAAAAAATTCCGCGGCGAGCGTGCGAGCTGTTCGGCGAGGAATTGCCAGTCCAGCCCGGCCAAAGTTTCCGCTGGCAGAAGGCGGTTGAGGTTTTGTATCGCAAAAGCCGCGCGGGCGCGGGCGCTGCGGTAGTCGTCCCCGGCCATTCCGTTTGGCTTTTCCGACGGCGCCAGACAATAACAGGCCCCGGGCGCGAGTGTAAAAACCAGCTCGCCATCCTTGGCGGACAATGCCGGTGGCGGCTGGCCCAGCAATTCAAATTGGAAGGCCGATCCGGCCAGCTTCGAATCCGAAACGTCCAGTGCCAGCCGATTTTCCTTTTCCAAGTCCGTATTGGCCAGCACGAGCACGGCGTCCTGGCCATCTGCCGATTCGCGCAGAAGCGCATAAACGGGCGATTCAGGCCCGCTGAGACGGGTGAGAGTCGCGCCATCAAAAAAACAGGGATGGTCGGCCAGCAACCGGTTTAGTTGCCCCAGTTCATCCATCAGATTGTCCCGCGCGCCCCAATTCAAGCCCGCCTGCCCGTGAACGGCGATCTTTTCCGTTGCCAGCCATTCCACGCCGCACGTAAAGCCAAACCCCCCAGACGCGCTTGTCAACCCGCAGAGGCGGTTCCGGAACAACGACCAGGCCCGGCCTTGGCGGGCCGCGGTGGAAGCCGGACTTGCCGCCGCAAGGGCGGCCCCGGCGGCCGCTGCGACAGGCTGCTTGCCGGTATTGGCCGACGCAGCCAGGCGGCTGTTGTCATGCGTCTCGCTGTAATGAACGTACGTTCCCAGCCGCCCGTTCTGGCGGTTGGCATAGTCCAGATACCAGGCGATGTCCCGCCCGGAGTAATTTTGAAACAGTTCGGAATAAGCCCACTGCATTCCTCCCTCGGCCAGCAGGTTTTCCGTGGCCTCCCATGAACCGCCCAGCCCTTCCAGCAAAAAAATCGTGTCCGGAAATTCATCCTGCACCCGCGCCACGATGTATTGCCAGTTCACGACCGGAATTTTATATCCCGCGTCGCACCGGAAACCGTCCACACCGCGCCGGCACCATGTCAACAGCGCGCCGACGATCCTTTCCTGGAGCGCCACACTGTCGTGTTTGAGTTCCACCAGGTCTTCCCAGGTCACGCCCCACGCCCCGGGGCTGGCGAATTGGCCATCGGAAGTTTTCAGGAAATATTCCGGCGCATTTTCCTGAAGCACCGATCCCCAGCCGGTATGATTGATCACAATGTCCAGAAAAACGCGCGCATCGCGGGAATGCGCCGCCCAGGCCAGCTCGCAAAACTGGTCCACGCCGCTGCTGCGCTTGTCGAACTCGACGAGCGCCGGGTCCACCGCCGTCAAATCCAGCGCCGCATACGGGCTGCCAAAACGGCCGAACCGTGCATAAACGGTCGGAGTAGGATGGATGGGAAGCAGGTGCAGGATGCGGCATCCCAGCGTTCCAACAATGTGCGGCAGTTGTGCCTTGAGATCGCGCAAGGTGCCCGAGGGCGGAATCACGGTGAATTTTTTTTCATCCAGCGCTTTCAGCGGCGCTTCAGCCTTCTCGTTGCGCGCCTGCGACAGGTTTTTCTCCCGCCCAAAGAGCCGCGCAAATGCGCAGTAAATTGTATTGGCGGTCCGGGCGAAGTCCGGATGCACCGAAACGCCTGCGTCCGGCCCGTCCGGCCAATGCTGCCATCTCTTTTGGTCGGTCAGGTAAGCCTTGGCCTTGAAATATCCCGGCTCGGCCAGTGGAAGGTCCACCGCCCAGCCGTTCCCCCCTTTTTGCATTGGAATATCGTGCCAGGATGCGCCAGCCGCCGCCACGCCGCCCGCGCGCGCCGCGATAATCTCCCGCCGCCGTTGCGCCCCGCGGCCCAGATTCGTGCGCAAAAAAGCCCGCGTGCCGGCGTCGGACGGATTCCCATTGCGGATTGTAAAACGGATCGTGTCGCCGACAAACCGCAGAAGATGTTCGCCGGGCGCGGGTGACATGATGGGCCGTGGCTGTTCCATGACCGGATTTTCAAACTTTGCCGTTCAAACTTCAAGACGGTTCAAGTTTCAAGACGCCAAAATTTCTTTTGCGCCACCCCAAAACACCAGAAATTTTTCGCCTCACTCCAAACCACCCAAAATTCTTTTGCGCCAATTTGCGCTTTTCCGGATTATTTTCGCGCCATTTTCTGGTTCAAGCTTCAAAACACCAAATTTTTTTGCGGTAATTTGTGGTTTTTTCAGATGATTTTTACCGCTTTGAACCTTTTGCCGGCGTATTTATATTTCCCTCATGTCATTGACCCCGTCCACCATGCTGCCGCTCGGCGCCGCGGCGCCCGATTTTTCCCTTCCGGATACGAATGGAAAGGCCGTCTCACGCGGCGATTTCAAGGGCAAGCCGCTGCTGGTCCTGTTCATTTGCAACCATTGTCCTTACGTGAAGCACATCCGGGCAGGCCTTGCCCAACTGGGGCGCGATTACAAGGGCCGCGGCGCCGGCATCGTGGCCATCAATTCCAACGACGTGGAAAATCATCCCGACGACAGCCCGGCCAAAATGAAGGAGGAAGTGAAGGCGGCGGGTTACGTTTTTCCGTATCTTTACGACGAAACGCAGGCGGTGGCGCAGGCTTATCGCGCCGCCTGCACCCCCGACGTTTACCTTTTCGACAAGGACCACACGCTGGTCTATCGCGGGCAGTTCGATGACAGCCGGCCCGGGAACGGTGTGCCGGTCACCGGCGAGGATTTGCGGACGGCGCTCGACGCCGTGCTGGCCGGAAAACCAGTCCCCGCCGCGCAGAAAGCCAGTGTGGGCTGCAATATCAAGTGGAAATCCGGAAACGAACCGGATTATTTTTAGCCGTGGAAGCGTGGTGGAGGGGGTTGAGACAAACAGAATCGTTCTTTTTCAAAAGGGCGCTCAAACGATTTACTGCTCCGTGGGCATGAAGACGTACATGGATTGGATGGCGATTCGGCCGGGGCCGGTGAACCGGTTCCAGAATATCTGGCCGCCGCCGGCGAAAAGGCCCGTGGTCAGCCTTTGGAAAATCGTTTCCATCCTCACGGTGCGGTCCTTGTAAATCCAGCCGCCCGCCTCGATGTCAATCTGTTCGCCCGGTTGCAGCGTTACTTCGAAGACGTTGCCGTAGCCGTGCAGCCACAAGATGCCTTCGGCGCCTGATGCCGTAAACGTGTCAATAAAAAATCCTGTGCCGCCCAACAGCATGTTCGCCACACCTTTGACCCGCGTAAACGTGAAATCCACCGAGTCGGTCGCCGCGAGAAATTGGTGCTCCCGCACGTCCACCGATTCGCCGTGGCGCAGGTGCAGCGCAAAGACGTGGCCGGCGCCGTCCCGGCTGAAGGCTATCCGGCCCGGCCCCGTTGCCGCCGTCATGAACACCGGCATCCCGGCGAGCATCCGTTTCAGGGCGCCCCGCATCGGCTTGAGCGCGATTTCCACCCGCGGGTCCTTCCAAAGCAGGATGTGATGCTCGAAATAAACGGGCGTGGACGACAATTCCACGTGGAGGACGGGAACGAGTTCGCCTTGAATATGGTAGGTGACGCCGCCGAAGGTTTCGTCGGCAGCCGACGTGGTCAGGAGTTGGGGAACGGCCATATTATTGGATGGGTGGGATTGTTTTGAGCGCGGACAAGATTATTTTTTTGGCAGCCGTTCGTCAACGATTTCGCACAGCACGTGATAGAGCAGCTTCTGCGCCTCCTGGATGCGAACCGTCTTGTCGCCGGCCACAATTAGATCAACGGTCGCCGCGCCTTTCGTGAAACCGCCGTCCCGGCCCAGGAAACAGATGCTTTGGATGCCCATTCGCCGCGCTTCCTCCAGCGCCCGCAGGACATTTTTTGATTTTCCGCTCGTGGTGAACGCAATGAGCACGTCGCCGGGTTTGGCCAGGCCCCATACCTGCCGGGCGAAAATCTCGTCCGCGTGATAATCGTTGCAGACAGCCGTCATGAACTCGCCGTTTGCGGTAAGCGAGAGGGCCGGATACGGCCGGCGATCATCCCGGAAACGGCACAGGAATTCCGTGGCGAAGTGCGTGGCGTCCGACGCGCTGCCGCCGTTGCCGCAGACGAGCAGTTTGCCGCCCGAAACCAGACAGCCGTGGACGATCCGCGCCGCGCGGTTGAGCGGTTCTTCGAACGCCGCAAGCCCCTGGAACGTTTTCACGGCTTCTTCAATTGACTTCTGTAGCGGTGTCATGCGCGCAGTTAATCAAAAAAGTTCCTGCGGGGAAACCAGGAATATACATGAACGATAAAATTCAACGGAAGCCAACGGATTTTCTTTCATCTAATCCTGTTCATTGATTCCAACTCTCCGCCGGTGTATTTTTCTTTCATGCCCATTTACGAATTTCATTGTGGAAAGTGCGGGCGCGACAGCGAAATCCTTGTCCGCTCGACCGACTGGAAGGGAACCGAATGTCCTCATTGCGGGTCGAAGCGACTGGCCAAAAAACTTTCCGCCTTTGCTTCCACGGCTTCCGGCGGCGCTTCGGCGGGAGGAGAGGGCACTGGCGGCGGCCATTGCTGCGGCGGGGGCTGTCATTGCCATTAACGGGCCAAAACAGGCAAAAACGACACCTTTAAGCGTCGTCATTTCCGTTGAAGGCGAAGCTTGGCGCTGGCGCCGTGGGCTTCGAGGCCTTCAAATTCAGCAAATGCCTGGACGGAAGGCATGGCTTTGCCCAGCGAAGCGGCGTTGTATTCCACGAAGCTGGTGCGGCGCTGAAACTGGTCCACTGTCAATCCCGCAAAGGACGCGCCCGCGCCGCCCGTCGGCAGCGTGTGGCTGGGGCCGGCCACGTAATCGCCCAGCACCGTCGGTGAAAAGCCGCCAACAAATATTGCCCCGGCCGTCACAATTTTTCCCGCAACCTTCCGCGCGTCGCGCGTCATGATCTCGCAATGTTCCGGCGCAATGTCATTCGCCAATGCAATTCCATCGGCAAGCGACCGGACCTGGATCAGCCAGCCATTCCGCGCCAGGGCGCGCTCAATGAATCCTCGCCGCTGGCGCGACGGCAGCAGCCGCGCGATTTCCTCCTGCACCGCCTTCAATAGTTTTGCCGATGGCGTGACGAGCCAGACGCGCTCGTGGCCGGAACCATGCTCGGCCTGGGCCATCAAATCCGCCGCGGCAAATTTCGGATTGGCGCCATCGTCCGCCAGCACCAGCACCTCGCTCGGCCCGGGCAGCAGGTCCACCGCGACCCGCCCAAACAACAGGCGCTTGGCAGCCACCACGTAAGCGTTGCCGGGGCCGAAAATTTTTTGCACGCGTCGAATCGTCCGCGTCCCATGGGCCATTGCCGCCACCGCCTGCGCGCCGCCGACCCGGTAGGCTTCCGTGGCTCCCGCGGCCCGAATGGCAAATAACAATGCCGGATTGATGGTCCCATTGGACCCGCAAGGAGTACAGACCACAATCTCGTGGCAGCCGGCCACGCGGGCCAAGGTCACCGTCATCAGTGCGGTGGATACCAGCGGCGCCGCGCCGCCGGGAACGTAAATGCCCACGCGCCCGAACGGATCGAATTTCTCGCCCACGCGCGCGTCGTGAGAGTTGCGCATTTCCCAGCTTTTGCACAGAGACCTTTTCGCGAAAGCGACGATGTTTTTTTCTGTGTCGGCCACGGCCTTGCGCAATGACGGGCCGGCCTTCAGCGCCGCCGCCATCCATTCGGCCCGCGTTACGGCCAGTTGATCGGCCGAAAGCGTCGCGCCGTCGAATTGGCGCGTGAATTCGAGCAGGGCCTCGTCGTCCCGCGCGCGGACCTCTTCAACAATGCGGCGCGTCCGTTGTTCAATCTCATCATCGAACAAGCTGGACGCGGCGATCCGTTGAAGTTGCGCGAAAAAATCAGCGTCGGTATGGCGCACGACATTCATCCGGGAAGATTATCGCAAAATTTTCCAAAGAAAAGAATGAAGGGCCGCGCAATCGCATTGCGTCCGGCAGCCGGGGCCGGTTATGGTTTCCGCGCATGAACGCGCTTGACCAGGTCCGCCGCAAAGCCGGGTTTATCATTGACATGGATGGCGTAATTTATCACGGCAACCGGTTGATTCCAGGCGTGGAGTCCTTCATTGCCTGGCTGGAACGCGAGCGGAAGAAATTCCTTTTTCTGACCAACGGCAGCGAACGCTCGCCGCGCGAGTTGCAGCAAAAGCTCGAACGGCTCGGCATCCGCATCGGCGAGCAACATTATTACACGAGCGCACTGGCGACCGCCGCGTTTCTCAAAAGCCAGCAACCCGGCGGCGGTGTTTTTGCCATTGGCGGCAACGGGCTGATTGCCGCGCTCTACGAGGCCGGGTTTACGATGAACGATGTGGACCCGGACTACGTCGTTGTGGGAGAATCCACGGCTTACACTTACGACAAAATCACCCATGCCATCCGGCTCGTGTTGAAAGGCGCAAAATTGATCGGCACCAATCCCGATGTTACCGGCCCGACCGACCAGGGTCTCGTTCCGGCCACGGGCGCGTTGATGGCGCCCATTGAATTGGCCACGGGTGCCAGAGCCTATTACGTCGGCAAGCCCAATCCGCTCATCATGAGACACGCGCTGAAGCAACTCGATTGCCGGCGCGAAGAAGCCGTCATCATCGGCGACCGGATGGATACAGACATCATCGCGGGCATTGAATCGGAAATCGAGACCGTCCTGGTGCTCACAGGCGTGACCGCGCCGGAAGATTTGCGCCGATTCGCCTACCGCCCCGGCCACGTCATCAAGAACGCCGGCGCGCTGGCGGAATAGGCGCGGCGCCGTCAAAAAAACGGATTATGTTGTTTTTCCTCGGCAACGGTCGTCCATGGGCCGTGTCCGGGGCAAAGAAGGGTTTCGGAAGGCAGAGAGAGGATTTGTTCGCGGATTTTTTGCCGCGCCAGGTCCCATGCCTGGTTCGCGCCGCCCATCGAACCGGCGAAGATGGCATCGCCCACAAAGGCCACGTGCGGCGCGTCCTCCTGCCAGTTTCCGACGATATACGTCACGCCATCGGCCGCATGACCCGGCGTGTCCCGGTGGGTCACGCGCAGCCCGCCCAAGTGAACGATTTCAGCGGGTTTATTCCGTTGATCCACGGGCGCGCTTTTCGATCCAGTATGTATGCGGATTTTGGGCACGGCTTCCCGGATTTTTGGCAGCGCGTCCACGTGGTCCCAATGTGAATGCGTGATGAAGACATGCCGCAAGTTTAAATGATTTTCAGCCACACAAGCCAGGATGGGCGCGGCATCCAGACCGGTATCGAACAATGCGGCGTCCAGCGTGACTTCGTCCCAAACCAGATAACAATTCACCGCCAGGCCATCACCGGAAGTGGTAAAAACCCGAAGTTCACGCCACACAGTCAAATCCTTCCTCGCTGGCAGCCACCCGGCGGCGATGGCGGCAAGGTTGCGGACGCCCAAAAGCTTTTCCAATGCGCCAAAGGCGATTTTCGGCGGCGCCTTTCCCGTTTGCTCGAACGCGGCCAGATCGCTTTCGGAAATGTCGGCTGCTGCTGCCGCCGCAGCAGGCGCGATGTTGCTCATGCTTCGCGCCTTATGCACAATATCGCCGGCGTGATCTTCAAGATGTGCCCACAACTCATCACCATTCATGCCGCGCCAAAGTAACGCCGGTGCGTCCGCCACTCAAGCTTTGGCGGGCTGCGTGCGCAATCTCCATACCAGCCATGCGCCTGCCAATGACAAAGCGGCGCTAAATCCAAAAGCCGCCGTCGTTCCCACGGCCGCCCACAACGCGCCCACAACGATGGATGAAACCGCGTCGCCAACCGCATTGACGGTGGCCAGCACGCCAAAGGCCATGCCGTGCTGTGATTCGTCCGTCAATTCCGCGCACAGCGAATCTTCCAGTGTTTCCTCCAGCGCCACGGCGATGCCGCCCAGAATGAAAATCAGGGCCAGCGTCCAGATGTGGACCGGCAGCAGGATAATCCCCAGGGCCATGAGGGCGGCCAGCGTGTAGCCCAGCGCGAGCAATTTATTCTTGGCGAACCGGTCGGCCAGCCAGCCGCCGGCATAGGCGAACGCGGCATAAAAAACATTATGCAGAATATACAGGGCCACAGCAATGCTGGCCGCCCGCGTCGCCCCGAGCGTCGGCGCCAGTTTCTGCGTTGCCAGGAGAATGAGGAGGGTGTGGGCGAAGGCGCCGAGGCCAAACAATCCGGCCGCTGTGGCAAACTGGCGGTATTCGCCAGGCAACATTCCGATTCTGCGGCCGAAGGAAATATGAGGCACCGGCTTGCGCTCCTTTTCCACGACCAACGTGGCAATGAGAGCGGCCGCAATCGCGCCAGGGACAAGCGTGACGGCGAACAACGGGGAGTAATGATGATGAAACGCCATCAGGAGCAGGAAGGCTGTCGCCGGGCCAATGATCGCCCCGATGGTGTCCATCATTCGCTCAAAGCCGAAGGCGCGTCCGTAGGTTTGCGGCGTGACCGCCGCGGCCAGCAGCGCCTTGCGTACCGGCGTGCGCACGCCGCGTCCCAGCCACGCGCAAACGCGGCCGATGAGGACGTGCCATGCGGCCGTGGCCAGCGCGAAGGAAGCCGTGCTCATGGCGGTTACCAAGTAACCGGCTACGGCAATCGGCTTGCGGCGCGGCAATTTATCCGTGTAAAACCCGGAAGCCATTTTGGCAAAGCTTGAAAGGCCGTCGGAGATGCCTTCAATCAGCCCCAGCCACGCCGCCGCGGCCCCCATGCCGGCTAAAAACGACGGCAGCACCGCCGTCGCCATTTCGTGAGACCAATCGCTGAACAGCGACGCCAAACCAATGCCCAACACGGTGCGATTGAGCCAGCGGGACTTTTGATTGTTTGACATGGAATCGCTCCTGAGATTTGCGCCGCGCGAAATAATCCCGGCGTCTTCAGGATTGTTCCAGGCCTTCCTCGCGCGACTTTTTCCAGACATAGCGGAACAGCAACACCCGAAGGGCCGCCGCAAGCGGAATTGCCAGAATGCCGCCCAGAAAACCGCCCAGCATCGTGATGCCGACCATCAAGGCAATAATCACCACCACCGGATGCATCCCGACCCGATGTCCCATGATGCGCGGCGAGTAAAAAAAGCTTTCGAGCGACTGCACGACGGCAAAAACCACCACCACCAGGAGGGGGTGCAGCCAATCGCCGAATTGCACGGCTGTGAGGATCATCGCGATGATCCCATTTGCAATGGCGCCCACATAAGGAACGATCACCAGGATGAAAGCGGTAAATCCCAGCAGAAACGCGTAATCCAGGCCCATGGCCAGGTAACCGATGGTGTAAAGGGCGCCGCTGATCAGGGCCACCAGCACCTGTCCGCGGAAAAAGGTAATCATGTATTGGTTGATCGCTGAGAGGATGAAGATGATTTCATCCTTCATCCGGGAATCGCGGATGGGCAAGTAATTTGTCCACTGCGTTTTGATCTCCCGTTTTTCGCGCAGGAAATAAAACGTATAGATGGGAATCAAAATGATGGCGATGGCCACATCAACCAATGACGAGGCTTTCGAGAGAAGACCCAAAAGCCATTGGCCAAGCCGCGGCATGGCTTTTCCGAGCCAGCTTTTTGCCGACGAGACCAATTGCTGATGTATCCGCGCATTGCCGACGCCCGATGGCGGAGCATTGGTTGCCAGGGCAGTTTGAGGGGCGGTTTTCGGCGGCGGGGACTTGGGATTCGACGCCTTCGACGCTTGGTTCGTCGGGGCGCTCACGCCGCCTTCCGGCCCCGTATTGGCCCAATGTTCAAAACGCTGCTGCGCCGTGGCCGTGTAACGCGGAATCTTTGAAACGAGAGCGTTCGTCTCCTGGACCAGTTGCGGAATGACGCTTGCCAGAATGCCGCCGAAGATCAAAAGGCCCGCCACAAAAACGATCACGATCCCCCAAGCCCGCGAAACCCGGTGATGCTCCAGCCAGTTGACGGCTGGGTCGAGCAGGTACGAAAGAACCGCCGCTATGGCCAGCGGCCACAAGACCGGACTCAACAACCCCAGCAGTTCTCCGATTCCCCATACGAAGGCCACGATGACCGCCACCAGGACCGCCAATGCCAGCGCTGTCAGGGCGAACCAGATGATTCGTCGTTGGCTCTCGCTCGGCGGCTTTTCGTTCATCCCCGTTTGAATGCGCCAAACCTGCCACCGGCAAAACAGCCCGTCAAGCCATGCCAAATCGCTCCAATGCCAAAACCTTTCAAAAAATACCGCTTGTCTTCCTCCGATTTTCGCGTATCCTTTCCATTGCCTGGGCGCCACGAGTGCGGCTGCCCATTGAGGCTGAGAAAAAACAGTCAACCAACAACCTGACCCGCAACCTCCGTTGCCACGGAAGTCCTGGTTTAGGCAATGGAGCCTTCAGTCCGATTCGGACAAAGTCTCCCGCGGTAAAAATTATTATGCTCACAATGGAAGAAGCCCTCAGGCAAAGCTCGATGCGCTTTGCCGCGGGCGAAATTGTCAAAGGTAAAATTATCGAAGTTCGCCCCAAGGAAGTGCTCGTGGATATCGGCTACAAAAGCGAGGGCGTCGTGCCCGGAAACGAATTCGAAGACATCAACGCCGTCAAAATTGGCGATGAGATTGACGTTCTGATCGAACGCCTCGAAAACAAGGAAGGCACCGTGGTGCTCTCCCACGAAAAGGCTGAATTTAAGAAGAATTGGGACAAAATTTTGACGATTTGCAATGAAGGCGGCCGTATCAATGGCAAGGTCAAATCCGTTGTCAAAGGCGGGCTGGTGGTCAACGTGGGCGTGGAGGCATTCCTGCCCGCATCCCAAATTGACGTGACCACGCCCAAAAACCTCCAGCAGTTTGTCGGCAACACCTACGAATTCAAGGTCGTCAAAATCAACCAGGACCGCCAGAACATCGTCCTCTCCCGCCGCGAACTCATTGAGGCCGAGCGCAACGAAAAACGCGCCCAATTGCTCTCCGAAATGGTGCCCGGCGACATCCGCAAGGGTACCGTCAAGAACATCACGGATTTCGGCGCCTTCATTGATTTGAACGGCATAGACGGCCTCCTGCATATCACGGACATGAGTTGGGGCCGCATCGGCCATCCGTCCGAAATTTTGAAGGTCGGCCAGGAAATTGACGTCGTCGTTCTCGATATCAACAAGGAAAAGGAACGGGTCAGCCTGGGCCTCAAGCAAAAAATGGCCAACCCCTGGGACAACATTGAAACCAAGTATCCGGTCAGCGCCCGCGTCAAGGGCAAGGTGGTCAGCCTGGTGCCCTACGGCGCCTTCGTGCAACTGGAGCCGGGCGTGGAAGGCCTCATCCACGTGACCGAGTTGTCCTGGACCAAGCGCGTTGCCAAACCAAGCGATTTGCTCAAACAAGGCCAGGACGTCGAAGCCGTCGTCCTGGGCATCAATCGCGAAGAACAAAAGATTTCCCTGGGCGTGCGCCAGCTTGAAAGCAATCCCTGGGATACCGTGGAGACAAAATATGCCGCGGGCGCGCGCGTCAAGGGCAAGGTGCGCAATCTCACCAGCTACGGCGCCTTCGTGGAGCTTGAAGAGGGCATTGATGGCATGATCCACGTTTCAGACCTCTCGTGGACGCGCAAGATCAATCACCCCAGCGAAATGCTCAAGAAAGGCGATGACCTCGAAGCCGTTGTCCTGGAAGTGGACCGTCCCAACCAGCGCATCGCGCTGGGCATCAAACAATTGGGCACGGACCCGTGGGAAACCATCGAGACCCTTTACAAGGTCGGCGATTTGGTGCAGGGCAAGGTGACGAAACTGGCCAGCTTCGGCGCGTTCATTGGGTTGCAGCACGATATTGACGGCCTGGTTCATATTTCGCAAATCAGCGAGGAACGGGTCGAGAAAATCAAAAACGTGCTCAAGGTCGGGCAGGACGTTTCGGCCAGGGTCATTAAAATTGACAAGGGAGAGCGGCGCATCGGCTTGTCCATCAAGGCGGCCAATTACAGCGAGGAACAGTTAAAGGAAGAACAGAAAATCCTCGATGCTCTCAAGCCCGGTGAAGACCTCGTCGCCCTCCAACACGCCTTTGACGCCGCCGACGAAGCCCAAAAATCCGAATAATTGCCGCCCCGCTTCAAACAAAAGGCGGACCACACCCGGTCCGCCTTTTTTTCATCCAGCCAGCGATTTATGGCGGTAATGGACGATCTCGAATTCCGGCTCGTCCTTGATCTGCCCGATCATCTCAAACTTTTTCTCGAATGGCGGAAAAAAGGCGTCGCCCGCCACCTCCCGCTTGACGATGGTCAGATACAGGTCCGAACAATACGGAAGCATCTGCCCGTAAATGTCCGCGCCGCCGCAGATAAATACATCGGTCGGGAAACTTTCCGGGTCGAATTTTCCCGGAGAATAGCGCGCCAGCAAAATGTCGGTCTGCCCTCCCCGTTCCGACCTCGTGAAATAAAACTCAAATTGATGGGGTCGTTTCAATTTTTCCTCCACGCGCCGTCCGCCGCGCCATTCATGATACTGCCCGAAAATTTCCGGATGCGTCCGGATGAGCCGTTGCGGATGGCGCGTCAACACCACGTTTTTGCGATTGGGCAGCGGATGGCGCAGGCTCTCAAACGTCCTGCGACCCATGACCACGACGTTGCCCAGCGTCATTTTTTTGAACCATTTGAAATCCTCCGGCAAATGCCACGGAATCCCCCCCTCCGCGCCAATCACGCGGTTGAGCGACATGGCGGCAATGGCCTTGAAATACTTCATTCAGGCCTTTGTCAGATGGTCTTGGAATGCTTCCGTTCCCCGCCCGGCGCCAGCGTGCCGTCAAAGCACATTGCGATATTCCGGATGAACAGCCGCCCGCCAGCCGTCACTTCCAATCCTGTTGGATTGCGGCGCACCAGGCCATCCCCCTCAAACGGCTCCAGCGCAGCCAGCTCACCCTCGAAGTGCCGCGCAAAGTCCACGCCGAGCCTCGCGGACATCGCCCGATAATCCAGCGAAAGGTCGCACATCACCCGCATGATGGTTTCCCGCCGGATTTTGTCCTCGTCCGTGACGAAATAGCCGCGTGCCAGCGGCATTTTATTGTTGTTCAGGGCGCCATAGTAGTCCGCCAACTCCTTTTCGTTCTGCCAATACGCGTCTGGAATCTGGGAAATGGCCGACATGCCAAAGGCGTAGATATCCGCGTTGCCGCGCGTGCTGTAGCCTTGAAAATTTCGCTGCAACGTTTTGTTCCGCTGCGCGGCGACCAGTTCGTCCGACGGACGGGCAAAATGGTCCATGCCGATATAAACGTAACGGTCGTCCTCCGTGAGCCGTTCGATCACGTTCTTCAGCAACCGCAACTTCGTTTCCGGCGGAGGCAGGACTTTTTGTTCCAGAATTTTTTGCGCCGGCTTGACCCACGGCACATGCGCATAACTGAAAACCGCCAGACGGTCCGGTTGCATCTCCAGCACCGCGTCCAGCGTGCGGTTGAACGATTCCACCGTCTGGTGCGGCAGGCCGTAAATCAAGTCAAAGTTTACCGAGCCGAATCCCAGTTCGCGCGCCCAGTCCAGCGCCTGCTGCGTCATGTCCCGCGGCTGAATGCGATGTATGGCCTGCTGCACCGCCGGCTCGAAGTCCTGCACGCCCAGCGACGCGCGATTGAAGCCGATTTCCCGCAATGCCTCAATGTGCCCGCGCGACAGCCGCCGCGGATCAATTTCCACCCCCGCCTCCGCGTCATCGGCAAACGTAAAATGCCGCCGGATGATCCCGCCCAGCCGGCGGATTTCCTCCGGTCTCAGAAACGTGGGCGAACCGCCTCCCCAATGCAATTGCACTACCTTGCGCCGGCCGCTGATGCGCGCCGCCATCTCCGCCACCTCCCGTTCCAGGTAATCCAGATACGTTGTGCCCTGTCCATGGTTCAACGTGATGACCGTGGTGCATCCGCAAAACCAGCAGAGTGTCTCGCAAAATGGAATGTGAAAGTAAAGCGACAGATCCCGGTCCGTCTGGTTGTTCTCCGCAATTTTCCCCGCGAGCCGCTTCTCTTCCATCGCCTCGGTGAACTTCGTCGCCGGCGGATAACTCGTGTAACGCGGCCCGGCCACGTTGTATTTCTTTACCAGGTCCAGATTGACGTTCAGCGCGCTCATGCCGTTCCGCAGCCGGTTTTATTTGAAATTTACCACGGTTCCCACCAGGGCGGCGATGTTTTCCAGTCTGGCGCCAGGGGGCACGCCGTGCCCCAGATTAAAAATATAGCCGCAAAATGGCCGCATCTCGTTCAAAATGGCCAAAGTATGCGCCGCAACCCGTTGGGGCGTAGTCATTAACAACGAAGGGTCCAGGTTGCCCTGAATGCCAACGGTTCCAGGCAATTTTTTTCGCACATCCGCCAACCGCATTCCGTGGCTGATTCCCAAAACATCCGCGCGGATTCCCGCCAAGTCATCCCAGGCGCCGACGTCCTTGGAAAATACGATCACCGGCGTTTTTGCGTTTTCCCGGGTTTCTTCCGCCTTCAGCGCCGTCACGATGTCGCGCATCCACCGCCCGCTGGCCGCGAAAAAATCCGCCGCCGGCAGCAGGCCGCCCAGGCTGTCAAAAATCTGCACGGCGTCCGCGCCGGCGGCAATCTGCATCCGCAGCAGCGTCGTCACTGCGGCCGTCAATTTCTCCATCAACCGCGCGAATGCCTCCGGCTCCTTCTCAAAGAGGTTTTTGGCGCGTGTAAACTGCTTCACACTGCCGCCTTCCAGCATGAAATTGGCGAGCGTCCAGGGTGAACCGGCAAACCCGATCAGGGCAATCCGCCCGGCCAACTCCTTCCTGGCCAGTTCCAGGGCGCGGGAGATGTAATCGAGCCGGTCCGGCAACCCGTCGGTTTCAAGCCGCGCTATGTCGGCGGGCGTTTGCAGCACATAATCCATCTGGATGCCCCCGCGCTCGCGAAACGTGTAGCCTTGTCCAAGTCCCTCCGCGGCGACGAGGATGTCGCTGAACAAAATCGCGGCGTCAAAATCGAACCGCCGCACCGGTTGCAGCGTCACTTCGCACGACAGTTCAGGCGTCCGCACCAGTTGAAGAAAATCGTGCCTCGCTTTGAGCCGGCGATATTCCGGCAGCGCGCGCCCGGCCTGCCGCATCAGCCATACGGGCGGCCGGTCAACCGGTTGGCACCGGCAGGCGCTCAGAAAACGGCTGCGCGCCGCCCGGCGGCCCGGCCCGCTTCGAGCCGCCGGGGAGTCGTCGGCCGCCGCGGCGCTTTTGTCCACAAATTGGGGAGCAGTTCCGCTCATCGAGTCCATAGTCCTAGCATACGATTGGGTGATTGGACAGCCTTTACCAACTTTGGCATTCGTTGGGCATTTTTTGCCTGGTTTGGATAAAGGCTTGCCCGGCGCAACTTTCCCCCCGCCGCGGTTTTTAACGTTCGCGATGAAAAATGAGTCGGACACCCAACTGGATGCGCGGCTGGACCAGGCATTGAAAGGCCTTCGAGACCCGGCGGTGGCTTCCAATTTTACCGCCCGTGTCATGCGGGAGATTGACACCTGGGAAGCCCGGCGCGGCCCCACCATGCGGTTTCATCGGTGGTCCTGGCGTTTTTTGTTGCCCCGGGCGGTTGTGGCCGCCGTCCTGGTGTTTGCCGGCATTGCCGCGCATCGCCACGAAGTCAACGTCCGGCGCGCCGTTCTGGCCGACAGCGTGGCGGTCGTGGCCATGCAGCCCATGCCCAGTGTGGATGCGTTGAAAAATTTTGATGCCATCCGCCGCATGAGCCAGCCGGCCGCGGCCGATGATGAATTGCTGGCGCTGGCGCCCGACCTGAAATGAATTTCCGGCGCCAGCGGCATCGGCAAACCGCCGCCATCGTTACCGCCCTCGCTTTAACCGTTCTTTCAGGGCAGGCCCAGGTTGCGACGAACTCTCTTCGCAGCCGTTCCGCGCCCGTCGCCATCATGCCTCCTCCCGCCGCCGTCCGCTCGCCTGTGGACTTTTTCCGCAACCTGTTGGAAATGCCGCCCCTTCAATTGCACGAGTTCCTGGCCGCCAAACCGCCTGGAATCCGCGTCCGTATTGTTGCCAAAATCCGCGAATACATGGCCCTGGACCCAAACCAGCGCGAGCTGAAATTGCGCGCCACGGAATTGCGCTGGTATCTGCTGCCGCTGTTACACGAACCCACCGCCAGTCAGACCAACCAGATCGCCCGAATTCCCGCAGATTTGCTGCCGCTGGTGCGGGCGCGCCTCGAACAATGGGATGCTTTGCCCTCGCAACTGCGCGGCGAGTTTTTGGATAATGAGCGGACACTCCTTTATTTCACCGATGTCCAGGGATCAAAATCGAACGTGGCGTCCGTGCCGGCCCGCCCGGCGCCCGCTCCTGGCGACCAGGCCCGTTGGAACGCCCTTTCCCAAGGCGCCCGCGCCAAAATCACGCGGCAATTCAATGAATTTTTTCAACTGACGCCGGATGAAGCCCGACAGACCCTCCAAACCCTGTCCGCGCCGGAGCGGGCGCAGATGGAAAGGACGTTGAAGACATTCAACTCCCTTCCGCCCGCGCAACGGCTCCGATGCATTCGTGCGTTTACCGACTTTGCCGGAATGTCGCCGCGCGACCGGGCTGAATTTCTGAAAAACGCGGCCAAGTGGGCGCAAATGTCTCCCTCCCAACGGCAGGCATGGCGTGACCTTGTGGCGAGTGTGCCGCTCTGGCCGCCCATGCCGCCCTCGCTCATCATGCCGCCCATGCCGCCCAAACTTCATCCCATGGCCCGCGTCACCGTGGCCACCAATTTGAATTAGCCGGCGAAACCCTCTTTCATTTCCGCGCGCGCCGGTTAAGTTTTGATCGTGCATCCGATTGCTTTTCACCTGGGACCGCTGACGATTCGATGGTATGGCGTCATGATCGCCCTCGCCTTCCTCTTCGGCTTGTGGACGGCCATGCTGCGCGCGCGGCGCGAGGGAATTCCGGCTGAAAAAATTGGCGACGTGGTCCTTTGGATCATGGCCGGGGCGATTCTTGGAGCGCGCATCGTCTATGTGACCACATATTGGCGGGAGGAATTTGCCGGCCAACCCTTCATCGAAATTTTCATGATTCAGCGGGGTGGCCTCGTTTATTACGGGGGGTTCATTGGCGCCATCGTCGCCGGCTTTCTTTATCTGCGCTGGAAACGGCTCCCTTTATGGCGGACAGCCGACGTGCTCGCGCCCAGCATCACCCTCGGCAATGTGTTTGGCCGCGCCGGTTGCCTGCTCAACGGCTGCTGCTATGGACGGCCGACGAACGCACCCTGGGCAATCCAATTCCCCAACGGTTCCTATGCCTGGTATCATCAGTTCTACGATCAACACCTGTCCGGCGTCACAGCCAACGGGCCGGCGCTGCCCGTTCATCCCACCGAAATCTACGATGGCCTGCTCAACCTCCTCGTTTATTTCTTCCTGGCGTGGCTCTTCCGCCGGAAAAAGTTCGATGGCCAGGTCTTTGCAACCTGTCTCCTTTGTTATGGCGTCACGCGCTCCATCAGCGAAGCCTTCCGCGGCGACTATTCATCATTGCACTATCACCTGGGCCTTTCCCCGGGACAATGGCTCAGCATCCCCACCTTCATCGCCGGCCTGTTCCTCGCCGCCATTTTGTCCCGCCGCGGCCCGATGCGCCGCGGATTCCAACCGGAGGGTTGAATGCGCGGTTCCGCTGCGCCAATCGAACCTCCCTTTGCGCCGGTCTTTATCGCCGGTCCCACCGCCGTGGGAAAATCCAGCATTGCCCTCGTCCTCGCCGAACTCCTGGGCGGCGAAATCATTTCCGCCGATTCCATGCAAGTCTATCGCGGACTGGACATCGGAACCGCCAAACCCCCGGCCGCCGAACGGCGCCGCGTTCCCCACCACCTCATTGACGTCTGCGAGTTGCGCGAATCCTTTGATGCCGCCCGATTTGTGTCCCTCGCCCGCGCCGCCGTCGCCGAAATCCAGGCCCGAAAAAAATTCCCCATCTTCTGCGGCGGCACCGGCCTCTATTTCCAGGCTTTCCTCGGCGGCCTCGGCCATGCGCCCTCGCCGGATGAATCCCTGCGCGCCAGCCTGGAAAAAACGCCGCTCCCGGAATTGCTGGCCGAACTGCGCGAACGCGACCCATCCACTTATGAACGAATTGACCGCCAAAATCCACGCCGCGTCATTCGCGCCATCGAGGTGCTTCGCCTGACTGGAAAACCATTTTCCGCCCAGCGCGCCGACTGGAAAACCGGGAACGTCTCAACCCCGATTTATTGTCTCACCCGCCCCGCCCCCGCGCTGCGCGCGCGAATTGCCGCGCGCGTGGATGAAATGTTCCGGCGCGGGCTGGTTGAAGAAACCCGGCGCCTGCTCGAACGCGGCTTGGAAGGGAATCAAACCGCCATGCAAGCCATTGGCTATCGCCAGGTGGTCAGCCATTTACGCGGCGGGCGCAACCTGGACGAGACCATTGAACTGGTCAAAGTCCGCACCCGGCAGTTCGCCCGCCGGCAAATGACCTGGTTTCGACGCGTCGGAAATTGCCGATGGATCGAATTGGAAGATTCGCAGTCCCCTCAATCCGCCGCCCTGCAATTGAAAGGGCACATCGAAGCGGGGAAACGGGGCGCGGCTGGCGGGGAGCGCATCAGTTTGAAATCTTCAGTTTAAATTTCCCGGCCAGCCATTCCAGCGGAACTTTCTCAAGCAGCGGGGAATCGCCGCCGGGGCGCATCGCCCCCCTTGCATCCTTTAACCAGGCATTTAACCAAGCATTCTTGCGCTCGCGGCCTTTTCGGCTATGATGTTGAACTCGATTTATGGAATTGAATAACGACGAAATCCGGCGCTACTCCCGGCATTTGATCCTTCCGGAAGTCGGCGTGGGCGGCCAAAAAAAGCTCAAGAACGCCAGTGTCCTCTGCATTGGGGCGGGAGGACTTGGCTCCCCCATTGCCATGTACCTGGCCGCCGCCGGCGTTGGCAGGCTTGGCATCGTGGATTTCGACACCGTGGACATTTCCAATCTCCAGCGCCAGATTCTGCACACGGACGCGGACGTGGGCCGCTCCAAGGCCCAGTCCGCCAGCGAGACCATCCACGGCATCAATCCTCATTGTCACGTTGTCCTCCACAACGCCCGCATTTCCTCCGAAAACGCCCTCGACCTCATTGGCCCCTACGACGTTGTCGTGGACGGCACGGACAATTTTCCCACGCGCTATCTCACCAACGACGCCTGCGTGCTCTTGAAAAAGCCCAACGTCTATGGCTCGATTTTCCGCTTCGAAGGGCAGGCGAGCGTTTTTGCGCCGTCGCTGGGGGGTCCCTGTTACCGCTGTCTGTATCCGGAGCCGCCGCCGCCGGGCATGGTCCCCAGTTGCGCCGAGGGCGGAGTGCTCGGCGTTTTGCCCGGAATCATCGGCTGCATTCAAGCGATTGAAATCCTCAAACTCCTTCTCCGCAGGGGAAGTTCCCTGGTCGGACGTTTGCTCTTGTTCAACGCGCTGGAAATGAAATTCAGGGAACTGAAACTCCGGCGCGATCCGGAATGTCCGGTCTGCGGCGAACATCCAACCATTCATCAATTGATTGATTACGAGCAATTTTGCGGCATCCTGCCCGAACCGGATGCTTCCCAGGCCAATCCGGACGAGGTCACGGTGCAGGAGATGAAAAAGGCCCTGGAGAATCCCGGCCTGGGTATAAAAGTTATTGACGTTCGCGAGCCGGACGAATACGAAATCGCCCACGTTAACGGCGTTCCCCAGCTCCCGATGAGCCAGCTTCGGCAACGCTTCACGGAATTGGACCCCAACACCCAATACTACATCCATTGCAAAACCGGCGTCCGCTCCATGACGGCGCTTCAGTTCCTGCGCCAACAGGGGTTCAAGTATTTGAAAAACGTCAGGGGCGGCATTGATTCGTGGTCCCGCGAAATTGATTCCTCCGTCCCGCGATATTAAATCCCGCCGCCCTCCATGACCGACGATCTGCAAAAGCGCATCCAGGCCGCCCTCGCGAATCCCCAAAACATGGGCGAATTGGCCGGCGCGGACGCCGTCGGCGCCGTTGGCAACGCGGATTGCGGCGAAATGCTCCGCCTCTGGGTCAAGTTCAAGGAGCAGAACGGCAAAAAAGTCATTGATCGCGCCACGTTTCAATCGTTTGGCTGCGAGACGGCAATCGCCGTTGCCAGCCTGGCCACCGAATTGATCCGCGGCAAGACTCCCGCTGAAGCGCTGGCCCTCAAGACTGAAGAACTGGCCGGCGAACTCGGCCCCTTGCCGCCCATGAAAATTCATTGCGCGCAACTCGTGGAAGGCGCCCTGCGCGCGGCCCTTGAACCGCAGTCGGCGGAAAACAAAACGCCGGCGCAGCCCGGCGCCTCAACGCTTCTGGACAGCTTTTCCAAGCACCCGGAAGGCGTCAAACTCACCTTTCTGGACCCCGGTAAATAATCCGCGCCGGAACACTCTCACGGCAGCGGTTCCGCCGGATTGGTGCTCTCTTCCACCGGCGCCGGGGCCGGGACAGCCTGAACCGCATTGTATTTCCGCCGCAACCGCAGCCGTTTTAGTTCATTTCGCTTTTCTGCCTGGATGAGTTTGGCTTCCTGCTGGTCGTTCTCGGCTTCGGCCGCGGAAATGCCGGGCAATTGCGCCTCCTCCTTGGCCGTCTGGGCCGCCGCCAGTTCCGGCGTTGGCAGGACCGTGGGCCGCATTAATACCACCAATTCTTCGCGGTCCTTCTGACTGCTGCGGGCGCTGAACAGGGCGCCCAAAAGCGGAATCCGGTCCAAAAGCGGGATGCCGTTGTTCGACCGGCGGATGTCGGAACGGATGAAACCACCCAGCATGATGGTGTCCTTGTCCTTGACAATTACCTGGGACGACAGCGTCCGCTTGTCCGTATTGGGCACGGCGTTGCCATTGATGGTCGTGCTGCCGCTGATGTCGTCAATTTCCTGCTGGATTTGCATCACGACGACGCCGCCGGGATTGATATAAGGCGTCACATCCAGTTCCACGCCCACCGACAACTGCGAATAGGTGGATTGCGGGTAGCCGTTGTATCCATACCCGTAGCTCGTGCCGGTAATATATGGGACGGTCTGGCCCACAAAAAATTGGGCTGCGGTGGCCTGGGATGTTTCGATTCGCGGGCGTTGGATGATGTTGATATCGCTGTCGGCTTCCGCCGCCTGCACCGCCACGTCCCATGTCGGTCCGAGATTGCCAAAATAGCTGAAGCCGTTGTTTGGCAGCGTGGAGGTGAAACTGCCTGGAAACGCGTTGGAGGTGACGCTGCCGCTGACCGCTCCCAGGAAATCCAGAAAGGGCGGACCGCCGGGATTGAGCATTCCGCCCGCGCCCTGGATATTCGGCCCGAGGGTCCTGGGATTTTGCGCGGCTGAAACGCCGTACGTCAGGCCCTTGTTCAACCCCACGTCCATGATGATGGCGTCAATAAGCACCTGGGGCGGCGGCACATCCAATTGTGAAATCACTTTCTTGATGCGTTCCATGTCTCCGCGCGTGGCGAAGACCAAAAGCGAATTGTTTTGTTCATCCGCCACGATCTTGGCCTGGCCGAACACCTCGATCTTTCCCTCTTTGTTCAGCCCCGCCGCCCCCTGCAAAATGCTCCGCAGACGGCTTTGAAACGTGGCCGGCGGCTGATACTGCTCGGGAACGTAGGACTGCGGCGTGACCGGGTCCGTCATGTACGAAGGGCCGACCGGTTCCGGTGAAAACGATTGGGGCCGATACCCGTTATTGATCCCATTTTCGACGCCATTGCCAAAAGGACTGCCGCCCCGGTTCATCGTGTTGGGCGCGAATCCGCTCACGGGCGCCGGGGCCTTGCCCCCTCCGATGGCGACCGTGGCGCCGCCGCTCCCAAGGCTGTTCAACGCCTGCGCGATGTCATCGGCCTTCTCATACTTGATGGGAATGACTTCCGAGATGTATTCCTGCGGCACGCTCACGTCTATTTGCCGGATCATCTCCAGCATTCTCTTGACGTTTTCGGCATAGTCACGGATCACAAGAATTCCGTTGCTATCCAGCGGAATGATGGAATTGACCCGGGCCAGCGGCTGAAGAATCGGCACAATGTCCGTTGGCTTGACGTATTTCAATTGCACGATATGGGTCACATAAGACCCCAAATCGGGCAGTTGGCTGGCCATGTTGTTTGTATCGAGGCCTTCTCCCGCCCCCGCCGCCTCGGGCGTCGTGACCACTTTTACGAATTTATCGCCGATGGGGATGACGACAATGTTGTTCATGCCCAGCACGGCCTGCAGCGCCTCGATGGCCTCGCTTTTTGTCAACGGGCTTTCGGTTTTCAAAACAATTGTCGAAGCGGGCAGTTGCGCGTGCAGCAGCGTGCGCCCCACCAACCCGGCATAAACGTCCAATACCTGCTGCACCGGTACCCCCTCGTAATTGAACTGATACCCCGGAACCTCGGCCGGAGCCGCCGGAGGCGCAACGGCCGGAGGCGCAACGGGCGGCGGCGCCGGCATGTTGGGCAACGAGGGCAACGGCGCGCGGCCGGCGGGCGCCGGAATGCGCGGCCGGGGCCGCACTGGAAATGAGGGATGCGCGGAGGGCGCCGGCGGCATTTGCGCCCAAAGGCACCCGGCCGTCAGACCGTACAAAAACAGGATAATGGGGGTTGTCTTCATTATTTCGCGGTTTGGTTCAATTTTGAGGGCGCCTGACTCTGATAGGTCGCCACCAGTTCAATGCTCGCTTCCAGGCGTTGATGCGGCGGATCGGGCCACAGCGACAGGTCCCGCACCCGGACCGATGACGCGCCTTCGCCCAGCTTGTAGAGAAAATCCACCAACTGCGCGTCCGTGGCCACCACCTGGATTCCCTCCGGCTGTTCGGTAAAGAAGGGACCCGTCTGCGTCAGGCCGTGCGAGGCGCTGGAAATCGTCACCCCGCTCGATGCCGCCTGGCTGTACACCGTGCGCATGAAATTGATGGCCTGGTCCCCGGCTGGCACGTATTCGCCGCCGCTCCGGTATTTTTTGACCAGCGTCTCATATTTGCCCGTCTCGCCAATGGTGCGTTCATACAATGTTATTTTCCGCCGCGCGCCGGCGATGCGGCTTTTTACGTTGCCCAAATCCGAAAAATGGGGCCAGATGAATATCCAGTTCAGCGCCAGAATCAGCACCACCAGCACGCCAACGGCGAGCCGGCGTTCCATGGGACGCAGTTGTGCGAGGAATTTTTTCACCGGAACACCTCCGTTTTGGGCAGGCTGTTCGCCAGTTCCAGCGATAAACTCCACGATGTCGTTCCCCCGCGCGTCGAAGGATTCACGGGCGAGCTGCCTTTGGTCTGAAACATCGGTTTGCCATTGACCGTCGCGTTTTGCATCGCCGTGTTGAAATCCAGCAGTGTATTGAGCTGGTCCGGCGTTGTCGTCCCGCTCAGGTTCAGGCGATCGCCGCCCGAAAAACTGAAACGCTGGAGGTTGAGCGCTTCGGGTAGTTTTTCCGCAACGAGTTTCCAGCAATCCAGCGCTTCAAACTGCAATTGCGCCCGTTCATTGAGCACGGTGTATTCGGCTTGAAGGTGCAGCACGTTCGTGTAACCGCCGCCCAAATCGGACGCCTGCTTTTCCAGCCCGCGCGCCTTGTAGCCCAGCGCCGTCGTGGCCGCGAAATAAACCGCCACGAAAATCGCATACACAATGCCCGCCGCGTATAATCCGTGCAGCCAGAGCCGGTCGCTGAATTGCTGGCGGTATCGTTCCGCGAATTCAGCCGGCAAAAGCCCCGGACCGGCCGCGCCGGCTGCGCGCCGCGCCGTCCGGGCCGCCAGTTCTTCCGGCGGGAGCGGCGGTAAAACCTTCAGCGGCTCGTTCAATGTTTCGCGCAACAACGTTTCCCACTCGCCCGCCATGGCCTCATCGGCGGCCAAATGCCATCCCGGAGAACCCGTCAACCAGCCTTCCATCTCCCCAGCCCAGCACAATTGTGTCAATTGTTCGCGCAGGCTTTTGACGCGGTCGCCGTTTGCCGGAAGCGTGATCACGCTCAAGTTTCGGAGCGTCTGCCCGCTCCACCAGGCCGCCAGCGCCGTGTCGGGTCCCCGAAAGCCGGGGTAAAGGCACGCCGTCACCCCTCCCGCCGCCTCCAGCCAGTCCGCCGCTTCCAATTGATCCAAAAAGGGTGCCTCCAAACGGTCCGCCTGAAAGCCCCGCCCCTCCAGCTTCCCCAGAAAATTCTCCACCGCCGCGCGTGAGGCGATCACGACCACCACGTTCTGCAGTTCGGCCGACGCCGCAGCCAGCGTGTGAAACGTCCACACGATTTGCGCCACCGGCATCGGCGAAAGCTTTTCCAACTGCAATTCCACCATCGAACGCGTTTCCTCGGCCGCGCTCCTGGGCAGTTCAATCACCCGCAGGAATACCTCGCCCGCCGGCAGCCACGCCACGTTCAATTTCGGTTGCCAGAGCGAATTCCACGATTTGGCCGCCATTCGCGGCGGCAACGGCCCGCCATCGGAGGCCTGATGCTGGCGCCCTGGAACGAATTTCCCCCCCTTGGCGTCAAACTGCCATAGTCGGTGGGCCTCGAACGCCAGATGCAAAACGTTGCAGGAATTCCAACGGGCCATGTTCAATCCTTGATCCAAATGCCCGTCTTTTCATCCCCAACCAGCGCGCCCATGTGTTCCTCGACCTGTGTGACACGCAGGACCTCCTCAATGGTGGTCTCGCCGTTTTTGACCTTCGTCCAGCCATCGGTTCGCAGCGTTCGCATCCCGTTTTCGATGGCCCGCTGCGAAATGGTCGTGGCGGGCGTCCGGTTGAGGATCATCGGGCGAATCGCTTCCGTGACGGTCAACAATTCATAGATGCCTTTCCGGCCCTGGTAACCCAATTGACGGCATTCCTCGCACCCAGCGCCGCGCCAGAATTTTGCCGACTCAATCTCTTCCTCGGGAAATCCGATCTTTTTCAAATAATCCAGTTCCACCCGCTGTTCGACCTTGCAGCCCGGACAGATCGTCCGCACCAACCGCTGGGCCATGATGGCTTCCACGGACGACGCCACCAAAAACGGCTCGATGCCCATGTCAATGAGCCGCGTGAACGCGCTGGCCGCGTCGTTCGTATGCAGCGTCGAAAATACAAGGTGGCCCGTCAGCGACGCCCGGATCGCGATTTCCGCCGTTTCGCCGTCCCGGATTTCCCCCACCATCACCACGTTCGGGTCCTGCCGCAATATGTGCCGCAGACCCATGGCAAACGTCAGCCCGATCTCCGGCCGCACGGCAATCTGATTGATGCCCTTCAACTCGTATTCCACCGGCTCTTCAATCGTGATGATGCGTTTATGCACCGAATTGATCGCGCTCAAAAACGCGTAAAGCGACGTGGACTTCCCCGAACCGGTCGGCCCCGTCACCAGAAAAATTCCGTGCGGTTTGACAATGATGTCGCGAATCAGCGCCTCGTCCTTCGCGGCAAAGCCCAGTTTGTCCAGGCTCAAAAAAATCTTCCCGCGCGTGAGCAAACGCAGCGAAACGCTTTCCCCGTACACGGTGGGCACCGTTGAAACGCGAATGTCAATCTCCTCGCCCTTGATCCGCACGTTGATGCGCCCGTCCTGCGGCAGCCGTTTCTCCGCGATGTTCATCCCGCTCATCACCTTGATGCGCGAAATGAGCGCCGCCTGAAACCGTTTCAATTGCGGCGGCATTGGGGTCTGGTGCAGAATTCCGTCAATGCGGTAACGAATCCGCAGTTCGTCCTCCGCCGGCTCGAAATGGATGTCCGTTGACCGGTCCTTGTAGGCTTCCCAGATGATTTGATTGACAAACTTGATGACACTCGCCTCCTGGTCGTCCTCCGTGATCTCCTTGTCGCTCGCCACCTCCAGTTCCATCGGCTCCCCTTCCCCCAGTTCCTCCAGCGTTTCGGCCCCCACCCCGTAGTATTTCTTCAGCGCCTTTTCAATTTCCGCTTGCGGCGACAACGCGAACGTGACCGGCATGTTCGCGTCAAAACGCACCGCGTTCATCATCGCTGCGTCAAACGGATCGCTCACCGTCACCTGTAACGTTCCATCCGCGATCGCCGCCGGCAGGACGCAGTGCTGAAACGCCACCTTCGTGGAGATTTTATTCCGCACTTCCGCCGGAACCGGGTGCTTTTGCAAGTCCACGTAAGGCCACCCCATCGCCTCGGCCAGTTTCCGGATGAACACGTCTTCAGCCACCCCCCCCTCCCGCGCAATGAACCCCAGCAATCGCTCGCCGGAACCCCCCGCTGTCGCCGTCCGCCATGCCCCGCGCCAATCCTCAAATTGGTCCGTGGACACGCCGGCTGCCGACGCCACAAGGTTCTTTGCTGAGCTGAATGCCATTGTTGTCGCTTTAAACAATAAAAGTCGGGAAAAGTTGCATAAATCCTCGAAAAAGACAACATAAGGTGTCCGCTGCCAAAACAGGCCGCCGCTGAACGCCTCCGAACCGCGTCCGCGCCGCCATCATCGCTATGAAACAGGTCGCCACCATCACCGTCATTGGCCGCGATAAAACGGGCGTCATCGCGCGTGTCACCGGCTTTTTGTTCCAACAAAAAGCCAATATCGAGGCCCTCGAGGAACAAGTGACCCGCGGCCAGTTCAGCATGACCCTCCAGGCTTCCTGGAAAAAACGTGACTGGGATGAGGGCCGCGTTCGATCCGGCCTCGAATCCCTTGCCGCCGATTTGCGCATGGAGATAACCCTCCGTTTCACCGAACCCAACCGCCGCCAAAAATTCGCCCTCTTCGTTACCCGCGAAACCCACTGCCTGCGCGCGCTTTTGGCCGCCAAATTGAATGCCGACGCCGCCCTCCTCATCGCCAACCATGTTGATTTCGCCCCCCTCGCTCAAAAATATCGCCTGCCCTTCTTTCACGTCAATTGGAACAACCGCGCCACCGCCGAAGCCCGATGCCTTGCCATCCTCGAACGGCATCAGGTGGACTTCGTCGTGCTCGCCCGTTTCATGAAAATCCTCTCTCCAAACTTCGTCTGGCGCTTCAAAAACAAAATCATCAACATCCATCCCTCCCTTTTACCGAGCTTTCCAGGCCCACAAGCCTATCGCCAGGCCTACGAAAACGGCGTCAAAATCGCCGGCGTCACCGCCCATTTCGTTTCCATGCGCCTGGATGAGGGTCCCATCATCGCCCAGGGCGCCTTCGTCGTCCGCCCGGGCATGGAACTCAGGGAAATCATCGCCCGCGGCCAAAAACTCGAAGCCGCCATCCTCGTCAAGGCCGTCAAATTGTATCTCGGCAGGCGCCTCGACGTCCATTGGGGCATCGTCAGGGAAATCTGATCCACACCCCGCGACACGGGGCCCCTGTTTTTCCTTTTGCGCTTTTCGGATTTTGAACCAATTTAAAGGTGTCTGTGTCGGAGACAAAGGAGCGGGAACAATGACTGTGGTCAAAAAAACACAAGCCGACCGGCTGGTCTTAAAGGTGGCCGTGATCTACAATGATTTCAGCCTTGCCGGGCGCGCGCTGGCAGCCTTGGACCGCGTGGCCGCCGATTTGGACGATATCATCGCGTGGGATGCAAAGCCCTGGTCGTTGGGAATCCTCCAAAATCCCGCCCAGGCGGGCGTCGCGCTTGCCGTCGCCGCCGATGCCCGCCTCCTGCTCCTCGTTTTAAATAACCTCGAAACCATTCCCCCCGAATTGCTTGACTGGCTCGATCATTGGTCCGCAAACCGGACCATCCGCGAAGCCGCCATCATGGCCGTCCGCTTCGATGAAGCCCAAACCCCGCCTGGTTTTTGGAACCAAATCAAATGGCTCGCCAAATGGCGCGGCCTCGAATTTCTGGACCAGCGCGCCGAAACCGCCGGCCGCCTCAATCAACCCGGCTCCGACGCCTCTCCCAGCCGGATACGGCGCGGTATGGTTTTGGTAGAGGGATGACCCCTTGCATTTGATTGGGGAAGAGACTATGGTGCAAAGTGATGGCGATTCCAGTCGCCTTCTGGAAAGGAAGAAAAACTTATGGCACGAAAACAGGAACCAAAACAACAAATAAAAAAAGAACCCGCGGGAGAACGCGCGCAGACGTTTTCATTCCGCTCGGCCGATGCAATGAGCGTCCAATTGGTCGGCGATTTCACCCAATGGCAGGATCGCCCCATCAATCTGCATAGAAATGCCGACGGCATCTGGCAAACCACTGTCATCCTCCCTCCCGGAACGCACTATTACCGTTTTCTGGTGGATGGCCAGTGGCGCGACGATCCCGAATGCCCGTTGCGCGCCCCCAACCCATTCGGCACTGAAAACATGATGCGCCAGGTGGCGTGAGCCGTTGCCGCGCAAATTGTTTGCCGCCGCATGGGCCGTTGTATGGGCTTGACTTTTGCTGAATCAGCCTTTCAATAGGCGCATGCAAAAACAACATTGGCGGACGTGGCTGCCGCTTGTCATGGCCTTGGCCGGCGGCGCGGCTTTCACAATTCAGGCCCAGCCCGCCCGGGAATCCGCTCAACGCGGCCCAGGGCTTGCCCAGCGTTTTCCATCATTTTCAGATTGGCATTTCCGCGCCGGCCTCGGCCCCGAATTTACTGACGACTCCGCCTTCAGCCTGGACCCCACCCAACCGGATGCGAAGGTGAGATTTGATTCCGGTTTGCGGTTTGACGCGGTCGGTGGATACCAATTCAGCCCCTATTTCAGCCTGGAATGCGCCACCGGAGTGATTTACAATCGGATCGATTCCATTGCCGGCTCGCCGGAAACCGACGGAGATTTTGCCCAAATCCCGTTTCTCATCAATGCCGTTTTCCAGGCGCCCACATCAACGGGCTTCACGCCCTTCGCGGGCGCCGGATTTGGCTTTACCGTGGACTATCTAAACCTTAACCAAGCCACGATACAAGGCTACGATATAACCGGAAACGCCGACACCGCCGCGTTTGCCTATCAAGTCATGGCCGGGCTTGCTTATCGCTTTGCTCCGGGCATGGATATTTCGGTGGCCTACGAATTCCTCGGCACGACCCAGCCCGAATGGGATGTCAA
Source organism: Verrucomicrobiota bacterium (assembly GCA_028872915.1). Lineage (GTDB taxonomy): Bacteria > Verrucomicrobiota > Verrucomicrobiia > Limisphaerales > UBA11358 > UBA11358. The sequence goes on from JAGWNY010000001.1 coordinate 106,724, forward strand.
TTCCGCGAGCGGCGGCCCCACCCAAACCTTGGATTTGCGCCGCCCTTATACGCACGCCGTGGTCGCCGCGGTGACCATCCAGTTTTGATCCGCGCCTTGCCCGCCGTCCTAAAAATGATACTCCACGGACGCCGCCAGGGCGTTGCTGATGAAATCGTATTTGCCGTTGGCCGGCGCTGATAAACCGGAGGCGCCCGTCACCGTCCGCGTCGGTCCCCAGCCAAATTGATACGCCACGTCAAAATCAAACTTCCCGCCCTTGCGCCCGATTCCAACGCTGAAAAAATGCCGGTCCAAATCCGCCACCGCCGGCGTGTAGTTGGCATCCGGGACGGAATTTTCATTGAAGATGTAACCCGCGCTCACGTGCCAGCCATTGTTCAAATAACGCGTCGCCCCCCACTCAAAATACCAACTGGATTGCCAGTCCAAAGTTACCGGAACGTCGGAAAGCGGCAGGGCCGGTGGCGGCGTTTGCTGATGAATCACCACCGTTCCCAAAGCGCTCCAATCGGCGTAGTCGGCGTCGAATTCAAAATTCCATTCGGGCGTCGGCCGATACGAAATGCCGAAAACAGCCTCCAGCGGAAATGAAAATTCCGCATTGGCCAGGCTCTCGCTGGCGGGCGGCGCGGCGCCTTCCGCCGCGGTATGCCCTTGCAGATTGACGGTCGTGGAACTGCGAAACGTCGCGCCGAGCGAAACGTTTTGCCACGGCTGCCACAGCAATCCCAGGTTATACCCCACCGCCCAGCCGTCGCCCTTGAATTCAAAATAATCGCTGCCCGGCGACTCTGACAGCAGTCCCTGCTTCAAATTCGCATAGGCGTAATTGGCGGAGACTCCGCCGCCGATCGCCAGGTTCGGCGCCAATTTGATGGCCATGACCGGATTAAAGGTCAGATACGTCAGCGAACTTCGCAAAGCCCCGGTCACCGTTCGGAATCCGGAGTCTTGCGGCCATTCCAGCCCAAGGCCAAACGGCGTATAGATGCCCAGGCCCAGGGTCACGGGGCAATTGCGGGCGCCGTAAGTATAATAGAGTTGGGGAACGGCGTGAAGCTGGTTCTCGTTGTCAATGGTCTTGCCCGTGCCGGACGCCGTGTAACTGGGGTCCAGGTCAATGCCGTAAATGCCCGTGCGCGCGTTGCCGCCGGAAAGCTGGGATATGCCGGCGGGGTTGTAATAAATCGCGGAAGGATTGTCCGCGGTGGCAACCACCGCCATGCCCCGCCCGACGGCGAACGCATCCAGGTCGGGCAAATCGAAGCCGGCTCCATAGGCCGTGATCGTCGCGCACGTCAAAAACGCGGCCGTCCAAATAAACAAAAAATATCCGGTGAATTTTCGCATGTTGTTTTTTTCAGGTTTCAACCGCAGGCGGACCGCAATGCCTGGGCGCTGCCATGGCGCGGTTTCCAGCCCGTGCTTTTGAGTTTGGCATTGCTGCCGGAAAAGTCCACCAGCATATCTTCCACCCAGGAAGGATGCACCGGCGACCCAAAATACCGCCATCGAATTCCCGTGACCATCCGCGCCAGCCACAGCGGAACCGTCGGCACAAACTTTTTGCCAACCATTTTCCACACGTCGCCCAACTGGATAAAGTCATCGGAAACAACGTTGAATGCGCCTGGCATATCGGTGCGAACGGCCTGGACGAAGGCCGCGGCCACGTCCTCTTCATGAACAAATTGGCGGCGCGGATTGCGCCCCAAAAAATTTATGGCGTTCTCGCGATAGCTTTGAACCACCGCCCGATTGCGCGGCCCGATGATATAAATCGGACGGAGAAACGTCAGGATGGTTGAAGATCCCAAAATTTCCGCGAGGATTCGTTCGGCTTCCGCCTTCGCGTTCCAATAGTAAAAAGGCGAATCGCCCTTTCCCAGCGGGAAATCCTCGGTAACGCCGGTTTTTCCGCGTGCCAGCATCGGATCATACACAGCCATGCTGCTGGCGTGGACAAAACGCCGCGCGTTGCCCGCCCGCGCCGCCTGCGCCACGTTCCGCGCCCCGTTCAAATTAATGTCATCGCGTTCAGCCGCGGACATTTTGGCGGGCCACAACACGATGCAAGCGGTGTGGACAATGACATCATGCCCGGCCATCAAGGCGGGCAATTGCGGCGAGCGAATGTCCATTTGAATGAACTTGGCCCTCGCCGGCCACGACTCGCCCGGCTCGGTCAGCGCCACGCCGGTGAGACCTTCCACTTCCGGCAAATCCATCAGCCGTTCCGCCAGGAGGCTGCCCAAATAACCGCTCGCGCCGGTTAAAAAGATGCGCATAATTTTGTCAAGACTGTTGTTGTTTCTGCATCCGGACGACACGCTCAAAAAATTGGTTGGCGCCGGTTTTACGGATGGCCCATTCCCCCCCTCGCGGAAACAGCGCCGTGAAGGCAAACAACGGACGCACCGGAAAGGCGTTCACAATCACTTCGGGCAAGTCCCCTTCAATCGCCCGCATGACCGCGCGCGTCACCGCTTCCGGCGGCGATGTCCCCAGCAATGCCGGCGCCGTGCAACCGGTCCGTTCCTTCAGCTTCGCGTAAATGCCCGCCTCCACAAATCCCGGAACAATCACCGACGCGCTCACGCCAGTTCCCCGGTAGGTCGCCCGTAAGGATGACGTGAACGCGATCAACCCCGCTTTTGACGCCGCGTAAGGCTCTTGAAATGCCGGCCCCGCCTTTCCCGCCAGCGAAGATACATTCACGATGTGGCCGCGCCGGCGTTCGAGCATTCCTGGCAGCGCCAGCCGGCTCAAAATCATCGGCGCTTCCAAATTGACGTTCAGCACGTCGCAAATGCTCTCCTCATTCAAGTCGTGATACTGCGATGTGAACTCAATCCCCGCGTTGTTGATCAAAATGTCAATCGGTCCCAGGGTCCTTTCCACCCGCTGCAACAATTCACGTCTTCCTGCCGGCTCCCGAAGATCGGAAGAAATCGCAATCGCCCTGGCGCCGTTTTTTTCGATTTCCTGGCGCAATCCTTCCAAATTCACCCCGGGATGCGCCGCCAATGCCAGCTTGACTTTCAGTTTCGCCAAAGCGCGCGCCATGCCCGTCCCCAATCCGCCGGACGCGCCTGTCAGCAGCACCGTGTCCCCCGCTTTGATTTTCATCCCGCCTCCTTTTATACGGGCTATTTCTTTTCTGCAATCGTTTTCATCCCAAAATCGCTCGCGCGCGGGGCGCTGGGGCCTGTTAATATACCGCATTATCGCGCATCCTCAACAAAGTGGCCGGTTTTCATTCGCTCGCCCCTGGCCGGTTTTGACCGCTCGCTGACACTAGCCGGGCACGCAATGCTTTTATTACGAGCACGCAAGGCAAAATGGCAAAGATGATGATCGGATACCAAAGGCTGATCATAAGCGTCCACCAGTTCTGCGCCTTGTCAACGCTATGGAATATTCGACTGAAGAAAATTCCGTAACCGATAAATACCGTTGCTGACGTTCGGTCGTTGTCAGCACAGCCTATCATATTTCCAGTATGGATCCCCGACCCGTATTTGATTCCGAAATGAACAAACCCGACACGGTTCGTAATTCTATCGTTGGGAGCGAAAGCGAAACTCGTATTAAGCTCGTAAGGGAAGTTTTGACTATAAACAACCAAATAACAACCAGACATATCTCTTACATAGCCCTTTTGAATGGCAAAATGAACTCTGTTACCACCATCGTACAGATAAGTGAACATACCGGGGTGATTTTTGTCGCGCGATGGTTGCAGACTGTGCGCAATTGCAATCCCGCCGCGTCCAATCGAAATTGAGCACCAGTCATCTTGACCGGAACGAGTCTCAAAAGGTTCCGGATTGGCCATACGAACCCAGCAGTAAACGCCGATGGTCCCCAGCAACAGGATTGCCGACGCAAATGTAAACCAAACAAGCAGCCTTTCTCTCATAGGTACATTAAAATCCAAATTCTTTCCTGAGCGTTGCTCGTGATGCGGGCGTAACGACGAACGGGGTAAAAAGGTACGCTGATTTCCCTAAAAAACTCCCCTCGCTGATGTCACCAGTTGTGCCACCGCCGAAGAAATGCACGGCGTCATAGTTGCCGCCGGCGTTCCCCCAGATCCCTTCGTGGGCAAGAATATTTACCCAGGTTTGCGTGCCTACGTTCCTACTGGATTGCGCAGCGAATTCCTCGACCTTTTCGTCGCTGATCTGTATCAACCCGTGACCGTCCCGACTGGACTGGGTCCCGTACAACCGCCAAATAACCCGATTAACGTATCTGTGCTTGGGCGATCCAATCCATCCGCGAGTTCCTCCGCCACCGGCCTCGACATGGACTCTTACTCCCACGCTTCGTCCGGCAGGCGGGCTGTCGAACACCTTGGCCGACAATTCGGATTGCAACGTCGTTTGAACGGCATTCGCATTAAAACTTGGTGGCATACCGGCTGGATCAACGCTGAAATCCACGATTATTGACGCCGCAAACGAGATCGTATTAACAACTGCTCTCGCGGACGCCATCGCTTCCGCGCCGATAGCGCCAATGGAAATGGCATCGAATGAAGCACTGATATCCATCACCGTCAAGACCTCGCCAAGCTCATGCCCACCCGGATCGGCGTTGTTGGCGGGATTATCCTCCGTGAAAAGGTAGCGGTGGAGCGATAGCGGGTCCTCAGTATTCCCTTCAAACGTGTCCCTTGTCCAAAACCGGCCTGTAACCGGATTCATGTAGCGGGCGCGGAGATAATAGAAGCCGATATTCGGATCGTATTGCTGGCCGGTGTAGAGATAATCATTTGGCGTCGTGCCCGTGCTGGCAAGAAAATCCCCAAACGCATCGTACGTGTAGGTATCGGAAATCGTCCCGTTCGCGGCGGTGAGGAACCGTGTATTGCCGTTCCCGTCGTATCCGTAAAAACTCGTCGCGCCGCCGGATTGCCGCTGGCTGATAAGGTTGAGGCCATAAGCGTAAAGGCGGCTTGGCGTGGAACCAATCGTCGTCAATTCTTCCAAAACTTGCGCGTAACCGGATGGGTTGCGGTCATCAACAAGATAAAAGTTTGTCGTCGTGCCGACGACTTTCTCCACTCGATTCCCATCGCCGTCATAAACAAATTGGACGTTCGTCCCGCCAACCACGGCGTTGGTTAGACGGTTCTCGACGTCGTAAAAATAGCTGTTCCCCGCAGAATTCGTCGTGCTGCCGTTGGCATCGTAGTTATCGGTGGTTAACTGGTTGTCCGTGTTGTAAGCGAATGATTGGTTGCCAACGCCACTCACCGTGGAAGTCCGATTCGTCCGATTGCCCACGGCGTCGTATTTGTAGCTGATACTGCCGCCGCCGGACGCAACAATGGTTTCGTTGGTCAGCCGATAGAGCGGGTCGTATTGCCATTGGTTCGTCCGGCTGACGCCATTGATCGTTTCAACGAGGTTGGTGCGGTTGCCCGCGGGCGCGAGTTGATAGACAAAATTCGCAAACGTGCCGGTGCCGGTAGTTGACGTTAAATTTGTCAGCCGGTTGAGCGAGTCGTAGCTGTACGAGTTGGTGACGCCATTGGGCAGAACCTCCGTTTGCAGGTTGCCCACGGCGTCGTAGCCGTAAATGGTCGAATCGTTGAACCGGTCAATGACGTTGGTCAGCCGCATGAGCGAATCGTAGTAATACGTCAGTTGCGCGCCGTTCGTGGTCGAGGAGGCGATCCCATACAGATTGCCAAAGCCGTCGTAGCTGTAGGTCAACGTTCCTTCGGGGCCGGCCTTTGTCTTCAGACGGCCCATGTCATCGTAGGTGTAGCGGGTCGTCCCGCTGGCGTCCACCATGTTTGTCCGCTGGCCGGCGGGCGAATAAGCAAAGGCAACGTGGCAGCCGGCGATGGACGTTTTGTTCATCAATCGGTTCAGGGCATCATATTGATTGGTAACGACGACATCGTTGAAATTCGTTTCGCGGATGAGATTGCCCGCGGCGTCGTAACCGGATGTCGCCACCTGATTGCCGGGGAGCGTTTCTTTTGTGCGCCGCCCCATACCGTCATATTGGAAGAAGTTGGTGCGGTTCAGAGCGTCAATCTGCTGGAGCATGTTCCCCACTTCATCATAAACGTAGCGCGTGACCATTTGCTGGCTTGTGCCAAAGGCGTTCGTCACCGCCGTTAACCGGCCCAGCGTGTCATAGCCGTATCGCGTGACGATGTTCGCCTGATTCGTCACTGCAATGCGATTGCCGATGGCGTCGTATCCATAATTCTCATGCGTGCCGTCCGGATAAATCCTCTCGATTTGGCGGGCAAGGGCGTCATAAACGTAAATGTTGGTGTGATTGAGCGCGTCAATGACGGAGGATTGGTTGCCATCCGCGTCGTAGGTGAATTGCGTCACCTGATTCAAGGCGTTGGTCTGGGCAACGCGGTTGCCCGCCGCGTCGTAGGCATAATGGGCGGTCGCTATCGTGGATGAATAAGGCGGAAGAAGTCCGCCGCCGCCGTTGGGCGCGGCCGTCCGCGTTTGGGCCGTGGCCTGGCCCGCCAGATTATAAATCGTTCGGTTGACCTCGCCGTCGGCCTGGGCCGTTTCCAACAACTGGCCCGTGGGATTGTAAAAATAGGACGTGGCATTGCCGTCCCGGTCCACGGAGTTGGTCCGGTTGCCGTCCGCGTCATAGGCGTAGCTCTCGAACGTGCCGTCCGGGAACGTCTCGTTGGTCAGCAAACCGTCCGCGTCGTAGAAGAACTGGTTCGTCCGGCCCAGGTCGTCAATGGTTTGGGCTTGTTTGCCGATGGCGTCATAAACGACCGAATTGGTGAAACCATCCGCGTCAATGGTCTGAATCACGCGATTGGCGGCATCGTAAACCCATCGCGTGACAACCGGGCCGGCGACGCGCAACCGGGTCTCGTTGGTTTTGTTGCCATTGCCGTCATAGGCGTAGCTGGTCTGGCTCAAGAGCTGCCCTTGGGCGTTCAACGCGCCCGTTCCGACGAGGTCGCCGAACGAATCGTATTGATTGGTGACGATCACCTCTTCCGGCAGGCCCAACGCATTGGTCACGCCGGTCTGGTCGCCCTTTGAATCGTAGCCGTGGCGCGCGACGATGCCCACGGCATTGGTTGTGGCGAGCAAATTGCCATTGGCATCGTAGCCATTCGTTGTGCCATGGCCCAGGTTGTCAACGGAGACCAGCACTTCGCCAAATCCGTTGTAGGTGGCACTGGAAGATTGGCTCAGCGCGTTGGTCTGGCCGATCAAATGACCGTTCGAATCGTAGGAATAATACGTCGGCTGGGCGATGGCGTTGGTCTCGGCAATCCGGTCTCCCTGCGAATCATAACCGTAACTCGTCACGCCCCCGTCGGCATTCTGCACGCTGGCCAACGCTCCGGCGGCGGTGAAGGTCTGGGTGGTCGGAAAACCGCTTCTGTCCGTGATGGTCTGCTCGTGGGTGACGGAGTCGTAGCCGTAGGTGATGGCACGCCCATAAGCGTCATATTGCCTGGATAAACGCCCTTCCGAATCGTATTCGTAGCGCGCGGAAACGATCCCGCGCGGGTCGGTTATGGACGTGACGTTGTGCGGGAAAACCGCATTGGTGTAGGCGTAGCCGGTGTTTTGATAAATTGCCGGGCTGCGCTGAATCAGTTGCGCGACATTGGTCAAATTCCCGCCGCCGTCATAGGAATACACCAGAACCGGCGAACCACTGGTGTTGATCGCAATCGGGTCATAAATGTCCGTAACGCGGTTGTTGCCGTCCCGCGTAAACTGAATTTGCCGCCCCGCGCTGCTGCTGATGCCCGATAAACTGAAAGAAAGCGTGTTGCCATTGCGGTCCTTTTCCCAGGCAACGGTTCCATCCCCGTTGAAGCCATATTGTGTTCCGTCCGGCGCGGTAAACGTGAATTGCGAAAAATCCGGGTCGTAATTCTGTCCCGTGGGAAATGGCGTGCTGTCAAACCATGCCGCCGGCAACGATTGGTTCCAGCCGCTCAACTGGTCGTCCATCCCCACCGTGTCTCCGTTGTAATCCGAGGGGTGTGCCACGCTCAACTGACCCTGGCCCAGCGGCGTGCAAACCAGGTGAACCCAATAGGAATTGTAACCGTCCGGCGTGGATGAGGAATTGATGGATGGACTGCCGCTCAAATCAAAATCCAATTGCGCCACGAAATAATACCTCGAACCGTCCGCCAGCGTCACCGTGACCAGATGTTGGACGGACGGGTTGATCGCATAGCTGATCCCGCTGCTCGTGCCATACCAGCCCGTCGCCAGGGAACCCGATTTCTCAATCTTGACGTTCTCGTAATCCAGCCTCCAATCGTTCCCAAAACCGCCGCTGGTGCCATACCGCGTGTCGTAGTCGCGGGTAACGGCGATGGGCAGGCCCGCCGATGGAATTTGCAGGTCGTTCAACGTCATCGTCACCTGCCCCACGTTCGTGGGCCAGGCCACCGTGACGTTCACCGCGCTGGATGCCAGGCTGAAATTGTTCGGGTCCGTTGTCTGTGCCACGGCGGTTAGCGCCAAATTCCCCGATGAAACGTCCTTCCAATTCAAACTGAACGTGCTGCCATCGGAAGTGCTCCCCGCGCCAACAAACGTCGAATTGGCATAGAATAATAATTGGGTCACGCTCCCGCTGCCGCAACTGGCCGTGGCCTGCAACAGAAAGTTCGTGGGCACCGTATAGGTGGAACCGTCCGCCGGAGCCGTCATTGAGACCGAAAGCGTGGTGTTGTAGGCAATCGTCACCTGGCTGGAATTGGTGTATTGCCCGTCGCTGGCCGAAAGCTCCAATACATAGATGCCAGCCGCGCCGAAACTGGCCGTCGTGTTCGTTTGATGCGAATTGCCAAACGTCACCGCCCCCGGCCCGCTGATCTTCGTCCAATTGGTGAACTGAACCCCGCCCCCCGTCAGCCCGTCATCCGTCACGTAGCCCTGCAATGTCGTCGAAGAACTGCCGATGTTCTGTTGCGGCCCGGCGTTGACAACGGGCGGACTGTTGATGGAATACGTGGCGCCGGCCACCGCGCTGTCGTTGTAGCCGGCGGCAAAAGCCCTGGCCTTGAGGGTCGTGACGCCGGAAACATAAATGCTGCCCCCATTGTAAATGTAGGTGGACGACGTGGTGGGCGTGCTGCCGTCCGTCGTGTAATAAATCGCAGCGCCCGGCGTGCCGCACGTGACAACGACGTTGGTGGCGGTGGCGTAGCTGCCGCCGCCGGGCGTGAAAACAGGCGTGGCAACCGTCGGCGTGCCAATCGGCGCGATGCCGGCGGCAAAGAAGGCCATGTCATTCGTCGGCTTGGGCAAATCAAACGTCACCTGGCCGACCGCGCCGGTGGTGAGGCGCGTCCATCCCGGAAGCGGAACGGTCAAATCCGGCGCGAAGAAAATAATTTGGGCGTTTGTGGACGCCGCGCCGCTCAACGTCAATTCCACCGTGTTGGTGGATGGAAACGTCGGAGGATTGATCATCAATTGCGCCCACAGTGAAAAGGGCACAGCCATGTAAATGGCGAAATAAACGCACAGAATCCGAGTGAACAAACCCAGCTTTTTCATTTTCGTTCTCCGGTTGTGGCTCCGTGAGCCGGTTTAACAGACGCATTCCACGAGTCCAGCTTTTTTCCGCAACTTTTCTGTGACAAAGGCTTCGGCGTCATTTTCAGCCTATGTCTGCCGTTGTCAACCCTTTTTCGCCATGAGTTCATAATTTCCCTCTGGCAGGTTACAGAAGTGGCAAAGAAAAATCTCCGATTCAACATCCGCATGTCGGAGGAACAGCGGGCCGAACTCGATGAATTGAGCCGCCAGCATGGACGGCGCTTGAGCAATCAGGTTGAGCACCTGATTACTTTGGGAAAAATGCTCGTCGAGTTTTGTGGTGGCAATGACAATTTGGAAGCGGCGCGCGAGCATTTGGCTGCTGCCAAAAAACTTTTGGCAAAAAGGAAGCGCGGTTGAAATCCGCGTTGCATTGCAAATGGGATGATCTGCTTGGCAGTTGTGAAAAAGTGTAGCTATTCTTTCATGTCGCGCTTTCCAAAACGGCAATCAGACTGCTTTTAGAATCCCATGGGGCGGGCATACCCTCCCTGGGTCTGTAGGTGGCGAGCGACAGAGCCTCCTGCCCGCCCCGCCGTAATTCCCCCCTGGGGGAAGGAACGCCGGGCGCAAAAAATCGAGCAACCACAACCGCGCCAATTGCATCGTTCCTGCTCAGGGAAACTTGTACATGCACGTCTGCCGGTAAACCTGGCCCGGCCGCAAAATGACGGCGGGAAACCGCGGTTTGTTGACCGAATCGGGAAAATGCTGCGTCTCAAAGCACATCGCCGCAAAGCGTCCGTGCCGGGTGCCGCCCCGGCCACGGATGCCGTCAAAGTGGTTGGCCGTGTAAAATTGGAGGCCTGGCTGGGTCGTCCACGTTTCCATCGTCCGGCCCGATTTGCATTCCCGGACGCGTGCCGCCAGCGCAAGTCCCGTGCCGCCGTTGCGGATGACAAAATTACAATCGAAACCGCCGGCGACCGCCGGATATTTTTTCATTGGGTCGCCGACGAGGCGCGGCGTGGTAAAATCCATGCCGGTCCCGGTGACTGGCGCGATCTCGCCGGTGGGAATCAACGCGGCGTCGGTGGGCGTGTAGAAATCCGCCGCCACCATCAATTCATGGCCCAGGATGTTCCCCCTGCCGGCGAGATTGAAATAGCTGTGGCTCGTGAGATTGACGGGGGTCGGCTTGTCCGTTTGCGCGGTGTAATCCAGGCGCAACGCGTTGTCCTGCGTGAGAGTGAACCGCACCGCCACCTCAAGATTTCCCGGATACCCTTCCTCGCCGTCGCGGCTCAAGTGGAAGAATTCCAATGCATCACCCGCCGGTCGGTGCGTCCAGACGGCTTTGTCGAAACCGTGCCGGCCGCCATGCAACTGATTTGGCCCCTCATTGGCGGTCAGCCGGAAGATCTCTTGGTCGAGCGTGAACTTTGCTCCGCCGATGCGATTGGCCACCCTCCCGCAAATCGAGCCAAAAAACGGATTTTGCAGGTAGCCGCCCAGTGAATCAAAACCAAGAACAACGTCCGTTCTCCGCCCGCGGGCGTCGGGAACTTCGATGGAGGCTATGGTGGCGCCGTAACTGAGCAGGCGGCAAAGCAAACCGTTTGTGTTTTCCAGCGTCCATCGCTCTATGATGGCGCCATCGGGCATGACGCCAAATTTTTCTCTCTTCATGGGAACGGTTAATGGCAGGAATGACCCGCGGATGCAATTTCAGATTTCGGATTGGCGCTGGAACCACTCTAATAACGGCATGTCAGCCCGGGAGCGGAAGGGCGCCAGTCGAGGACTTTTAATTGCACGATCGCGCTGCCATTGAAACGGTTGATCTGGGGCGTAAAGGCCAGATCGAACTTTCCCACCGGCAATGATCCATCGCCGCGCTTCCACCAGAGGGCTTCGTGGGAGGCGGCTCCGTCGTTGACCCGCATTTTAACGTGCTGCTTTTCGGCGCCGATGCGCTGAAGCGGCCTGGCATGGGACAATGGGCCGCTCCAGAATTGTGGAGCGGGATTCCCCTGTCCGTGCGGTTTAAGCCGTTCGAGTTCGCCGAGCATTTGGAAATGAATTTCATCGAGGCCGAGGCGTGCGTCCAGGCGAAGGGTCGGCTGTAAATCGTCTGCAACGAGCCGGCGGCGCGCAAGTTCGTTTAGTTTTTCGCGCAGGGGATCAATATTGTGGGGCAGGATGCTCAAACCCGCCGCCATGGCGTGGCCGCCGTGCCTCAGGAGCAGATGACCGCATTCGCGCAGCGCGCCAGCCAGATCGAAGCCGGCAATGCTCCGTCCCGACCCGCGCATTTCCTCCGCGCCACCGCCAATGATGATCGCGGGCCGGTAAAATTCCTGGACCACGCGTGAAGCCACAATTCCCACCACGCCGATGTGCCAGGGCGCCTGGCCCTCAACGATGACAAAATGCCTTTGCGAATCGAATTTTGCGCGCAACGCGACCATGACCTCATCCGTTATGGCCTTTTCAACGCTCTGCCGTTCACGATTGCGCGCGTCCAGCGCCTGCGCCAGCGGCATGGCCGCGTCCAGCCTTTCGGCAAGCAGCAGCCGCAGGGCGTCCTCGGCGGTTTCCAGCCGGCCGGCCGCGTTCAGGCGCGGCGCCAGTTGAAACGCCACTTCATAAACACCAACGGCTTCGGGCGCGCCCGCGATTTTTTTGAGCGCCACGATGCCAGGACGCGCCGTCCGGTTCAATTGCCCAAGGCCGGCCGAAACCAAAATCCGGTTCTCCCCGGTCAGCGGCACGAGGTCCGCTATGGTTCCCAGTGCCACCAAATCGAGCATTGGCTTGAGGTCGAACTCTGCCGCGCCAGGCAGGGCGGTGGCGCGTCCGCGTTTCAAAATCGCATGCGCCAGTTTGAACGCAAGGCCGGCGGAACAAAATTCCGTAAATTCCGCTCCCCCTGCCGGGTTGCCATTGGAGCCGGGCCGTGACAATTGAGGATTGACCAGCGCAACGGCAGCCGGCGGAGGTTTGGAAATCTGATGATGATCCAGGATGATGACCTCAATGCCGCGGTCCTGAAGCGAAGCCACAACGTCCGTGGCCGTGGAACCGCAATCCACGGCCAGCAGCAACGTCTTCATCCGCGCCGCGCCGTTTCCCCCGCCCCAACCCGGTAATTTTTTGAGACAATTCGCGACGCCGCCGGCGCTCAGGCCGTACCCGTCGCCGATGCGCTCTGGCAGATGCCATTCCACGCGCCAGCCCAGGCCCCGCAACAATTCAACGAGCAACGCCGTGGCCGTGACGCCGTCCACGTCGTAATCGCCAAAGATGACGACCCGTTCGCCCTCGCTCCTGGCCTGCAACAGCCGCTCAACGGCTTTATCCATGTCCGGTAATAAAAAGGGGTCCCTCAGATTGGCGAGCCGTGGAAGGAGCACGCCTTCAATGTCCGCCGGCTCGCTGAACCCGCGATTGAGAAGGCATTGGGCCAGCAGCGGCGATATGCCCAGGCGCGACGCCAGCCGCCCCGCGAGCAGCGGTTGCGATGGCGCGGGAGACCAGCGAAATTTCATTTAACTGGACGGGAGGTTTGATTTCGACGATTTCATCATCCGGGCTGTTTTCTTCTCCCGCTGTTCCGCCGCCAGCGACAATGCAATGGAGATCAGAAGAATGGCCGCGATGATCCCCAATGCCCGGCCGGCTGGGATGTGGACCGCAAACCATTCAGGCTGCCGGCCATGAGGCGCCAATATCATTTTCGCCCCGGCAAAAATCAGAACCGAGGACAAACCTGCCTTCAGGTATCGAAAATGGCGCAGTGCGCCGGCCAGCAGGAAATACATGGAACGCAATCCGACAATGGCGAAGATATTCGATGTAAAGACGATGAAGGCGTCTCGTGTCACGGAAAACACAGCTGGTACGGAATCCACGGCGAAAATCAGGTCGCTGGTTTCCACGAGTATCAGCGCCAAAACCAGCGGCGGCAGCGCGAGCCGGATGCGGCCGCCGGGCAGGGCGCCGGCGGGATGGGCGGGCTGGTTTTGCGGCGCCGGGAAATAGCGGCGGGCCAGGCGCACGGCGGCGTTGTGTTGCGGGTCGGCGGACGCGCGGAAAAAGAGCATCTTTATCCCCGCGAGCAGGAGGAACGCGCCAAAAATATAGAGCACCCAATCAAAGCGGTGAATGAGGACAACGCCGCCGGCAATCATCGCCCCGCGCATGAGCATGGCGCCCGGAATTCCAAAAGTTAAAGCCTGCCGCTGCCCCTCCGGCGGCAGGTGAAACCATTCCAGGATCAACGCCATCACCAGAATATTGTCGAGAGACAGGGAAAGTTCGATCACGTAGCCGGTTGTGAATTGGATGGCCTCCTCGTGGCTGCGCCACCGGGCCAGCGCCAGCGCGAAGGCGAGGGCGGCGCAAATCCAGATCGCGCTCCACCCGGCCGCCGCCCGAACTGTCACCTGTGCCGAAGCCCGGCGAAACAGCCACGGATCAAGGGCCAGGAAAAACAGGGTACAAAGAATGAACGCGATCCAATGCCATTGCGTGATTCCGGTCATCTCGAATTTACGATTTCCGATTTCGGCCTCCGCTCAAAGAAAAAAATCCAGTCAAGTCGGATCAGACTCACGCCCGCGCCCGCGTTTTTAACGGGCTGCCGGCGCGTCAAACCTTTGCCGCGGCCGTATGCTGCATGGTGACCGACGACGCCCCGATTTTGGGCAGCGCGCCTTTGTGCCACCACAAGACAAACGCGCTGGCAATGTAGATGGAGGAATACGTGCCGGTGATGATGCCCACCAGGAAGGTGAACGCGAAGTCGTTGATGACGCCGCCGCCCCAAATATACAGGCAAGCAGTCGCAATGAACACCGTGCCGCTGGTGATGATCGTGCGGCTCAAGGTCTGGTTGAGGGCTTGATTGATGATCTCCTTGAAGCTGCCCCTCATGCCCAGCTTCAAATCCTCCCGGATACGGTCGAAGATGACAACCTTGTCGTTGATCGAAAAGCCGATGATCGTCAGCACCGCCGCCACCACCGTGGCGCCAAACTGGCGCCCGGAAATTCCATTGGCGATACAGTAACAGCCAATGGTCAACAGCACGTCGTGAATGACCGCCACGATGGCCCCTACCGCAAACGAAAATTCATAACGGAATGCCACATAAACCAGAATGCCGAACATTGCAAAAATGGACGCAAGAATGGCCGAGTTCCGAACGTCCTTGCCCACCGACGCCCCAACCTCCTGGCGGCTCAGCGGACGGAAGTCCGCCTGCGGGAACTTTGTCTCCAGGGTCTTGACCACTTCGTCGGCGGTCCCATGCGCGGTCGTCACCCGCAAAGTTTCCGCCGCGCTGGATACTGTCTTTTGATACTGGATTTGCGCGTCCTTTTGCCCAATCTGCGCCAGCGCGGCCCGAAGTTGGTCCAGGCCTTCCCTTTCCACGAAACTGAACGTCGTGCTGTCGCCGCCCAGAAAATCCACCCCGAAAAGCTTTTCACCGCGGAAGAAAATACCGTACCCCAGGGAAAGGATGACCAGAAGCCAGGTGGTGATGAACAAGGGCGTTGCCACGTTCATGAAATTGATTTTGGCGCTGCGGATCACGTGCAGCATGCCCAGCGATTTCAACCAGCTCCGATCCAGCAGAAAATTGAAAATCAGCCGCGTGACCACCAGCGCCGTAAATAAACTCGCCGCCACGCCGATGGTCAGCGTCACCCCAAATCCCTTGATCTCGCCCGTGCCCATGAAAATGAGAATGATGGACGAAATAAGCGTCGTGACGTGCGAATCGAAGATGGTGCCAAAGGCCCGCGCGTAACCCGCCGCAATCGCGCCCCGCAACGATTTGCCTTTTTCCAGTTCCTCCCGCAGGCGCTCGTATATCAGCACGTTTGCGTCCACCGCCATGCCGATGGTCAACACCACGCCCGCAATGCCCGGCAGCGTCAGCGTCGTGCCCACGCTGCACATCACCCCCATCAAAATGATGATGTTCACGATCAGCGCCACGTTTGCCGTCAGGCCGGCCACGCGGTAATAAACCAGCATGAACAACGATACAAAAATCACCGACGCCACCGACGCGTAAATGCCGTGCCGGATGGTGTCCTTGCCCAGCGTCGGGTCCACGTTTTCCGTGTAAAGTATGTTCAACGGCGCGCTGAGCGGATTCTGCAACACCGCCGCCAGGTCCTGCGCCTCCGTTTCCGTGAAATTGCCCGTGATTTGAACGTTGCCGCCAATAATCGCGCCTTCAATTTGCGGCGCTGAATAAAGCTGCCCGTCCATCACAATCGCCATGCGATGCTTGAATTGGGTCTGTGGATCGGGCGCGTATTCGGTCGTCACGTCCGCAAACCGTTTTGCCGCGTCGCTCGTGAGCGTAAATTCGATGTCCGGCCGGCCCATGTCATCCCGTCCGGGAGCGGCGCGCGTCACAATCGGACCGGCCAGGTTGTTCACCGGCTTCGTGCTCACGATGATCTCCTCCGGCGGCTGCGGCTGCCCATTGACCGGCGGCGCGCTTTCCATGAGATTCGTGTAACCAGGCGGGACCGGCTGGTGATTGGCCACGATCTCGTCGCTGCGATCGTTCACCATCCGGAATTCCAGGTACGCGGCCTTTTTAATCTGATCCTCGGCCGCCTGCTTGTCGGCTTCGGAGAGGCCGGGCAATTGGATCAATATTTGATTGGCGCCCACCGGCTGGATGACCGGTTCCGCCACTCCAAACTGGTCCACGCGCCGCCGCAGCACTTCCACCGCTTGCGAGATCGCCGCCGACGCCTGCGCCTGGCTGATCTGATTGCTCGTGCCGCCGGCCAGCTTGTTCGTTTGCATCTCCACCAAAAACGCCGTCCCGCCCTGCAGGTCCAGGCCCAGCTTGATGCGCCCGGTCGCGTTCTGCTGGATTTGGTTGAGAATATAGGTGGACGCGTCCTCCTGGTTCGTCGCGTTGATGCCGGAAAAATAGGGCTGGATGTTGTTGGTTCCAACCGCCTCGCGCAAAATGGCGAACTCGCTGTTCGTGCCCCATTTTTGGAGGGCGGTCGCCTTCTCCAGGATATTCGTAAACCGCGCGTCCCGCCCGGTTGCCTGGCGCGCGAATTCCCGAATCAGGTCCCGCGACGTTGGCGGATATACCTGGAACAGCGCCCAGGCGATGATTACCAGGACCAGAATGAATTTCCAGCGATCGTTCTTGTTCATGGTCTCAAGTTCCTGATTTCTCCTGTCCCGCCCGTTCCAGGATTTCGGTGACCGAGGATTTGGTGACTTCCATCTTGGCGTCCATCGAACGCAGCGAGACCGTTTTATCCTTGACCGTGATCACCACCCCGACGATGCCGCTGGACGTGACGATCCTGTCCCCCGCTTTGAGGCCTTCCAGCAGGCGCGCCTGCTGCTTGCGCTGCTGTGACTGCGGGCGAAACAGGAGGAAATACATCATCACAATCAGTAGCGCGAAAAAGATGACGGGACTGCCAAAAAACGTCTGAAGCGGCGACACGGGGCCGCTTGGCGCGGAGGGCGCGCCGGGCGAAGCCGCCGCCGCCGCCGCCGCGGACGGCGCATCCGCCAGAAACAAAATCCGGTTCAAGGACATCATGTGAAAATAGTCGTCCACTTTACGGCAACCAACCGGATTGGCAAGCGTTATCGAACCCCGTTTCGCGCCCCGACGGAGAAAAAGGGTGTGAGACAAAATTCCGCATCAGTCGAAAAGGCCCAGCCGGGACCAGAACATGCCCGATTGCCTGCCGCCGCCGCCAATGAGCGTCTTGCAACCGGCTTCGACCACGCCCGAGCCGATAAAGCAGCCCCTGGCCCGGAAGGCGCCATATTGCGTTCGTTGGACGTTGCGCACGAAACAGCCGCGGGCGGCGTTGAAGGCGGTGGAAAAACGCTTGAGAACCCAAAATGACTGCAAATTACTAAAAATACCGGGGATCGGCGGCAGGCGAGGGCGGCCCGGTCGGGGGAAAGGACGTGTTTTGGCGTGAATCGGGCGGCGGGGCCTGCCCAGGGGAGAGGCAGCGGCCCGGACAATCTCACGGCCTTGCCCGCATCAGGCCCGAACCGTGCGGTTGGCGCGGTTGGTCCCGGCCGGGTTCCATTAGACCACGCGGATTCCAACGGCGGCACTGGCGTGCTCCCGGATTTCATCTTCCTCATTCCGACCGTTCCCTTCATTCCGTCAGTTCCATTCATTACGACCGCTCCATTCATTACGACTCTTCCATTCATTACTACAGTTGCATTAAACCACGGGGATGGAAGAAAGTCCATGAAAAGTTATTTAACTGAATTTATCGCGGAAGTCATTGCAAGGGAACGGGTTCCAAAAAGTTATCTAACTGATTTGGCCCAAGTTGAATAACTTTCCGCGTGAATTTCAACGCGAATACAGCGCATTTCACCACCAAGGCGCGGAGAACACGGAGAAAGAAGCCGCATTCCAAGACGCTGGCGCGGTTTTGACACGTTGTCTCCCACGGGATGGGTTGGCTGCGGCCCGGGTGCTCCGGGATGAACCCGCCCCTGCCTTTTCAGCGATTGTTGCCAGAAACGGTCGGGGCGGCCGATAGCGTGGGCTTTACGAGGGTGGTTAATTTATCCACCAATTCCGCCGGCGCCCGTTTTGGCTTTTCGTTCAAACCGGTGCAAACATGGAACGTCTCGGCGTCCAAAATTAATTTTCCGTCCTGGTTGAAAATCCGATGGGCGAAATTGATCCGCACCTTGTCGGCGAGGGTTGGCCAGACTTCAACGGTGAGCACATCGTCGTAGCGCGCGGGGAACTTGTAGCGCAGGCGCGCCTCGACCACGGGAAAGATGGCGTCGGCGTCCTGCAAACCGGCAACCGTGAAGCCCAGTGAACGCAGAAATTCGCCCCTCGCCTCCTCCAACATGTCCAGATAGCGGGAATGATAGACGTGGTTGCCCACGGTGCATTCGGCGTAGATGACGCGATGAGTGTGCCGAAACATTTGGCAAGTTTAGCGGTTGCGGACCCGATTTAACAGATTTTATAGCGGTCTCAGAAATACTTTAGCCATGCGGTTGGGGAGAAGGGAACAGCGGTTCTTTTGGGTTTTGGCTTCGTTTTCGCTCGGTTACAGGCCGCTTTGGGCATGCTCCCTCGCCCGGCCTCGCCAAAACCCAAAATTCCTCGCTGCCGCACGGCTACATTATTTCCTCAACCGCTCTAATTTTCTTCAAACTGGCCTTGCGAGATTGTAGTTTGGGCCAATGCGCATCGTTCCGGTCCATCTGGGCAGCCGCAGTTATTCCATCAAAATCGCGCCGGGCCTTTTAAGAAGGCTCGGCCCGGAATGCGCGGTGCTCAAATTCGGGCGCCGTTGCGCCGTCATCACGGACACAAACGTCGCCAGGGTCCATGGAGCGATTGCCCGCCGATCATTGATTCGCGCCGGATTCGAGCCGGTGCTGACAGCCGTTCGGGCCGGGGAAAAAGCCAAAGACCTCAAGACGGCCCAGGATTGTTACGACCGCTTGGCGGCCCACCGGCTGGAGCGCGGTTCCTTTATTGTCGCGCTTGGCGGCGGCGTGGCGGGGGATTTGGCGGGATTCGTGGCGGCGACGTATTTGCGCGGGATTCCGTTCGTGCAGGTTCCGACAACGCTTTTGGCGCAGGTGGACAGTTCGGTGGGCGGCAAGACGGGCGTGAATTTGCGGGCCGGCAAGAACCTGGTGGGCGCTTTTTACCAGCCACGGCTTGTGCTTTGCGACCTGGACACGCTTCAAACCCTTCCCGACCGCGAATTTCGCGCCGGGCTGGCCGAGGTGATCAAATACGGAATCATCCGGGATGCGGCATTTTTCGCGCGACTGGAGCGGGACTTGGACGGCATCCTCCGGCGCAGGCGGACGGCGCTGGCGCCGGTCATTGCGCGGTGTTGCGAAATCAAGGCCGAGGTGGTTGCCCGGGACGAGAAGGAGGGCGGGCTGCGCTCCATCCTGAATTTCGGTCACACGATTGGACATGCCATCGAGAACAGCGCCGGTTACGGGACCTTTCTGCACGGGGAGGCCATTTCCATCGGCCAAATTGCCGCCGCCCGGCTTTCGCACGCCGTTTCGGGGCTTCCTGAAGCCGAATTGCGCCGCATCGTGGATTTGTTTCGGCGGGCCGGGCTGCCGGTGACAATTTCATTGAATTCCCGCCAGCGAAAAAAAGTTTTGGACGCGATGCGTTTGGATAAAAAGGCGCGGGATGGCGAGATCAAATTTGTGCTGGCGCGGCGCATTGGACGGGTGGAGTGGGGCCGGGCTGTGCCGGAACAATCCATCATGGAAGTCCTGCGGCGATAGCGGCGGAGGACTGGCATACAGGAACCGACGCAAGGCGGTTGGGAAGGAGGATCAAAAAAACGGCGTCTTTCAAACCGGCCGGCTTCTGTTATATTGCGGGCCATGATCTTCGTTTTGGACAATTACGATTCGTTCACCTACAACCTGGTGCAATACCTGGGCGAGTTGGGGGCGGAGATGGTCATCAAGCGGAACGACGAGGTGACGATTGACGAAATCCGGGCGCTAAAGCCGGAGCGGATTCTTGTGTCGCCGGGGCCTTGTTCGCCGCGGGAGTCGGGCTTGTCCAATGAGGTGATCCGAACATTTGGATCGGAGGGGGTACCGGTTTTTGGGGTATGCCTGGGGCACCAGTGCATCGGGCACACGTTTGGGGCGGAAGTGGTGGTGAATTACCGCATGATGCATGGAAAAATTTCACCGATCCGCCATAACGGCCGGGATTTGTTTGAGGGCATGGCCAATCCGTTTTCGGCGACCCGCTATCATTCGCTGGTCATCAAACGCGAGTCGGCGCCGGACTGCCTGGAGATCACGGCTGAGAGCGATGAGGGCGAAATCATGGGCGTGCGGCACAAAAGCCTGCCGATCTGGGGCGTGCAGTTTCATCCCGAAAGCATTCTCACGGACAATGGGCGGCGGATTTTGAAAAATTTTCTAAAGTTGAAGTAGCGGGGGCGCGTGTTACAGTGGGAGGCTCATGCAAATCATTTTGCTTAAATCCAAGATTCATCGAGCCACGGTAACCGGAGGCAACGTCAATTACGAGGGCAGCCTGACGATTGACGGCGACCTGATGGATGAGGCGGGACTGCGCGAATACGAACGCATTCTTTGCGGCAACATGGCGAACGGCAACCGTTTCGAGACCTATGTGATTCGGGGGCGAAACGGTTCGGGGGACATCATCATGAACGGCGCCGTGGCGCATTTGGGAAAGAAAGGCGATTTGCTGACGATTATGAATTTTGGTGTCTTTGCGGAAGACGAGGCAAAAAACTGGAAACCGCGCGTGGTGCTTCTGGGCAAGGGCAACCAGAGGGAGTTGGTAAAGAAAAAGGCAGCCGGCAAGCTACCGGAATGACGCGGAACGCGGCCACGCGGCGGATGGATTATTCCCGGCGTTGCGGCAAATGATTGGGGAAGGCAGCCCGGCCCCTCGTTGCCGCCGGGCGGCCCCGAATTGGCAGCGGCAATCCGGCCAGCTTCGGAAACTGGTTCAGATTCTTTACCAAAACGACGGCCAAATTATCGAAATAGACCGGACGCCAGTCGTCCATTTTTGCCAGGGCCATTGAGCCGGCCAAATGGGAGGGCAGCAGGGCAAAATCGGCGCGGCGAAGGTCCAGGACGTTGGTATCGAAGGGTTCGGCATTGTAAAAGCGCCAATGGGCGGTAATGAGGCGGCGGGGGTAGCAGGTGTCGAGGCGTCCGTCCATGGAGACGCGGCTGCGGGGCAGTTCCCAGAGACAGATTTCGCCCCAATCGAAAAAGACCAAGAGATTTCCGCGCAAATCGCGCGCCCGGATGAATTGAATCGCGGCAACGGGATACTGATTTCGCGGCACTTCCATCGTCCATGCCCGCTGCTTGTGCAGAAAAGCCGTGGCGGCGAGAATGCCGGCGGAGGCCACGCAAAGCAACAGGGTGAGGAATTTTTGCGCCAGGGACCGGGCGAAAACCGCTGTCAGATTTGCAAAACGATTTTCAAATCGTTCCAACACGCCGGCCAGGCCGGGCGGCGCGAGCGCGAGGGCCGCGATGCAAAAAAGGGGCGTGTTGCGCACGGAGCGAAACGCGGCAGCCGCGAGCAAAACAAGGACGGCGGCCTCCCATAGTTGGCGTCGCCGGGGGGAGAGCAGGAGCGCGACGGCGGCCAGCGCCGCGCAAAAGAAAAACGCAGCATGGTTCCAGCCGAGGCTGACCGGGTTCCATTCGGTGATTTGCGGACGCAACCATGAGACGCTGCCAGAGAGCCAGCGAATCAAACCGGCGCCATAGGGATTGAGAAACAACGCCGCGGCGGAAAAGGCGCAGGCAATCCAAAGGACGGGAACGATTTTGGCGGGCGGCTTTTCCAAACGGACGACATCCAAATTGAACCGATTGAAAATACATTGGGCCGTTGTGGCGCCGGCGGCGGCGAAAAGCAGAAGGATGCCGGCGACGACTCCGCCATGCGTGTTGATCCAGGCGGCGAACAGGGGCGGCAGGGCAAAGGCCCATCGCAGCCGTCCTTCGTGAATCCGCCGCAGTATCCACAATTCGGCCGCAAGGGCGAGCGCGGTGAAGATTTGGGGGCGCACGGCAAATCCGTAGGATATTTCCACGACCGCAAGCGCGCCCAATGCCCATGCGACAATTCTTGTCCTGCCCGGGACCATGCCCGCCGATGCCGTCGCGAGGGCCAAAAAAAACGTCAGCAATCCCACGGCGACCGTCAGCAGCAGAAGGCCCGGCCCGCCCAGCGCGCGAAAAGACAACGCCATTGCCGCCTCGGCGAGAATTTCGTGATTGATCCAGGGATGCCCGTTGGCTGTCCACGAATAAGGATCGGCGCGCATCAACGTTCCGGTTTGAAGCAGGTGGGAGCCATAAATAACGTGACCCCACAAGTCGGGATCGGTTGTATTCTCGGAGAATTGGAAAATGGCGAGACAGAGGACGCAGAAGATGAACGCCCGCCGCAAACTGGAATGGTTTTGAACGCATTCGTCTTGCGGCATGGCCTGAAAATAGCAATTGGCCGCGCCGGAAAAAGATTATTTATTAAAAAACAACGCGCCGGAAAGTCCGGCGCGTTTGAAGCGGAAGCCTTGGAAGCTCGAAGGCGGCTAGAAGTTCCTGGCAACGGCGTTCCAATCAATCACGTTCCAGATGGCTTTCAAATAAGCGCCTCGCTTGTTCTGATATTTCAGGTAATAGGCATGTTCCCAGACGTCCACGCCGAAAACCGGTTTGCCTTCGCAACCGGCAATCGTCCTGCCCATGAGCAGATTATCCTGGTTTGCCGTTGAGCAGATTTCCAATTTTCCGCCGTGGGAAACCAGCCATGCCCAGCCGCTGCCGAAGCGCGCCAGGCCGGCCGCTTCAAATTTCTCCTTGAAGGCGTCGAAGCCGCCGAACGCCGAATGGATGGCGTCGGCCAATTTGCCGGAGGGCGCGCCGCCGCCCTTGGGCGAAAGAGATTTCCAGAAAAAGGAATGGTTCCAATGTCCGCCGCCATTGTTGCGGACCGCTCCACGGATGTTTTCGGGCACGGAAGGCAAATCGCCAATGAGCGCGTCGAGCGACTTGGATTCCAGCGCGGGGTTGCCCGCGATGGCCTTGTTCAGGTTGTCCACGTAGGCCTTGTGATGGGCGCCGTGATGGACTTCCATCGTCGCCTTGTCAATATGCGGTTCCAGGGCATTCGACGGAAACGGAAGTGAGGGTAATTCATGTGCCATAATTGTTCCTTGTTTGTTGCAATCAGTTAATTGCCGAAACCCAAAGTGCGCCAGCGCGGCGCGAAAATCAAGCGCGGGCCTAAAAAAAGTATTGAAACGGCCGGCTTGCATGGTCCCGGCCAAATCCACGGCTCACTTGCGTCTGACCGTCTTTCGTTGAAAATGGGGACATGACAGGCGAATGCGAACCGACGGACCGGAAACGATTCGAGGAGGCGTTGCGGCGTTTTGACGGGGAAAACGCGCGCGACCCGAACCGCGAGGCGGGGCAACCGCGGGAACTGCTTTACGCGGAGCGGTTGACGCAGTGGGTGCTCAAGCTTTGTCCCGCCGCGAGTGAAGAGTTGCGGCTGGCCGCGCGCTGCCAGCACGTCTGCCGTTGGCAAATTCCGCGCGAATCCCAACCCATGACGCGTCCGGGCTACCTGAAATGGCGGGCGGACTTGAAAAAGTTTCACGCGCAAAAGGCGGGCGAGATTCTTGGCGAAACCGGTTATGACGAAGCGGTGATCGCGCGCGTGCAGGACCTGAATCTAAAAAAGCATTTCCCCGCCGACATGGAAACGCGGGTGCTCGAAGACGCGCTGTGCCTCGTGTTTTTGGAACATCAATTCGCCGCCCTGGCGGCAAAGACCGACGACGGGAAGATGATCAACGCCATCCAAAAAACCTGGCGGAAAATGACCGATGTCGCGCGCGCCGAGGCGTTGAAACTGAATTTCGGGCCGCATGAAAAGGCGCTGCTGGAGCAGGCGCTTAAGGAGCGCTGAACGCGGGCATAAGCGATGACAACCGCCGTTTCTGCTTTACTCGCGGCGGCGGGGATTTAATCTATGCTTTCAATTTTTGAGCTATGGCAAAACTCACGGTTCGAGATTTGGATGTGCGCGGCAAACGCGTGTTCGCGCGAGTGGATTACAACGTGCCGCTGGAGGAACGGGACGGGAAAATGGTCATCACGGATGCCACACGCATCGTCGAGACGCTGCCGACGCTGAAATTGTTGATCGAAAAGGGAGCGAGGATCGTGCTGGCATCGCACCTGGGGCGGCCCAAGGGCAAGCCGGACCCCGCGATGTCGCTGCGGCCGGCGGGCATGAAATTGCACGAACTGCTCGGCAAACCGGTTGAATTCGCGAATGATTGCATCGGCGATCACGCGGAGAAGGTCGTGGCGTCGTTGAAGGACGGAGACGTGGCGCTTTTGGAGAATGTGCGTTATTACAAGGAGGAAGAGGCGAACGATCCGCGGTTCGCGGCAAAGCTGGCGCGCTTTGCCGACGTTTATGTCAACGACGCCTTCGGCTCCGCCCATCGCGCGCACGCCTCCACGGAGGGCGTGGCCCGGATTGTGGCCGGACGGGGCGGCCAATGCGCGGCGGGGCTGTTGATGGAGCGGGAATTGAAATTTTTGGGCGAGGAACTGGAGAAACCGGCTCGGCCGTTTGTGGTGATTTTGGGCGGGGCGAAGGTATCGGACAAGATAAAAGTCATTGACAGGTTGCTGGAGAAGGCGGACACGATTTTGATCGGGGGCGCGATGGCTTACACGTTCAAGCTGGCGCATGGAGAAAAGACCGGCAAATCGCTGGTGGAACCGGGCCACGCGCGAACGGCGCTGGACGCGGAGGCCAAGGCGAGGAAGCTGGGCGTGAATTTTCAATTGCCGGTGGACGTGGTCGTGGCCACGGCGGTGGACACCGGCAAACGCAACAAGAAGGGCAAACCGATCTTCGATTTCACGAACATTCGGACGGTGAACGGCAACATTCCGGATGACGCGGAAGGGTTCAGCATTGGCGAAGAGACGGCGGCCCGTTACGCGGAGATTATCGGGAGCGCAAAGACAATTTTGTGGAATGGCCCGCTGGGGATGTTCGAGGACGCGCGGTTTGCCGGGGGCACGAATCGCATTGCGAAAGCCGTGGCGGCCGCGACACGGAACAACGGCGCCAAGAGCATTATTGGCGGCGGAGACAGTGTCAAAGCGGTCAACCAGGCCGGGCTTGGCGACCAGGTGACGTTTATGAGCACGGGCGGCGGCGCGAGCCTGGAATTTCTTGAAGGGGCGGTGCTGCCAGGCGTTGCGGCGTTGACGGACAAATAATTTATGATGGTGAAGGAAGCCGCGGAACAGACGCGCGGGGACGGCCGCGGAATCATTGCTGAAAAATGAACAAAGAACGAAAATTAATCATCGCCGGCAACTGGAAGATGAACAAGACGGTGGCCGAGTCGCTGGCGCTGGTCAACGGGCTGAAGCTCGAGTTGGGCAAGGTCAAGACCGTGGACATTGTGGTGTGCCCGCCGTTCACGGCGCTGGAATCGGTGTCGAAGGCCATTTTGGAAACGAAGAACATCCGGCTCGGCGCCCAGAACATGAGCGAAAACAATTTTGGGGCGTTTACGGGCGAGATTTGCGCCGGAATGTTGAAGGAATTTTCCGTTCGCTACGTGATCCTGGGCCACAGCGAACGCCGGCAGCATCAGAAGGAGACCGACGCGCTGATCGCAAAAAAGGCGGCGGTGGCGCACGCGGCCAACCTCAAGCCCATTGTTTGCGTGGGTGAAACGCTGGCCGAACGGGAAGCCAACGCCACGGAGTCGGTCCTGGAGACGCAGGTGCGCGGCAGCCTGGGCGCCTTGACAGGCGAACAGATTGTCGAAACGATCATTGCCTATGAACCGGTTTGGGCCATCGGCACGGGCAGGACGGCGACCGCGGAGCAGGCGCAGGAGGCGCACGCCTTCATTCGCGGGCTGCTGGGAAAATTGTTCGGGGACGCCACGGCCAAAAAAGCGCGCATTCAATACGGCGGCAGCGTCAAACCCGCCAACGCCGCGGAATTAATGCGGCAGCCGGACGTGGATGGCGCGCTGGTTGGCGGGGCCAGCCTGGAAACGCGGACATTTGCTGACATTGTGAAAAATTCCATATAAGATTGCCCCATGATTTTTATTGCAGGCATTTTGACCGTTTTGCTGGTGCTCGATTCCGCGCTCCTGATTCTTCTGGTGCTCATTCAACTTCCGAAGAAGGACGCGGGCATTGGACTGGCGTTTGGCAGCGGGGCGGCGGACGCCTTGTTTGGAGCCGGCTCCGGCAACGCGCTGACCAAGGTGACGAAATACGCGACGGGCATTTTCTTCGTGCTATCGTTGCTGCTGGGCTTTGCCGAGCAACGGCTGCATGCGCCCACGACGTCGGCATTTCAACGCGCGCTGCAACAGCAGCAGGAGCAGCAGCCCGCGGCTCCGGGGCAGGTTCAGACCATGGCCGTGCCCACAAATGTTCCAGGCGCCCCGGCCCCCGTGGCGCCGCCTGCCTCCGCCGGCACCAACGCTCCGCCAAAGTAATCGTTAATGATGGACGTTTCCGCCCGCGCCCAACCCGGAAGGGCATCACAGCCCGGAGCACGGTGGCGCGGAAAAAGAACGTCGCGGATTCTTCCAGTTCTGGTTTTCATCGTGTGCGCCTTGATGTCCGGTTGCATGCGGCGCGAGCCGCAGGCAAACGTGACGATCATCAACCAAGCCGAGGCTGAAACGCTTGATCCGGCGCTCATTACCGGCCAGGCCGAATTCCGAATTGTCATCGGCCTGTTTGAGGGCCTGATGCGCCTGGACCCGCGGACGGCCCGGCCCATCCCCGGCATGGCCCAAAGCTGGAACCTTTCGCCCGACGGAAGAATTTATACGTTTCGGCTGCGCACAAACCTGGTCTGGTCCACGGGCCAGCCCATCACGGCGGACGACGTAGTTTACTCATGGATTCGCGCGCTCAAGCCGGCAACGGCTTCGGATTACGCCGGATCGCTCTATTGCATAACGAACGCCGAGGCCTTCAACGCCGGGGCGATCACGAACGCGGGGCTTGTGGGCGTTCACGCCGCGGGCAAATATACCGTGCGGGTGGCATTGACGCATCCCACGCCTTATTTTTTGGACATCTGCACGCTGCCGGTCACGGACGTTGTGCCGCGGCGGACGATTGAAAAATATGGCGACCGGTGGATACTGGCGCGGCCGCTGCCCAGCGACGGCCCTTTTGAACTGGTCGAATGGCGCCTCAACGACAAGGTGCGTTTGAAGAAAAATCCTCTTTACTGGGATGCCGCGCGCACGAAATCGGACGTGATTGACATCCTGCCCATTGATTCGCCGGACACGGCGCTGAATTTATACGAGCGGCACGAGGCGGACATCATCCTCGATCGGACCATGATTCCGAGTGAATTGCTCGATGTGCTGCTCAAACGGCCCGACTTTCATTCGTTCAATTATCTCGCGACCTATTTCATCCGATTCAACGTGACACGGAAACCGTTTGACGATCCGCGCGTGCGAAAGGCGCTGGCATTGGTCATAGATAAAGAGCGGATTGTCAAAAGGATTACCCGGGCGGGCGAACAACCGGCGGCCGCGCTTGTTCCGCCGGGGACGGCCGATTACACCCCGACGGCCGGCCTCGGCTATGATCCGGCGCTGGCGCGAAAGCTCCTGGCCGAGGCGGGCTATCCGGGCGGGCGCGGCTTTCCCGGCGTGGAATACACGTTTGACGCGGCGGCCGGGGGCGGCGACAGCCTGCACAAGGACATAGGGGTTGAATTGCAGCAAATGTGGCGCAGCCAGCTCGGCATCCGGGTGGATTTGCGGCAGCTTGAATGGAAGGTTTATTTGAGCGCCCAGGACCACCTGCAATATCAGATGTCCCGCTCAAGCTGGATCGGCGATTATGACGACGCCAACACGTTTTTGGAAATGTTTACCAGCAATAACGGCAACAATCGCACCGGCTGGACAAACGCCCAATATGACGCGCTCATCCGCGAGGCCAACGACCAGGCGGACCCGAAAGAGCGGGAGGCGCTGTTTCAACGCGCGGAAAACATTCTTGTCAATGACCAGGTCCCCATCATTCCGCTTTATTATTACGTGGGCGTCAACGCCTTTGACACCAACCGCGTTCACGGCCTTTACGAAAACATTCTGGACGACCATCCTTTGCAGGGCATCTGGAAAAACAGCCGGACGAAGCGCAATCATTTGTAACCAGGTGACTTATGTATTTCGTGAAGCGCATCGTGTTTGCCGTTCCGCTGCTGATCGTCATCAGCGCGCTGGCGTTTGCGCTGGTCCACCTGGCGCCGGGAGGGCCCTTTGACCGGGAGCGCGCGCCGGCGTCGCCGGAAATCGAGCGCAACCTCCGCGCCGCCTATCATCTGGACGAGCCGCTCTGGAAACAGTATCTGCGATTTTTCGGGCTGGTGTGGGACAAAGGGCCGGATGGACGCTGGCATCATGCGCCCGCCAGCTTCAACGTGTCGTTCAAATACCGGGACCATCGGGTCAGCGACATCATTGCGCAAAGCCTGCCGGTGTCGCTGCTGCTGGGCGGCCTGGCGTTCGGGTTTGCCATGGGGGTGGGATTGCCGCTGGGCTTTTTGACCGCGGCGCGGCGCGGGCAATGGCAGGATTATGGCGGAAGTATTGCGGCGATGCTGATGGTGTGCGTGCCCGGCTTTGTCGTGGCGCCGCTGCTGATCCTGTCGTTCGCCATCAAATGGAGATTGCTGCCGGTGGCGCTCTGGGTGACGCCGTGGCACGTGATTCTGCCAACGATCTCGCTGGGGCTGTTTTTTGCCGGAAAGATCGGGCGGCTCTTTCGCGAGGGGATGTTGAGCGCGATGCAATCGGAGTTTGTCACGGCGGCCCGGGCGAAGGGGCTGGGCGAAAATTGGGTGCTGGTGAAACACGCGGTGCGCATCGCCATCCTGCCGGTTGTTTCTTATTCGGGGCCGATGCTGGCCGATCTGTTGACGGGTTCGTTTGTGATTGAAACCATTTTTCAGATTCCGGGATTGGGTTTCTTCTTTATTAACAGCTCGCTCAACTCCGATTACACGCTCACGGTGGACCTGGCTTTGCTTTACGCGGCGTTGCTCATTGGGCTGAATCTGCTGGCCGATCTGGCTTATACTCTTCTTGACCCTCGCGTGAAATATGAGTGAGCCGGCCACATCGAAAGGCGCGGGCGCGGCCTTGATCCAGTCCGCGGGACAAACCGCGGCGTCTGGCGGGCATCCCAGTCCGGGGCGGCGGGCGTGGCGGCGGTTCCAGCGCAACCTTCCGGCCGTGGCGAGCGCGTGGTTTTTGATGGTTCTGCTCGCCGCGGTCGTGGTCTGGCCGTTGGCCCTCAAGTTTGCCGGGCCGCAATTTGACGCGCTTCACGCGCCGGACCGCCTTTCCAACGCGCAGTTTGCGCCGCCATCGGCGGAGCATTGGTTTGGAACGGACCTGCACGGGCGGGACGTGTTCTCGCGGGTGCTTTACGGGGCGCGGATTTCGCTTCTGGTGGGCGTGGTGGGCACGCTGGTGAGCCTGGTCATTGGCGTGCTGTGGGGCGCCATTGCAGGCTACGCGGGCGGCCGGACGGACGCCATTTTGATGCGCATCGTGGACGTCCTTTATTCGCTGCCTTCGGTGATTTTCGTGATGGTGTTAATCACGATGCTGGGTGAATGGCTCAAAGGTCTGCCGTTTGCGCGGCAGTCGTCCACCGCGGCAGGAGCGGCGCGGGTCACGCTGCTGTTCGTGGGGCTGGGGGCGGTGTCGTGGCTGACCATGGCGCGGATTGTTCGCGGCCAGGTGTTGTCCTTGCGCGCGCGCCCTTTTGTGGAGGCGAGCCGGGCGCTGGGCGCGCGGCCCGGATGGATTCTGGGCCGGCACATCATTCCCAATATCCTGGGCATAGTGATCACCTACCTCGCGTTGACAATGCCGGCCATCATTCTTTACGAATCGTTTTTGAGCTATCTGGGATTGGGCGTGCAACCGCCGATGGCAAGCTGGGGCACGCTGATTGCCGAGGGCGTTTCGCAGATCAATCCCATCCGCATCTACTGGTGGCTCGTCTTTTTTCCGGCGGGAATACTGGTGATAACGCTGCTGGCGTTGAATCTTCTGGGCGACGGCCTGCGGGACGCGTGGGATGTAAAGGGGCGGTAACGCTTTGTTTAGCCACGGATGAAACACTGATTGAACAAGGATAAAGACGGGAAAAGGGGTTTGGAACCGGCGTTTGGAACCGGCGGAGGCGGCTGAAATAATTATCTGCTTTAACCAACAAAATTAGAGATATGACTTGCGGCGGGAGGCAAAAATTCCAAAAATTCAGCTTGACTTCGTTTCGGGTTTCGTGTGTATTCGTCGGCGTGGATTTCGCTCGACGCATGACGCTGCTTTGCTTGTGCCTCTGAGGCGAATCCAGGCCATGACATCCATCCGCCCATCGTCCTTCGCCTTTGCGCTTGTTCTGGCCGCGGTTGGCATCTGGCTGGGCATGGCGCCGGCGGCGCCGGGTGCCACGGTTATCGTGACCAATACGGCTGACAGCGGCCCCGGTTCGCTGCGCGAGGCCATCGGCAACAGCGCGGCTGGCGACACCATTCTCTTCACCAACACCCTTGCCGGCCAGACCATCCGCCTGACCGGCGGAGGGCTTCTCGTTTCCGAGAGCCTGACCATTGATGCATCCGGGCTGGCCGGAGGAGTTCGCATTGATGCCGACGGAAACTCGCGAGTAATGGAGATTCACAACGCAAGCGTAATCCTCGATTCGCTCACGTTGACGAATGGCCGTGCCTCCAGCGCCGGCGGTGGAATACTGGTTGATGACGGCTCGATGCTCATCGCCAGCAATTGCGTCTTTTCGGGCAATGCCGCCTCCTACGGCGGCGGCATTGAGAATTACTCCGGCCCGATGACGCTCAACTATTGCACATTTTCGGGTAATTCCGCGACCTCTGGCAACGGCGGCGGCATAGACAACGGCGGCCCGATGACGCTCAACCATTGCGTCCTCTCGGATAATTCCGCCATCGGCGGCTATGGATTCGGCGGCGGCATTTGCAACACCTTTTACGACAGCGAGACCGCCACGCTCAACAATTGCGCGATCTCCAATAACTTCAGCGTCAGCGACGGCGGCGGTATTTCCACCGCGGCCGTGCCTGGGGGCGCGATGACGCTCAACAATTGCGTCTTGTCGGGCAACGCGACCGCCAACGGCTACGGGGGCGGCGTCGCCAGCGACTATTCGGGCGCGCTGACGCTCAACAATTGCACCCTGTCCGGCAACTCCAGCCGCTGGAGCGGCGGCGGCGTTGACAACGACTATTGGAGCGCGCTGGCGCTCAACAACTGCTCCCTGTCCGGCAATTCCGGCGTCCGGGGCGGCGGCGGCATTGAGAGCTACGGCCCCGCCATGCTCAATAATTGCACGTTGGCCGGCAATTCCGCCACCAACGGCAACGGCGGCGGCCTGTGCATCTCTTCGGGCGCCGTCGCGCTGACCAATACAATTGTGGCCGGGAACACGGCCTCCGGCGATGCCAACGTCTCAGGCGGTTTCATCGGCGCCAACAACCTGATTGGCGGCGATCCGCGCCTTATGCCCTTGGGCAATTATGGCGGGCCGACTCAAACGATGCCGCCTTTGGCCGGCTCACCCGCGATTAACGCCGGCACGGATTCGGTCACCAATTTCCTGGCAACCGATCAGCGCGGATATCCGCGCTTATTCGGCGCGCACGTGGACATTGGCGCGGTGGAGTTTCGCAATTTTGTCGTTCTCAATGCCAACGACAGTGGACCCGGTTCGCTGCGCGATGCCATTGCCCTTGCGCCGGATTTGGTCACTTTCACCAACACACTTGCCGGCCAGACCATCCACCCGACGAGCGGAGAGCTTCTCATTTCCAACAGCATGACAATTGACGCGTCGGCGCTGCCTGGCGGGGTGAGCATTGCCCACGGCTACCCCCTCAGTTATCGTGTGATGGAGATTACAAACGCAACCGCGATCCTGGATTCCCTCACTTTTACAAACGCTGTATTCGTACTTTTCACCAGCGGCGCCGAAGGCGGCGGAATGCTGGTTGATCACGGCTCAACGCTTATCGCCAGCAATTGCATCTTCGGTAACGATGAAGTTAGCGGCTACTCGCGTGCGGGTGGAGGCAGCGGAGGTGGACTTGCCGTGGAGGGTGACGCCACGCTCACGGGATGCATTTTTTCTGGCAATGAGGCCGGCTCGTACGGCGGCGCCATTTACAACAATGGCACTCTCACTCTCAACGATTGCGTGGTCTCGGACAATGATGTAGAGGAGTACCGGAACGGCTACCACTACAATGGCGGCGGCATTTACAACCGCGGCGTTCTAACGCTCAACAATTCCTTTCTGTCAAATAATGTCGCCGGTAGAATCATATTTTCTCATTATTACCAACGGGTGCCTGGGGACGGCGGCGGCATTTTCAGCTCCAACGCCCAGGTCACGCTCAGTAATTGTGTTGTCGCCGACAATGTCGCCTCCTCGGGAGGCGGCATTGAGAGTTACCGTGGCGGTTCTCTTACGCTCAACCGTTGCATAATATCAGGTAATTCCGCCACCAACGGGTACGGGAATGGCGGCGGCATTGACGCCGAAGGCGTCTCTCTGACACTCAACGATTGCACATTTTCGGGTAATTCCGCGACCTCTGGCGATGGCGGCGGCATTGACGCCGAAGGCGTCTCTCTGACGCTCAACGATTGCGACATCTCCAGCAATGGGTGCGCATGGAACGGTGGCGGCATTTGCCTAGGACCTGGCAGGGGCACAGACGTGCTTAGCAATTGCACAATCTCTGGTAATATAAGCGGCTTTGGCGGCGGCATTGGAAATAGCGTCGCGTTAGGCGCTCCAGCTCTCATGCTTAACAATTGCACCATCGCGGACAATTCGGCCACCAACGGCAGTGGCGGCGGTATTGAAACCTCCGGGACTCTCATTATCAACAATTGCACCATCTCAGGCAATTTCACCACGAATGTGTTCGGCTGGAACAGCGGCGACGGCATTTCCCACGGCTTTATTACTGCGCTGACCAATACGATTGTGGCCGGGAACACGCCCGGCAACATCGCCATCCTTGGCCAATTTTCCGGCGCCAACAACCTGATTGGCGGCGATCCGCGCCTTATGCCCTTGGGCAATCATGGGGGGCCTACTCAAACCATGCCGCCGTTGCCCGGTTCGCCGGCCATTGACGCCGGCACGGATTCAGTCACGAATTTTCTGGCAACCGATCAGCGCGGTTATCCGCGGTTGTTTGGCGCGCACGTGGACATTGGCGCGGTGGAACTCCGCAACCCCGTCGTTCTCAACGCCAACGACAGCGGACCCGGTTCCCTGCGCCAGGCCATTGCCCTTGCGCCGGAGTTGGTCACTTTCACCAACACACTCGCCGGCCAGACCATTCTACTGACCAGCGGAGAGCTTTTCGTTTCCAACAGCATGACAATTGACGCATCGGCGCTGCCGGGCGGCGCAAGCATTGCCAGCCCACGGTTCGGTGTCCCCGCTCATCGTGTGATGGAGATTACAAACGCAACCGCGATCCTGGATTCCCTCACGTTGACGAACGGCGAAGCCTACAACGGCGGCGGAATATTGGTTGACGGCGGCTCAACGCTCATTGCCAGCAATTGCATCTTCTCAGGCAATTCCGCTTTTGATCGCTATTACCCCTTTGGTCCTGGAATTGGCGGGGCCATCTGCGGTTCTCCCCTGACCACGGTCACGCTCGTTGGATGCACTCTTTCTGGCAATGAGGCCAATTCCTTTGGCGGAGCCGTTTATGATTTTCCCCTAGCCACTGTCACGCTCACCGGATGCACGCTTTCCGGCAATAAGGCCAATTCCTCTGGCGGAGCCATTTTTGTGGATTTTCCCCCAGCCACTGTCACGCTCACCGGATGCACGCTTTCCGGAAACGCTGCCAACTCAGCTGGCGGCGCCATTGACAACAACGGCACTCTCACGCTCAACGATTGCGTGCTCTCGGACAATGTCGCACGCCAACAGTTCGGCTACCGCTACGGCCCCCCCGGCAACGGCGGCGGCATTTACAACCACGGCGCTTTGACGCTCAACAATTGCATCCTTTCAGATAACTCCGCCACAAGCTACCTCGGTTTCGGCGCTGGCGGTGGCATTTGCAGTGTCGGGTTGCCGGCCACGCTTAATAATTGCACGTTGTCTGGTAACACCGCCAGCGCCGGCGGCGGCATTGAAGCCTCTGGCACGCTGACACTCAACAATTGCACATTGTTTGACAACACCGCCGGCAACGGCGGCGGCATTGCGAGCTCTATCTTCTTCGGATCCACGAACGTTTTGACGCTCAACAATTGCACGCTGTCAGGCAACTCCGCAACGAACTTCGGTGTCCCTTTCATCCAAGGCTTCGGCAGCTTCGGCGGCTACGGCGGCGGCATAGACACCTACGGCCCTGCCTCGCTCAACAATTGCACCCTTTCCGGCAACTCCAGCGGCACGAACGGCGGCGGCATATATGCCGATGATGCTGCGCTCAACAATTGCACCATCTCCGGCAATCACTCATACTACGGCGGCGGCATTGGCGGCCATGTCCTAGGGATAACGAATACAATTGTGGCCGGGAACACTCCCGGCAACATCGCCATCTTTGGCCAATTTTCCGGCGCCAACAACCTGATTGGCGGCGATCCGCGGCTTATGCCATTGGGCAATCATGGAGGGCCGACCCAAACGATGCCGCCCTTGCCCGGTTCACCCGCCATTGACGCCGGCGCGGATTCAGTCACGAATTTTCTGGCCACCGATCAGCGCGGTTATCCGCGTTTGTCCGGCGCGCACGTGGACATTGGCGCGGTGGAGGTGCAATTTGTTCCGGCGCCCGCGAACAGTCCGCCGGTGATCACGGGCGCGTTCTGGGCCTATGCGGGCGAAAGCAACGCCTTTCAATTCACGTTCACCAACGTGTTGGATGCCGATTTCACCGCGCTGGCCTCCACGAACATGGCCCTGCCATTGGCCGATTGGACGGTCCTGGGCAATATCCCTGAAATTTCGCCCGGCGAATACCAATTCACCGATTGGAACGCGACCAATTCCGCGCAATGCTTTTACCGCGTCGTTTCGCCCTGAAGCTGCATCCGCCCAAATCAAACCAAATCACGATCCAGACCGCATCCACTGGCGTCAAATCAAGCCTGTTCAATCACCCGAACACGAAATGCGCTTGCTCCGCGGCGGGTTGCCGGGGGATAATAACCGCGGTGGAGAGGTGGCAGAGTGGTTTAACGCGCACGCCTGGAGAGCGTGAATACCCAAAAGGTATCGGGGGTTCGAATCCCCCCCTCTCCGCCAGTTCGATTCGAGAGGTTTTTCGCGCTGATGCGCGAGAATGGTCGTGGGGTCGGAATTAAAGTCGGCCCAGTAAATCCACGGGTTTTTGAACTCCAGCCGCAACGTTTTATCCCCCACTTGAAAGTTCGAACCGATGTTTTTGAGAAAACCGCGTTTTCTCTCCGCGTTTCCTTCGGCGAGCAATAGAACCGCTTGTTACGTCCGCGCCGGACAGAAGGGTTGCAGTTGGATGGAAGATCCGGCAGATTAACCCATGATGAAAGCGGTTGCATTAACAGCCCATTTTGACGGCGAGAAGGTTCAGTTTGACGAACCATGCCAACTTGACCCCAATGCGCGGCTGGTGGTCGTGGTGCTGCCACCCGATGATGAACGCCACGCTTGGTCGCGATACTCCGCCGGTCAGTTGGCGAAAGCTTACGGCGACAACGAGCCGGAATATACCACCGCTGACGTGCGCCCATGACCGAAGGTGACATCGCCCTGGCCCCGTTGCCCCAAGCCGACGGCCAGATCAAAAACCGGCCCATTGTTTTGCTCCGACGATTCCCTCCCTTCGGCGATTTCCTCGTCTGTGGCGTGAGCAGCCAACTCCACCAGAGCGTTGCTGGGTTTGACGAAACCATTGCGCCGGCTGACAACGAATTTGCCGCCAGCGGACTCAAGGCGGCGTCGCTTATTCGGTTGGGCTTTCTCGCGGTGCTGCCAGAATCGGCGCTTCTGGGAAAAATCGGCTCGCTGTCGTCCGAACGCCGGCAACGACTGCTGGCCAACCTTTGCCGCCATCTGGGTTCGCAAGACCAGCCCGGCTCGAAGAAATAACCGAATACAGACTGCGCTGACTTTTTGGACGACAGAATTCCAGCACGGCCGTTGAGAGAATTTTCGCTTGGCTGACCAGGATGCAAGTTCATGGCCCGGCATCCCTAGTCGGTTCGTCAGCCTGGCGTCCGTATTGCAGCCGCAGCCGTTGCCAGCCTCGCCAGCGCGTTTTTCCCAAAGCGGGGAGCCAAGTTGCGGGTGGACCGTATCCCGGCCCGTAGGCGCGTTAAATTCGATTGCGCCGCGTTCACGTTCCTTGTCAGGTGAAAGCTCATGGTGAAAATCATTCCGCCGATTTGACGATGGCGAGAATTGCGGCCTTGAGCGGGGCCGGGAGTTTTTCCCAGGCGGTGACTGCTTGGGACAAATCGTGGCTTGACGAGACTGAAATTTGTGAGTCTATTTGTGAGTCGCTGTGCGGATTTCCCTTATTTTCGCCGGGAAACCATGGGGTTCGAATCCCCCCCCTCTCCGCCAGTTGGCTTCTTCAGTATCGAAAATGGGGTGGTCAACGGGATTTGAACCCGCGACAGCCAGATCCACAATCTGGGGCTCTAACCAGGCTGAGCTATGACCACCAACCGCCGCAAATGCTAATTTTTTCAACCCACTGCGTCAAGTTTGCGGCGTTGCCAAGCCCCCGGCGTCACTTTAAAATTTTTTCGCATGGCCGATTACAAAGTCCAGTTCGAGGTGTTCGAAGGCCCGCTCGATCTGCTGCTCTACCTCATCAAAAAAGAGGAGGTGGATATTTACCAGGTCAATCTCACCCGCCTGGCCACGCAATTCATCGAATACGTTGACACCTTACGGCTGCTGGATTTGGAAATCGCCGGCGAATTCCTCGTGATGGCTTCGACTCTCATGCTCATCAAAAGCCGCGAGTTGCTTCCGGCCGATCAACAGGCGCAGGTGGAAGGCGAGGACGAAGGGGAAGACCCCCGCTGGGAACTGATCCGGCAACTGGTGGAATATAAAAAATTCAAGGACGCGGCCGCCCAGTTGCAGACGCTCGAAGCGCGGCAGGACGACATTTTTCCCCGCCTGCCCGGCAAGCCGGACTTGGAATCGTCCGCCGCGCCGCGGCCCAGGCCCGATGTTTCCATCTTTGACCTGCTCAACGCCGTCAACGCGGTCCTCAAACGGTTTGAACGGCGGGCAGGCGCGGCGCCGGACATTTTCGAAGACCAATGGACCGTGGGCCAGAAGATTGAGTTCATTCTCCAGATGCTGGCGGAGCGCGGTTCGTTGAAATTTTCCGAATTGTTCGAAACCGCCTCCAGCCGGGCTGAAATCGTCTGCACGTTTCTGGCGCTGCTGGAATTGATTCGCCTGAAACAACTGGTCTGCGCGCAGGCGGAGGCTTTTGGCGAGATTGAAATCACCAGGGCGCCCAATGCGGCGCCGGTGGCGTCGGCGTCGGCCCCGGCGCCATCCACCCCGGCCGGCCAGCCTGTGGCGGAGCAAACGTCGTAATTTAAAAAATGGAACTTAAATTCATTCTCGAATCCCTCCTGTTTTCAGCCCAAAAGCCCTTGAGCGCGAAGGAACTGCGCGACGTGCTGGCCAACGCCGCCAGCGCCGAAGACGCCGATCCGGCCGCCGCCGCATTCGCAAAAGTCAAGGAAGCCGAACTCGTGGCCGCGCTGGAGGAACTGGCCCGGGAGCATGAAGCGGCCGGGCGCAGTTACCGGCTCGTGTGCGTGGCGGCGGCGTGGCAATTCGTGACGCAGCCCGAATGCGCGCCCTGGCTGCGCGCGCTCGTCGGCGTCAAAGCGCGTCCGCCGCGCCTGTCGCAGCCGGCCCTTGAGACGCTCGCCATCATCGCCTATCGCCAGCCGGTGACGCGGGCGGAAATTGAGCAGATTCGGGGTGTGAACGTGGATGGCGTGATGCAGACGCTCATGGAGCGCGGACTGGTGGAGGCGGCGGGCCGTGCGGAGGTCATTGGCCGGCCGCAGACCTACGGCACCACCCCGTTGTTTCTGGAATACTTCGGCTTGCGCGGCCTGGAAGAGTTGCCGGCGGCGGATGAATTGCGCCGGGTTCCCATCGAACGTCCGCCGGGGCCGGTCACCGCCGAGCCGGGCCTGGCCACAACGCCGCCGGAACAGCTTCAACCCGGCGAGGAAACCAGGGCAAAAAGCGAAGGCTCCGAAACCGCTTCGGGCGGGCCTGGCGCTGAAAACCCTTCGGACGGCGCGGCGCGGGACAGGAAAAATCAGGAGGCATGATGCTTCAAGCGCGGGCTGCGCCAGTTCATCGGCAGAGCGCAAATGACGCGCTCTACCTCCCCGATCGCCAGGCGTTCCAATCCCTTTCCAGTCGTTTGCAGAACACGGACGGTTTTTCTTCATAAATGCGCTTTCCTGCCGCAAGGGCGGTGTCGCGCAATTCCCTCTGCCAGGCCGCCGCGGCGCGGCTCACGGCGCGAATTTCCGCCGGCGGAATCAGCCGGCTGGCGGCGCGGCCGGCGGCCGGGGCGGAAAGTACAGCGACGGATTGCCGCACGGTGACGAGGTCATGGTGGTTGCCCAGGTGCTCGATCAAGACTTTCAGCCGGTCCTCGATGGCGCGCGTGTTCCGCCCCCACGCGCCGCGCAAGCATCGCAACTGATGCCACAAATCCTTGGCGCGCTTGCGCCATTCGTGAAGCGCCTCGGGTGCCGCGCCGGACCGGGCCTGCAGATATAATTTTCCGCCGCGGCGATAGCCGCGCTTCAACCCGGCTGCAATGGCCCGCCAGCCGACGGGTTCCAAATCCGCCTTATCCACCCGCTTCCGCGCCAGTTGCAGGAGCCTGCGCGCGGTTCGCCATGCCGCATCGCTCCAAAAGCGGTCCGCTTGCTGCTGGCAATCCGCTCTCAACCGTTTTTTAAGCCGCGCGCAGGGCAACTTTTTTCGGGAATGGCCGGCCAGTTTTTCCAGGGCTTGCAGCCGAACGTGCGCGTCGCGCGCCGGCGACATGGCCTTGGACGCGTCGCGCAGGGTCCGGGTTTCTTTTCGATAGCCGCCGCGGTCCATTTCCTGGCGCGCCAGCCGCAATAACGCGCGCGCCCTCTTGATGTTTTTGCGCGCCTCATGAATGGCTTCCAAGCGCCCGCGCCGTTTCAAGCATTCCAACGCCTGCCCGATGGCTTCCCCTTGCAGGCGGCGGACGGCCGAATCGGCCTCCTCTTTGCGTTTGATTCGGAGAGACATGACGTAGCGGCCCCTGGACTGGGGCCGGCGGGAAATCATACTCCCTTTCCCAGCCGCTTCAATCAGGGAATGCCAATCTTCAAGCTTCAATCAGCATTCGCGCCGGATTCTCAATCATCTCCTTGACGCGCCGCAGGAACAGCACCGCTTCGCGCCCATCCACCAGCCGGTGATCGTACGTCAGCGCCAGATACATCATCGGGCGGATGACCACCTGGCCGTCGCGGGCAATCGGCCGTTCCTGGATGCTGTGCATGCCCAGGATGCCCGTCTGGGGCGGATTAATGATGGGCGTCGAAAGCAGCGAACCGAACACGCCGCCGTTGGTA
Organism: Verrucomicrobiota bacterium; assembly: GCA_028872915.1. GTDB lineage: Bacteria > Verrucomicrobiota > Verrucomicrobiia > Limisphaerales > UBA11358 > UBA11358. Next base: position 146,637 of record JAGWNY010000001.1, read on the forward strand.
ATGGTGAACGTGCCGCCTTCCAGGTCCGCCGGCTTCAATTTGCCGTCCCGGGCGCGGCCGGCGAAATCGCCGATGGCCTTCTCAATGTCGGCAAAATTCATCCGCCCTGCGTCGCGCAGGACCGGCACGACCAGGCCGCGATCGCTGGCAATGGCCACGCCAATGTCGAAACGCCGATGATAAACGATGTCCGTGTCCCGAATTTCCGCGTTGAGTTGTGGAAATTGTTGCAGGGCGCCGGCGGCCGCTTTCACAAAAAACGACATGAAACCCAGCTTCACCCCGTGCCGTTTTTCAAAAGCTTCCTGATGCTCCTTGCGCAACGCCTGCACGGCGCTCATGTCTGCTTCGTTAAAGGTCGTGAGCATGGCCGTTTGCTGCTTCGCTTCCACCAGCCGTTTCGCCGCCGTGCGCCGCAGCATTGTCATGGGAACGATTTTCTCATCGTCGTGTGCCGTTGGCCCGGCGGCCGGCTGCGGCGCCGCAAGCGCGGACGGCCCGGCGGGCGCGACGCGCGGCGCTTTTTTTGGCGGCTTTGCGGGTTCGGTCTTTTCCGTTTTTGCTTCAGTGAGAGGTTGCGCTTCGCGCTCCGATGGCTTTGGCGTCTGCTTCCGCATCGCCGGGGGTTCGCCATGCTTTTGACCTTCCGGCCCTTGTGCCGCCGCCTTCGGCGCCGCCGCTTCTTGTGCCGCCTCCGGCTTTTCAGGTTCGCCGTTGGCTTCTATTTGGGCCACGACCTCGCCCACTTTCACGGTCTCACCCGCCTGATGCAAAATTTTCAGCCGCCCGCCGCCGGGCGACGGCAATTCCAGCGTCGTCTTTTCCGAATCCAGCACGGCTACGTTTTCGTCTTTTTTCACAGCGTCGCCATCGGCCTTGAGCCATTCGGCGATCTGGACTTCGCTGATGGACTCACCCACTTCGGGAATTTTCAATTCAATTGCCATAAATTAATTCATCTCCATGCGGCCGCCACCCGGCCTTTCTTCGTCACTCCTCCTGCAACCTCGCGGACGCCGCCGTGTGGCGCAACGGGCCTGGCGACGGGTTTTCGCCGTCGCCGAAGGCGCGCCGGATGACTTTTTGTTGTTCGAGCTTATGGGCGCCCGCCGAGCCGGTTGCCGGGCTGGCCGACTCGGGGCGGCTCACCAGCGCAAACGGCCATCGGCCAAAAAGATGCTTGCCGAATTTTTCGTGCAGATAACGCCACGCCCCCATGTTGTGCGGCTCTTCCTGCACCCACAGCACCGGTGTCTGGTCCGCATACGGGTTGAGCATGGTTTCCAACGCCGCGTCGCGGATGGGATAAAGCTGTTCGAGACGCAGGAGAGCCACGTCCTGGCGTTTGTGTTCTTCCTGATAGGCCAGCAATTCGTAATGGATTTTTCCGCTGCACAACAGAACCCGCCGCACGCCGGGATTCGGCGCCCTCTCCGGCAGGATGCGTTCGAATGTCCCGCGGATGAATTGTTCCAGGGGCGAAACCACCCGCGGGTGCCGGAGCAGGCTCTTGGGCGTAAAGACCACCAATGGCTTGCGCCATTTACGCACGGCTTGACGGCGGAGCAGGTGAAAATATTGGGCCGGCGTCGTCGGCTGCGCGACCTGGATGTTGTCGCCGGCTGCCAGAGCCATAAACCGTTCCAGCCGCGCGCTCGAATGCTCCGGCCCCATTCCTTCAAAGCCGTGCGGCAACAGCAGGACCAGTCCGGATAACCGCCGCCATTTGTCCTCCGCGCTGCAGATGAATTGGTCCAGTATCACCTGCGCCACGTTGATAAAGTCGCCAAACTGCGCCTCCCACAAAATCAATCCACCAGGGCAATCCAAACTGTAGCCGTATTCGAACCCCAGCGCGCCCGTCTCGCAAAGCGGGCTGTTGACGATTTCCACCGGCCCTTGTTTCGGCGAAAGGTGTTGGAGCGGCGAAAAAGGAAGGCCGCTTTCGTAATCGTAAAAAATGGCGTGGCGATGACTGAACGTCCCGCGCGCGGTGTCCTGTCCCGCCAGCCGTATTCGCACGCCTTCATCCGCCAGCGACGCCAGCGCCAGCATTTCCGCCGCCGCCCAATCCAGCGGATGCCTCCCCTCCGCCATTTCGCGCCGGGTCTGCAAGGCGCGCTCCAGCTTGGGATGCACGTGAAAATCGGATGGCGTCTCCGCCAATTGGCGGAGCAACGCCGCAACCCGTTCCGGCGCGATGCCCGTTTCCACGTCATCCGCCGGCTCCGGACCGCCCGTGTAATCTCTCCAGACGCCCGGCGCCGCCGCCGCGCCGTTTCCGGCAACCGCCGGCTGCGCGTTTCCATTTTTCGCCGCGGCCAATTCCTGCTCCAACCGGTCGCGGCAATCGCGCGCGATCCGTTCCGCCTCAGTGCCGTCAATGCCGCCCATCTCTTTGAGCCGTTCGTAATAGCCTTCCCGCACGCTCTTGCGCTTGTCAATCCGCCGGTACAAAACCGGCTGCGTGAACGACGGCTCGTCGGTCTCGTTATGCCCCCAGCGCCGGTACCCGAACATGTCAATAAAAACGTCGCACTGAAATTCATGCCGGTAATCCATGGCCAGCAGCACCACCTGCGCCACGGCTTCCGGGTCCTCGCCGTTCACGTGGAAAATCGGCGACTGAAGCATCCGCGCCGCGTCCGTCGCATAGACGGTCGAGCGGCCCTCCTGCGGCGTCGTCGTGAATCCAATTTGGTTGTTGAGGATCACGTGCAGCGTGCCCCCGACGCTGTAACCCTTCAGGCGGCTCAAATTGAGGGTCTCCTGCACCACCCCTTCGCCGGCAAACGCCGCGTCGCCGTGAATAAGCAGGCTTAGCACCTCGCGCCGCTCCGCGTCGCCCAGCCGGTCCTGCCGCGCGCGCGCCCGGCCCAGCACAATCGGATTGATGAATTCCAGGTGGCTCGGATTGAAACAAAGTGAAACGTGAACGTCCCGCCCCGTTGAAGTCGTCCAGTTGCCCGCGTGCCCCAGGTGATACTTCACGTCGCCCCGCCCCTCCCACAATTCCGGTTCGGCGTCCGCGAATTCCCGGAATATCTCGAAGGCGCTTTTTCCCGCGATATGCGCCAGCACATTGAGCCGGCCCCTGTGCGCCATGCCGATGACCATGTCCCGCGCGCCATGCGCGGCAGCCCGTTCGATGGCCAGGTCGAGCAGCGGCAGAAGCGTTTCACAGCCCTCCAATGAAAACGTCTTGGCGCCAGGAAATTTCTTCCGCAGAAATTCCTCGAAAACCACCGCGTCCGTCAGCCGCGTCAAAATTCGCGCCTGCTGCTCCCGTGAAATGGCCAGCCGGTTTTGCGTGCTTTCCATCCGCTGCTGCAGCCATTGCCGCGCTTCCCAGTCGTCAACGTGCATGAATTGCACGCCAATCGAGCGCGAATAGGTGTTCTGCAGGTGCTCAAAAATTTCCCGGATGGTCAGCGGCCCGCCGAAATTGAGCGTGGGCAGGTTCACCGGCGTCTCCAGTTCCGTGGACGTGAAATTGTAAAATTCCAGTTTGAGTTCCGGCGGGCAGGGCCGGGCCGCGCCCAGCGGATCAATCGCCGCAATTTTGTGCCCGCGCACCCGGTAATTGCGGATCAACTGATGGACTTTTTCGTCAAGATGCCGCGGCTCCCGCTCCAGCCGGCCCGGCGCAAGCGCCGCATGTCCCTTGCCATCGCCGTTTCCCCCCATTTCCGCCCCAAAATAATCGCGCCATTCCGGCGCCACGGACTCCGAATTGGCCCGGTACCGCTTGTAAAGTGTTTCCAAATACTCGATATTATCAAGCATAATGGTAAGCTACACCACCGCCTTGGTCGGCGAAAGGCGAAAGGGGCGCGGGAGCGAAACACACCAGGAATTGCGCGGAAATGTCAAAACTCTTTAGAAATGTCCCCCTCTTAACTCACGAGAAAATGTCCCCTGGTTGTGGTTGGTTGTTTATTCTCCCGGTTGGGGCTGCGGGACGCAGAGAGGCCGGAGCGTAGCGGAGGCCGACCGGAGTCCCGC
>JAGWNY010000071.1 GCA_028872915.1 Verrucomicrobiota bacterium
CTTGCAATCGCCGCCAACTGGCGGCAGGCTCAATGACGAGGGCTGTGTTGGCTCTCATGGGTGTATCCTTTCTTTGGTTGATGGTTCGCTTGTTTCAGAACCGGGATACACCCTCTCGCCTTTTTACACACGTTTCCTTACACCACCCGGACGATAAGGCCGGTTTCAACAAGCGTGACATCAGGCCCGCCCCAGGGCATCCTGCCTGCCGTCGCGCTTGAACATCCTGATTGTCAAACCCACTTCGCTCGGCGACGTCATCCAGGCGCTGCCCGTCCTGAGACTTTTGAAATTGCACCGTCCGGAGGCCCGGGTTTTCTGGTGGATTGATTCCGCCCTGGCGCCGCTGCTGGAAGATGACCCGGACCTGGCGGGCCTGGTCCTGTTCCATCGCCGCCGCTGGGCCAACCCTCTTTATTGGCACGAGGCGCTCGCCAGTATTCACGCGACGCGGGCGCGCCAATTTGATCTGGTTATTGACCTGCAATGCCTTGCCCGAAGCGGCGCCTTCGCATGGCTCGCCAACGGAAAATTTCTCGCCGGCCTGGACGAACCCCGTGAAGGCGCCCGCGGATTCTACGACATCGCCGTGCCGCGCCAGTCCTTTCATACCCACGCGGTGGATTGGTACCTTGCCGTTCTTTCGGCCTTGCGGGTGCCCATTGACCGAAAATTCACGTGGTTGCCGGCGCGGCCCGCCGCCCGCTCCCAGGTGCGGGAACAAGCGCGGGCTGCCGCCGGAGAAACCGGCGCAAGCGGCCCAACGCCGCGTTGGATCGCTCTTCAGCCCGGCGCACGCTGGCCGAACAAACGCTGGCCCGCGTCCTCCTTCGCCCGCCTCGCCAGCCTCCTCCTCCGCGAATTTCCCGACGCGCGCCTCGCCGTCCTGGGCGATGCCGCGGACCGCGAAATTGCCGCGGCCATCTGTCGCCCCGAACCTTCCCGCGCCCTGAATCTGTGCGGCCGGCTTTCGCTCCCTCAAATGATCGAATGGCTGCGCCTGGCCGATCTCATGATCACCAACGACACCGGTCCCATGCATGTCGCCGCCGCGTTGGGCACCCCGGTGATTGCCTTGTTCGGTCCCACCGAACCCCGCCGCACCGGTCCTTATGGACAACTCCACGGCGTCCTGCGCGTTGAACTGCCCTGTTCGCCCTGCCTCAAACCCCGCTGCGCGTGGAAAAATCCGGTCGAATGCCTTACCGCTATCCCGCCCGAATCCGTCCTCCAGGCCGCGCGAAAGAAATTATCTTCCTCTCCCCTGCGTCCATGACTCTGCTGGCCTTTGAAACTTCCTGCGATGAAACCGGCGCCGCCGTCGTCCGCAACGGCGTCATATTGTCCAACGTCATCGCTTCCCAAATCGCCCTTCACGCCGATTACGGGGGCGTCGTGCCCGAACTGGCCGCCCGCGAACATTTGAGGAATCTGCCCATTGTCGCCCATGCCGCGATGGAACAAGCCCATGTTCCGGCCGCCCAGATGGATGCCCTCGCCGCCACACGCGGCCCTGGCCTGCCCACTGCGCTGCTCGTTGGATTCAAGGCGGCCCAGAGCCTGGCGTTCGCTCTCCGCAAACCTTTTATCGGCATCCATCACCATGAGGCCCATCTCTATTCGCCGTGGATCCGCGGCAACCCGCCGACCGCCGTATTTGAAGATTTTCAGCCGAATGTCTCGCTCGTCGTCAGTGGCGGCCATACCCTCCTCGTCCGCGTGGACTCCGAATTCCGGCATCGCGTCCTCGGTTCCACGCTCGACGACGCCGCGGGCGAATGTTTTGACAAAACAGGAAAACTGCTCGGCCTCCCTTACCCTGCCGGCCCGCAAATCGCCCGCCTCGCCGCCCAAGGCAACCCCAATGCCTTCGATTTCCCACGTCCGCTCATTCACGATGCCGCGGATGATTTCAGCTTCAGCGGCCTGAAAACCTCCGTGCGCTATCTCCTCCGCGACCATCCCCGTCTCGCCGAAGACCGCCAAATAATTCGCGATCTGTGCGCCAGTATTCAGGCCGCAATTGTGGACGTGCTGGTCGCGAAAACCATTCGCGCGGCCAAACGTTGCGGCGTTCGCTGCGTCACGGCTTCCGGCGGTGTTGCGTGCAACCGCGCCTTGCGCCGCGAACTGGAGCGGGCCTGTGACCGGGAAGCCTTTGTCCTGCGCCTGGCGCCAAACGATCTCTGTGCCGATAACGCCGCCATGATCGGCCTCCTTGCGGAGCGAAAAATTCCGGCGGAAGCAATCCCTCCGCCACCGGCGCGGGACATCGCTCCGGGATGGGAGTTAACCCAATCCCCAGCCTTAAACTCCAACGGCATAAACCGCGCCGCCTCATGAAACTGCTCCCGCAACCTCGCCTTGGGATGGGGCGGCATGCGTTCCCGAGGACGCGGGGGAAATGAAGCCGCATTGGCCATAAAAGAATCTGAATCTGCTTGCCAGGCGCTTTAACGGGGTGCTAGCCTTTATGCAAGTGAAAAGTCGGTGGCATAAATTCAGTGGAGCGCCCACGGCGGCTCCACGGGCCGCAGCCTGCCCCGAAGCAGCCCATTCCGTATTAGGCTGCGAAACCTGCCGCCAGTTCGCGGCTAATACATAGGTTAGGCGGCGATACATTTTATGAAAATACAAGCCGTAGGCATAGTCGTGGCAACCTCCATTCTTTTGGTAGGCTGCGGCAAACAGAGCAACTCATCTACCACAGACTCACCGCCAGCCAAAAAGGCAACGTTTGCGGAGCCGGCAGCAGTGCCCACACTCCCAAGATACGAGGTTCGAGTCACTTCCCAGTTAGGCCGGGAGCCGGGACAGGACAGCCCAGACTGGGCTGCCGTGCGCATTGACACGCAAACAGGTCAGGCTTGGGTTTGCAGGAGCTGGGATATGTCTGGCAATTCTTTTATATGGGTTCCTATTCAGGGGGCACCAGCAGGAGTAAAGACACCGTGATTAGCTCAGGAGAGGTCAGCAGGTGCAAAGTAGAAGCATCGCGCCGACTGCGCCTTCCGCCTTCGCTGCGCTGCGGCGCGACAAGTGAGTTTATGGACGGTTTGAGTTATACAACGGTTATCGAGCCAGCGGAGCCACTCGCCCGCCCGTCCCGCCGTAGCCTCGGGACGAAAGGGGATCGGCGGGCTTCAACTTTGGATCGTTAGGCTGCTATGCAAATCCGAGTCATCAATTTCGTAACCTTGCTCATTCTGGCGATGTTGCTGAATGGATGTGCAAGCGCCATTTATTCCACCGGCAAAGATGGTGATGTTCTCCGTGCAGGGATAGACCGAGCCGTGATTATTCAGAGGTTCGGCCAGCCGATTGCGCGGGGCACGGATAAATTCGGGCACGATTACGAGGTGTTTCGAGCCAAAGGCAAGATTGCACCAGCAAAGGATGATGTAGCCACATTTCAAATGAGTGAGGCGATGACTTTAGGGCTTGGTGATATTATTTGGACGCCGGAACTGATTGTGTGGTCGCCATTTCTCGCGACAGGCGATAAGGATGTCATCGTTCTTTTCGACAAAAACGGGAAGTATTTATATCATACTGTTCAGAGAGCCAAGCCGTGGACACAGCAGCCTGACACCGCGCTGGAGCCAGGCGCCGCTGCCCCTTCAGTTTCGGAAGCAGCGGGTAATCCGAAGGCTGGCGGCGAGCCAAAGTCAACTTCCGACGGCGGCGGCTCAACTTTGGATCCTTAGGCGGCATGACATAAACCAGTAACCAGGGAAAAGTATGAAAAGGATAATTAGCACGCTTGGCATATTGTTTGTTGCGCTGTTCGTTGCCGGCTGTGCCAGCCCCAGATACGATGTTCGCGTTGCGCCTGTTGGCGGTGGCGGCTGGGTCGCGGTGCGTATTGACCGCCAGACGGGACAGTGTTGGTACTCATCGCTGCCCGTCGGCCCAAATTATCCCAAGCCGGAGTGGTATCCGCTAAAAGGCGGAGTCGAGTCGCAGCAGAAATGAGACGTGGATGCTCCCTGATACCGCGCTGGAGCCGCTCGCCCGCCCGTCCCGCCGTAACCTCCGGGCGAAGACGGATCGGCGGGCCTATATTGTATCGTTAGGCCGCTTTACGCTATGAAACATTCCATATCTATCATTGCTATCACATTCGCCATTGTCGGTTCATGTTTAGCCGCGGACACGCAGCCACAGCCGAGGTATGTCGCGGTCGTGACGTGCTTCAATGGCAAGCTCGATTCCGGCAGTTTTTGTTCGGCGACACCAACTCAAGAACCACAGCAGGATTCCGAGCTGCGGGTCAGTCGCGGGCTGACATGCGGGTGGCCAGGAAAGGTCTCGGAGCTTCATTGGGAGTTTGTTGGGCAAAAAGGCCAAGCCGACGTTTATCGGATTACCCGCCGCTTTCCATCCGATATGACGGATGCGGTGACTACAACGAATACGGTGTTGTTTACGGGCAATCGAGTCACGGTGTTTAAGGATAAGTATCAGGTTATTGTCATGGAGCCGCCAAAGGACTTGAAGACGAAGCAGCCTAACACTTCGCTGGACCCGACGGCGCCTTCCGCCTTCGCTGCGCTGCGGCGCGACAAGTGAGCTTATGGCCGGTTTAAGTTATACAACGATTATCGAGCCAGCGGAGCCACTCGCCCGCCCGTCGCGTCGCAGCCGGGCGAAGACGGATCGCCGGGCTTCAGCCTTGTATCGTTAGCAGGCTGCTGAAAAACTAATTTTCGACCCAAAAAGCGTGCGAAAACCCCAACAAAATGCGTGGTCAATTTTCCAGAACATGGCTTTTTCAGCAAACTGCTAAAAAGCAAAAGCCTTTGGGTTCAGCCTCCGTGACGACGCGCGTTCACAGCCGTGTAACGCGCGCTCGTCGCCGACGGGCAAGGGGAAAAACGCAGCGGTATTCGCTTCCGTCCCGTCAATGTGTTCATTCCGCAATGCTAATTTTTGGGCAAGTCTGCGCGGTGCCACCAACCGCCGCCGAGCGCCTGGAAAAGCGCGGCGGTGTCGGCATAGCGATTGGCCTGGGCTTGAATCAGGACGATTTCGGCTTGCTGATAGGTTTGCTCCGCGTTCAATAAATCAAGTGGCGCGGCGGAGCCGGTTTGGATTTTCTGTTTCGAGAGGTCGAGCGTAACTTTGGCGGCACTCGCGGCGGCAGCGGCGGATTTCAACGCATCGGCATCCTGTTGGAGCGCGTTCAATGTGTCGGCAACGTTTTGAAACGCCGTCAGCACCGTGCTGCGATATTGTTCGGCGGCTTCAAAGTACGCGGCTTTGGCGGCGCGCTCTTGATGCAACAAAGTCCCTCCTTCAAAAATCGGCTGCGTCACACTCGCGCCCAAATCCCAAAAGCCCGTGCCGCCCGCAAAAATTTTCCCAGCGGTCAACGCCATCGTGCCCGCGTCTGCGGTCAACGTGAGATTCGGCAGGCGACTGGCGGTGGCAATTCCCACCTGCGCGCTCGCGGCGTGGAGATTTTCTTCCGCCAGCCGCACGTCGGGACGCTGCTCGACGAGCTTCGATGGCAGACTCACCGGCAATTCCTGCGGCAGTCGCAATTCCGAAAACGCGAACCGTTCCGGCATATTGTTGTTCGCGAATTGTCCGACCAGCGCCGCCAGCGCATCGCGCTGCTGCGCCAGTTGCTTCAGCAGCGGCGGCAGCGAGGCTTCCGTTTGCGCGAGTTGCGATTCCTGCGCCGCCACGTCGAGATGCGTCGCTGCGCCCTTGGCAAATTGCTGCCGCGTCACCTGAACCATGTTGGCATTGGCGGCGATGAGTTGTCGGGTTGCGTCAATTTGCGCTCGCAGCGACGCTTCCTGAATCGCGGCGAGAACGATATTCGCGCTCAATGTGACGTGCGTGGCGATGAGTTGAAAACGCGCGGCCTCCTCCTGTGCTTTCAACGATTCGACCGTCCGACGGCTCAGTCCAAAGACATCCGGCACGTAGGAAACGCTGACCTGCGGCGTGAACAAGCTGTAATACAAAGCGCTCGAACTGGGCGTTGGCGAAATTTCCGAGGATGTTTTGCTCCGGCTTGCGGAAAAACTTCCAGACAAGGCCGGATAAAATGCGCCTTTCCCCGCAAACACGTCTTCTCTTGCGACGGCCAGCGCCGCCTGCGCCGATTTGAGGTCGGGATTGTTGGTAAGCGCAAGCGAGATCAAATCGTTGAGCGGCTTGGAGTGAAACAACGTCCACCATTCGCCAGGAATGTCTGCCCCTTCGATAAAATGTTGCGTTTCCCCGCCGGCAACATTGGCGCCGCTGGTTGTTGGCGAAAGCGGAACGGCGGTGTAACCATTCATGCCCGGAGCGGCGGGTTTTTTGAAATTGGGTCCAACCGTGCAACCGGGGAAAAGAAGCAAGGCGGCAATCGCGTTGGAAAGAAAAACGGTTTTCATTTTGATTCTGCCTTTGGCGCTGAACCGTTGTTGTGACCGAGGAAAATTATTTTCAGCGCGGGCACGACGAGCAGCAACATAATGGAGCCGGACAACATTCCACCAACCACCACGGTGGCGAGCGGACGCTGCACTTCGCTGCCAATGCCGTGCGAGACCGCCGCCGGGAAAAGCCCGATGCCGGCGGAGAGACTCATCATCAGCAACGGACGCATCAAGGTTGACGCTGCCGAAAACATCGCGTCCGCCGGCGCGCCGCCCCGAAGCCGCGCCTGTTTGAATTGCGTGATGAGCAAAATGCCGATCATCACCGAAACGCCGAACAGCGAAATAAATCCAATGGCGGCGGAGATGCTGAAATTGGTGCCGCTGAAATACAAGGCCAGCACGCCGCCGGCGGCGGTGAACGGAATTCCCGCGAGCGACAGCAGGCATTCGCGGATGGAATTGAACAGGCTGTAAAGTAATCCCAAGATCAGAACGAGGCTGACCGGCACAATGATTTCCAGACGTTGCTTGGCCGTCTGCAGTTCCCCATATTCGCCGGACCATTCCATCCGGTAGCCGGGCGGCGGTTTCACGTTTGCCTTGAGGCGCGCCTGCGCCTCGGCCACGGCGCCGCCGAGATCGCGTCCGCGCACGCTGAATTTGACCGGAATGAACCGCTCGCCGCTTTCGTGGTAAATCCACGACGCGCCGGTGTCCAACGAGATGTTCGCCAGCGCGCTCAATGGAATGTAAGCGTTCGCGCCGCTGCTCGTTTGATAAGCCACTTTGAGATTGCGGATTCTTTCGATGCTGTCGCGGTAGGCGCGCGGATAACGCACGGCGACGCCAAATTGCCGGTCGCCCTCGAAAACCGTCGTCGCCACTGTTCCGCCCAGCGCGGCTTGAATCACGGTGCAGATGTCGCCGGTATTGAGGCCGTAGCGCGCGGCGTCCGCGCGATCCACCGTGATGTCCAGGTTTGGCTGGCCAAGCACGGGGAAAATTCCGAGGTCGGTAATGCCGCGAACCTGCGCCATCTGATCCCGGACTTCATCGGCCAGCTTCGTCAGCGTCTTAAGATTCGGCCCGATGATTTTGACCGAGTTCTCGCCTTTGACGCCGGAAATGCCTTCCTCGATGTTGTCCTCAATGTATTGCGAGAAATTAAAATTGACGCCCGGCAATTCGTTTTGGAAGTCGGCCAGGACTTGATTGATCAACTTCGCCTTGTCCATCCCTCTCGGCCACTGGCTGTATGGCTTGAGCGGCACGAAAAGTTCGACGTTGGAAAACGGCGAAGCGTCGCTTCCGTCATCGGGCCGGCCATGCTGCGAAATAACCGTCACCACTTCGGGATATTTCAAAAGAATCAATCGCATTTTTCGCGTTGCCGCTTCGCCGTCTTGCAGCGAAGTCGTCATCGGCAATTCGGCGCGAATCCAGAGGTTGCCTTCGTCCAGGTGCGGCAGAAATTCGCTGCCAAGCCGCGAACCGAAGAACACCGCGACCGTGAGAAAGGCTATGCCGATTCCAACCATCAGCCCGCGATGCGCCAGCGCGAAGCGCAGCGCCGGATTGTAAAGGCGATGCAGTCCGCGAACGATGGGGGTTTCCGATTCTTTCACGTGTTCAGGCAGCAGAAACGACGCGAGCACGGGCGTGGCGGTGAACGTGGCAATCAGCGCGCCGGCGAGCGCGTAAGCATAAGTGCGCGCCATCGGGCCGAAAATCGCGCCCTCGACGCCTTGCATGGTGAACAGCGGCACGAACGCGGCCACGATGATTAAAATTGAAAACAGAACGGCCTTGTCAATCTGCATTGCGCTGATCAAAATCAGCCGGAGCCGGTCCGTCCACCCATGAACCGGCGTCGCGTGGTCGTGGTGGCCGTCCGCAAGGACTTTTGTCGGGTCTGTTCCCCAGGCGTTTTCGGCGAGACGTTGAAGCAAACTTTGTTTTTCTTCAGGCGACTTCTGGAAATTGCGGAAGATGTTTTCAACGAGAATCACAGCCGAATCCACGATGATGCCGAAATCCACCGCGCCAAGCGAAAGCAGATTGGCGCTTTCACCGCGGGCCACCAAAATAATTATCGCGAACAGCAGCGCGAATGGAATGTTTAGACCGACGAGGATGGCGCTGCGCAGGTCGCCAAGAAAAATCCATTGAATCAGGAAAATCAGCACGCACCCGAAAATCAAGTTGTGCAAAACCGTGTGCGTGGTGACGGCAACCAGCGATCCGCGATCATAAAAGGGAACCACTTTAACACCCGCCGGCAGGCTGCCGTCGTTATTCATCCAGTCAATTTCGGATTGGACTTCGGGCAGCACTTTGTCGGTTTGGTAGGTCCGGCCCATCACCACGATGCCGAAAACAATGTCATCATCCCGGTCCCGGCCAGCGATGCCCAGCCGGGGCACGAAACCCACGGACACTTTTGCGACATCCTTGATCCGCACGGGCACGCCGTTGTTTTGCGTGAGCACGACGTTCTCGATGTCGCCGACTTTGTAGCCTTGCGTCAAATCATCGTCGCCGCCGTCGTTAATCTGGCCGATGCCGCGGATGTTGATGGATTGCTGCCCGAGAGTGATTTCGCGCCCTCCGACGTTGATGTTGGCGTTGCCAAGCGCGGTGATGATTTGCGGCACGGTGACATTGAAGGCTTCCAATTTCCGGGGATCCACTTCAACTTGAAATTGTTTGGTCGGGCCGCCCCAACTGTTCACCTGCACCACGCCGTGAACTTGCAGCAGCCGCCGTTGCACAATCCAATCCTGAACGGTGCGCAGGTTCGCCAGCCCAAAATGCGGCGGCCCGACGACCTGGTAGCGGAGAATTTCGCCGGTGCCGCTGTTTTGCTGGATGTTCGGAACCACGCCTCCGGGCAGCGCGGCGTTTTGTTGCAGCGCAATGGCGGTCTGCGCGAAGGCAAAATTGTAATCCACGCCATATTTGAAGACGACGCGGACGAACGACAACCCGTAAAACGAGGTGGAGCGGATGACTTGAATGCCGGGCACGGTGTAAAGTCCGTTCTCGATCGGAATCGTGTAATAACGTTCCATTTCGCCGGCGGAAAGTCCGGGCGCCTGCGCGGTGATCTCCAAAATAACCGGCGTGGGATTCGGATACGCCTCAATGTCCAGCTTCTGAAACGCCACAAAGCCCGCGCCGGCAAACAGCAGCAGCCCGAACACAACAATCGCGCGGCGGCTCAGACAAAAGGCGATCATGGAATTGAGCATGAAATTTCGCTGAAGCGTTGAAGCGTAAATCAGTCCAGCGGCTTAATCGCTCGGCGGCGCTTGCAGCATGTTGTCCAGGAAGATTGCGCCGTTTGTCACCGCCAGCTCCCCGGGCCTTAACCCGTCGAGAATCTGCGCTTCACCATCTTCGCGCAGGCCGATTTTGACAATTACTTGCGTGAAATGCCGCCGGTCCGTCGTCACCCAGGCCGTCATGGCGCCGTCACCTTCACGGACGACGCCATCGGCGGGAATGGCCGCGGACTCAACCGGCTTCCCTGCTTGGGCCGAAAAATCCGCGAGCATTCCTTCGCGCAATTCATTCGCCGGGTCGGAAATGTCGGCGCGAATGGTCAGCCGATGGGTGCTCAAATCCACCGCCGGGTAAATTTTGGAGATTTTTCCGCCAAACACACGGCCGGGAAAACTCGCGACCGTCACTTTTAACGGCTGGCCGACCCGATAGAGCGTGGCGCCTGCTTCGGGAACATTGGCGAGAAGCCATTTGGTGGAAACGTCGGCGACAGAAACCGGCGCAGGCGCGCTGGACGGCGACACGAAAAGCCCCGGCGTCGCGTTGACACTGGTGATTTGGCCGGCAATCGGACTACGCACAACCGTTTCGGCCTGATTCGTCGCAGAATTTTCAATCGAATAAAGCGGTGCATCCTTTTGAACTTCATCGCCCAACTCGACGAACACTTTCACAATGTTCCCCGCGACCGGCGGAAAAACCTGCGTCGAAAGGCTGGGGTCGGAATACAAATTGTTCTCGAAATCAATGCTGCCGATGCCCGTCTTGATGACCGTAAACGCATAAGTTCCCACCGGCGCGATTTGAATGGCGTTCAACTGGTCTCCGGACAGTTCCACGGCCGCTTCCGCAGGGGCGTTGGAAGTGGAATCGGATTTTTGCGGCGGATTTACGGCCGTGCTTTCGCCGCGACTGCAACCGGATTGAAACAAGACGATTGCGGCGAAGATTGCCAGTGCCGCAGCCGCCTTGGCTTGAACCAAACATTTCATCCGGTTCAATTTGGCCGAATTCTCGTTTCTCGTCTGTCAGGCGCGGCCTGGTTTTTTGTCGGGCGAAATCCGACAACTGACGCAGATTACAACTCCCAATGTAACCGCATTGCAAAGACTGACACGGGACCACGGTCGCGGTTGAACGACGGGTCAGTGATGAATTGATAGTCCACTGCGCCGTGAATTTTTTTCCAAATTTTGAAATCGTAATACGTTTCCAGAATTTTCTCCCAGCCGTAATTTAGATTCCCATCACCCGCTAAAATGCCCGTGCCGCCTGCCGCAAAAAATTCCTGATGCACCTTCGAGATGCCGTTAAACGCTCCCGCCAGACCGAACGTGTCGTCGGGCCGCCGCCATGATTCGCCCTTGACGCTGATGCCTGCCGTCGCCGTATAGTCAACATCGCTGAACATCCACGCTTCATGGTTCCTCGACGTTTCTAGTGGGTAGCCATGAAAGCATCTGAACAGAAGGGCATTTATGGAAAAGCGATGCATTGAAGGGGATGTTGGCATGATTCGTTCCGCTGCCGGTGGCCTGCGGGCTTTCAGTGCATCTATGAATGGCATTTCG
>JAGWNY010000072.1 GCA_028872915.1 Verrucomicrobiota bacterium
CCTGGTTGCCGAAAGGCTTTCGAGGTGCCGCCGGCATGTGTGAATCAGCAGATGCCGTGCCCGCACTGCGGCCTTTCTTTGCTCTGCTCCGCTGATGTGCTGACCGCGAGAAGCAGCGGCCCCAGCTATCCAGTTTGCCCACACTGCCATCCGAAATGATTGGGGGCACTGTGCAAGCGAGATAGCGAAAGGCAGGCATGAGATTGACGTTCTATTCTCCGACGATGCCTAACAGGGCTCTGGAGCGAACAGCGAGTGCGCCAGCCAGTTTTCGCTATGGGTTTCGGGTTGGCGGGGGTCACTGGCGGCGTGGCTCAGGTTTGGATCGTTTGTCTGCTTTGCATTTATGAAAACCACACTTGTTATATTATTATTCGGGCTGCCGCTCTGCGGCTATTCGCAGAACGAAACATCTCCAACAATGCCGAAGAACTTCGTCCAAACCAATGGTGAGTTTGTAAAAATTGGTGGCATAATGGTCAAGACGAACTCGCCATTGGATACGGATTATTTCAAACAATTGATGTGGCGCAATCAACGGTTGGAGAAAATCATGAATTCGGACGCTACGAACAGAATTGACCGATTCGTCGAGGGGGCTTGGCAATTGGTCAGAGATTATCCCAAGGAGGCCAACGGATATCAGGACCTGATGGGGGCGATGGACGATTATCAGTATGATGGCCAGCGGGCGAAGGCACGAGCGTTGGCGGACAAGGTGGCTGTCAGTTCTGCACCGAGGAATTTCAAATTCTGGGCGAAAGGTTTCCTGAACCGGCTCGACTCGTCAGACAAAGTAACGACGATGAAATTTACGGCAGTGGACGGGCGCAAAGTGGATTTGTCCGAAATGAAGGGTAAAGTGGTGTTGGTGGATTTTTGGGCGACCACATGCGGTCCTTGTGTGGCGGAATTGCCAAGAGTCAAGGCGGCATACGAGAGGTTTCACGCCGAAGGTTTTGATGTGGTCGGTATCAGTTGTGACACAGACAAAAGCAAGTTGGAGGAATATGTCAAGGAGCACGGAATTGTGTGGCCGCAGTATTTTGACGGCAAACAGCAGGACGATAACAAATTTGCCGTGGAGTTTGGCATAGACGGCATACCACACATGTTTTTGGTGGATAAGAAGGGACTATTGCGTTTTGACAATGTGCGTGCAACTGACAAATACCACGCCAAAGGCGACACAGCTAGCTTTGAAGAAAAAATCTCCAAGCTATTGTCGGAGCAGTGAATAGCGAAGGGGCGCAGCCTAGCACAGCGCTGGGTCGGTGGCGGCCGTCCAAGACGGGCGTGAGCTATTTGACGGCAATCTATAGAGACAAGTCGCCTTCGACAGGATCAAAGGCCGTGTTGGCGTGCGTTCATGCGCTGATTGTCGGTGTCGCGGCATGGTTAATGTTTTGGGGTGGTATATCCAGGGTGGATGGGGTTTTAGGACGCCCGCATCAGCTTGCGTCCGAGGTTCGACGCGGGATGCTCATGGGTGCGGCGACGCTATATCTCGCGCGCACGATGGCTGCGATTTGTATTTTTGTTCAGCGCCGGATGGGTTGGGCTGAAGTTGGCATTATCGCCTTGTGGATAGGGGCAATGGATGTGTCATTCGCATATTTCGGTGGACGCAATGTTGCTTCATTTGGGGGGATTGGAGATGTCGGAGTGTTTTTGCTTCTGGCCGGTTCCGTTGTCCACACTGCATCCGAATGGCAGCGGCATCGGTGGAAGCAGCGGCCGGAAAATGCAGGCCATCTGTACACTGGCGGTCTGTTCCGGCACGCGCGACACATCAATTATTTCGGGGACGAAGCGCTATTCACGGGCTGGACTCTGATGACGGGCCAAATGGCGCTTCTGGTCATTCCGGTTATCATGGCGCTTGGTTTTCTTTTTGGAAACATACCGGCATTGGACCGCTACTTGGAAGAGCGGTATGGCGATGACTTCCGCAATTATGCGCGGAGGACGAAACGATTTATTCCATACGTCTATTGACGCCGCCCAACGAATAGAGGCAGGATTGGCCGGAGCGCAACGGAACGCCGATGGCATCAGGCGCCGGACAGGCCCGTCGAATGTTTTCGGTTTTGAGAAGAGCAACATCAAGGAGTTGGCGTTATGAAACCATCAGACATATTCAATATCATCGTCAGGGCATTTGGCGTGTTCCTGATTTACGAAATCATTCAGACGCTTGCGGGCTTTGCGTCCATCGTCGGCGCGGCCGCGCCCTTTAGCACGCCGCCGGTGATTTTGAGGATTGTGGTTTTGGCGGCGGGAGCGGTCTGGTTTCTATTTGGCGCGCCGCCCATCCAGCAATGGGCATTCCCGGAACGCAGGCCAAGCGCCAAGGCCGAGAGCAAGGCGATTGAAGAGACGGGGCGGCATTGTGTTTCCTGCGAGAAGCCGATTCCGGAAAGCGCCAGGATTTGTCCGTCATGCGGCTACACCCAGCCGGCTTGACAGATGACGTTCGTGGCGCCTGCGCCGTCGGGCGTTCAGGAGGCAAACGGCCTCGCGCAAGGGACGCAGCGGGCGCAAAGGTTTGGCTGCGGATTGAACAGGGATTTTTTGACAGGATGGACAGGATTATCAGATTGCGGCGCGCGGCGAAGATAGACTCGCGCAAGGGACGCGGAGGCCGCGGCTTTCAACGCATCCTGCATTAGGGTGCTTTTTTGGCGGCAGCCAAGATGGAATTGCATCAGACGGGGCAAATACTCTTTGTAACCTTCCACACCCGCAAATACTCTGGTTCAACAATGATTTCAAGGTTTGGACACATTTGGATATTGTCCGCGGCGCTTTTTTGCGCTGGCAATAACGTAGTCGTTGCGGCCACGCCGCCGGCTCCCCGCGTGGTTTGGGCCGATCCCAACGCGCTGGCGGATGCGAAGGCAAGGCTTGCCGCCGGTGATCCCGCGCTTAAATCCGCCTTGAACGCCCTGCTGGACGACGCGGAGCAAGCCCTGAGAGCCAGGCCGCAATCGGTCATGGATAAACGGCAGATTCCGCCAAGCGGCGACAAGCACGATTACATCAGCCAGGCCCCATATTTTTGGCCGAACACCAATTCAGGCAGCGGCCGATACATCCGCCGTGATGGGGACCGCAATCCGGCGTCGGGAAAGGATTCGGACGCGGGGCGGCTCGGTTCAACGCTCTCGAATGCGCACACCCTGGCGCTCGCCTTTTATTTCACCGGCAATGAACGATATGCGGCCAAGGCCGCCCTTCTGCTGCGGGTATTTTTTCTGGACCCGGCCACGAAAATGAATCCGAACCTGAATTTTGGCCAGGGCATTCCAAACGAAGTCGCGGGCCGTCCAACCGGTCTGATTGGGGCGCGCGGTTTTGTACCACTGATGGACGCGCTGGGCCTTCTGGAAAGATCAAAATCATGGACGCCCGCCGATCAGGCGGCCATGCGGGACTGGCTGCGGCGGTATTTCCAATGGCTGACGACGAGCAGGATTGGTTTGGGTGAAAAGGCGGCCAAAAACAATCACGGCACTTTTTACGATTCCCAGGCCGCGGCGATAGCGATGTTTTTGGGCAAGACTGATGTTGCGCGGCAAATCGTGCTGGCCGCGGAGAGCAATCGCATTCCACGCCAGATTTTGCCGGATGGCCGGCAGCCGCTGGAACTGCGGCGCACGTTGTCCTTTGGGTACAGCGTATTCAACCTTCAGGCCTGGTGTGATCTGGCGGCGATCGGCCAAAACCTTGGGATTGACGTGTGGCATTACCGCGCGCCGGACGGCGCGAGCATACTGCGCGCGATCGAATTTGTGGCCCCTTACGCCGATCCGCAAAAACACTGGCCCTTTGAGCAGATTCATGAGATGAAACGCGGGGGCCTCGCGAACGTTTTGTTGCGCGCCACTTCCCATTACAGCCGGCAATCGCACCTGGCCGACGCCTTGCGCAGTTTCGACGCCCGCCGCCTGGCGGCCAACCCCATCCGGCTCATGTTTCCCACGGCTGATAATCCGCTTTTTACCTTTTGACGAGTGCGGGCGAAGATATGGCCGGCGATTAGAGGGGACTTCAAACAACAAATCCGCGGCGATAATCGCCAACGCGCCAGCGCAAGAATGGCGAACAATGTCTGGGCGCGGCCTTGTTTCGCAGCGGCCAATAAGCATGAAAGTCTTTTTCGATTTTCTGTAATTCACGGATGCCCGCGCGGGCCAATGGTTGGGCCCGCCGGATTTTTCCCGCGCCAATCGCCCGTTGCCAGAGCATGAACCGGCACGATTCCGCGGCCATGCGCGCCGCGAGCGACAGTTCGAGCGCGGCAACGCTCCTTTGATTGCGGCGTCCCGCGTTGTCGCGGGCCACGTCGGCCAAAATGACCAGTTGGCGGCGAAGCGCCGCCCAGGCGGAACGAATTTTTGAGGGCGGAATTTTTGAAAACCAGGCCAATCCATTGCGGCAGAACAATTCGCGCTCGCGGAGCGGCGGAGCGGCAATGACGGTTCCCAGTGGCGTTTCGTTGGGGGCCGAAACGCCAAGTTTTCGGTGAATGAAGCCCAAATGATACGCCGCGCGCGCAATTTCGACGTTTCCAAAAACGTCGCGGCCCAGGGCGGAAATGAGCGCGGCGGAATCCAGTCCGCGTTCGTTCCATGCCAGGGCGACGCCGGCGGCGAGCATGGGCCAACTGACCGCCAAGGGCTGCGGATGTCCGCCATCGCCCCAATCGGTCACCAGAAACCCCGCGGCCCCGTGTTTTTGCCCGGCGCGGGCGGCCCGCCGCAGGTTTGCCAGGGCATTGTCATGCCGCCCGATCAATGTTTGCCACGAAGAGGTTCCGGGACAGACATAAAACGGGATTTTTGATTTGGCGAATTGCGCGGCCTGCCTCTCGAAGGGATGGGCGGCTTCATAACCCCAATTCAGGGCGATGAGGCCGGGGCGGTTCCCGGCCAGTTTTGGAATCAATTTGGGATGTTTGAGGATGATGTCGCCCCAGAACATCATGGTTTTGCCGCGCCGCGACACTTCGCGATGGATTTTTTCGAGAAAATCCAGATAGACGCGGCCCGCGCCTTTTTCGCGGCAAAGAATTTTGCTTCGCCCGCGGCCCAGGTCCCAAGGCTCATCGCAACCGACGTTGAAGAGGCGGCTGGAAAAATTTGGGAGCAACTCATCGTAGAGGCCGCGTAAAAACTTCATCGCGCCCGGATGACCGGGCGCCAGAGTGGAGGGACGGCGCACGAATTTGCCCCCCGGTTCTTCATAGGGCGCGGAAACCTCGGCGAGTTTGCTCAATCGCGGCTGCTCCAGGAAATGGCGAAGGTGGCCGAAGGAATTCTGGTTGGGCACGAGATCAATGCCGGCGGCCCGGCAATGGGCGTCGAGCCTTTGGATTTCCTTCGCCGTCAGGGCGCCCCAGCCCCGCCGGACGGCTTTGTAGCGCCGGTACGCGAACGTATGCTCGGTATAAAGTTGAAGCTCGTTGATTTTGAAATCGGCCAGATGGTCGGCCAGTTCCGTGAGCGTTTTGAGCTTCGGCACGCGGCCCCGTGAAATATCCAGCATCACACCGCGCCGGGCGAAATCGGGCCAATCCTTGATTTCCAGGCAGGGCAGGCGCCGTCCGAACTGGCGCGGCAATTGCCGCAGGGTTGCCAGGGCGGCGCGGCGGCCGGCCGGCTCGGAACAGGAAATTTCAACGCCGGTTTTTGAAATGACCAGCGAATAAAATTCCCGCGGGCGGATTGGATTGCGCCGGCCACGCGGCGTTGCGATCACCCTGATTCCGGCGGGTGGAGTCCCGGCCCATGCGCGGCGGCTGGCGGCCAGCCAGGCGGCGGCTTTTAAGGACAGCGTGAACGCGCCGGGGCGCATTCGGAGGGAATGGGGCGGGGGCAGCAGGACCGGGTGGTTCGTTCCGAGGCGCGCGGTTTCAATCAGGCCCATGCCTAAAATTAATGTTTGGGCGGTGGCGCGGTGGAAATCATCCCGGTTTGGCGGGCGAAATTGAACAGCCCGCCCGCGTCCACCACTGGCCGCACGTCGCCCAGGGGCTTGAATGAGACCACGCGGCCGGTGGCCTGAATGGTTGCGGTCGCGGCGTCCAGGTCCACCTTCACGACGTCGCCGGTTTTCAACGTGTCGCACAGGCGGCCGGTCAGTTCGCAGGGATACAATTCGCCCGTGGCGACGGAATTGCGAAAAAAGATGCGCGCAAAACTTTCCGCCAGCACGATTTTGCATCCCGCCGAGCCGAGGGCGATGGGCGCGTGCTCGCGGGAACTGCCGCACCCGAAGTTTTTGCCCGCCACAACGATCGGAAAGCGGCTGTCACTCTCGCCGTCCGCCACGTAACGAACCGGATAAAGGGATTCGGGCAATCCGGAAAGGGCATGGGCGCCAAGCTTTTCGTATTCGTCGGGAATGGTGGGGACCAGCGCCAGATACCGGGCGGAAATGATCTGGTCGGTGTCAATGTTGTCCCCGACCACATAGACCGGCCCCGTGAAGACAGATTGCGTCATGGCGGCATGGTGCCGCCGCCAGGCCCAATGATCAATCAGATTCAAGGGCGCCCAGTCCGCGTTTGGCGAGGTGGTGGAGCGTCCAGCGATATTCGGCGAGCAGCTGGGAGACAACGGTTCGAGCCTTGAGTTCAGGGGGCAAAACATCCCAGGTATAGGTTTCCATTTCCAAATGGGAGCAAATCCGCGGGTTGCCGGCCAGCCAGTCGAGCGTTCGCAGCAAGTCATCGGCAGTGGTTTCCAGCGGCGCCACCGCGGGCGCATGGAGCGGGACGTGGAAATGAATTCGCCATTCCGATGATCCCGCCCCCGCCGCGGCCCCGGCAAGGGCATCGGGCAAATCCCGATGCACGGCGCGCCGGCCGGTTTCATCGCGCACGGCGACCTGATGCAGGTAAATCTCATCGGCAAATTCCTTCAACTTTTGCCGCGCCGCGATAGTCGGCCTGGCCTTGAGCGCGCTGCTCAATTGAATTTTGCTGATTTTAATTCCCGCATCCACCAGACGGCTCAAGGCCGCGCGGGGTTCTTCAAACGCGATGGCAAAATGGCACGTATCGTAATTGACTCCGATACATTCCTCCACACGCGGGTCGTTTTTGCAATGGGCGCGAAGTTCATCGAAGAAACGGACCGTTTCATCCGCGTTCTCCATCAGGCATAGCGGCTCCGGCTCCAAGCCCAGGCGCAATGCGCGCCCGAAACGCCCGCCGGCGCGGGCGGCATGTCGGGCGCATCGCCACAAATTGTCGAAAATTCGTTTCCTCGCGGCGGCGTCCGGGTCGAACTCCTTGAACGAGCCGGCGAGCGTGCTCACGCTGCCTTCCACGCCAGCCGGAAGGAGGGCGGCCAGGAGATCAAACAAGAGGCACGTGTAGGCCAGGCGGTCGGATGCGGTCCAGTCGGGGCGATAAACGTTTTCCTTGACGGACGCGCCATGGAACCGTCCGTAAGGAAAACCGTTTATGGTAAAGACATAGCAATCATTTTTCTCCAACCACCGCCGAAATCCAGCCAGCGTCCGCCGCTCGCTCAATTGCCCGGCAGCCTGCCGGCTGAGACGCAGCCCGATTCCGAAGGGGCGGCCTGGATGCACGCTCTCGCGAAGGGCAAGCGCGCAATTGTTGAGAGATTGAAACGTTTCGGGCCACGTTTCGCCCCGATGCACGTTGGCGCTGTAGGCGAGATGGCGGCCATGATTCAATCGCATCCGGCGGGAAAAATAAAGCGCGGCGGCATTGACAGGAAAGGCCGAAATGGATAATTTGAGTCAATCATGTTGCTGCGAATCAGCTTGATCATTTCCATTGTTGCCGCGCTTGGCGCGGGCATCCTGGACATTGTTGAGGTCAAGGGCAAGATCAACACCCTGATGTCGCAGCGCGACCAATATCATTCCCAGCGCGACCAGGTCCAGGCCTCGTTGAATTCCACAAAGCGCGAACTTTCGCAGACCAAGGACCAACTGGCCGACGCCAAGCAACAACTTGCCGGCGCGCAGGCCGCTGAAAAGAAGGCCGAAGCCACCGCCAATTCGCAACTGGAGCGGGCCAATCAACTCGCCGCGCAGCTCAAGACCACCCAGCAACAGCGCGATAACGCGGACACGCATCTCGCCGCCTACACGGCCACCGGCCTCACTCCGGATCAGGTGACCCGGCTTTCCAACGCCCTGAGAAACAGCCAGACGGCCCTCGATGTAGCCAAGCAGGAAGAGTCCGTGATGAGCCGCACCGTCATCCGTTTGCAAAATCAGGTGCAGGCACTCCTTGGGAAAGGGACGTTTGTGGTGCGGCTGCGAGCCGATTTGCGCGGCAAAGTGCTGGCCGTGGACCCGAAATGGGATTTCGTGGTGCTCAACATCGGCGGGGACCAGGGCGTTTTGCCGGACGGTGAATTGCTGGTCAGCCGGGACGGCCGGCTGGTGGCCAAAGTGATTGTGCGCAACGTGCAAAAAGACCGGTGCATTGCCAACGTGGTTCCCGGCTGGCAGTTGGGCGATATCTACGAAGGCGACATCGTAACGCCGGCGCATCCGGCTTCGTCCTGAATGAAATTTCGGTTGGAGAAATGGTTATGGCTGGCGGCGCTCGCCGCCATTTTGGCCGGTGCAAGCGGTTGCGCCAGCCAGGAGCCTGACAACACGTCCGCGCGCCCGTGGGACTCGCCGCAAGGTTGGGAAAACGCCTCGCCCATGATCAATCCCCAACAGGAGCAGCGATAGCTCCGATTCATGGCCGATGCAGCCCGCGCGGCGTGAGAATAAAGTCCATCTTCACGTCCGTTGTTTCCGCCGGAATGACCCCAAGCATCTGCTCATCAAAAGCGATGCCGATTTTTTTTCCCGGAAAATCCCGGAGCAACCCGTCGTAAAATCCGCGGCCGCGTCCGAGCCGGTTGCCGCGCAAATCAAAGGCAACGCCCGGAACCAGGGCCAGGTCCAATTTTGCCAGCGACATTTCCAGGCATAAGGGGGCAGGCTCGCGGATGCCAAACCGCCCGGCCACGATTTCGACGGGGAGGTTCCGAATGAGCCGCGGCTTATACACCCGGTTGCCGGGATCGAAGCAGGGCAGGGCGGCGGCCTTTCCGGCGGCAACCGCGGCTTCGAGCAGCGGCCAGATGTCCACTTCATGGGGCAACGGCGCGAAAAACAGGATCGAAGACGCGGCCTTGAAAAGCGCCTGCTCTTTCAATCGCGCGCAAAGGGCCGCCGACTCCGCCGCCCGCCTTTCCGGCGAAAGGCGCGCGAGCGCCTTGCGGACTTTCGTCCGCAAATCGCCCTTCGCATTGCCGGGGCTGGCGTTCATTTGCCTTGGTTCATTTGCCGGGGCTGAAAAATTTCTTTGCGGAAAAATTCGCCTTGTCTTGCTGGATTTCAGTCCCGGCCTTTCGCCGGCCTGGCTTTTGCGAATTCCGCGCGCCATTTTTCGAGGCGTTCCTTGATTTTCTTTTCCGCGCCTTGCTCCGTCGGCTCATAATATATTTTTTCCGCTCCCAGGTAATCCTGCGCCACGAAATGCCCTTCGGAATCGTGCGCATACCGGTAGCCCTGGCCGTGGCCGAGCCGTTTGGCTCCGGAATAACTTGCATCCCGCAAATGTTCCGGCACGGGCAGCGTGCGCCCGGATTTCACGTCGTCCAGCGCGGCGTCAATGGCGGCCATGGCGCTGTTGCTCTTGGGCGCGGCTGCAATGTAGATGACCGCCTCGGCGAGCGGAATGCGGGCTTCGGGCCAGCCCACGAATTCCGCCGTTTGCAGCGCCGCGTTCGCCAGGACAAGCGCCATGGGGTCCGCCAGCCCGGCGTCTTCGGCGGCGCAAATGACAATCCGCCGCGCGATAAAACGCGGGTCTTCGCCGGCGTGAATCATTTTTGCCAGCCAATACAGCGCCGCGTCCGGGTCGCCGCCCCGCATCGCTTTGATAAAGGCGGAAATGGTGTCGTAATGCGCGTCTTCGTCATCATAGACGATTGCTTTTTTCTGAATGCTTTGGGCGGCGGCTTCGAGGGTGACGTGGATGGCGCCATCGGCTTCGGGCGTGGTTGTCAGCGCGGCGATTTCAAGCGCGTTCAAGGCCTTGCGGGCATCGCCATCCGAAACGGTGGCCAGATGGATCAGCGCCTCCTCGTCCGCCTGGATTTTCATGGCCCCCAGGCCGCGCGCGGCGTCCGCGAGGGCGTTCCGCAGAAGGCGCAACAAGTCTTCCACGGCAAGCGGACGCAGCTCGAAAATTTGCGAACGGGAGACGAGCGGGGAATTGACGAAGAAAAATGGATTATGGGTGGTTGCGCCTATGAGTTTCACAGTGCCGCCTTCCACGTCCGGCAATAAAACGTCCTGCTGCGCCTTGTTGAAACGGTGGATTTCGTCAATGAACAAAATGGTCGCCTGACCGGTGTTTTGGAGGCGGTTAGCCGCCGCGGCCAGGACGCGGCGCATGTCGGCCACGTTCGATTCCACGCCGCTAAGCCGTTCGAATTTCGCCGCGGTGCGCCGGGCGATGATTTGCGCCAGCGATGTCTTGCCGGTGCCCGGCGGCCCAAAAAAAATCAGCGATTGTATCCGGTCGGATTCAATGGCGCGCCGCAGCAATTGTCCCGTGCCGAGGATATGGCTCTGTCCGGCAAATTCATCGAGGGCGCGGGGGCGCATCCGGGAGGCCAGCGGCTGGTGGCTGGCTTTGGGCGGCGCGGCGGGTGTTTCCCGATGCTGCGCTCCAGCGGCTTCGCCGCCAAACAAGTCATCGCGTGGCATGAAGGGAGCATAACCGCGCCCGCGCCGGACTGAAACCGGAATCGGCGCCCGGAAGGGCGCCTCTCCGCGTTTCGCATCCACGTTAAAATCAAAAACCCCGCCGTTGCCGTGTGTTGCATGATCCTCTGAACATGTTTTGCAACATGTGGAAATCGCCGGACGGCTTTCGGCTTCCAGTGAAGGCATGTCGGCCACCGCCGCAACTCATTCCGGGGTTCGTTTTCATTACGGTTCAAGGACAGCAACGAATCACGAACATAGCAGGGTAAATCTGCCGCCATTCTTTAAAGATCAAAAGGTTTCTGTTTCCTTTATCGGCCCGTTCCAAACGTTGCACAAGAAAAATTTTTGAAAAAATTTTCGCCGGTTCAGTTGACAAAATTCAGGACCTCATTCCCGGCCGTGCGCATGAAATTCAGCCG
>JAGWNY010000073.1 GCA_028872915.1 Verrucomicrobiota bacterium
TGGCCGGCTTGGCGTTCCTGAGACGCGGAAAAATCGCGGCTTTTTTATCCTTTGCCGGCGCCATAGCGGGAGCGGCGCATGGGATTGTGTCGGCGGTGATGTTTCTCATGGAAGGACCAGCGGCCCCGGCAGCCGCATTCCAATTGTTCCCGTCGTTGCTGCCCTACCTCCAATTTTCCGCGCGGATGGACGCGCTTTCGGCTTTTTTTGTCTTGCTCATTTCGGCGGTGTCGCTGGCGATTTCGATTTTTTCACTGGGATACATGCGATCAATGTGGGACGGCGCAAAGGCGGGCATCCTGGGCGCGTTTTATAATTTGCTGTTGCTCGCAACCACGCTCGTGGCGGTGGCGGACAACGCCTTCTTTTTTCTGATGGCCTGGGAGGTGATGGCGCTGATGGCTTATTGCCTGATAAGCTTTGAGCACGAAAAAACGGAAGCGCGAAACGCCGGCGTCCTTTTTTTCATCATGTCGCACATTGGAACGGGATGTTTGATTCTGGGGTTTTTGCTGCTGTTCCAGGCATCGGGCGGCTATGGATTTGAAGGATTTCATGCCATTGGCGATCAAATGGCGGCAAAGGACATGGGCGCCACGCGCGACCTGGCCTTCGTTTTGTTTCTGATGGGTTTCGGGGTGAAGGCCGGGATTGTGCCATTGCATATCTGGCTGCCTGCCGCGCACCCGGTGGCGCCCTCCAATATTTCAGCGGTGATGTCGGGCGTGATCATCAAGACCGGCATCTACGGATTAACGCGGGTCCTGTTCGATTTTCTGGGCGCGCCGCCGCTGTGGTGGGGAATCACCGTGTTGGTCATCGGAACGGCGTCCGCGGTGTTGGGCGTCCTGTATGCCCTCATGGAACATGACCTCAAACGGCTGCTGGCCTATCACAGCATTGAAAACATTGGAATCATCCTGATGGGCCTGGGAGCGTCGCTGATTTTTTTGAGGACGGGCCATCCGATGCTGGCTTCCATGGCATTGATCGCCGGCATGTTCCATACCCTCAACCACGCCATTTTCAAGGCTCTGCTGTTTTTGGGGGCGGGCGCGGTGCTCCATGCCACGCACACGCGGGACATGGAACGAATGGGAGGACTGATCAAGCGAATGCCCGCGACGGCATTTTTCTTTTTAATCGGCGCGGTGGCCATTTCCGCGCTGCCGCCGTTGAACGGCTTTGTGAGCGAATGGCTGACGTATCAGTCGTTGTTGCAGGGCTTCAACGCCACCGAACACCTGGCGCGCCTGGTTTTTCCATTCGGCGGGGCATTGCTGGCGCTGACCGGGGCACTGGCGGCCGCGTGTTTTGTGAAGGCGTTCGGTATCACGTTTCTGGCGCAGCCGCGCAGCCCGCGGGCGGAGCAGGCCCGCGAAGCCCCGCCCGCCATGCTGGCAGGCATGGCGCTGCTCGCCGCCTTGTGCATCCTCCTGGGCCTTTGTCCCAAAATCATTTTCACGCTGTTGGACCCGGTGACGGCGCAGACGATTGGACAGACGATCGGCGCGCGGCTTGCCGCGTCAAACGGCCTGGTGATCAATGCCCTGCGACCGGACGCCGGCAGCGTTTCGATGGCCGGAATTGCGCTCATGGCAATCTGCCTGCTCCCGTTGCCCGCCGCGTTATGGCTGATGTTCGGGCGCGGAGCCATTGCCCGGATTGGGCCAACCTGGGATTGCGGCCTGCGCGGCCTCACGCCCCGAATGGAATACACCGCGACCGGATTTTCAAAGCCGATCCGGATGATCTTCAAAACGCTGTTCCGCCCGCGGCGCGAAGTGCAGCGCGAATACGATCTGTCGCCGTATTTTGCCAAAACCATACGGTTTGAGAGCCACGTGGAGGAAATTTTTCAGACGCGCGTTTATCGCCCGTTGAACCGCCTCGTCCTGCGCGCCTCGCGGCGGCTTCGGGCTTTGCAGGCGGGAAGCCTTCAGGCGTATCTGATTTACATTTTTCTGACGCTGCTGGTTTTGCTCCTGTTCGCGCTATGAACCTGAACCTTCCAGCTTTCTTGTTGCAAACGGCCCTGCTTCTGCTGCTCTCGCCGCTGGTGACAGGCTGCATCCGGAATTGGAAGGCGAAATTGCAAAATCGCCGCGGCCCCCGCGTCTGGCAGCCGTATTTTGACCTGGCCAAATGTTTGCGAAAGGACAGGGTGATTTCCGAACATGCCTCCTGGATTTTTTCCGCCGCGCCCTGCGTCCTCTTTTTCAGTTCGCTCCTCGCGGGTCTCATGACGCCCCTGGTCACAACCAGCCCGCCCTTGAGCCTCTTTGGCGATGCGCTCGCCGTGGTCGGTTTGCTGGCGTTGGGCCGCTTCTTCCTGGCGCTGGGCGGACTGGACCCGGCCAGCGCCTTTGGCGGAATGGGCAGCAGCCGCGAGATGAGCATCGCCGCCGTCGCCGAGCCGGCCTTGATGCTTTCCATCTTCACGGTCGCCATCGGCGCCGGCTCCACGGACCTGGGCCGGATCGTCACCGTCGCGCAGGGTCCGGGCTGGCAGCTTTTGGCTCCTGCCCATTTGATGGCATTTGCCGCGCTGTTTGTCGTTCTCCTGGCCGAAACGGGCCGCATCCCCGTTGATAATCCGGCCACGCACCTGGAACTGACCATGATCCACGAGGCCATGCTGCTCGAGTATTCCGGCCGGGACCTGGCGCTTATGGAATGGGGCGCATCGGTCAAGCAATTGGTGCTGATGGCCATTTTATCCAATATCTTCGTGCCCATCGGTTTGGCCACCGGCCATTCCATTAGCGACCTTGCCCTGGGATTGGCCGTCTTCGTCGCGAAAATCCTTTTGCTTTCCGCAGGCGTTGTCCTGGTGGAAACCGTCAATGCCAAGCTGCGCCTGTTTCGCGTGCCGGATTTGTTGAGCGCGGCGTTTGTCCTGGCCACTCTCGCGCTCTTTTCCACGTTTTTATTTGGGATAAAATGAATACAGACGCCCTTTCCTCCGCAATCGCTTCGCAACTGGTCATGCTGTTTGCCGCGCTGATGCTCGTCCTGCAACTGCTCCTGGTGGCGCAGCAAATGTTGCTTGTCGCCGTCCGGCTTTATGCCCTGCAATCGCTGATGCTCACGGCCATCGCCGGAGTGGTTGCCTATTACTACAACGCGCCGCACGTCTATATCGTGGCCGTGCTGACCCTTGCCGGGAAGGTTGTATTCCTGCCGTGGCTCCTCAATCGAATTGTGCGCGACATCAAGATTCATAAGGAGGTCGAACCCCTCCTGAACGCCGCCACCTCCACCTTGATTTGCCTGGGATTGGCCGTCCTGGGCTTTATTGTGGCCCGGCCCTTTACCACCCTCGAAAGGCTGGGCAGCAACACGCTCGCGATAGCCGTCACATTGCTTCTGACCGGCTTTTTCCTGATGTTCAACCGGCGCAAGGCCATCACCCAGGTGCTGGCGCTGCTCACCGTGGAAAACGGCATCATGCTCGCCGCCATCGCCCTCACCAGTTACGGAATGCCGCTCGTCGTTGAAATCGGGATTTTCTTCGATGTCCTGGTCGCTGTAATGGTCCTGGGCATCCTGGTTTATCGCATCCGCGAATCGTTTGACTCCGTGGACACCGCCAAATTAACCCGCCTGAAAGGTTGAGATGCTGCTGGCATATCTTATTTTCATCCCCGCCGCCGCGTCGCTCTTCTGCCTGGTCATCCGGTCGCGGCCCCTCATGGAGTGGGCCAATATCCTCGCCTTTGCCGCAACGCTCGTCCTGGCCCTTGCCCTGGGCCAAACGGTCCTGGCGGCGGGCGTCCTGACCGAATGGGACGGTTTTTTCTATGCGGACGCGCTCAGCGCATGGATGGTCCTCCTCATTTCAGCCGTTTCGCTCGGCGCCTCTCTTTACGCCGGCGGTTATTTCCGCCGCGACGTTGCCGGAAACGCGCTGACGCCCGGCCGCGTCAAGGAATATTTCGTCCTCACGCCCCTCTTTTCAGCCTGCATGTTCTTCGCCGTGCTCGCCAACAACCTCGGCGTCATGTGGTTCGCCATCGAAGCCACCGCCCTCTCCTCCGTCCTCCTCGTCGCCCTTTACAACCGCAAAACCTCCCTCGAAGCCGCCTGGAAATACGTCATGCTCGGCGGATTGGGCCTGGCGCTGGCCCTCTTCGGCACCGTGTTCACCTACGCGGCGGCCATTGGCAAAGGCGGAGCCGAACCGTTGCCCAGCTTCGATTGGTCGCACTTCATGACCATCGCCGGACAACTGAATCCGCGCATGATCAAGCTCGCCTTTGTTTTCGTGCTCATCGGCTACGGCGCCAAGGCCGGCCTCGCCCCCATGCACACCTGGCTCCCGGATGCCCACAGCGAAGCGCCATCGCCCACCAGCGCCATGCTTTCGGGCATATCTCTCAAGGTCGCCATTTATGCGCTCCTGCGTTTCCATATCCTGGCCATGCAATGCCTCGGTCCGGGATTCAGCCGCGCGTTGTTGTTGTGTTTCGGACTTTTTTCCATGTTTCTCGCCGCGCCGTTCATTTTGGTCCAGGGCAATTTGAAGCGGATGCTCGCTTATTCAAGCCTCGAACACGTCGGTTTGATTTGTTCGGGCGTCGGATTGGGCACGCCGCTGACTCTTTTTGGCGCGTTGTTGCACATGGGCTATCACGCGCTCACCAAGCCGGCCCTCTTTTTTGCGGCGGGAAACATTCATCAGAGGTATCACAGCATGAAATTTCGCGTCATCGGTCCCGGTGTAATCAAAACGCTGCCCGTTACCGTGTTATTCATGGGCCTGGCGGCGGCCGCAATCGTCGGGTTGCCGCCATTCGGCTTGTTTTACAGCGAATTGACCATCCTCAGCGGCGCCGTGGCCGCCCATCGCCTCATTATCAGTTTTTTGATCCTGGCAGCCTTGGTCGCCGTCTTTTGCGGTGTTTTGAAACAATTAAGCCGGATTCTCATTGGTGAGCCGCCTCAATCGCCCTCCTCACGAACCCTCGCCTCTCCCACGCCCGTTCCCCCCGTCCCGCAGGGCGAATTGGGAACGGCTCCGAAGAGGGCGCGGGCCAATGATCGCTCGGCAATGGACGGCGTGCCGGCCATGGGATTGCTCATTGCCGCGCTGCTGCTCTTCAGTCTGTGGCTGCCGGCGCCGTTGCTGCATTTGCTCCAAAAAACGGCGAATCTCATCGGAGGAAAAGCGTGAATGCGGAAATGATCTTGTTGTTGCTCGCGCCGATCGCCGCCGGGCTGTTCTGCCTGGCCTCCGCTTCGCGTGCAGCTTGGGAGCGGTTGAATCTGGGCGCTTTCGGCATCGTTGCAGTGCTCACGATCAGGATTGCTCTGCATGTGTCCGCCCGCGGTCCGGTCTCGGCCTTTGACGGGTTTATTCGCGCGGACGCCTTGAGCGCCCTTGTCCTGCTGCTCACGGGGTTGGTATCGCTGGCCTGCGCCATTTACGCCGTTGGGTATTTTCGGCGGGAGGAAACCGCCGGACGCGTAAGCTGCGTCCAGTTGCGGCGCTATTACGTGCTGACGCCTTTGTTTGTGTGCGCCATGTTGCTGGCGCCGATCGTGGACAACCTGGGCGTCATGTGGCTCGCCATCGAGGCGGCCACCCTCGCATCGGTGCTGCTCGTCACCTTTTACAATAAAAAAGCCTCATTGGAGGCGGGATGGAAATATATCATCATTGGCAGCATTGGCGTTTCCCTCGCGCTGTTTGGCACCGTTTTTGTCTATTATGCCGCCGTGGGTTTGCCCGGGACGGAAACACGCGGCGGCATGAATTGGTCCGTCCTGATGACGGCGGCGGACAAGCTCAACCCGCAGGCGATGCGGCTTGCCTTTATTCTGGCGCTGTTGGGTTATGGCACCAAGGCCGGCCTCGCGCCAATGCACACTTGGAAACCCGACGCCTACGCCGAAGCTCCCGTGCCGGCGGCCGCCTTGCTCGGCGCCGCCTTCATCAATTGCGCGATCTATGCCATCATGCGGTTCGATACCCTGGCCGAAAAGTGCCTGGGCCACGATTTTTCCGGGCATTTGTTGGCCGAATTTGGCGTCGGTTCAATCCTTCTCGCCGCGCCCTTCGTGATTGTGCAACGCAATTTCCGCCGGCTGCTCGCCTATTCAAGCATTGATCACGCCGGCATCATGGTCGCCGGATTGGGCTTTGGCGGCAAATTTGGCGTGCTCGGCGCCGCCTTGCACATGCTTTTTCACGCCGTCACAAAGCCCCTCCTGTTTTTCTGCGCCGGCAACGTCCAGCAACGTTTTTCAACCCCTTATTTCCGAAAAGTCCGGGGCGTCATCCATGCGTTGCCCTGCACCGCCGCTCTGTTTTTCATGGTCACTCTCGCGGTCACCGGCCTCCCGCCCTTCGGCATTTTCCAAAGCGAATTCAACGTCCTCAGCGGCGCCCTGGCCGCCCACGACGATTGCATGGCCTCCCTGTTTGTCATTGGCATCGTCGCAATCTTCGCCGGCTTTCTGATCCACGTTTCCAACCTGTGCCTGGGCGCCCCTGCGCGGCCGTCCCCCATCCTCACCGAGTCTCCGTGGCAGTTGACTGCCATGGCGTTTGTCTCCCTTGGGATTCTTGGACTGGCATTCTGGATCCCAGGCTGGCTTTATCATCTCGTCGGACAGTCCGCGCAAATCCTTGGAGGCAATCCGTGAATCCTTCCCCCGATGTCGCCTCCATCGCCGCCCGCGTCCAGGCTTATTTCGCCGGGCGCGTTGCCGCCGCCCACGCCGCCCCGCCCGGCGAAATCCATTTCGATGCGCCGCTGGCATTGGTGGCCGGCTTTTCAGGCCATCTATATAAAAAATGGAATGCAAGGCTGGTGAGTGTTTTCGCGGACGATGTCCGCGCCCAAACCCGGGCGTTTCATTTGTATTATGTGTTCGCGCTCGATGCGCTCGGGGTTTTTTGCGTCTTGCGCGCGCCGGTTCCAGGGGACAAACTGGAATTTCCCTCGCTCGCCAACGCCATCCCCGCCGTGGATTGGCAGGAGCGCGAAATTCAGGATTGGTTTGGCCTCAAGCTCGTCGGCCATCCCAATCCGCGCCGGTGCGCCCTCCACGATCATTGGCCGGACGTTCATCCGTTGCGCAAGGATTTTGATTTGCGCGCCCCGCTGCCCCCGTTTTCCGGCGAGAGCCACAAATTCCGCGAGGTCGAAGGCGAGGGCGTTTTTCAAGTGCCCGTCGGCCCAGTCCATGCCGGCGTCATCGAGCCGGGACATTTCCTCTTCAGCGTCGCCGGCGAACCCGTGCTCTACCTCCAGCTCCGCCTCTTTTACACCCACAAAGCGACCGAAAAACTCTTTGAAGCCATGCCCGTCACGCACGGCGTGCGCCTCGCCGAGAGCATTTCCGGCGATTCGAGCTTCGCCCACGCCACTGCCTTTTGTCATGCCATCGAACGCGCGGCGGGCGTCGAACCGCCCCCGCGCGCGCGGGCCTTGCGCGCCGTCTGCCTGGAATTGGAGCGCGTTTACAACCATATCGCCGACATCGGCGCCATCGCCACGGACGTGGGCTTTGCCGTCGCGAATATGCTGGCCATGCGGCTCAAGGAAAAAGTCCTGCGAACCAACGAACAACTCACCGGAAACCGCTTGTTGCGCGGCATGGCCCGCCTCGGAGGCGTCGGACTGGATTGGGACGCCGCGCGGACGAGCGCCCTCTCAAGCCTCCTGGCGGAACTCCCCCCTGAATTTGAGTCGCTCGTGGACATGATTGAAAATTCCTCCTCCACCCAGGACCGCTTGCAGCGAACGGGCATCCTGACGCCTGCCGTGGCCCGTGACCTGGGCATCGTCGGCATCGCCGGCAGGGCATCGGGCTTTTGCCATGATTTGCGCGGGAATTTTTCAGGCCGCTTGTATGAACGGGCGCCATTCCGCGTGCCCGTCTATCAAGCCGGAGACGTGAAACATCGGATGCAAGTGCGCGTGGATGAAGTGCGCCAATCGTTTTCCATCATCCGGCATTTCATGGACGACTTGCCGGAGGGAGCCATTCGGGCGGAAATCGGCGGGCTGCCCGCGGACCGGACGGCCCTGGGCTGGGTGGAAGGCTGGCGCGGCGAGATTTTTCACTGGGTGCGGACAGCGCCCGGCAACCGTCTGGCGCGATGCAAGATCAAAGACCCATCCCTCCAAAACTGGCCCGCCCTCAGCCATGCCATCCCCGGCAACATTATTCCCGATTTTCCCGTCATCAACAAAAGCTTCAACCTCTCCTATTCCGGCAACGACCGTTGAACCACCCATGTTTGAAATCCTGCGCAAAAGTTTGAAGACCGGCATCGTCACGGAACGTTATCCCCAAACCCCGCCGCAAATCTCCCCCCTCGCCCGCGGCAGGCCCGAAATTGATTTTGGCAATTGGAAGGATGCCCGCCCCGCCGCCGCCGTCTGTCCCACCGGCGCCATCGCTTACAGCGATCAGGGCGGCGAGCGCGCGACGACCTTCGACCTCGGCAAGTGCATTTTTTGCGGCCTTTGCGCCGAAGCCGACCCAGCCATCCGCGTGACAAACCGCTGCGAACTGGCCGCCACGCGAAAGACGGCGCTTCAATTTTCCGCGACCTACAAACTCCTGCCGGATGGTTCCCATGAACGCCTTTTATCCGCTCCCTCCCCTGCCCCATCATCGCGGGTCCCGCGGTCGCCTGATCCGGCCGTTGAAAATCTTGGCCGCAAAATCCGCCGTCGCGCGACGGACATTTTTGGACGCTCACTGCACATTCGCGAAGTGGACGCCGGCTCCTGCAACGGATGCGAGATTGAAATTGTCGGCCTCACCGGTCCCGTCTATGACATCGAACGGTTTGGCATCCATTTTGTCGCGTCGCCCCGCCATGCCGACATGCTCCTGGTCACCGGCCCTGTCACCCGCAACATGGAATTGGCCTTGCGCAAGACCTATGACGCCATGCCGGCGCCGCGGCTCGTCGTGGCCGTGGGGGCCTGCGGCTGCAGCGGCGGAATCTTCGGAACCAATTACGCGACGCGCGGCGGCGTGGATCAGGTGCTGCCCGTGGACGTGTATATTCCCGGTTGCCCGCCCAATCCCCATGCCCTCCTCCACGGCATTTTGCTCGCCATGGGCAGGAGGCGCCTTTCCCTTATTCCGCAATCTGATAATCTGATAATTTAATGATCTGGTAATTTCTCCGTGTCCTCCGTGCCTCCGTGATCTCCCAGGACCGCGCCCCGTCAGCAACACCGCTTTCCCAAAAAAACCCGTGGCAGAATTGTTCAGCCATTGCTTTTCATCCTGTTCATCCTGTTCATCCTGTCCAAAATCCCCCTCGTCCTCGGCTGAGCGAA
This sequence comes from Verrucomicrobiota bacterium, assembly GCA_028872915.1. GTDB lineage: Bacteria > Verrucomicrobiota > Verrucomicrobiia > Limisphaerales > UBA11358 > UBA11358. The sequence goes on from JAGWNY010000073.1 coordinate 9,315, forward strand.
AGCGAAGCCAAAACCCAAACGAACTACCCCTTCTTCCCAACCGCGTCGTAGCCATAGCCCAGGGTCCCCGTCGGCGCAGCCCCGCTCACCGTCTCGTTCGTCAGCCGGTTCATCACGAATTGTCGAGTGCCCTTCGTCATGTCATTAGTTGCACATTGCCAGGATCGTTTCGCTTCGGCGGAAAAATGCCTTTGAATACGATGTCAGCGACCAGATAAAGAACATTGACAGCGATGAGCAGACCGACCGTTGTTGTAAAAAGTGAAATCCAGAAATTCAGAAAATGATGGAAGTAAAGCAACGTGTGGAAAGAGGCATTGACGAGAACAGTCAAAATTATCCCCAAGACGGCAGATATTGCAATTATCCATTTCCATTTGCGGCCAGCCAGCCGCAGCCGAGCACGCCTGATATTTTCCACAGCTAATCCCGTGAGGACGCCGAAAAAAGCGAACAAAAAGGAACCAATTAACATCCAGATCACCACAACGTTTATTGAGAAGGGGGCAACTGAATGTCGAAAAAACAGATACAGAAACGCCGCCAAAACAATTATCGCGCTACTGACAAGTGCATTTACAATGAAGATAAAATATCTCATGCCAATTTGCTTATGGCGCCCCAATGAGCCGATAATGCTCCGGGCTTACCGTTTCGCCAGGTATCGTGACGTAAGTGCTGTAAATGCCAGGAATCCACGCCTCGCTCTGGACGCTTATTCCACCGTTGAACCAAATTCGTCCTATTACTGAGCCTTTTTTACTGGTCACAATCGCGACGGGTTTGTTATCTGGTTTCTGCAAATCCGGTGGCAGGGACATATAAGGAATTTTCAGATCATAACAGAACTGCTGGATGCCTGCTACTGTCGTGGGATCGGAAAGGTACGTTTTGATAAACAAAGGGTACCCTATGCCGTACATCAGTAGAGAGCCAACGTCCGGTGACGTTGTCGCAAAATACATTGGCGCTGCACTCGTTTCTGTTCTAAATGCACCGCCGTTATACCTTTGAGCAATTTTGACAATCGTTCCGTCTGTCACGTGGAAAAGATAAAGTTGCTCCCGCGAGAAATAATCAATTAAGGAAAACGCTCCAACTCTGGCAAGTGCACTTAAAGCAGCACCTGCAAGGGTCTGCTGAATGCTCATCAATCCAACTTGTTCAACAAGCTCACCCTCATTTCCCGAAGGATCATCTATGTTGACGGGATCATCGGCCCCATAGAGGTATTTGTGGACACCCGACGCAAAATCGTAGCCACAACCAGGGTTTTCGGCGCGTGCGCCAATGGGATTTGCACTTTCCTGGGAAGCAAAATCAGACGAAAAAACCGGAGACCCCCCGACGCGATTTTCCGGGCGTGTGATGGCCTTTGCCGCCGGGCCGGACAGCCCCAGCAGCAGCGCGCACAGCAACAAGTTGAACAGTCGTGCGGCCATCGGATCGAACGCGGCCAGTGTAGCCGAAGGGCGGCTCAGAGGGA
>JAGWNY010000074.1 GCA_028872915.1 Verrucomicrobiota bacterium
GCCGCCGGGGGCAAGCGTGGCGCCGTTGCCCACGATCACATTGCCGTTGAGAGTCCCATTGCCGGTCAGCGTTTGGCCCCAAGCCAGGGCCAGGGTGGCATCCGAGCGCTGGCTGGCGTCCAGAGTCGCGCCGGCGGCGATGGTGACCAGGGCGCTGCCCGAAATCGAGCCGTTGTTGGTCAGAATAAGGCTGCCCGCCGTCACGGTTGTATCGCCGCTGTAGGTGTTGGTTCCCGCAAGGGCAAGATTGCCGCCACCGGAGACCGTCATGCCGCCCGAACCGCCCAGGACATTGTTCATGGTCAGCGTGGGCGGGGCGCCGGCGTTGTTGACATCAAAAGCGGCCGTTCCTTCGAGCGTGACAGGCCCGGCAATAATGGATGGGCCGTGTTCGTCAAAGATGGTCCCGCCATCGTCAACGACGATTTGTTTGTTCAAGGGCGTTGCCGTCAATGTCCAGAGGTCGAGCGTTGCTCCATTGTGGATGGTGATAGTCTTGGCGGGGTCGCCGACCTGCGTGGTGGTCGTTTGAATGGCAAATGTTCCTTGTTGAATGTCTATATTGCCGAGGGCCGGATCAATCGTGCCCACGCCGACCAGCGAGACCTGGTTGACGCCGGTCTTGACGATATTAAAGGCGTTGCCCGCCGGGCTGGTGTTCAAGCTGGGCGCGCCGCCGCGAATGTCCCAGCGCCCTGAGCCGCCGAGAGTCGTGTCACCGGCAAGCGTGACGTTGTTGAGGGCATTGATTTGTTGAGCGCCGCCGTTGACGATGGCGCCGTTGCCGCCGCTGCCGGTCCCTGAAACGAGAACGGCTTTTCCGGTCAAATTAAAGCCGTTCAGGTCCAACGTGCCGCCGCTGGCGATGGTGACGGAGGAGGAATTGCCGAGCGCGGACGCCGCGCCGACGGTTAACTTGCCATCATTGACGGCAACCGGGCCGGTAAAATCATTTGTGGTCGAGATCGTCAAGGCGACCGCGCCATCCTTTTCGATGCCGGTGGCCCCGGTTATCTTGCCGGCGCCGCTGATGCTGTAATCCGTCAGGTCGGCATTCACGGTGAGGGAGGCCGGCTGGACGGCGACGCCGGCGGCGATGGTCACACCGGGATAGGCGCTGCCTGAATCGTCAAAGAGCACATTATCGCCCTGCTGGAATGGGCCGGCCAGGCTGGAGTTGACGTTCACCCAGTTGGCGGTGTTGGTATCCCAAACGCCGCTGGAAACGGGGGCCCATTTCAAATTGTTCCCGGCGATGACGAGCGTCGTCGCGGCCGTGTTTGTGAGCGGGCCGCTCGCGCCAAAAATGGTCAAATCATAAGTGCCCGGAACAATGCCATTGGAGGTCGTCACGGTGAGCGTTGCGGCACCGAAGCCGGCGACGCTGGGCGGATTAAACGCCGCCGAGGCGTCCGGGGACAGGCCATTCAGCCCGAAAGTCACCGCGCCTGAAAAACCATTTGTGGCAGTGACGGTAATCGAAAAATTGGTCGCGGCGCCGGGCGAAACCATTTGCGAGGCCGGGGACGCGGACAGGGTGAACGGAACGAACAACGTCACTTGGACCTGGGCCACGGCGCTGGTGCTGGACAGTCCGAGGCTGTCGGCGGCCACGGCGGAGAAATCGTAGGTCCCGACGGACAAATTTGAGATGGCCAGGGTGTAAGGAGGCGTCATGATGGAGCCGATATTGGCGGCGCCCTGGTAGAAATCCACCTGTGTGATGCTGCCGACCGGATCGCTGGCGGCGGCGCTCAGGGTAAGGATGTCATTGGTGTAAAAGACTTGGCCATTGGTTGGAGCGAGGAGCGTGACCAGCGGTTCGGGCGTAAAGTCAACCGACCAATTCACGGTCCGGTTGGTGGGAGAATTGAGGGTCACGCGCGCAAGGAGGTTGCTTTCGCTTATGGAGGCAACGGTCACGCCGGCGGCCTGGTCGGCGGCGGAAACCTGCGCGGACTGGACCTGCCAGTTGTTGGTGGAATAAATGCGCAGTTCATACGGATCACCGGCCACCAGTTTGCTGACGCCGCTCAAGGTGTTCGTGCCGTCCCAGTTTTCCGCCAGCACGTCCACGATGCCCTGGGTCACGTGGCGCGACGTGCTCAACAACTCCGGCGTACCGGATGCCGGGCGCACGGCGATAATCTGGCAGCTTGCCGGGGGCAGTGTGGTTTGCAGGGCGCCCTGGATGACGGGAAGCACGGAGTTGGACCAGAAATCGAACCCGACGTAGTCCGTATTTGGATCGAGGCCCAGATGCGCCAGCGTCTCGTTGACGTTCAGATTCGCGGTGGCGCTCCAGTTGAAAATGCCGATCACATCGCGCTCCGGGGCGTTGGACGCCGCCGGCTCCGCAAGCAGCCAGATATTCGGCGGATCGTGCTCGAAATAATCCACCGGGCGCGGCAGCAATCCATGATGCGGAAAAATGCGTTTTAAAATATCGAGCCGGTCCGGCGGCAATCCTGGAATCCAGTCGCCATCCAGGGTCAGTTGCCCGCTGACGCCAAACCACGACGCGATGGCTTCGGCTTGCGCTTCGGTGAAATTTGTTCTCACGTAAACCGTGTCCGGGTCGTTATACCAGACGCGGCCCTGCAAAAAATAATCGCGCGAGCCGAAGAGGGGACTGCGCAAACAGCCGGAGCCGTTTCCCGAAGCCGAACCCCAACTCGCGCTATTGTCCGGCCCCACGCGCATGGCGTCCACCAAGCCAAATGAGCCGCTGTAAGAGCGCATGTTCTGGGCAACGTTGCACGCATCCAGAAAGACATTTGTGCCCGCCGCCTCGCGCACCAGCTTGATGCCATCCCGGAACGCTTCGATGTTCGGGATCGCCGGATTGGAAAAAACGGCGTCGCCCATCCCGTCGTACGAGTAGCCGGAATTGACGTATTTCAACGGCGTGGCCGTGCCGGTCCAAAAGCCGTCCATCTTGAAATAGCGATAGTCCCAATTGTGCGCCAGGTTCGACACCACGTTGCTGACGTAATCGCGCGCCGGTTGATAGGTCATGTCCAGGGAATTGCCGCCCCACTCGCACCAATACGGGGCGCCATTTGTTGTTTGGACAAACCAATCCTCATGATTCGTGAAATACGGATCATCCGAGGTGCCGGCAAACGGCTCGAACCAGATGCCCGGCGAGATGCCATCGTTGGTCATGTAATCGGCCGTCGGCTGGACTCCTGCCGAATAAGCGTTGGTATATTCCGTAAAAACCCGCGGCCCTCCGTGATTGCTGCCGTTCGTGGAGATAATTCCCGCCTGCCAGCCGGCGTCAATCTGGATCATCGAAAAACCGAACGGTTCAAGGTTGGTTTTTACGAAATCAGACAGTTGGGCCACCGCCGAAGGGCTGGAAGCGCCGCCGTTGGGTCTCATGGGATACGTGCATAGCCCGTCCGGTTGCGGGGGCAGATGGATGTCATAAACATTTGCGATTTCGCCGGCCCACGTTTCCAGTCCGATGCGCGCGTCATCGAAATAGCCCATGGCGAAAGTTTCGAGCAAGTTGGTCTGGCCGGGCAAAAACTGGAGGCGTCCGTAGTCCAGTTGAGCGTCCACCTGGGCGAGGCTGCCATTGACGCTGCCAAAGACGATGCCGCTGCCGCGGTCGCTGGTCAGCCAGCCGCTGACGACGCCGTTGCGCGTCTGCGGATCGGCCATCGCCAGCCACGCATAGCTACCCGGATTGGCGGAGGGCGTGGTGAGGCCGCCGGTTCCCAAAGCCGCCAGGTTGCCGACCGGCTCATTCAAATCCACCAAGGCCGTCAACGTATGAATCCGGTTTGATACAACCGTCTGCGCGTTTGTATTGACGAGCGTGGATTGAAAGAGGACGAAGGGAACGTTCGGGAAGAGCATGATGGCATCGCTGTTGCCATCGGCATGGGAAAATTCGATGGCCTGGCCATTGCCGAAAACGGCGTTGGTGACCGTCTGGATTACGGCCGTGCCATTGGTTTCGTTGAAATTGCCCTGGGGAATGAAGGCGCGGCCTGAAACCGTGTTCGTGACGGAAAATTGGCCGGAAGTTGTGTCGAAATTTACCGAGAGGGAATCATTGGTAATGAGCAACTGGCCGCGCGCGGAAGAGAGCAGGATTCCGAAAAGGATTGGGAAAAACAGGCGGATGCCACTGGGAAATGGGTGCATAAGACATTAATATAGCGTAAAAATCGGCATGGTATATGACATATCCATGTAGGACGATGACCGGGGCCTGGAAATTCATTCGCTTTGCGGAATTGTTGCGGTTACTTTCGCTTCATGCCGGAACAGACCGCAACAGCGGCCAGTCTTTACGTTCACGTGCCGTTTTGCGCGCACAAATGCGAGTATTGCGCCTTTTATTCCGAAGTTCCCAACGGCGATTTGATGAACCGTTACGTGGACGCGCTGGTCCGCGAAATGGGGATGGTGGCGGGAGACCTCCGGCCCCGGACGATTTTCTTTGGCGGCGGGACGCCGTCGCTGCTGAACCTGCGGCAATGGGAAGAAGTTTTCCGGGCAATGGAGGCGTTGGGGTTGCCTGGCGCGGAGGAATTCACGGTGGAATGCAATCCGGCGACGGTGTCGGCGGACAAGGCAAAACTGCTGCGCGATCATGGAGTGAACCGTATTTCGATGGGGGTGCAATCGCTGGACGAATCGTTGTTGGAACGACTGGGGCGGGTTCATTCGCGCGAAATGGTTTTCAAATCGTTCGATATTTTGCGGCGGGCGGGTTTTGACAACGTGAACCTGGACCTGATGTTTGCCATTCCCGGCCAGAGCATGGCCGCGTGGCGTTCCACGCTGGATGAGGTGACGGCGATGCAAAGCGAGCATCTGTCGTGCTACGAGGTGATTTACGAGGAAGACACGCCATTGTTCCATCAATTGCAGGCGGGACGATTTTCGGTGGACGAAGACCTGGCCTGCGACATGCACGACGAACTCGCGGCGCGGGCCGCCGAAGCCGGGTTTCATCAATATGAAATCGCCAATTTTGCGCGCCATTCGGGCGGGCGCATGGCGGACGCGCCCTCGATGGCCTGCCGGCACAACGTGAATTATTGGCGCGGCGGTTCGTTTTACGGGTTGGGGCCGGGCGCGACAAGTTATATTCGCGCCCTGCGGACAAAAAATTGGCCGAACACACAACTGTATTGCGCGGAGATTGAAAGCGGAAAACGGGCGATTGAATCGAGTGAAGAATTGCCGCCGCTGCGGCGCGCGGGGGAAACGGCGGCCTTTGGATTGCGCATGAACGCCGGCTGGCCGTTTGAGGAATTTCGGCGCGTGACGGATTTTGATTTGCGGGAGGGCTGGCGGCGCGAGATGGACGATCTGGCAGGGCGCGGCTGGGGCAGGCGCGACGCGACGCGGTTCCAACTGACGCCGCTGGGCATGCGTTTTGCGGACGCGGCGGCGGAAGAGTTTCTGCGGTGAGGACGGAGGCGGGGGCCATGCCGTTGGCCCGGTCGGGTTGGCCGACGATTTGCCGGAACATAATCTTTCTGGCACGAATGAAACTCGGACAAAGATGCGAGTGTTCTGGCTGGCAGTCACGAACGTGCGCTGCCTCCTCCGTGCTGCAATTACGAAACTTCGGGCATTTTCGAAAAAGATTTCAGGCAGCCCAGCCGTCCCGTAGAAGACGACGCGAGGAGTCTCCGGCTTTTTTCCGCCATCCTTCCCCTTCCTCTGGTCGGCTTTCGGGAAAGTTGCGTTTTGACGCGGATGGCCTATTTTACGATCCGTCGAGCTTCAATGAAAACGCTTCCGCATGGTCTTTTGGCCGCCAGTCTGACGCTTTGGGTCGCCGCAGGGGCGTGGACGGCCGGGGCGCATCCGGCCGAGGCTTATGTTCCGGGAGATGTCATTGTCACCTTCAAGCCATCCGTTGGCCCCGTGACGGTCCGCGAGCGATTGACCGGTCATTCGCTCGTCTGGAAGCATTTTTTCGCCCGCCTTTCGCGGTTTCGGGGGTGCCAGACCGGATTGGTCCATGCCGCCAGCCGCACGACCCCGGAACTGATGGCGGAACTGCTTCATGACCCGGACGTGGAGACGGCCGAGCCGAATTACCTGCGCTGGGTGACGGGCGCGACGCCCAACGACACTTTTTTCACGAATCAATGGGCGCTCCAAAACACCGGCCAAGCCGGCACCGACCCGGCAGGCCCGTTGAGTGGAACGGCGGGGGATGACATTCACTTTTTGGCGGCGTGGGCGCTGGCGCGTCCGGCCGGCACAAATCCTCCGGTCGTCGCCGTCATTGATACCGGCGTGGATTACAACCATCCCGACCTGCACGACAATATGTGGGTGAACACCGACGGAAACCCCGCCGACGGGACGTACGGCTACGACTTCGCGGACAATGACCCGGACCCGTCGGATTCGGGTTTTCACGGGACGCACGTGGCGGGGATCATCGCCGCCGTGGGCGACAATGGGATGGGTGTGATTGGCGTGGATTTCGAGGCCAGGATCATGGCGTTGCGGGCATCGAACGATGGCGAAACGCTGGCGGATTCGGCCGTGATTGAGGCGATTGATTATGCGGTCAGGATGAAGGGGCTGGGGGTCAACGTTGTGGTCATCAACGAGTCGTTCGGCGGGGCCGGCTATGACGGCGCCGAACTCTCGGCCATGGAGGAGGCGGGAAGCGCGGGCATCATCTTTTGTTGCGCCGCCGGCAACAACAGCAGCGACAACGATACGACTCCGATTTATCCGGCAAACTACGGACTCTCAAACGAGATCGTCGTCGCGGCGACCGACGACAACGACAATCTGGCGTCGTTTTCGGATTACGGCGCCAGCACGGTGGACCTGGGAGCGCCGGGAGTGCAGGTTCTCTCTCTGCTGCCCGTTGATCCGCTCCTCATACCCCAAGGACCGAGGGTTACTTCATGGGTCGTGGAGAACGGCACAAATTACAGCGCCGATCCCATGACGTTCTCAGGCATCACGACGAACGTCACAGGTGTGACCGCGACCGTCTATAATTGCGGTCTTGGAAATCCGCCCGATTTTCCGTCGGCGGTCAGCAACAACATTGCCCTGATACAACGCGGGACGCTGACCTTTTCCAACAAGGTGGCCAATGCCATGGCCGCCGGGGCGCGCGCGGCCATCATTTACAACAATGCCGCCGGGAGCTTCTTTGGCACTTTGCAAAGTTCGAACGATTGGATTCCCGCGATTTCCATTTCCGAGGCCGATGGCGTGACCCTGGCGGGGGCTTCGCCCGCCACCGCATCCGTCATCAGCGGGCTGTGCCAGTACCTGGACGGCACTTCGATGGCGGCGCCCCAGGTCTCCGGCGCCGTCGCGTTTGCGGCCATGAATTTTCCATCCGACACCGTCAGCCAGCGCGTGCAACGGGTTCTGGCGAACGTGGATGTCGTTTCGGGTTTGCAGGGTTTGGTGCGCACCGGCGGGCGCCTCAACATCGAGCGCATTGTGGACTCGGACGGCAACGGTCTGCCGGATTGGTGGGAGGAGGAATATTTTGGCCATTTGGGCGTGGACCCGAACGCGGACCCGGATCACGACGGCATGAGCAATCTTGCTGAGTGGATCGCCGGCACGAACCCGACCAATGCCGCTTCGTGCTTGCGATTGTCCGCGTCGTCCGCCGGGACGAGCGTGGTTTTGAGCTGGCCCAGCGCTGCCGACAGGAGCTACTGGATCGAACGGGGCGCGGATTTGCTGGCGGGCTTCGATTCGACGATTGCCACGAACATCGTTGCCACGGTTCCCACAAACACGGCAACGGATGCGGTCGCTCCCGATGGCAGCACGCGCTTTTATCGGGTCGGCGTCGAGCATCCGACCTTTCCGTAAAGTTCAAGCGCGCCGCGCGGCCCGGGGGGATTCTTCCCCCCGGACGTCGCCGTCCGCTCCTCGCAGCGCGATGAGCCGCGGCTTTTTGAGAACGATTTGGGGTTGCCGCGCCTGGGGCGGGGGGCCATGCCGTTGGTCGGTCGGGTTGGCCGACGATTTGCCGGGACATAATCTCTTTGCCACGAATGAAACTCGGACAAAGATGCGAGTGTTCTGGCTGGCTGTCACGAACGTCCACTGCCTCCTCCGTGTTCATTGAGCCGCCGCTGAAAACCCGCAAACGAAAAATTCCCGATGGCAGAAAGACAATCACATGGCAACGGCTTCGTGCTCTAAGACCAGCAATTCCGCGCGAGACCAATATCCGAACCGCTATCCCATGGGGCGAGCGCCACCCCGCTTTGGGAACAAAGCGGCCACCGCGCGAAAGTCACCCTCCACCTTGGGGGAGAGGGATGGGCTGAAGCGGTTCTTGCGGTTCATTGAACCTGCGGTCCGAGCGTATTCAACGCTTTCTGGATCATCGCTTGGGCGTTGTTGTTCAAGGTTGTGCTGTCCGAGCCATGCACGACCCATTGCGAGCCGGAGAAGATCACGACGGTCACGCCGCCGGTCACGCCGCCGGTGGTGCCGCTGTCGGGGATGCCGAGTTGGTAAGCGGCCATGACGGAAGCTTCGCCAAGTTCGCGCGAATCGTTGTTCGAGGTGCTGGTCACGTCCGTGCCCTGGGTGTCGCCAAAGACGGCGCCCTCGACCTTGCCGTTGTAGAAAATCAGGGCGAATTGCAGGCCGGTGATATTGTGATCGGCGTAATAGAAGTGCGGGCACGGATGATAATTGCCCCCTTGCGCCGGCTCGTTGTCCCAGCAATCGTCACCCAACACATAATAAGCAACGTGATGCGCGCCCAGATACTGTCCGCTGTCGTCGGTCCACGTGGTCTGGCTCTGATGGTCCGGATCCGGGTCCGGGTCAATGCCGTCGTCATCAATCGCCATGCTGGAGGTGTAGGCAAAAACACCGGAGCCGACTTGATACACGTTTACGTTCATCGCGCGGGTCATGGTGTTGATATGCGGTTCGGTGTTGATCTGATAGGTGGAGGTCATTTTTTTCTGGACGCCGGAGAGGACTTGCGTGGCGGTGTAATTGGTTGAACCGCTGCCGCCGCTTTCGGGCGTGCTGATGAATTGGAACTGCTGGTTGGCCGCCCCGGTGTCAGCCGCCTGATCGAATGCCGTGCCGTTGCTGGCGCCGCCACCCGCGACGTCCAGAACCAATCCGCTGTGACGATTCACAAGTTTGTAGTAATCGCCGCCGACGCTGACCGGCATCCATTGATCATTTTGCGCCGAGCCGAAGCTCCATTGGATGACTTTGGCCCCAGACAACGTGGAGGCGCCTTGAACGGCCATAACCAAACTGCTGTTATAGTTGATGATTTTGTAGTAACCGCTGTCGGTTGGCGTTAATTCCCAGACATCGTTTCCCGACGAGCCAAATGTATAAAGAACCACGTCCGCGCCATTGGTCAGGGCTGCATAACGAACGACAGCGTCCTTGCCGCTGTTGCGGTCATTGACTTGATACCAGCCGGAGAAATTGCCGCTGGAAGCCGCGGCGATTGTGAGGCTGATCGTGGTGGTATGGGTCAACGTGCCATCGGTTCCGGTGATGGTCACGGTGGTTGAACCAGTGGCAGCCGTGCTGCTGGAAGTCAATGTCAATGTGCTGCTGCTGGTCGTGCTGCCCGGATTGAATGAAGCCGTCACGCCGCTGGGCAGGCCGGAGGCCGACAGGCTGACTGTGTTGTTGTAGCCGTTGACGGGATTAATCGTGATCGTGCTTGTGCCGTTGTTGCCCTGGACGATGGTCAGGCTGCCGGGGGAGGCCGACAATGAGAAGTCCGGCGCCGGTCCGGCGATGCTCACGTTGTCGAACGTGGAGGTGTTGAGCGCCGTGTTGTTGTGCGCGCACACGGCCAATCCCGCGTCCACGCCGCTGGCCATCGTTACGTTCGTCGCCGCCACTTCCGTCCAAGTCGAACCGTCCGGCGAACTGTATCCCGTAAACGTATTTCCCGAACGCACAATCTTCACCCAATACGGCGCCGTCAACCCGGTCTGCCGGGCCACGTCAATGGCGCTGGCCCCGTCCGATGGCCGGATTTGCATGCTCACGCCGTTGGCGGGAGTCACATAAACGGCTACATAAGTGGCGTTGGCAGAGGTGCTTACACGGACCATGATGCCTGATTTAGCCCAGCTTGCAGTGTTTTGCACCGAAACGACGTGGGCAACAATGGTTTGATCCTCCGAAACGGATTGGTAGGCGTAATTGAACGCGTCACTGGTGCTCCAGATGTCGTTGCCGCTTCCTGAAACAGTAAACGTGCCGCCGCTATAGGAAGCGCTGCCGGCCAGGCCCACCGAACCGATGTCCGCATCGGTCCAGCCCGCGGGCAAACCGCCGCCGCCGGACGCGGCGACCGTCAGGCTGATCGTGGTGGTATGGGTCAGGGTGCCGTCGGTGCCGGAGATGGTGACGGTGGTTGAACCGGTGGCAGCCGTGGCGCTGGCAGTCAATGTCAATGTGCTGCCGCTGGTCGTGCTGCCCGGATTGAATGACGCCGTCACGCCCGAAGGCAGGCCGGAGGCTGACAAGCTGACTGTGTTGTTGTAGCCATTGACGGGATTGACGCTAATCGTGCTGGTGCCATTGGCCCCCTGCGTGATGGTCAGGCTGTTCGGCGAAGCGGACAATGAGAAGTCCGGCGTTCCGCCTCCGCCCGATGAACCCGTGA